>JBLGAC010000050.1:0-29719 GCA_047610385.1 Paracoccaceae bacterium | reverse complement strand
ACTGTGTCGACGCCGACATCAAAGGAGAAGAATTCAGAGAAAACAACAGTCTTTAGACTCTGTTCTGTCGTCCAGCTGTCATGAGTGCAACAGCCACCCGTTCGTGGGCTCCATGTCATGTCCTTAAGTTCCAGCGGGACGCTATAGAACAAGTAGAGGTGGTCGGTATTTGAGCTGACGTAAAGCTTGGATGTGGACGTGACGAGACCATCTTCGGTCGTCGCTTCAACGTCGAACACCCAGTCGTAGTTGTCACTGCTCGTATACCTACCGTCAACAACGACGGCGAACGCAGGCGACGCAAACACACAGGCCACGGCTGTGGTCATCATCACTTCCTTAATCCACGGCATTATTTTGATCCCCGATTTTTTCATAAAGGTAACTTTAACGATTCCAGTCCACCATAAATTGTTCATATTCACAAGTGTAGCAAGCTCAAGTTTGCACAGCCTGTCACAAGAATCTGTGCTGTTAATCTAAAAATAATTGTTAACTTTCAGGGGCTTGGTATTTTTTTCCCAGTTTAGAAGGCCTTCTTGAGCGTTCAATCCTCTCGCAGGCACGCAGGGTCGTGATCAGATCCTGCCGTGGAAGTGAACGTTTATTTAGGAAACCAACTGCCTCAGCAATCTCGTGGGCGTCATATGGCCAGCGGACCCGCACCAATGAGATTTCGGTTTCCCATGCGTCTCGAACTTGGCGAATGCGTCCTCGCAACGGCCCCGATCGGTCGATCCAAGACCACGGCGGCACCATCGGGGCCGAGGGCGGCGCACGCATTGGGGTGAATCGGGGTCCAGGGCGCTTGTGGCGCCAGCGCCGCCCAGACCGCCCGCGCCTCAGCCGGAGGGACCGAGATCTTTTTGTGCGACGCGCAGCACAGCCAGCAGCCCTTGGCGCAGACCCAATGCTTTTTCTCATCCTCGACCCGTGCGCGGCGCTCCTCAATCCGAGGGGGGCGGCCCAGCTGGGCATGCACCTGTTCGGCGATGATCTGCGCGATGCTCTCGGCCCCAATCAGCGCAGCCGCGTCGCCGCCCAGCGTCTGTTTTTCGAACCGCAGATACGGCACACCCGCGCGCGCGGCCAGAACGGTGATGTCCTTCATCGCCGCCAATGCCACGAATTTACGCAGGTCGGAGGCTTTGTATCTGCCGGAGGTCTCGATCTCTTCGGCCCGGGCGATGACCCGGCCGCATTTGCGGTGATCCGACGTGGACAGTTTGGCCTAGGCCTCAACCCAATCGGGCAAGGCGGTGGCGGCGCGGTCTTGCCTTGCCGCGCCGCGGCGTCGTTAGCTGCGGCGCAAGATGCACAGGCGAAAGGGCGGGGACATGACCAACGGCGGCGCAACCATTGAGGATTTCCTGAAGCTCGACATCCGGGTCGGGCGGGTGACCAAGGCCGAACCCTATCCTGAGGCGCGCAAGCCCGCGCTGAAGCTGTGGGTCGATTATGGGCCTGAAATCGGGATCAAGCGGTCCTCAGCCCAGATCACCGTGCATTACGCGCCCGAAGACCTGATCGGGCGCAAGGTGCTGGGGGTGGTCAATTTCCCGCCCCGCCAGATCGGCAAATTCATGTCTGAGGCTCTCGTGCTCGGCGTTCCTGACGAGCGCGGAGAGGTGGTGCTGGTGCGCCCCGATCTGGACGTGCCCGTGGGTGGCAGGCTGTTCTGACCCCGCTCAGGCCGTCAGCTTTCTGACCAAGGCTGCAAAGGTGGCTGCGATTTCCGCGCGCGGACGCCCGGCCCCCATCGCGTATTGATAGGTGCATTGCCTGAACACACCGTCGAGCGCGGCGTACCCGATTGTCACGTCTGACACGCAATCCAGCCGCCCGGCTGCGCGGGCCAGAACCGCGATCAAGGCGGCCTCGATCTCCGCGACGATGGGGCGGAAATCTTCGCTGAACATGGCTTGCGCGCGGATGTCGTACCACAGGCGGTGATGGTCCCAATCCTCGACCACCGCGCCCGCAAGCCCGTTGGCAAAGGCGGTGATCAAGGCATCGGGGGTGTCGGCGGCATCGATTGTGGCGTCGATCTCAGCAACAAAGCGCTGTTTGTATAGGCTGACGCAGTAGATGACCAACTGCGCCTTGTCATCGAAGTAATAATGCAGCATTCCCAGCGACAGATCTGTGTCCGCCGCAATGTCCCGCAACGTCGTGTTCGCATATCCGAGCGCGCTGAGGGCCTTGATCGCGCTAAATGCAATCGCGTCCTTCTTCTCCTGCCGCTTGAGGGTTTTTTTCTGCGCCCTGTCGCGCAGCTTTTCTGCGTTCGGATGCATCATCCGCCCCTTGGCCGTTTGCAGGTGCGCCCCGCCGACGCCATGCGCCGACGGGGCCGTCATGTCAGGACGCATCGTCCATCAGCACGTCGCCATACTGATCGCGCAGCTTGTTTTTCAGCACCTTGCCGGTGCCGCCAATCGGCAGCGTGTCGACAAAGATTACCGTGTCGGGGACCTGCCAGCTGGCGATCTTGCCGTCATAGAAGGCGCGGATCTCCTCAACGCTCGGATCAGCGCCCTCAGCCTTGATGGCGATCAGCACCGGGCGTTCATCCCATTTCTTATGGCGCGCGGCGATGGCGGCGGCGTTGGCGATGCCGGGATGGGCGACGGCGATGTTCTCAAGCTCCACGGTTGAAATCCACTCACCGCCGGACTTGATGATGTCCTTGGACCGGTCGCGGATGATCATGTAGCCGTCGGCGTCGATGGTCGCGACGTCGCCGGTGTCAAACCACCCATCCATGGTCAGCGCCGATTTGCCGGCCTTGAAGTAGCTTTCGACGATCCAATGGCCGCGGATCTGCAATTCGCCCTGGGTCTTGCCGTCATCGGGCAAAATCGCGCCGCTTTCGTTCACCAGGCGCAATTCAACGCCATAGGGCGGGCGGCCCTGACCCAGACGCAGATCGGCTTTGGCGCTGTCGTCCAGCGCCTCATGCTTTTGCAGCAGCTGGTTGATGGTGCCCAGCGGGCTGGTTTCGGTCATCCCCCACGCGTGAACCAGGTCAGTGCCGAATTCATCGCGGAAAATCGCAACCATTGAGGGCGGCATCGCCGAGCCGCCGACAACCGTGCGCGTCAACGTGGGCGCGGTCGAACCCGCCGCCCTGAGCGCCGCAATCAGCCCCAGCCAGATGGTTGGCACGCCAAGCGCAAGGGTCACCCCTTCGCCATCGATCAGCGCCGCGAGGCTGGCACCATCCATGCCCGGCCCCGGAAGCACCAGCTTGCAGCCGACGATCGCGGCGACATAGGGCACGCCCCACGCGTTGACGTGGAACATCGGCACCACCGGCAGCACCACATCGCGGGCGGATATGTTCAGCCCGTCGGGCTGGTTGCCCGCCAGCGAATGCAGCACCGTGGACCGGTGGGTGTATTGCACGCCCTTGGGGTGCCCCGTGGTGCCGGAGGTGTAGCAAAGGCTGGACGGCGCGTTTTCGTCGACCTCGGGCCAGACGGCGTCCGGGTCAGCGGTTGCCAGCAATTCGTCGTAGAACAGCAGGCCGTCAACCATGGCGGCGGCCTCTTCGTCGCGCGGGCCCATCAGAACCACGGCCTTGACGGTTTTCAGATGCTCGCCCAGCTTGGCCGCCACCGGCAGGAAGGTGCGGTCGAGGAACAGGACCTGATCCTCAGCATGGTTGATGATGTAAACCAGCTGTTCGGGGAACAGGCGCGGGTTGATCGTGTGGCAGACCATGCCGCCGCCCGCGACGCCAAAATAAATCTCAAGGTGGCGGATGTTGTTCCACGCGATGGTGGCGACCCGCTCGCCAGATTTCACCCCCAGCTTGCCGAGCGCTGAGGCCAGCTTGCACGCATTGCGCTCCACCTCCCGGTAGGTGGCGCGTTCAAGCCCCCCGGTGGTTTTCACCGACACCACTTCGGTGTCGCCATGATAACGTGCGGCATGTTCGATCAGCGAGCTGATGGTCAGCTGGCGGTTCATCATTGTTCCAAGCATCGGAAACCTTCCCTTATTCAGCAACGAGTGCGGGCGCATGGGCCCGTTTGATAATGTCGGCGGCTTTTTCCGCGATCATGATGGTCGGCGCGTTGGTATTCCCGCCGATCAGCCGCGGCATGACTGACGCGTCGACGACCCGAAGCCCCGACAGCCCGTGGACCCGCAATTGGGGGTCGGTCACGGCCATGTCGTCGGTGCCCATCCGGCAGGTGCCGACCGGGTGATAGATGGTGTCGGCGCGCGCGCGGACATGGCCCTCCAGCGCTGCGTCGGTTTCGTGCCCGGTCAGGAACATTTCAGTGTCGCGGTATTTTGCCAGGGCTGGGGCGCCCAGGATCGCGCGCGCCATGCGCACGCCCTTGATCATGGTTGCCATGTCCTGCGGGTCCGAAAGGAAATTTGGGTCGATCCCCGGTGCCGCGGTCGGATCAGCGCTTTGCACAAACACCCGCCCGGCACTGCGAGGGCGCAGTACGCAGACATGGCAGCCAAATCCATGGCCCAGATGCAGTTTGCGCGCATGATTGTCGACGATCGAGATCACGAAATGCAGCTGTACATCGGGCCGGTCCAACGCCGGGTCGGTCTTGAGGAACGCGGCCCCTTCGGCAAAGGGCGTGGCCAGCATGCCGCCGCCATCCTTGCGCCAGCGCAGCAGGTGTTTGATCAGGTTCAGGCCTGCCACGGCGCTGATGCCGAAATTGTCCCGGTCGCGGGTCTTCCAGGTCAGCGTGAAATCCAGATGGTCCTGCAGATTGGCACCGACGCCGGGCAGGGGGTGGACCATCGCGATGCCGTGGGGGGTGATATCCTCAGGCCGCCCGACGCCGGACAATTGCAGCAGCTGGGGCGAATTGAACGCACCGCCGCACAGGATCACTTCTTTCGCGGCCATGGCGTGATGGGTGCCGCGGCCCTTGCGGTATTGCACGCCGACCGCGCGCGTCCCGTCGAACAGAATGCGCGTGGCGTGGGCGCGGGTGATCACGGTCAGGTTGGGGCGGTCCATCACCGGGAACAGATAAGCGGCGGCGGCTGAGCACCGCTGCCCCGCCTTGGCCTTGTCGTGGAACTGGGTGACCTGAAACAGGCCGACGCCTTCATTGTCGCCATCGTTGAAATCGTCGCGCCGGCGGTGCTGCATCTGGGTTGCTGCCTCAACAAAGGCATGGCTGATCGGGCGTGGATCGCGCTGGTTCGACACCTGCAAAGGCCCGTCGCGGCCATGGACGGCGTCGGTGCCCACCAGGTTGTTCTCAGACTTGCGGAAATAGGGCAGGACGTCGTCCCAGCCCCAGCCATCGCAGCCCATCGCCGCCCATTCGTCGTAATCCGCGCGGTGCCCACGCGCATAAAGCATGGCGTTGATCGCGCTGGAGCCGCCCAGCGCCTTGCCGCGGGGCTGATAGCCTTTGCGCCCGCCAAGGCCGGGCTGTGGCACGGTTTCATAGGCCCAGTTGCTGATTTTCGGACGCCCCGGCAGCATCGCCACCGCGGCGGCGGGCATGCGAACCAGAATGCTGTCACCGCGCCCCCCGGCCTCCAGCAGACACACGCGCGCGGCGGGGTCTTCGGACAGCCGTGCGGCCAGGGTGGACCCGGCAGAGCCACCGCCGACGATCACATAATCAAAAGCCATTCCGCCCTCCCGGCGGCGCGACGTTGCGCGTTTGCAGATCGCTTTATGGCGATTGGACGGTCATCAGACGAAAAAACTGGACGCTTGTCCAGATGTCTTGCGCGGCTGGCGTCAGCCCGCAGGAAATACCCGGAACATGGCATCGGCCAGCTGGCACCTATGGGTCCGCACCGCATCCGCGCATCGCATGGGGCACCAGATTGATCGTGCCATTGGGCAGCGCCGTGGCATAGGCATCCGGCGTGAGGCCAAGCGTCAGAACCGAGGCGCTGCCGAAGGTCATCGACCCGCCATTTGCATGGTTCTTGCGCAGGACCAATATGTCGTCGCTGAAGCCAAAAGTACCCCCCGCTGTGCTGGTCGACGTGATGCTGTTGCGAGTGCCAAAACCAGGGGGACACGCTTGCGCTATCTGGAATAATTGATGAAGGTGATCGAAAATCCTATCAAGTACTTATCAATAAGTTAATTTTTAAAATTGATCAGCAAATGAGGTTGGCCAAAATTAATATCATCATAAGGAGTATATTTTACCCGTTGTCGAAGGCCAATACATAGCGGCCAGCATCAGTGTCCAATTTTTGGGGAGCTGCCCCGCATTGTCGGGGCGTTTTGTGCGCAGTGGGCTCGGGCTCTTGTTGATCAGCGCGGCGGTGCTGGAGGTTGAGCAATCGTCAACGCGCTGCCCGAATATACCTGGCTGAGATGAAGCTGCGACAGGATCGCCCCGCCCGGTTGCCACACGTCCGCGCCGGTTACGTTCGGCGAAAAGTTCAGGAACATATCGCAGGGGGCAGCCAGTTTTCACCGCGGGTGAGGCCAAAATGCAGCGAATGCTTGCCGCCTGCTGTGTCGTAACACGCCAACTTGCTGCGGCGGCAACAGATCGACGGCCCAGAATATGCGCCCACGCGTGCCAGCGGTCACATCCTTGACGGCTGTTCACGGGATCAGGAGAGGTTTCATTGATCCCGGTGTCGCTGTTGCTGATGATCCGGCCTTCATGATCCGGCGCGGCCTTGATGCGAAGGGATTTCGCGCCGCCACCCGCTGCAACAGGGCCGCCGCCAGCTTGCTCAGATTTGTCCACCTCGCGGCGATCCATCGCCCGGATGCGCGTTTTCCGTGCCGCCTAGCCGTCCGCTTGCAGCGGCGTGCGCCCCAAAATCATGTCCGCCGCCTTTTCCCCAACCATGATCGAGGGCGCGTTCAGGTTGCCGTAGGTCACCCGCGGGAAGATTGAGCTGTCGACCACCCGCAGCCCCTCAACACCGATCACACGGGTTTCGGGGTCTACTACGGCCATCGGATCGTCCAAAGCTCCCATGCGGCAAGTCCCGCAGGGATGATAGGCGCTCTCGCCATGCTCGCGCACAAAGGCGTCCAGCGCCTCGTCACTGTCCGCACCCTTGCCCGGTGATATTTCGTGTCCGCGATAGGGATCGAACGCCGCCTGCGCGAACACCTTGCGCACCGCGCGGATGCCAGCGCGGAACACTTTGAAGTCCTCAGGGTCGGTCATGTAGTTGAACCGGATCTCAGGCGCGCCGCCCGCACCCAGCCGCACCGTGCCGCGCGATGGGGACCGCATCGGCCCGACATGGGCCTGAAAGCCGTGGCCCTCAGCCGCGGCCTGGCCATCATAGCGCACGGCGATGGGCAGGAAATGCATCTGCAGATCAGGGTATTCGGCATCAGGGCCTGATCGCAGGAAGGCGCCGCTTTCGAACTGGTTCGACGCGCCCGGCCCATCACCGCGCAGCAGCCAGCGTGCGCCGACATAGCCCTTGCCGATCAGGTTCCAGTATTTGAACAGCGACACTGGTTGGCTCGCGGCCTGCTGCACATAGACCTCAAGATGGTCCTGCAGGTTGGACCCTACGCCAGGCCGGTCGACCAGCGGCGCGACGCCATGCGCGGCCAGATGCGCCGCAGGCCCGATGCCTGAGCGCATCAGCAGCATCGGCGAATTGATCGCTGAGGCCGACAGGATCACCTCGCGCCGTGCGCGGATCGTTTCAGTCTTGCCGCCGCGGGTGACGTCAACGCCGGTTGCGCGGGTGCCGTCCATCGCGACCTTGCTGGCCAGTGCGCGCACCAGCGTGCAGTTCCCGCCCTTGATCGCCGGGCGCAGATACGCATCGGCTGAGGACCAGCGCCGCCCGTCCTTTACCGTCATGTCATAGGGGCCGAAGCCTTCTTGCGTGGCACCGTTGTAATCGGGGGTGACCGGCCAGCCCGCCTCGGCACCCGCCTGCACAAAGGCGCGGGTCAGCGGGCTTTCGCGGGTGCCGCGCGACACGCGCAGGGGGCCGCCAAGACCGCGCAGGGTGGGATCTGCGGGGGGCACGCCCTGAAAGGGGCCGCCTTCATGCCAGTCCTCCATGCGCCGGTAATAGGGGGCGACTTCAGCGCCACTCCAGCCTTTGGCACCCTGTTTGGCCCAATAATCGAAATCGCGCGCATGACCGCGCACATACACCATACCGTTGATCGAGGAGCTGCCACCGATCACCTTGCCGCGCGGACAGACCAGACGCCGCCCGTTCAACTGCGCCTCTGGCTCAGAGCTATAGCCCCAATCATAGCGCTTCATGTTCATGGGATAGGACAGCGCGCCGGGCATGCGGATGAACGGCCCGGCATCGGTGCCGCCATGCTCGATCACGATCACTGAGGCACCGCTGTCGGCCAGCCGGAATGCCAGCGCGCATCCGGCGGATCCGGCGCCGACGATCACGAAATCCGCCTCCATGGGGTCGCTCCTTGGGTTTGCCGCGCGCAGGTGGCGGCGACGATTGATTGGCTGATCAATCAGCAGGCGCGGTTGGTGCGCCGCGATTGGCGCGCGCCCATTGATCGATTAGTCAATCAATGGGTGCGTGGCTTGATGTTCGCGGCCCCCCGCCGCCCGTGCCGCGGGTCGGTCCGCCGCGCGGGCGCAACCGGCGTCACCGGCGCTGCGGTGGGGGCGCGGCGTCCCGTCAGTAGGGGCTGTCGACGGGCCCCATGCTCAGGTACACGGTGCGCAGTTCGGACCAATGCTCGATCGCCGCGCGCCCATTTTCACGCCCGACGCCCGACATCTTCACACCGCCGAACGGGGCCTCAACCGGCGTCAGGTTGTAGGCGTTGATCCAGGTGATCCCAGCCTCAAGCGCATTGGCCACGCGGTGGGCGCGGGTCACGTCGCGGGTGAACACGCCCGCGGCCAGGCCCACGTCCAGGGAATTGGCGCGGGCGATCGCCTCGGCCTCATGGTCAAAGACCAGCACTGACATCACGGGGCCAAAGATTTCCTCGCGCGCCAGCGACATATCATCGGTCACGTCGGCAAAAACGGTCGGCGCCAAATAGGCACCGGCATCCATGCCCGCCGGGATCACGCCGCCCGTCACCAGCCGCGCGCCTTCGTCCACGCCGCGGCGAATGTGGTCCAGCACCTTGGTGCGATGGGCGAGGGAAATCAGCGGGCCCATCTGGCTCGCCTCATCCATCGGGTCGCCCAGCACAATCGCCTCAGTGCGCGCGGTCAGCTTGGCCAGAAACGCGTCCAGCACGCCCCTTTGCACGAAAACCCGCGTGCCGTTGGAACAGATCTGCCCGGCGGAATAAAAGTTGCCCAGCATCGCGCCGCCGACGGCGTCATCCAGATTGGCGTCATCAAAGATCACGATCGGCGACTTGCCGCCCAGCTCCATGGTCACGTGGCGCACGCCCGCTGCCGCGGCGGCATAGACCTTGCGCCCGGTGGGCACCGATCCAGTCAACGACACTTTGGCGACCATGGGATGCGTGACCAGCGCCGCGCCAACCGCGCCTGCGCCCTGCACCACGTTGAACAGACCTGCGGGGGCGCCAGCCTCCATGAAGATCTCCGCCAATTTCAGGGCGGACAGGGGCGTGACCTCAGACGGTTTGAACACCAGCGCGTTGCCGCAGACCAGCGCGGGGGCGGCCTTCCAGCTGGCGATCTGTAGGGGGTAGTTCCACGCGCCGATGCCCACGCACACGCCCAAAGGCGCGCGGCGGGTGAAGGCCATATCGGCGCCCAACGGGATCGTCTCGCCGTTGATGGTGCCCGCCAGCCCGCCGAAATATTCCAGCGCGTCGGCGCCCGATGCCGCGTCGGCCACCAGCGTTTCCTGCAACGGTTTGCCGGTGTCCAGGGTCTCTAGCTCGGACAATTCGCGGTTGCGCACGCGCATGATGTCGGCGGCGCGGCGCAGCACGCGGCCACGTTCGACCGGTGCCCAGGCGGCCCATTCTTTTTGCGCGCGCGCGGCGCTTTGCATCGCGCGCTCGATCAGGGCGGGCGTGGCCTCATGCAGGCGGGCGATCACTTCGCCGGTGGCAGAATAAGTCACGTCAAACAGCGCGCCTGCGGGGTCTTCCGCAGGCGCGCCGTCGATGAAATGCGAGGCGGTGGGTTGGGCGCGGGTCATTCAGCTCTCAATTCATCGTAGTTGATCATCACATGGCGCGCAAAGGCAGGGCGGGCGCACAGTCGGGCATAGTAGGCGTCAAGGTTCGGGGCCACAGCGCGCGCAAAATCCAGCGTGTAGTAGCGATACAGAAAGTGCCCCAGCATCACGTCGGCAAAGCTGAACGCATCACCGGCCAGCCACGGCCCTGCGCCGATGCGGGCGTCAATGGTGCGCGCGCAGGTGGCGGCGTTCGCCTCAGCCACAGCCATCGTCGCGGCATTGCGGTCCGCGGCCTTCACGCGGATCAGGTTGAAAAACAGGCTGCCGATCACGACGGAGTAAAACGTGCCTTTCGCCCATTCGGCCCATTGGTCCAGCACGGCGCGCGCGGCCGGATCGGTGGGCCAGAAGGCGTCATTGCCATATTTTGCGCCCAGATAGCGCACCATGGCGGGGCTTTCGAACAGGGTCAGATCGCCGTCCTGCATCGCGGGCACCAGCCCGGCGGGGGACATGGCGCGGAAGGCGGGATCGTCGTTGCCGCCAAACTTGCCGCCCCAGTCGATGCGTTCCGTCGGCAGGTCCAATTCTGCCGCGGCCCATGTGGCGGCCTGCACGTTCGCCGATGTGGCGCGTCCCCAGATCTTCAGCATGTCGTGTCTCTCCTTTGGATCAGCGCTGTGCGCCTTCGGCGGCAATCATGGCCGACAGCGCAGAAATGGCCAGCGCTTCGGTCTCTGCCCGGTCGGGGGCCTGCGGGTCGGTGCCGCCAAGCGCTTGGCGCAGATAAAACCCATCGATCAGCGCGCCAAAGCTTAGCGCGACGCGGCGCGCGGCGTCCTGGGGCAGCAATGCGCGCAGATCGTGCATCAACATGCCATGCAGGCGGCGGCGATAGACTGCCAGCAGCCGCGCGGCGTCGGTCGACACCTGCGCCTGCTGGTAAAACAGCAACCAGGCCGAAATCACCGCCCGGTCCAGCTGTCCTGCGCCGAAACTGGCCTTGGCGACGGCGGACAGGCGGGTGCGGGGCCCGTGCGCCTCAGCGCGACGGGCGCGGACTTCGGCCCGGAAATCTTTCAGAAGGCGGCGCATGGCAGCCAGCAGCATCTGTTCCTTGGACCCGAAATAGTGATGCGCTAGCGCCGGGGACATGCCTGCGGCCCGCGCGATCCGCGCCACTGTGACGTCAAGCGTCCCTGCGGTGCCGACCTCTCGGATCACGGCATCGACGAGGGCTTTGCGGCGGACCTCCTCAGGCGCGATCACGCGGGGGGGGCGGGGACGTGCGGCGGACATGGTGTGAATTCTCGCATCAAGGTCAGGAATGTAGGATATCGCTGATTGATTGATCCGTCAATCAATCAGCGATATCGCTCTGGCATTCATTCCCGGCTGTTCAAACCCGTGTCTTTCGATACCATCGCGACGCAATCAGACGCTCCGGCGCCACATCGCGCCGAGCAAAAAGAAGAATGCGGGAGAGAAATTCCATGACCGAAGGCCCGAAAAGCTTTGGTTTCGACACGCTTCAGGTTCACGCAGGCGCCAAGCCCGATCCGACCACCGGCGCGCGGCAAACCCCGATCTATCAAAACACCGCCTATGTGTTCCGCGACGCGGACCATGCCGCCGCGCTGTTCAACCTTCAGGAAGTGGGGTTCATCTATTCGCGCCTGACCAACCCCACGACCAGCGTTCTGCAAGAACGCATCGCAACGCTGGAAGGTGGCGTGGGCGCGACGTGCACGTCGTCGGGCCATGCGGCGCAGGTGCTGGCGCTGTTCCCGCTGATGTCGCCGGGCGACAATGTTGTCGTCTCCACCCGGCTTTACGGCGGTTCGATCACCCAGTTCAGCCAGACGTTCAAGCGTTTTGGCTGGGAGGCGAAATTCGTCGACATCGACGAGCCCGGCCAAGTGGCGCGCGCCTGCACCAAGCGCACCAAGGCGATCTTCTGCGAATCCGTGTCGAACCCCGGTGGCCATGTCACCGACATCCCGCGCATCGCCAAGATTGCGAAGGCCAAGGGTGTGCCGCTGATCGTCGACAACACCGCGGCAACGCCGTATCTGTGCCAGCCGTTCAAGCTGGGTGCCGATCTTGTGGTGCATTCGACCACGAAATACCTGTCCGGTTCAGGGCAGGCCATGGGTGGCGCGGTGGTCGATGGTGGGACCTTTGACTGGTCGGCCTCGGACAAATATCCGTCGCTGTCCCAGCCCGAGCCCGCCTATCACGGCCTGAAGTTCCATGAAACGTTCGGCCAGCTCAGCTACACGCTGCACTGCCACGCCGTGGGTCTGCGTGATCTGGGCATGACCATGGCACCGCAGAACGCGTTCCTGACCCTGCTGGGCATTGAAACGCTGTCCCTGCGCATGGATCGCCACTGCGCCAACGCCAAAAGAATCGCTGAATGGCTTGAAACCCATCCCGCGGTCGCGGCGGTAACGTATGCCGGGCTTAAATCCTCGCCCTACGCGCGGCGGGCGAAAAAGCTTTACCCCAAGGGCACGGGCGGGATGTTCACATTTGCGCTCAAGGGCGGGTATGAGGCGTGCATGAAGCTGGTCGACGGTGTGGAGATCTTCTCTCATGTCGCCAATCTGGGGGACACGCGGTCGCTGATCATCCACTCGGCGTCCACCACCCATCGCCAGCTGACGCCTGAGCAGCAGGAAGCGGCGGGCGCGGGTCCGTCAGTCGTGCGCCTGTCGATCGGGATTGAGGACGCGGATGATCTGATCGCCGATCTTGATCAGGCGTTGACCACGGCGTCGACCTGATCATGGCCGGGGCGCGTAGCAGGGTGGCGGCATTCGCAATGCTGTGCGGCATGGCGTTCGGGGGTGTGGCCAGTGCGGCCACGGCACCGGGCGCGGCGCCGCCCCCTGCCGCGCGGCCCGGCATCGCCGCACCTGTGGCCGCAGAAGCGGTGGTGATCGGCGGCGTGCGAATGCCGGTTCCCCGGCCGCGCGTGGCCACCAACCTGACCCGTTCCCGCACTGGTGGGACCGCCGCAGCACCAGCCTTCGACCCCACACCGCGCCCGCAACCACGCCCTACCGGTGTAGGGGCCGTGCCCCCGCAGGATCTGACCGCAACGGCCGCCAAAGACATGGCCGATGACGGGCCGGTCCCGACCCACGGTGCCACCGCACCAGGGGAGATCACTGGCGGCACCCGCGACGGTTTTGCCAGCACGGGCCTTGCGCTGATCGGGATTTTTGGTGCCCCCGGCGATTGGCGCGCACTGGTGCGCATGCCTGCTGGCAAGGTTGATTACGTGCATGTTGGCGCGCGGCTTGGCGGCTGGCAGGTGGCGGCAATCAGCGCCAAGCAGGTCCAGCTGGTGCGCGGTCTGCAAAGCCGCATGCTGACGGTTCCCGATCACTGACCGCCGACCCTTGGCATGCCATCAACCGAATGCATCCCGGGGGTGCTTGACCCGCCTGAGGAAGCCTCGTAGAAGATGCGTCGCGTCGGGACAGGGGCGTAGCTCAGCTGGAAGAGCGACGGTCTCCAAAACCGTAGGTCGTGGGTTCGAATCCCTCCGCCCCTGCCACGACGCCGTAGCCCTCGCATTGCCGGGGGCCAAACCGGGTGCGACAGGCCCGGTCGCCGCAAAATCGTTCGCCGCACCGGAAAAAGGGGCCCGCGCCCATGGCCAAGGTTAACCCAGCGCAGTTCGTGCAGCAGGTGCGCGCCGAGGCATCTAAGGTCGTGTGGCCGTCGCGCAAGGAAACCACCGTCACCACCACGATGGTGTTCGTGATGGCGACTGTCGCCGCGATTTTCTTCTTTACCATAGATTCGATCATCGGCCTTGGCATCGACCAGATTCTGGGGCTGGCAGGCTGATCACAGGGTCTTTGCGCACCGCCTGTTCACCCCCTCAGGGTTGACATGTGTCGGTGTGGGGGATACCGGCCACAGTCTCATGCTTTGAATGCGCGCCGGGTCGATTCGTTGACTGGCGCGTTTGGCCTTTTCCGAAACAGCGCAAAACGCGCGGCGATCGGATGGGCAAGCGGCGCGCCACAAGGTGCGAAAGAATAAAAATGCGGCGCACCACGCGCCGCGAAGACGGGGATCGAGCCGACCATGGCCATGCGCTGGTACACTGTGAACGTCCTTTCCAACTTCGAAAAGAAGGTGGCCGAGGCGATCAAGGAGGCTGCGCGCCAGAACGGTCTCGTGGAAGAGATCGAAGAGGTGCTGGTCCCGACCGAAGAAGTGGTCGAGATGCGCCGCGGCAAAAAGGTGCAGGTCGAACGGCGCTTCATGCCGGGCTACGTGTTGGTCCGGATGGAGATGAGCGACGCGGCCTATCACGCGGTGATGAGCGTGAACCGGGTGACTGGTTTCCTGGGCCCGATGGGCAAGCCCAGCCCCCTGCGCGACGCCGAAGTGGCGCGCATCCTCAACCAAGTTGAGGAAGGGTTGGAGCGTCCGCGCCCCGGGATCACTTTCGAGATCGGCGAGCAGGTGAAAGTCACCGACGGTCCGTTCGAAAGCTTTGGCGGCACGGTTGAAGAAGTGGACGAAGAGAACGCCCGCCTCAAGGTCACCGTGTCGATCTTCGGCCGCGCTACGCCGGTCGAATTGGAATACACTCAGGTCCAGAAGCAGGGCTGAGGGTGAGCGGCCCTTCGGGATCGCATCTTTGCGGGAGGGGAGGGCGACGCGTCGCCTGAGCCGAACCGCTACCGCAAAGGCCTCGCGGACGCGTTCCGAGGCCGGGATATTGAGGAGACGCCATAATGGCGAAGAAAATCATCGGCAGCCTGAAGCTTCAGGTTCCGGCCGGCAAGGCCAACCCCTCGCCGCCCATCGGTCCTGCGCTGGGTCAGCGCGGCATCAACATCATGGGGTTCTGCAAAGAATTCAATGCGGCGACCCAAGGTCTTGAGATCGGTGCGCCGTGCCCCGTGATCATCACCTACTATCAGGACAAATCTTTCACCTTCGTCGTGAAGACGCCCCCAGCGTCGTTCCTGATCAAGAAGGCCGCCAAACTGAAATCGGGCGCCAAGCTGACCGGTCGCGAAACCGTCGGCTCGATCACCATCAAGCAGCTGCGCGAGATCGCAGAAGCGAAGATGCCCGACCTCAACGCCAACGACGTCGACGGCGCCATGCAGATCATCCTGGGCTCCGCGAAGTCCATGGGCATCGAAGTGAAGGGCTGATCGTCATGGCAAAAATCGGAAAACGCATCACCGCCGCCCGTGCCGCCTACGAAGGTAAGCACAACATGGCCCTCGCGGCCGCAATTGCGCTGGTTAAAGCCAACGCCACCGCAAAATTCGATGAAACTGTCGAAATTGCGTTGAACTTGGGTGTTGACCCGCGCCACGCTGACCAGATGGTCCGTGGCGTGTGCCAGCTGCCCAACGGCACCGGCAAGACCATGCGTGTCGCTGTGTTCGCCCGCGGCCCGAAGGCCGAAGAAGCGCTCGCGGCCGGTGCCGACATCGTCGGTGCTGAGGACCTGATGGAGATCATCCAGTCCGGCAAGATCGAATTCGACCGCTGCATCGCGACCCCGGACATGATGCCGATCGTGGGCCGCCTGGGCAAAATCCTTGGCCCGCGCAACCTGATGCCGAACCCCAAAGTCGGCACCGTGACGATGGACGTGAAAACGGCGATCGAAGCGGCCAAGGGTGGCGAAGTGCAGTTCAAGGCTGAGAAGGCGGGCGTGGTTCATTCCGGCGTCGGCAAATCATCCTTCGACGACGCCAAGCTGATCGAGAACGTCCGCGCCTTCGTCGGTGCCGTGATGCGTGCCAAGCCGTCAGGCGCCAAAGGCACCTACGTGAAGAAAATCGTGCTCAGCTCCACCATGGGGCCGAGCGTGACGCTCGACGTCGCATCCGCGATCGCGTCAGAGTGAGAGGTTCCGCTGTCTTCCTTCGGGAAGATGGCGGCGTCTGAAGGCCGGGCTTAGGTCCGGTTTTCAACCTGTCTCAGACGGCGGGAGGGGTCCTTCGGGGCACCTTAATTGCCCGCCATAGACGGTGAATGAGTGACGATCAGACCGCTGGTGACAGCGATCCTGGCGCCTCTCAGGACCCGAGACGGGACTGAAGAGAGCCGCAGATCGGGCCTGGCCCGGAATGCGGTGCCTTGGAGCCGGCGAGGGGAAACCTTCGCCAAATTACGGAGATACCCGTGGATAGAGCGCAGAAAGAAGCTGTGGTCGCCGAACTCGACCAGGCCTTCGCTGACTCAGGCGCAGTGATCGTTTGTCACTACGCTGGCCTCACGGTCGCCGAGATGACGAACCTTCGCAACCAGATGCGTGAAGCTGGTGGCATGGTTCGCGTCGCCAAGAACAAGCTCGCCAAGATCGCTCTGAAGGGCAAGCCGTGCGAAGGCATTGCTTCGATCCTTACGGGGCAGACCCTCCTCGCCTACGCTGCGGATCCGGTGACCCCGGCCAAAGTGATTGAGGCGTACGCCAAGAAAAACGACAAGCTCGTTGTTCTTGGTGGCGCCATGGGCGAGACGGTGCTTGACCGCGAAGGCGTTCGGACTCTGTCCAACATGCCGTCGCGTGAAGAAGTGCTGGCCTCGATCGTGGGTGCTCTTATTGCCCCCGCGTCGAACATCATTTCTGCGATCACTGCTCCGGCGACCAACATTGCAGGCATCCTCAAAACCATTACGGAAAAAGAGGACGCCTGAGGCGGCTGAATTCTTGTCACAGGGACACCCCCTGTGATGCGACCGACACTCAAGACGAAACTGGAAGAGACAAATGGCTGATCTTAAAAACCTCGCCGAGCAGCTCGTGGCCCTCACCCTCCTTGAGGCCAATGAGCTGAAGAACATCCTCAAAGACGACTACGGCATCGAGCCGGCCGCCGGTGGCGCCGTCATGATGGCTGGTCCCGCCGAAGCCGGCGAAGCCGCTGAGGTCCAGACCGAGTTTGACGTGATCCTCGTCGAAGCCGGTGCCAAAAAGATCAACGTGATCAAAGAGGTCCGTGCGATCACCGGTCTCGGCCTGAAAGAAGCCAAGGACCTCGTTGAGGCCGGCGGCAAGGCAGTTAAAGAGCAGGTTTCCAAGGACGAAGCTGAAGAGCTGAAGAAGAAGCTCGAAGAAGCTGGCGCCACCGTCGAACTGAAGTGATTTGCTTGCGTGCCGCTTCCGGCACGCACTGATCCATGAAAATGGGCCGCACCCGCTGCTTGCTGCGGGTGCGGCTCGCGTCGTCTCGGACGCCCCCGGCCTTGAAAAAGGCCAACGGATGAACGGTTCACGATGGGAATGAGCCCTCGTGATCCTGATTTCGCAAGGGGACGTCTCAGAGGGCGCTTCAGATCCGGGGACGGCTGCGGTGGGACGCGGCTGCGGCATAGGATCTGGCAGCACCGCGGATGGCCCTCGTTCCGGTTCCCAACCGGCACTGAGGCGCATGAAGCACAAGGATAGACTGAGCATGTCCGTTATGCATTCCGGCAGAAAGCGCATCCGCAGGCACTTTGGCAAGATTCGCGAAGTTGCGGCGATGCCGAACCTGATCGAGGTTCAGAAATCTTCCTATGATCTGTTCCTGAAATCGGGCGACAAGGCGACCCCCACGGATGGCGACGGCATCCAGGGCGTGTTCCAGTCGGTTTTCCCGATCAAGGACTTCAACGAGACTGCGGTGCTGGAGTTCGTCAAGTACGAGCTGGAACACCCCAAATACGACGTTGAAGAATGCCAGCAGCGCGACATGACCTACAGCGCCCCGTTGAAGGTCACGCTGCGGCTGATCGTGTTCGAAGTGGACGAAGACACCGGCGCCAAGTCCGTCAAGGACATCAAGGAGCAGGACGTCTACATGGGCGACATGCCCCTGATGACCCTGCACGGCACCTTTGTCGTGAACGGCACTGAGCGTGTCATTGTGTCGCAGATGCATCGGTCACCTGGTGTTTTCTTTGACCATGACAAAGGCAAGACTCATTCGTCGGGCAAGCTGCTGTTCGCGTCGCGCGTCATTCCCTATCGCGGCTCGTGGCTCGATTTCGAATTCGATGCCAAAGACGTCGTGTTTGCGCGCATTGACCGTCGCCGCAAACTGCCGGTGACGTCGCTGCTGTACGCGCTGGGTCTGGACCAGGACCAGATCATGGAGGCCTTCTACGGCACCGTGGTCTACAAGCATGAGAAAAACGGCTGGTCACTTCCGTTCAACGGCGACCGTCTGAAGGCAACCAAGCCCGATTACGATCTGGTTGATGCCGACAGCGGCGAAGTGTTGTTCGAAGCTGGCAAAAAAATCACCCCGCGCCGCATCAACATGCTGCTCGAAGACGGCAACGTCACCCGGGTTCTTGAACCGATTGAGCGTCTGTACGGCCGTTTTGCCGCCCATGACATCATCAACGTCAAGACCGGCCTGATCTATGTCGAAGCTGGCAACGAGCTGAACGAAGAAAACGTTCAGGCGCTGCTTGACGCCGGGATCGACAAGATCCCGACGCTGGACATCGACAACATCAACATCGGTCCGTGGATGCGGAACACGATGGCGGTGGACAAGAACATGAACCGCGAGCAGGCGCTGCTCGACATCTACCGTGTGATGCGTCCTGGCGAGCCGCCGACCGTTGAAGCTGCGGAAACGATGTTCGAAGGCCTGTTCTTCGACAGCGAGCGTTATGACCTCTCGGCCGTTGGCCGCGTGAAGATGAACATGCGTCTCGATCTGGATGTTGACCCGTCCAAGCGCACCCTGCGCCGCGAAGACATCATCGCCGTAATCAAAGCGCTGGTCGAACTGCGTGATGGCCGCGGCGACGTGGACGACATCGACCATCTCGGCAACCGCCGCGTGCGGTCGGTCGGCGAGCTGATGGAAAACCAGTATCGCGTCGGCCTGCTGCGCATGGAGCGCGCGATCAAGGAGCGGATGTCGTCGGTTGAGATCGACAATGTCATGCCCCAGGACCTGATCAACGCCAAACCGGCAGCGGCGGCGGTGCGTGAATTCTTCGGCTCTTCGCAGCTGTCGCAGTTCATGGACCAAACCAACCCGCTGTCCGAAGTGACGCACAAGCGTCGCCTCTCGGCGCTTGGCCCGGGCGGTCTTACACGCGAACGTGCGGGCTTTGAGGTGCGCGACGTGCACCCGACCCATTACGGCCGCATGTGCCCGATTGAGACGCCGGAAGGCCCGAACATCGGCCTGATCAACTCGTTGGCGTCGTTTGCCCGCGTGAATCGCTATGGCTTCATCGAGACGCCGTATCGCAAAGTGACCGACGGCAAGGTGACAGACGAAGTCATCTACATGTCCGCAACCGAAGAAATGCGCCACACTATTGCGCAGGCCAACGCGTCGCTGACCCCCGAAGGCACGTTCAAGAACGAGCTGGTGTCCACCCGCAAGGCCGGCGACTTTATGCTGTCCCCGCGTGAAAACATCACCTTGATCGACGTGTCGCCCAAGCAGCTCGTCTCCGTCGCCGCATCGCTGATCCCGTTCCTTGAGAACGATGACGCGAACCGCGCGCTGATGGGGTCGAACATGCAGCGTCAGGCTGTGCCGCTGGTGAAAGCCGACGCGCCGTTCGTTGGCACGGGCATTGAAATGATCGTGGCACGCGACAGCGGCGCGGCGATCACCGCCCGTCGTGGCGGCGTCATCGATCAGGTCGACGCTGTGCGCATCGTTGTGCGTGTCACCGACGAAATGGAGCCGGGCGATCCCGGCGTGGACATCTATCGTCTGCGCAAGTTCCAGCGGTCCAACCAGAACACCTGCATCAACCAGCGTCCGCTGGTGAAGGTGGGCGATCATGTCAAAGCCGGCGACGTTGTTGCCGACGGTCCATCGACTGATCTGGGCGAACTGGCGCTCGGCAAGAACGTGCTCGTCGCGTTCATGCCGTGGAACGGCTACAATTATGAGGATAGTATCCTCATCAGTGAACGCGTTGCCAAGGAAGACATCTTCACCTCGATCCACATCGAGGAATATGAGGTGATGGCCCGCGACACCAAGCTTGGTCCGGAGGAAATCACCCGCGACATCCCGAACGTGGGCGAAGAAGCCCTGCGCAATCTGGATGAAGCTGGCATCGTCTATATTGGTGCCGATGTGGGTCCGGGCGACATTCTGGTCGGCAAAATCACGCCGAAGGGCGAAAGCCCGATGACGCCGGAAGAAAAGCTTCTGCGCGCCATCTTCGGTGAGAAGGCGTCCGACGTGCGCGATACGTCGATGCGCATGCCCCCGGGTGATTTCGGCACCATCGTTGAGGTCCGCGTTTTCAACCGCCACGGCGTTGAAAAAGACGAACGCGCGCTTCAGATTGAACGTGAAGAAGTCGACCGCCTGTCCCGTGACCGCGACGATGAATTGGTCATCCTTGAGCGCAATATCTACCAGCGCCTCAAGGAACTGATCTTTGGCAAGATCGTGGTCAAGGGCCCCAAGGGCGTCCGTTCGGGCATGGAAGTCACCGATGATCTGCTCGACACCCTGTCGCGCGGTCAGTGGTGGCAGCTTGCCTTGGCTGACGAAGCCGACGCCTCGATCGTTGAGGAGCTGAACAAGCAGTTCGACGCCCAGAAATCGGTGCTGAACGCGCGCTTCACGGACAAGGTCGAAAAGGTTCGCCGTGGCGACGATTTGCCCCCGGGCGTGATGAAGATGGTCAAGGTGTTCGTGGCGGTGAAGCGCAAGCTGCAGCCGGGCGACAAAATGGCCGGACGTCACGGCAACAAGGGCGTTGTGTCCCGCGTGGTGCCTGAGGAAGACATGCCCTTCCTAGCCGACGGCACCCCCGTCGATCTGGTGTTGAACCCGCTGGGTGTGCCGTCGCGCATGAACGTCGGGCAGATCCTTGAGACGCACATGGGCTGGGCCGCGCGCGGTCTGGGCCAAGGCATCGCCGCTGCGCTGAAGGTCTATCGCCGCGAAGGCGATCTGACCCCGGTGAAGGATGCGATGCGTCTGGCCTACACGCCTGCAGTCTACGAAAGCGCCACCGCGGACATGACCGATGCGGAGCTGATCGAGGCGGCGGAGAACGTGCAGGAAGGCGTGCCGATCGCGACCCCGGTTTTCGATGGCGCCAAAGAAGCCGACGTGAACGATGCGCTGATCCGCGCGGGCTTCAACGTCTCTGGCCAGTCGACGGTCTATGACGGACGCACGGGCGAACAGTTCGCGCGTCAGGTCACAGTGGGCGTCAAGTACCTGCTGAAGCTGCATCACTTGGTGGATGACAAGATCCACGCACGTTCCACGGGCCCGTACTCGCTGGTCACCCAGCAGCCCTTGGGCGGCAAGGCGCAGTTTGGCGGCCAGCGCTTCGGCGAGATGGAGGTCTGGGCGCTCGAAGCTTACGGCGCCGCCTACACCTTGCAGGAAATGCTGACGGTGAAGTCGGATGACGTGGCTGGACGCACCAAGGTCTATGAGTCGATCGTCAAGGGCGAGGACAATTTCGAGGCCGGTATTCCGGAATCGTTCAACGTTCTCGTCAAGGAGATCCGCTCGCTGGGCCTGAACATGGAGCTGCTCGACACCTCTGACGACGAGGACTGACCGCCCCTCGTCCGCGCGCGCCCCGATCCCCCGAGGGCGCGCGCCAGGGGCGGAATATTTTTGGGGGCTTTGACGGAGCACCTTGATGAACCATGATGTGAGCAACGTCTTCAACCCGATCGCGGCGCCGAAGACTTTCAATGAGATCCGGATCACGCTGGCCAGCCCGGAGCGTATTCTGAGCTGGTCCTACGGCGAGATCAAAAAGCCTGAGACCATCAACTACCGCACGTTCAAGCCTGAGCGCGACGGTCTGTTCTGCGCGCGCATTTTTGGTCCGATCAAGGACTACGAATGCCTGTGCGGCAAATACAAGCGTATGAAATACCGCGGCGTCACCTGCGAAAAGTGTGGCGTCGAAGTCACGCTCCAGAAGGTGCGCCGTGAGCGGATGGGCCATATTGAGCTCGCCGCGCCCGTTGCGCATATCTGGTTCCTGAAATCACTGCCGAGCCGCATCGGCCTCATGCTTGACATGACGCTGCGCGATCTTGAGCGGATTTTGTACTTCGAACAGTATGTGGTTATTGAGCCGGGCCTCACCGACCTCAAGCATGGCCAGCTGCTGACCGAAGAAGAATTCCTCGACCGCCAGGACGAATATGGTGAGGACGCGTTCCGTGCCGGCATCGGCGCTGAGGCAATCCGTGAGATGCTCGCCGCCATCGACCTCGACGCTGAGGCCGACCAGCTGCGCGAAGATCTCTCCGAAGCGACCGGTGAGCTGAAGCCCAAGAAGATCATCAAGCGGCTCAAGCTGGTTGAAAGCTTCCAGGAATCCGGCAACCGCCCGGAATGGATGGTCCTGACCGTCGTTCCAGTGATCCCGCCTGAGCTGCGCCCGCTGGTGCCGCTGGATGGTGGCCGCTTCGCGACGTCCGATCTCAACGATCTGTATCGCCGGGTGATCAACCGCAACAACCGCCTCAAGCGGTTGATTGAGCTGCGCGCGCCGGACATCATCATTCGCAACGAAAAGCGGATGTTGCAGGAATCGGTAGATGCGCTGTTCGACAACGGCCGTCGTGGCCGCGTGATCACGGGTGCCAACAAGCGCCCGCTGAAATCGCTGTCGGACATGCTCAAGGGCAAACAGGGCCGCTTCCGCCAGAACCTTTTGGGCAAGCGCGTCGATTTCTCTGGCCGCTCCGTGATTGTGACCGGGCCGGAGCTGAAGCTGCATCAGTGCGGCTTGCCAAAGAAAATGGCGTTGGAGCTGTTCAAGCCCTTCATCTACTCGCGTCTCGACGCGAAGGGCCTGTCCAGCACCGTCAAACAGGCCAAAAAGCTTGTTGAGAAAGAGCGTCCGGAGGTCTGGGACATCCTCGATGAAGTGATCCGCGAGCACCCGGTTCTGTTGAACCGCGCGCCCACGCTTCACCGTCTTGGCATCCAGGCGTTCGAACCTGTGCTGATCGAGGGCAAGGCGATCCAGCTGCATCCGTTGGTTTGTTCAGCCTTCAACGCCGATTTCGACGGCGATCAGATGGCCGTTCACGTTCCGCTCTCGCTGGAAGCCCAGCTTGAAGCGCGCGTGCTGATGATGTCGACCAACAACGTGCTGTCCCCCGCAAACGGCAAGCCGATCATCGTGCCGTCGCAGGACATGGTTCTGGGGATCTATTACCTCAGCACTGAGCGCGCCGGCCTGCCGGGCGAAGGCATGACCTTTGCCTCGCGTGATGAGCTTGAGCATGCGCTGCACATCGGCGCGGTGCATCTGCACTCCAAAATCAACGCCCGCGTTGAGGAGATGGACGAAAACGGCGTGATGGTTCAGCGCCGCTATGCGACCACACCGGGCCGCATGAAGCTGGGCGCGCTGCTGCCCATGAACACCCGCACGCCGTATGAGCTGGTGAACCGCCTTCTGCGTAAGAAAGAAGTCTCCGAGGTCATCGATCTTGTCTACCGCCACTGCGGTCAGAAGGAATCGGTCATCTTCTGTGACCGGATCATGTCGCTTGGCTTCCAGGAAGCGTGCAAAGCCGGTATCTCCTTCGGCAAGGACGACATGCTGATCCCCGATACCAAATGGGCGATGGTCAACGAGACCCGCGACTTGGTGAAGGAATTCGAACAGCAGTATCTCGACGGCTTGATCACTCAGGGCGAAAAGTACAACAAAGTCGTCGACGCCTGGGCCAAGTGCACCGATCGCGTCGCTGCTGAGATGATGAACCGTATTTCGGCCGTGCAGGTCGTGGACGGGGTCGAGCAGGAACTGAACTCGGTCTACATGATGTCCCATTCCGGGGCCCGTGGATCTCCCACCCAGATGCGCCAGCTGGCCGCCATGCGCGGCCTGATGGCCAAGCCATCGGGTGAGATCATCGAGACGCCGATCGTGTCGAACTTTAAGGAAGGTCTGACCGTTCTTGAATACTTCAACTCCACCCATGGTGCGCGTAAGGGCCTCGCGGACACGGCGTTGAAGACGGCAAACTCGGGCTACCTGACGCGTCGTCTGGTGGACGTTGCGCAGGATTGCATCGTGCGCGCCGTCGATTGCGGTACCAACATCGGCATCACCATTGCGCCGGTGATCGATGGCGGTGTTGTGATTGCGTCGCTCGGCGAACGTTCGCTTGGCCGTTATCCGCATGGCGACATCTGCCACCCGGTCACCGGCGAAGTGATTGTGCCCGCGGGCGTGATGGTCGAAGAACAGCACACCGATCTGATCGACGCGGCCGAAGTGCCGTCGATCTACATCCGCTCGCCGCTGACCTGTGAGCTGGAAGACGGTGTGTGCGCGAAATGCTACGGGCGCGATCTTGCCCGCGGCACCACCGTGAACCCGGGCGAAGCTGTCGGCATCATCGCCGCGCAGTCGATCGGGGAACCCGGCACGCAGCTGACCATGCGTACCTTCCACATCGGCGGCGCCGCCAACGTGACGGACAATTCGTTCGTTGAGGCATCGCAGGAAGGTGAGCTGGAAATCCGCAACCGCAACCTGATCGAGACCGCCGATGGCGACGTCATCGTGATGGGCCGCAACGTGGTGCTCGCCATCATGGACAAGCGCGGCGCGGAGCCGGTGGAGCGGGCAACGCACAAGCTGATCTATGGCTCGCGTCTGTTGATCAAAGAAGGTGATCAGGTCGAACGCGGCCAGAAGCTGGCGGAGTGGGATCCCTACACGCTGCCGATCATTGCGGAAAAAGCTGGCCGCGTGAAATACGTCGATCTCAACCTCGGGTTCTCCGTCAAGGAAGACACGGATGAGGCGACGGGCATCGCGCAGCGGATCGTGATCGATTGGCGTTCGGCACCGAAGGGCAATGACCTCAAGCCTGAGGTTATCCTGATGGACCCCGACACCGGAGAGCCGGTGCGGCTGGCAAACGGCAACCCCGCGCATTATCCAATGTCGGTGGACGCCATTCTGTCGGTTGAGGACGGTGCGGACATCCGGGTTGGGGACGTGCTGGCCCGTATCCCGCGCGAAGGTGCCAAGACCAAGGACATCACGGGCGGCCTGCCGCGCGTGGCGGAATTGTTCGAAGCGCGCCGTCCCAAGGATCATGCGATCATCGCCGAAGTCGATGGCATCGTGCGGTTTGGACGCGATTACAAGAACAAGCGCCGCATCACCATTGAGCCGCAGGACGACAGCAAAGAGCCCGTCGAATACCTGGTGCCCAAGGGCAAACACATCGCGGTGCAGGAAGGTGACTTCATTGCCCGCGGCGAATATCTACTCGATGGCAACCCGGCGCCGCATGATATCCTGCGTATCCTCGGGGTTGAGGCACTGGCCGAGTATCTCGTGACTGAGGTTCAGGACGTCTACCGACTGCAGGGCGTGAAGATCAACGACAAACACATCGAAGTGATCGTCCGCCAGATGCTTCAGAAGGTCGAAGTGCTCGACGGAGGCGACACCACGCTGCTGAAGGGCGAACAGGTCGACCGGACGGAGTTTGACGAGGCGAACGCCAAGTTGAAGGACCGTGCCAAAAAGGGCGCCAAGGAGCTGCGCATCGCCACCGGAGAGCCGGTGCTGCTGGGCATCACCAAGGCGTCGCTGCAGACCCGCTCGTTCATCTCCGCAGCATCGTTCCAGGAAACGACGCGGGTGCTGACTGAGGCGGCGACGCAGGGCAAGCGCGACAAGCTTGTCGGCCTGAAGGAGAACGTGATCGTTGGGCGTCTTATCCCGGCGGGCACGGGCGGCGCGACCTCGGACATGAAGCGGATCGCAGCAGAACGTGACGGGCGCATATTGGCCCAGCGTCAGGCTGAAGCTGAAGCGGCCGCCAAGGCGGCCGCGGCGCTGGCCCCGGTTGCCATCGGCGTCGACGCCATCGACGACTGACACGCCACACAGGCATGGCCCCCATCGCGGGGCAGGGCAGGGCCCGACCGGGGACGGTCGGGCCCTGTGCCGTTCGGGGCTGGTGCGATGGGGGCCCGAGTCGGTTGCGCGCGCCTAATCGGTGATTGGTTGGCGATGCTGGTGACGCGTGCATCAATGCGTGCGTGCCAAGAGGCATCTGTCGGAATCGAAGGCGTATCGCTTAATTTCAAGGCGTTAAGGTTTGCTTGGGCCTGCGGCGAAGACAACAGTTCGCGTCCCTGCCGCTGCATTTAGGGGCCAGTGGCGCGAAGGGTGAAGCGACAGTTGACACCTCCCCGCCCCCCCCGTAGGTTCCGCGGACTTGCTGCACAGCGACTCGTTGTTCGCAGCGGCCTTAACCGGCAACCAAGCCTATAATATGCGAACGCAAGATCCTGACCACGGTCCTGATCCTCTGCAAAACTCCGCCGGGATCGGGTAACGCCCCCTCCTGTGTGGTTTATCGTGTTGCGCGCCTTTCAGGCAGCGCGGCGACTGGGAATGTGTTGAGAGGGTGTCCGCCCGATGCCGACGATCCAGCAGCTGATCCGGAAGCCCCGGCAGCCCAAAGTGAAGCGCCAGAAATCCATGCATCTGCAGGCTTGCCCGCAGAAGCGTGGTGTCTGCACCCGTGTTTACACCACAACGCCGAAGAAGCCGAACTCCGCGCTTCGCAAGGTGGCCAAGGTTCGGCTGACCAACGGCTTTGAGGTGATTTCTTATATCCCTGGTGAGGGTCACAACCTTCAGGAGCACTCTGTGGTCCTGATCCGTGGTGGTCGCGTCAAGGATCTTCCCGGCGTTCGCTACCACATCCTCCGCGGCGTGCTCGACACGCAGGGCGTGAAGGATCGCAGGCAGCGCCGTTCGAAATACGGCACCAAGCGGCCGAAGTAAGAGGTAGACCCGATGTCGAGACGTCATCAGGCCGTAAAGCGTGAGGTTCTGCCCGATGCCAAGTTTGGCGATCGGATCCTCACCAAGTTCATGAATAACATCATGTACGACGGCAAGAAGTCCGCGGCTGAGCGGATCATCTACGGCGCAATGGATCGCGTCGAGGGCAAGCTCAAGCGCTCGCCCATCGAAGTGTTCCACGAAGCTTTGGACAACATCAAGCCGAGCGTGGAGGTCCGTTCCCGCCGCGTTGGCGGTGCGACCTACCAGGTCCCCGTTGAAGTTCGTCCCGAGCGCCGCGAAGCGCTGGCGATCCGGTGGCTGATCAACGCCACCCGCGCGCGCAACGAAAATACGATGGAAGAGCGGCTCGCGAACGAGCTGGTCGATGCGGTCAACGGCCGCGGCACCGCCGTAAAGAAGCGTGAAGACACCCATAAGATGGCCGACGCTAACAAAGCGTTCAGCCATTACCGCTGGTAAGACTCCGCAAGGAACACAGACGATGGCCCGCGAATATCCGCTCACCCGTTATCGCAACTTTGGCATCATGGCGCACATTGATGCTGGCAAGACGACCACGACCGAGCGCATCCTCTACTATACCGGCAAGTCCCATAAGATCGGCGAAGTCCATGACGGCGCCGCGACGATGGACTGGATGGAGCAGGAGCAGGAGCGCGGGATCACCATCACGTCTGCTGCGACCACGACGTTCTGGTACCGTACCGATGATGGCGAAATGCCTTCTGGCGAATGGGGCGATACGCCCGAAGACGCCAAATTTCGCTTCAACATCATCGACACCCCCGGTCACGTCGACTTCACCATCGAGGTCGAGCGGTCGCTCGCCGTTCTCGATGGTGCAGTGTGCGTGCTCGACGCCAACGCCGGCGTCGAACCTCAGACCGAGACCGTGTGGCGTCAGGCCGACCGGTACAAAGTTCCGCGGATTGTGTTCGTCAACAAGATGGACAAAGTCGGTGCGGACTTCTGGAACTGCGTGAAGATGATCAAGGACCGCACCGGTGCGATTCCCGCCCCGGTTCAGTTCCCCATCGGATCCGAGACTGAGCTCGAAGGTCACGTTGACCTTGTAGCGATGAAGGAATGGGTCTGGCAGGGCGAGGATCTTGGTGCGACCTGGGTCATCCAGGATATTCGCCCTGAGCTTCAGGATCGTGCCGATGAAATGCGCGCGCAGCTCATCGAAATCGCCGTCGAAATGGACGATGATGCGATGGAGCAGTATCTTGAGGGCGTCGAGCCCGACGAGGTTACGCTGCGCAAACTGATCCGCAAGGGCGCGCTGGCCATGGCCTTCGTTCCCGTGATCTGCGGCTCTGCGTTCAAGAACAAGGGCGTTCAGCCCATGCTCAACGCGGTGATCGATTATCTTCCCGGGCCCCTCGATGTCCCGGCCTACACCGGTTTCAAACCCGGCGATGACAGCGAAATCCGCAACATTGAGCGTCATGCTTCGGACGAAGAGCCGTTCTCCGGCCTCGCGTTCAAGATCATGAACGATCCGTTCGTTGGCTCGCTGACCTTCACGCGCATCTATTCTGGCACCATCAAAAAGGGTGATCAGATCTTCAACTCGACCAAAGGCCGCAAAGAGCGCGTTGGTCGTATGATGATGATGCACTCAAACAACCGTGAAGAGATCACCGAAGCGGGCGCGGGCGACATCATCGCTCTGGCCGGCCTCAAGGACACGACCACGGGTGACACGCTTTGCGATCCGGCGCACCAGGTGGTTCTCGAAACGATGACCTTCCCCGATCCGGTCATCGAGATTGCGATTGAACCGAAGACCAAGGGCGACCAGGAGAAGATGTCCACCGCCCTCGCGCGTCTTGCTGCCGAAGACCCGTCCTTCCGGGTGGTCACGGACATCGAGTCCGGACAGACCATTATGAAGGGCATGGGCGAACTTCACCTCGACATCTTGGTTGATCGCATGCGGCGTGAATTCAAGGTTGAGGCGAACATCGGCGCCCCGCAAGTTGCTTATCGTGAGACGATTTCGCGCGAAGCCGAGATTGATTACACGCACAAGAAACAGACCGGCGGCACGGGCCAGTTCGCACGCGTCAAGCTGCTCATCACTCCGACCGAGCCTGGCGAAGGTTACTCCTTCGAAAGCAAGGTTGTCGGTGGTTCGGTGCCGAAGGAATTTATTCCTGGCGTCGAAAAGGGCATCAAATCGGTCATGGACTCCGGTCCGCTGGCTGGGTTCCCGGTTATCGACTTCAAGGTGATGCTGCTGGACGGCGCCTACCATGATGTCGACAGCTCGGTTCTTGCCTTTGAGATCGCAGCACGAGCCGGAATGCGCGAAGGCCTCAAAAAGGCCGGTGCTAAAATGCTTGAGCCGGTGATGAAGGTCGAAGTGCTGACGCCGGAAGAATACACTGGCGGCATCATCGGTGATCTTACCTCCCGTCGTGGGCAGGTGACTGGTCAGGAGCAGCGCGGCAACGCGATTTCGATCGACTGCTTCGTGCCGCTTGCCAACATGTTCGGCTATATCAATACGCTGCGATCCATGTCCTCGGGACGCGCGAACTTCAGCATGCAGTTCGACCACTACGAAGCGGTGCCGTCGAACATCAGCGCGGAGATTCAGGCCAAATTTGCCTGAACCCATCTGACACACACCGGAAGAACAGGCGGGCCCTCACATGAGGGCCGCCTTGTTCCTGGACAAGAAAACGGAGACCGACAATGGCCAAGGCTAAGTTCGAGCGCAACAAGCCGCACGTGAACATCGGCACGATCGGGCACGTGGACCACGGCAAGACCACGCTGACCGCTGCGATCACGAAGCAGTTCGGCGAGTTCAAGTCGTACG
>JBLGAC010000049.1:0-30704 GCA_047610385.1 Paracoccaceae bacterium | reverse complement strand
GCCCTGCGCTGGGGCGTTGTGCTGGTCAGGGCGGATTGACAAGCCCGCAGGGGCCGTGCGGAACTTTGTCCCCCTTGCCTCCGCAACCGAAGGACAGCGCATGACCGGTTTTGCGATCCCCCCTGCCAATCAGGCCACGGTGGCCATCGCCGGATCGGACGCCCGGTTCCCGGTGCGACGGATTTTCTGCGTTGGCCGGAACTATGCCGCACATGCGCGCGAAATGGGCAAGGACCCGGATCGCGAACCGCCGTTCTTCTTCTCCAAGCCCGCCGATGCGGTGGTCGATGATGGCGCGGTCATTCCCTATCCGCCCCTGACGCAGAACCTGCATTTCGAAGGTGAACTGGTCGTGGCCATCGCCATTGGCGGCACTGACATCGCATTGGCGGACGCGCTGACCCATGTCTGGGGCTACGGGGTTGGCAATGACCTGACGCGCCGCGATCTGCAGACCGAGGCCAAGGAAATGGGCCGCCCCTGGGATTGGGGCAAGGCGTTTGACCGCTCTGCGCCCTGTGGGCCGATCCGGCCGGTGGGGCAAGTCGGCCATCCCGCCGCTGGGTCGATCCGCACGCTCGTGAACGGCGCGGTGAAGCAGGACGCCGATCTTTCTGAGCAGATCTGGCCGGTGCCCGAGATCATCACCTTTCTGTCGCGCAGCGTTGAAATCCGGCCCGGTGATCTGATTTTCACCGGCACCCCCGCGGGCGTCGGCGCGCTGGTCCCCGGCGATGTCTGCGTGGTGGAGATCGCAGGCCTGCCGCCCCTGACCACCACCATCGCACCGCGGGAGGGCTGAGGGATGAGCGATCTGATCCTGCACAACTATTTCCGCTCATCGACCTCGGTGCGGGTGCGCGCGGCGCTGAACCTAAAGGGGTTGGCCTATGACTATGTCGGCTGCGCGCTGAAGACAGGCGCCCAGAGCGCGCCGGCCTTTCTGGCCAAGAACCCCCAAGGGCTGGTCCCGGCGTTGGAGCTGCCCGGCGGCGAGGTGCTGATCCAATCGCTCGCAATCATTGAATGGTTGGAGGAGACCCATCCCGCCCCCGCCCTGCTGCCGAGCGGCGCGGGGGACCGTGCGCGGGTGCGGGCGCTGTCGTATATGATCGCCTGCGAGATCCATCCGCTGAACAATTTGCGGGTGTTGAAGGCCTTGGGCCTCAGGTTCGGGGCGGATGAGGCCGCGGTGGCCGACTGGTTCCGCACCTGGGTCACGGCGACGTTCGCGCCGCTGGAGGCGATGCTGGCGGGCGATCCGCGCACGGGGACCTTTGTGCACGGGGACGCGCCGGGCATGGCCGACATCTGCATTTACGCGCAGGTCTGGAACAACCGGCGCTTCGCGGTGGACATGGCACCCTATCCGGTGATCGGGCGGATCTTTGCGGCGTGCGAGGCGCTTGACGCATTCACGCGCGCCGCCCCGCCCGTGCAGCCCGATGCGGACTGACCGCAAGCCCGGCGGCGGCGACGTGCAGGCGCCAGTGTTCGCCATGCCCGGGCATCTGCTGCGCCGCTGCCACCAGATCGCAATGGCCACCTCCATCGCCGATTGCGCGCCCTATGACCCGGGCGCCCCTGCAATTTGGCGTGCTGGGGGCGCTTGAAAACCCTTTGCCGCAGGATCAGGCCAGCCTTGGGTGCCTGCTGGCGCTGGACCGCAGCACGCTGGCGGCGGTGGTGCGCAATCTTGAAGGGCGGGGGCTGGTGATCTGGCGCCCGTGCCCGACCTACGGGCGCGCCAAGATCGTCGCGATCACGCCCGAAGGGGCGGCGCTGCTGTCCGCGTCGCTGGGCGCAGCGCTGCGGTCGCAAGAACGGATCGCGGCACCGCTGAACGCTGAGGAGCGCGCCTTGCTGGTGCATCTGCTGGCCAAGGTCGCGCAGCAGGACAACGCCCTGTCGCGCGCACCGAAGCGGGAACAGCGCAGGCGGTGATGGGGCGGCGCGCGCGGCCCATCGCGGCGTCCCCCTTCGGGGCCCACCTCTCTGGCCCACCCTCGCCGCCCCATCATGGCGCGTCAGTCGGGCGGGGTTTCCTGAAGGTCGGTGGTGCCAAGGACGGCGCACATGTCGCGGATTGCCTGCACCGCGGCCGCCAGCGCCGCGCGGTCGGTGGACCGCGCCACTAGCGTTGATCCAAGCCCCCCGCGATAGAACGGGTAGCTGCCGATGCCCACGCCGGGATGGGCCGCGGCAACGGCCCCGAGGGGCGCTGCCAGCTCCCCCTCGGGCAGCGCCACCCGGATCGCGTGGCTGAGGGTCATCAGCCCGCCTTGCAGCGTCGGCGTGACCGATGCCAGCATCGCGGCAAAGATCGCGGGCACCCCGGCCATCACATGCACATTGCCCAGTTTGAACCCCGGCGCCTGGCTGACGGGGTTGAGGATCAGCGAGGCGCCATCCGGGATCCGCGCCATGCGCAGCCGCGCGTCGTTGAGCGCGCCAAGCTCATAATATGCCTCAAGGATCGCTCGGGCGTCGGGGTGGATGTCGATCGGGGCCCCGAATGCGTCTGCAACCGCGTCGGCGGTGATGTCGTCATGGGTCGGGCCGATGCCGCCTGAGGTGAAGACATGATCGTATTTGCCCGACAGTTCACGCACCGTGGCCACGATCTGCGCGTGGTCGTCGGCGATCACGCGCGCCTCGCGCAAGGCAACGCCGATGGCGGTCAGCTCCTTGGCCAGCACCCAGCTGTTGGCGTCGCGGGTGCGGCCCGACAGGACCTCATCGCCGATAACGATCATTGCGGCTGTGGGCTGGGTCATGAAGTGTCTCCGGATTGGGGGTGTTGAGGTCCGTTATAGGCCGATTTGCGGGCAGGTCACGCGCGTGTGGACAAGGGGGGCGGTCTTGCCTCGGCGCGCGCGCCGCGATACGCCCGGAGCCATGAAATTTGGCACCCCCCTTATCCCCGGCACGCTGCTGCGGCGCTACAAGCGGTTCCTGGCCGATGTGGCGTTGGAGGACGGGCGCGACGTGACCGCCCATTGCGCCAATCCCGGCGCGATGACCGGCGTCGGCCAGCCCGGTGACCGGGTGTGGTTGGAGCCGAACAACGACCCCAAGCGCAAGCTGAAGCATTCGTGGAAGCTGACTGAGGCGCCGGGCGGTCATTGGATCGGCATCGACACCGGCATCCCCAACCGCATCGTCGGCGAGGCCCTGCGTGCGGGCGCGATCCCGGCGCTGACCGCCTATTCGGGCATCCGGCCAGAGGTGAAATACGGGGAGCGCAGCCGGGTGGATTTTCTGCTGACCGAACCGGGGCTGCCGGATCTGTATCTTGAGGTCAAGAATGTGCATCTGCGGCGCGCCGGAACCGTGGCCGAGTTTCCCGATTGCGTGACCGCGCGCGGCGCCAAGCATCTAGTGGAACTTACCGCCATGGCGCACGCGGGGGCGCGGGCGGTGATGCTTTATGTGGTCCAGCGCACCGATTGCGTGTCGGTTGATCTTGCCGCGGACATCGACCCGGCTTATGCCGCCGCCTATGATCATGCCCGCGCCGCGGGGGTTGAGGCGATGGCCCACGCGGCGCATATCACCCGCGAGGGCATCACGCTGGCCGGGCCGGTTCCGGTGCTGCGTGGGGCCTGACAGGGTGCGCGGGTCGGACAGGCTGGCCCCCCCTCGCGCATCGCGCATTGGCGCGCTAGACTGCGGCGCGACAGACGAAGAAGGATGACGTTCAATGGATGCGCCCACACCCGAAGTGACCGCCGAGGGCATCCGCCTTTATGCGCCTGCGGATTTTGAGGGCATGCGCCGCGCCGGGCAGCTTGCGGCCCAGATCCTCGACATGATGTGCGATCATGTGCGGGTCGGGGTGACGACAGGCGCGCTGGACAAGATTGTCGAGGATTTCGTGACTGCCTCGGGCGCGACCTCGGCCACCATCGGCTATCGCGGCTATCAGCATGCGACCTGCATTTCAGTGAACCATGTGGTGTGCCACGGCATCCCTGGTGACAAGGTGCTGAAGGACGAAGACATCCTGAACATCGATGTGACGGTGATTCTGGATGGCTGGTTCGGCGACAACAGCCGCATGTATGTGGCCGGAACCCCCAACCGCAAGGCTGAGCGGCTGATCGACGTCACGCATGAGGCGCTGATGCGCGGCATCGAGGCGGCAAGGCCCGGCAACACGTTCGGCGACATTGGCCACGCGATCCAGACCTATGCCGAGGGGCAGCGCTGCTCAGTCGTGCGCGATTTCTGTGGCCACGGGGTCGGGCGGTCGTTTCATGAACCGCCCAACGTGCTGCATTACGGGCGCCCCGGCGCGGGGCCCCAATTGCGCCCCGGCATGTTCTTCACCATCGAGCCGATGATCAATCTGGGCCGGTTTGAGACCAAGACCCTGCCGGATGGCTGGACCGCAGTGACCAAAGACCGGTCGTTGTCGGCGCAGTTTGAGCACGCGATCGGCATCACCGAAGACGGGTGTGAGATTTTCACCCTGTCCCCGGCCGGCAAGTTCCACCCGACCTGGGACCGCTGAGCCGGGGGGCCGGCCCCTCGAAGGGCTACGCCCCCGCGCGCGACCGGCGGCGCAGGCGCGCCCGGCCGCGCGGGGCGGCGTAAGTCTTTCCTTAACCATGAGCGTGGAACATCAGAGCCAACCATTGAGGGAGGCTTTTGCATGCCGCGCGCAGACTGCTTGTTGCCGATCGCGCCAGAGGGCGCCGGGCTGGGCGCGCCCGCCATCAACCGCGTGTTCGCAACCCCGGATGGCGACGGGGCGAAGGGCGATGTTGCTGCGCCTGCCGAGCAGGATGGGTTTTCTGCGCCTGCCGCGCAGAGTGCTGTTTATGCGCCTGCCGAGCCGGGCGCTGTTTATGCGCCTGCGGCGCAGGGCGGCTTTTCCGCGCCCGCCGGTCCCGGCCTGCGCGAAGCACCGCTGCCGGGCCTGTTGAGCCCCGATCAGGAGGCGGCGATGATCGCTGCCCTGACCGGCGCTGAAACCGCCGCCCACGCCCCCCCGCGCCGCCGCAAGGCCCCTGCGCACATCCCTGATCACGCACAGCACCGCCAACGGCTGCGGGAACGGTTCATGCGCGCGGGCGTTGTTGCGCTGCATGATTATGAACTGCTTGAACTGGTGCTGTTCCGCGCGATCCCGCGCCGGGACGTGAAGCCCCTGGCCAAAAAGCTGCTGAACACGTTTGGGGATTTTAACCATGTTGTCTCCGCCCCCCCGCGCCGTTTGGCTGAGGTGCAGGGCGTTGGCGACGCCGTGGTGCAGGAATTGAAGATCATCGAGGCCGCCGCCCACCGCTTTGCCCAAGCCAAGGTGATCGGGCGCAATGCCATATCGTCATGGGACGCGCTGGTCACCTATTGCCGCCAGCGCATGGCCCATGAGGCGATTGAACAGTTCCGGATTCTGTTCCTCGATCGCAAAAACACCCTGATCGCGGATGAGGCCCAGCAGGTCGGAACCGTCGATCATGTGCCCGTCTACCCGCGTGAGGTGGTGAAACGGGCGCTGGAGCTGAACGCCTCGGCAATCATTCTGGTGCACAACCATCCGTCAGGGGATCCGACCCCGTCGCAGGCCGACATCGACATGACCGGCCGGGTCTGCCGCGCCTGCGTTGCCGTGGGCCTGTCGGTCCATGACCACATCATCGTCGGCAAGGAAAACGTCGCGAGCTTCCACGCCCTGGGCCTCATCGACTAGGATCAGGACTCATAACCAGAATATGACGGTTGCTGCGATGCAGATGGCACTCATGAACGTGTGGGCGCAGCGGTCGTATCTGGTGGCGACCCTGCGCCAGTCCTTGAGCCTGCCGAACATGCGCTCGACCAGATTGCGCTGCTTGTAGGTTTTGGTGTCGTGGGTGACCGGCGCCTTGCGGTTCTAGCGTCCAGGAATGCATGGTGAGATTTTCAGTTTGGACAGGGCCTGACGGAATCAGTCGCTGTCGTAGCCCTTGTCGGCGATCAGGGTTTCGGCGTCCGGCAGCGCCTCCAGAACGGTCGCGGCGCCGCGGTAATCGCTGACCCGCTGCCCGGCAGGCCATGCGTGCATCGCCGAGAGGGTGGCCCTCGGTGAGCAGCAATATCAATGGCTTGCCGTCGCAGACCGCGTGCAGCTTGGAGGTCAGGCCCCCTTTGGTCCGCCCGATACGGCGGGGAACAGCCCCTTTTTGACCAAGCTCGCCGCGGTGCGGTGCGCTTTGAGGTGGGCCTGCGTCCGTTGCCCGGCAGGCTATTGCGCCGCAATCGACGAGAGGGGATCATGACGGTGTTGGATGCCGTGCGCTCAGTGGCCAGCGTGGCGAATATCCGATCGAATACGCCCGCCCAGCGCACGAAGCGGTCGTACAAAGTCTAATGCGGACCGTAGGCGGCGGGGGCATCACGCCACATCAGCCCGCCCCGGATGACATGGATGATGCCACTGATCACCCGCCGGTCATCGACCCGCGGCACGCCTCTCGGCTTATTGGGCAAAAGCGGCTGCAGGAGTGAAAACTGCGCTTGTGTGAGCCAGAAGTGGTGATCGGACTTGGCAAAACTCCCAACGTTTGGGGAGGTTGAATCACATCCGATAGTTTATGGGAATCCACTTTATGGGTCCTGACCCTAGGCCCCTCGCCGGGGCGAGCGAACTGGCCCCTCGCCGAGGTGGGTGAGCCGGGGCTGTGGCCGGGGTGGGTGAGCGCGCTTTGCCGCGGGTCAGCGCCCTCCGGCGGGGATGCGGCGCAGGCGCAGGCGGGCCAGCAGCGACAGGTCGGCCTCAATGCCTGGACCATCGGGGCCAAGGCGCAGGCTGCGCCGCATCCCTGCCGCCATGTCCATCCGCGCCGCGCCGGGCACCGCCGCGCGGGTCAGATCAAAGCCTGCGCCGACCCCGTCCAACGCCGCTTCGCGCGCCTCAGCACGCGGGCCGGCGGCATGGACATGGCGCGCCGCGCGCCAGGCCACTGCGGCGACCACGGCGAACTGACCGGCCTTGATGGCAAGCGCAGGAACGGCGAAGGGCAGGGGCATGGCGTCTCTCCCGTCAGCAGGAACAATGCAACCAATATAGGGCCGAAGCTGCCAGACCGCCATTCTTGTCTGCTCAGCTGAAAGTGGCGCGAAATCTGGATGGTGGCAGCCCGGTCTTTTGCGTGAAAAACCGCGTGAAATAGGCCGGATCTGCAAATCCGAGGGTCCAGGACACCTCCGCCACCCGCATCGGCGTGTAGACCAGCAGGCGCTTGGCCTCCAGCACCAGCCTTGCGTGCAGCAGCGCTGAGGCGGGCCGCCCCGTCACAGCGCGGCAGACGCGCGTCAGGTGCGTGGGCGTGATCCCCAGCGCCGCGGCGCATTCGGCCACCGAGGGATGGGCGCGAAACCGGGCCTCAAGCAGTGCAAGATAGCGCCGCACCAAGGCGGCTGAGGGGTCCTCCGCCGCCTTGGTTGGCGCGGCGGCGGCGGCCTCACGCGCGAAATGCAGCGCCACCAGTGCCCCAAGCCGGTCGAGCGCGGTCGCCCGGCCCGCCCGCGCGCCGCCATGTTCTGCCGCCGCCATCAACATCAGCGCGGTGATCGCGTGGCCGGCGTCGGCGTCGGGGGCGATCACGGCGGGGCCGGGCGGGGCGTCGGCCTGCACGCGCGCGGCCTCTATGCTCAGCACCCAGCCGACGGTGTGGGGGGTGAAATCAAAGCCATGGATGGTCAGTGGCGGGGTGAAAACGCCGATGCCGGGGCCAAGGGTGTGGGTTTCGCCATCATGGCGCGCGCCGCCGCCGCCGTCTTCGATCCACAGAAACTGCGCCAGCGCGGCATGGCGGTGATCGCGCACCTGCCAGTCATGGTTGCGGGCGCGCGCGCCGATGGTTTCCACATGCAGCACGTCAGGAAACGCGCCGCCGGGGCCATCAGCCTCGCCGTAAAGCGCATAAGCGGGGATCGGCGCATCTGGGAAAACTGTTGGCTGCATGTTCGATCCATACAAGTTATCGGTCTGCGGCTCCATTCCTTTGCGCGGGGTCGGGCGGTATACTTGCCCCCCAACACCACAGGCGGGGAGGCCACAGATTTCATGCGCACACAGGTCGCGATCATCGGCGGGGGGCCGTCGGGCCTTCTGCTCGCGCAGCTTTTGCATCTGGACGGCATCGACACCGTGGTGCTGGAGCGAAAATCTCGCGACCATGTGCTGTCACGCATTCGCGCGGGCGTGCTTGAGGCCGGGATGGTCGACATGCTGAACCGCGCGGGGGTTGGCGCGCGCTGTGCCGCCGAAGGGTTGGTGCATGAGGGCACGTTCCTCGCCGCCCGCGGGCGCCAGTTCCGGGTGGATTTCAAGCAGCGCACCGGCAAAGTGGTCACCGTTTACGGCCAAACCGAAGTGACCCGCGATCTTTATGATGCGCGCGACGCCGCGGGCGCGCCGGTCATTCACCATGCCGAAGACGTGGCGATCCATGACGTTGAAAGCGGCGCGCCCTATGTCAGCTATCGCTGCGATGGGGTGGAGCATCGGCTGGATTGTGATTTTGTCGCCGCCTGCGACGGGTTCCACGGGGTTGGGCGCAAGACCATCCCCGCCCATGTGTTGAAGGAGTTTGAGCGGGTCTACCCGTTCGGCTGGCTGGGGGTTCTGTCGGCCACGCCGCCGGTGTCCCATGAGCTGATTTATGCAAATCATGAACGGGGCTTTGCGCTGTGTTCGATGCGCAATCCGCAGCTCAGCCGCTATTATGTGCAGGCGCCGGTCACCGACGACATCGCGGCATGGTCCGACCAGCGTTTCTGGGATGAACTGCGCGCACGCATCCCCGAAGAGGCCGCGGACACCTTGATCACCGGCCCGTCGATCGAAAAATCCATCGCCCCGCTGCGGTCGTTTGTGGCCGAACCGATGCGCTGGGGGCGGCTGTTTCTGGCCGGAGACGCGGCGCATATCGTGCCGCCGACCGGGGCCAAGGGCCTGAACCTTGCGGCGTCTGACATCCATTATCTGCATGACGGGCTGCACCGCTGGTATGCTGAGCGCGACACGGAGGGGATCGACCGCTACTCCGAACGCGCCCTGAACCGCGTGTGGAAGGCGGAGCGGTTTTCATGGTGGATGACCACCACGTTGCACCGTTTTCCCGATCAGAGCGATTTTGATCAGCGGATGCAGGAGGCTGAGATTGACTATCTGGAGCATTCCGCGGCCGCCCAGACCGCCATGGCCGAGAATTACGTTGGCCTGCCGTACTGATCTGGGCTGATACCAAAAACGGGCCGCGGCGCTGATGCGCCGCGGCCCGTTTTTTCGCGCGCGGTGCGCCTGATCAGGCGGCGTCGCTTTCGTTTTCAACCTTGTCGTGGTCATCGCCGCGGGACGAGGCGCGGATCAATGCCTGCACGTCGATTTCCTGAGCGAGGAAGGCAGGCATGTGATCGCCCATGCCGATCACCCGGCCACCGCGGTCGCGGCGCGCGCCGCCTTGCGACGAGGTCTGCACCCGGCCGCCGCGCTGGTCGTTCCGGCTGTTTCCGTTGCGGTTGTCTGAGCGCGGCTCTGGACGCGGCTCAGGGCGCGCATCGGGGCGCGGCTCAGGCTTGGCGGCAGGTTTGGCCTCAACCTTGGGTTCAATTTTCAGTTCAACCATGGGCTCTGCTGCCGGCTCGGTGCGCGGCGCATTGCGGCTGCGCCCGCCCGTGCGACCGCCGCGGCGGCTGCGCGCGGGCTTGGCGTCCTCAGCCTTCGGGTCGTCAGCCTTCGCTTGCTCAGCCACGGCGGGCTGGGGCTGCGGTGCCGGTGCGGCGACGGGCTGGGCAACCGCGACCGGCTGGGCAGTCACGGCGGGCGTGGCGGCGGTGGGGGCCTCAGCATCCTCAGGGCGGGTGCGGGCGCGGCGGCGCGACACGCGCGGCGCGCGGGCGGGTGCGGCGTCTTCGGCACCGGGCACCGCTCCGACCGTCTCAGCCTCAGCATCGGCGGTTTTGCGGCGGCGCGACGGGGCGCGGGTGCGCTTGGGCTTGGCCTCAGCGTCAGTGTCGGCGGTGGGAGCGGGGGCAGGGGCAGGGGCTGCGGGGATCGTGGCGGCAACGGGTGCGGGCGTCTTGGCAACCGGGGCGGCAACCGGGGCGGATACCGGCGCTGCGCCATAGGCCATCGGGTCAGCCATTTCCACGATCATGCCCTTCACCAGCTCCTCAATCTTGTCGAGATGCTTTTGTTCATGCGGAAAGCACAGGGTGATCGATTTGCCTTCGCGCCCGGCGCGCCCGGTGCGGCCGATGCGGTGGATGTAATCCTCAGCATGGATCGGGACGTCGTAGTTGAACACATGGCTGACTGACGGGATATCAAGCCCGCGCGCCGCCACGTCAGAGGCCACCATGATCCGCAGCTTGTTATCGCGAAAACCGGCGAGCACGCGCATGCGCTCCGACTGTTCCAGATCGCCATGTATGGCACCTGCGTCCACACCCGCCTTTTTCAGCGCCTTCATCACCACATCCACGTCACGCTTGCGGTTGCAGAACACAATGGCGTTGGTCAGCGAGTCGCCTTCGTTCTCGATCAGCTTTTGCAGCAGATCGCGCTTTTCCTTATCAGCCCCAAGGCGGCCTTTGGGCGTGTGCTTGCACACCCGCTGGGTGATCGTTTCCGACGCGGTGGACTGGGCCGCGACTTCGATGCGTTCGGGATTGTGCAGGAACGCTTCGGTCAGACGGGTGATTTCTGCGGGCATGGTGGCTGAGAAGAACAGCGTCTGGCGCGTGAACGGCGTCAGGTTGAAGATCTTTTCAATGTCCGGGATGAAGCCCATGTCAAGCATCCGGTCCGCTTCGTCGACCACCATCACCTGAACGCCGGTCAGCATCAGCTTGCCGCGCTGCTGATGGTCCAGCAGACGGCCGGGGGTGGCGATCAGCACATCAACACCGCGGTCGATCTTTTTGTCCTGATCCCTGAAGCTGACGCCGCCGATCAGCAGCGCCATGGTCAGCTTGTGGTATTTTCCGTAGGTCTCAAAGTTCTGGGCGACTTGGGCGGCCAGTTCGCGCGTCGGGCACAGGATCAGACTGCGCGGCATGCGCGCTTTGGCGCGGCCCTGCGACAGAATCGTGATCATCGGCAGGGTGAAGGCGGCGGTTTTGCCGGTGCCTGTCTGGGCGATGCCCAGCACGTCACGGCCCATCAGCGCCGAAGGGATGGCCTTTTCCTGGATGGGTGTGGGCGTTTCATAGCCCGCCTCTTCCAGCGCCTGGAGGACTTTGGCGTCGAGATCGAGATCGGAGAATTTCATGCAGGTCCTGCTGTTTGACTGCGGTCGGATTGGTGACGACCGCAGTGTCAGCGCGGTCCGTTACGCCCGGATTGGCGTGTGCGGCGCGACCTTACTCGCAACAGTGCGAAAGTCAATGAATATGGCGGATTTCGCTGCGGTGCGGCAAGGATGGCGCAGCGAACAGGATGGGGAAACGAAAACGCCCGCCGTCCTTTAGAGGGCGGCGGGCGTGGCGTGTCCAGGCGTTGTGCGCGATCAGGTGTCGCGCTTGCGCCGCAGTCCGGCAAAACCCGCCAGACCGGTCAGCAGCATCAGGCCCGCGGCGGGGATCGGCACCCCCGGCACCCCCGAGGACACCATCAGCGCGCCGTCGCCGCCGCCAAAGGGGCTGACCGTCGTCAGGCCGGTGATTGAGTAGCTGCCCGCGCCCAGAACCCATGTGCCGGAGCTCCAACGCGCGTCTGAATAGCTGAGGTCGTAATCGTCGCGGGCGTCCACCGCGGAAGCGATCGGCAGCGAGGTGAAACCCAGCGAGGACCCGGAATTGAAGATCTGGAATCGGTCACCGGTGCGATAGGCGTCGGTCACCTTCAGCGTGCTATCGTTGGACAGCGTGAACGTATACTGCTCACCGGACAGGGAGGAGCCGACGTCGCCGAAGCTGAACTTAAGCCAGCCCGAGTTCGGAACCAAGGTAACCGCGGCGGATGGGAGGGCGGTAAGCGCGGTCAAGGCGACGGCAAGAAGCGCGGAGCGAGAAAACATTTTAACTCCCAATAATTGAAAAATCTGAGCGCGGCGCGCACAAAGCTGTTTTTTCTGATACTTAATATAACATTAACGGGAGTTGAATTTGCGTATGAGCAGCTCATACCCGCCGAGACCTGCACATTGCGAGCGGCGCGCAACGATCCCGTCGCGCGCCGCGTTACTGCATGAAGACGTTACGCAAAAACAGCTCAGGCCAGCGATTCTTTGGTGGCCGTCAGCCGCACATCCGGAAAATCGCGCTGCACCCGGTCCAGATCCCACTGCATGCGGATCATGTAGACCGGATCGCCGTCGTGATCAGCGGCCATATGGCCCTTGTTCGCCTTGATGAACGCGTCCACCGCGTCGCGCGTGCCCGAAATCCAGCGCGCGCTGGTGAACTGCGTCGGCTCAAAGCGCACGGGCAGGCCGTATTCCTGCTCAATGCGCGATGCCAGAACCTCAAACTGCAATGGCCCGACCACGCCGACGATGAATCCTGACCCGATTTCAGGGCGGAAAAGCTTTGATGCGCCTTCCTCGGCAAACTGGGTCAGGGCCTTTTCAAGGTGCTTGGCCTTCATCGGATCGCCTGCGCGGCAGGTCTGCAAAAGCTCCGGTGCAAAGGACGGAATGCCGGTGAAGCGCAGATCCTCGCCCTCAGTCAACGCGTCGCCGATGCGCAATTGGCCGTGGTTGGGGATGCCGATGATGTCGCCAGCCCAAGCGTCGTCCAGCACTTCGCGCTCACTCGCCAAAAACAGCACGGGGTTGGAGATCGCCATCGGCTTGCCAGTGCGCACATGGGTCAGCTTCATGCCGCGTTTGAAATGGCCAGAGCACAGCCGCGTGAACGCCACCCGGTCGCGGTGCTTGGGGTCCATGTTGGCCTGAACCTTGAACACAAAGCCGGTGACCTTTGCCTCATCAGGCTGCACCACGCGCTTGTCGGTGGCGCGCGCCAAAGGCGGCGGCGCATAGGCTTTCAACCCGGCCAGCAATTCGCGCACGCCAAAGGAATTGAGCGCAGATCCGAACCAGATCGGCGACATTGACCCTTCGCGGAACGCCTTGGTGTCAAAGGCGGGCAGCAGGCCGCGGGCCATCTCGACCTCTTCGCGCAGGGTCTCTAGCTGGCCGGCGGGCACATGCGCCTCGATCCTTGGATCGTTCAGGCCCGACAGCTCCATGTTTGTGCCGCGCACGTTGCGTTCGGCGCGGTCCATGATGCCCAGCCGGTCGTTGACCAAATCATAGGCGCCCAGAAAATCACGCCCCATCCCGATCGGCCACGACGCGGGGGACACATCAAGCGCCAGTTCTTCCTGAATTTCGTCGATGATTTCAAAGACGTCGCGGCTTTCGCGGTCCATCTTGTTGCAAAACGTCAAAATCGGCATGTCGCGCATGCGGCACACTTCGAACAGCTTGCGGGTCTGGCTTTCCACACCCTTGGCCCCGTCGATCACCATGATCGCGGCGTCCACTGCCGTCAGGGTGCGGTAGGTGTCTTCTGAGAAATCTTCATGCCCCGGCGTGTCGACCAGATTGAACCAGCAGCCATCATATTCAAACGACATCGCTGAGGCGGAGACCGAGATCCCGCGCTCCTGCTCCATCTTCATAAAGTCCGACCGGGTGCGCCGCGCCTCGCCTTTGGCGCGCACCTGACCGGCAGCCTGAATCGCGCCCCCGAACAACAGCAGCTTTTCCGTCAGCGTGGTCTTGCCCGCGTCAGGATGACTGATGATCGCAAAGGTGCGGCGCCGCGCAATTTCGGGCGGCAAGGGGGCGGAGGTGTGTTCGATCTCGGACATGCTGCGCCCTATATGGCAGGCCGGAGCGGCGCGCAATCACCGGTTCAGGCCGCACAGCGGTGCCGCAGGTCAAAAAGCCTGCGCGCCCCCCGTTGCCGTGGGGGCGCGCGGGCTCTAAGCTTCGCCACATGTGAACGAAGCGAGGGAGAACGCTATGGATCTGGGCATCAAAGGCCGCACCGCAATCGTGTGCGCAAGTTCCAAGGGCCTTGGACGCGGTTGCGCCGAAGCACTGGCTGAGGCAGGGGTGAACCTTGTCCTCAACGCCCGCGGGGCTGAGGCATTGGAGGCCACCGCCGCCGCCATTCGCGCAGCTTATGGAGTTGAGGTGGTCACCGTCGCCGCCGACATCACCACCGACGAAGGCCGGGACGCGGTTCTGGCCGCCGCCGCCGCCCTGTCGCCCACCGGCGGCGCCGACATTCTGGTGAACAACGCAGGCGGCCCCCCCCCGGGGATGTGGTCCGACTGGGGCCGCAAGGAATGGATGGGCGCGATTGAGGGCAATATGCTCACCCCCATCCTGCTGACCACCGCCGTGCTGCCGGGGATGATGGATCGCGGCTGGGGCAGGGTGGTGAACATCACCTCCCAATCGGTGAAATCGCCGATCGGCGTGCTGGGCCTGTCAAATGGCGCGCGATCGGGCCTGACCGGGTTCGCCGCGGGCACCGCGCGGCAGGTCGCGCCCCATGGGGTGGTGATGAACAACCTGCTGCCGGGCATCCACGCCACCGACCGGGCGCTTGCGCTTGATGGCGGGGTGGTGAAGGCCGAAGGCATCACGATGGAAGAGGCCCAGGCCCGCCGCGCCGCCACCATCCCCGCGCGCCGCTACGGCACAGCGCAGGAATTTGGCGCCACCTGCGCGTTCCTGTGCAGCCAGCATGCAGGCTTCATGATCGGGCAGAACGTGATGCTCGACGGCGGCGCCTTCAACTCCACCTTCTAGGAACCTTCGCCGGGGGCCCCTCGCCGGGGCGGGCGAACTGGGGTGGGCGAATTGGGGCGTTGTCTCCGTTCGCCCACCCTGGCAGGGGTTGGCTTGCTCTTTCGTGCGTCGGTTGATATCTGCGCTGCTGAACCTGACCAATTTGGTAAGATAGCGCCGCACGCGGCCGGACATGGCGGATGAGGACCACTTGACCGAAAAGCCCCCCCGCCTGTCGCTGAACGGCATCTCGCGCATTTATGACGGCAAGGCGGTTGTTGAGGATCTGACCCTTGATGTTGCCGAGGGGGAAATCGTCTGCCTGCTTGGGCCGTCGGGCTGCGGAAAATCCACCACGCTGCGGATCGCCGCCGGGGTTGAACGGCAAAGCGCGGGATCTGTCGCGCTCGATGGCGCGGTGGTGTCTGATGACCGCCGTCATGCGCCGCCTGAGGCGCGGTCAATTGGGCTGATGTTTCAGGATTTTGCGTTGTTTCCGCATCTGAACGTCGCCGACAACGTCGCCTTCGGGCTGAAGCGCGGCGGGCGGCGGGCGGCGGCGGCGGACCAGCTGCGGCGTGTGGGTCTTGCGGGGTATGAAACGAAATATCCCCACCAGCTTTCGGGGGGTGAGCAGCAGCGCGTTGCGCTGGCCCGCGCCCTCGCGCCCAAGCCCCGGGTGATGCTGATGGATGAGCCGTTCTCGGGGCTCGACAAACGCCTGCGCGACGAAGTGCGCGACGAGGCACTGTCGGTCCTGAAGGAAGAAGGCGCCGGGGTGCTGCTGGTCACCCACGAACCCGACGAGGCAATGCGCATGGCCGACCGCGTGGCCCTGATGCGCGACGGCCGGATCGTGCAGATCGGCGCGCCGTATCACGTCTACAACTACCCGGTAGACCGGCGCGCGGCGGCGTTCTTTTCCGACATCAACGTGATCAAAGGCGTTGCGCGGTCGCGCCAGATCGACACGCCGTTCGGGCTGTTCCTGTCGCCGCCGGGCCTTGTCGAAGGCGCTGAGGTGGAAATTGTGATCCGCCCCCAGCACCTGAAAATCGACCCTGATCTTGGCAATGGTGGGCCGCGCCCGTCCTCGGCCCACGGTGCCCCGGCGCGCTGCGTGGTTGAGCGCGCGCGGTTCATGGGGTCCGAAAGCCTGATCGAATTGCGCATGGACCATGACGGGACCGTGCTGCGCGCCACGGTGCCGGGTGCCTATATGCCTGAAAAGGGTGCCGGGCTGTGGCTGTCCATGCGCCGCGACCGCTGCTTTCTGTTCGCCGCGCAGCACAGTGGGCCCTGACCGCCGCAGTCTTTGCGGGTCAAACGCTGCGCCAGATAAGATCGCCCCTTTCAACCCCCCTTCCGATCCCATAGATAAGGGGATGAGCATGGGTCGGCGCGGCTGCGCCCCCCTCAACAGTCGCCGACGCAGCGCTGCAGACAGCAAAGCGCCGAGTTTAGGAGTATTCCGATGAGTCTTGGTCCCTGGCAAATCGTGATCATCGCGATCTTGGTCGTTCTGCTGTTCGGGCGGGGCAAGATCTCCGGCCTGATGGGTGACGTGGCCAAAGGCATCAAAAGCTTCAAAAAAGGCATGGCTGAGGACATCGATGATGAGCCCGCCAAAAAGGTCGACGAGACCGGCGATGCCGCCATTGACGTGACCCCGGCCAAAGCCGAGAAAAAAGAAGCCTGAGCGCGCCGCCGCCCCCCCCCGTGGGGCGGCTTGGGCGAGCCTGCCTCGCCGCGCGCCCGCGCTGAACGTTCTGCCCCCCGCCGCACGCCGTGCGTTCTGCCCCCGCCGCGCGTCCTGCACGGCGCTGGCCCCAGTTCTACCGCGCCGTCCTGTGGCGGTGACGGTCCGTGCGCCGGATGTTCCGCGGTGGTGCGGGCTTTCCTGAAAGGCTGATCGGATGCTCGACATTGGCTTGAGCGAACTTCTGGTGATCGGCGCGCTGGCGCTGATCGTGGTGGGTCCCAAGGAACTGCCCGGCATGCTGCGCAATGCTGGCCGCATGGTGGCCAAGGCGCGCGGCATGGCCCGTGAATTCCAAGGTGCCATGGAAGACGCAGCGCGTGAGGCGGACGTGAAGGAATTCACCGACATCAAGCGCGACATGACCAAGTGGTCCGACACGGTTGGGTCCGCCAGCCCCAAAAAATACGCTCAAAACATCATGAAGCCCGACGCCGCGCCCAAAGCGCCAGAGCCCGGGTCTCACGATGCTGCCGACAACGTGGAAAATGCCGCGTGGGAGGCTGAGCAGGCCACCAAGGCCCAGGCCGCCGCCAAAGCTGCTGCTGAGGCGGAGCGCAGCGCCGAGATTGACCGCAGCGCTGCTGAGCTTGAAGGCGAACTTGCCAAGAAGCGTGATGAGGACGGGGCCGCCAAGCCTTCGTCCGGCGTCTGAAGGATCGCAGCGTGAGCACCGTGAACGACGACGAAATCGACGCCTCCAAGGCCCCGCTGATTGCCCATCTGACCGAATTGCGCACCCGGCTTATTTGGGCCGTGGTTGCGCTTGCGGTTTCGATGATCGTCTGCTTCATCTTCGCGACGGAGCTGTTCGATCTGCTGACCCGGCCCCTGAACATCGCGTTGGTTGAGCGCGGGCTTGAACCCCGCTTGGTGTTCACCGCGGCGCAGGAAAAATTCTTCACTGACCTTCGCGTGGCGCTGTTCGGAGGGCTTTTCCTGGCCTTTCCAGTGATCGCCATGCAGGTCTGGAAATTCGTTGCGCCGGGCCTTTACAAGAACGAACAAAGCGCCTTCTGGCCATTCCTTGCGGCGACACCGGTGCTGTTCTTTATGGGCGCATCCTTGGTGTATTTCTTCGTGGCACCGATGGCGATGGGGTTCTTCCTCGACTACGGTACCAACACGTCGGAGGAAGTGGCGACCTCCACCGAATTTCTGGGCCGGGTGCGTGAATATCTTGACCTGATGATGACCTTCATCCTGGCATTCGGGATCTGTTTCCAGCTGCCAGTGCTGCTGACCTTGATGGGGCGCGCCGGGTTGGTGACTGCCAAGGGTCTGTCGGGCATGCGCAAATACGCGGTGGTGGTGATCGCCGCTGCTGCCGCGATCCTGACGCCCCCCGATCCGATCAGCCAGCTTGGCCTCGGCATCCCGATCTATCTGCTCTACGAAATCTCAATCGTATTGGTGCGAATGAGCGAGAAGCGTCGCCGTGCCCGCGATCTGGCCGACGGCATCGTGGACGATGAGGACGACGAATGATCGCGGCCCCCGACCGCGCGGCTGAGGCACTGGAACGCATCGCCGCGGCGTTGGAGCGGATCAGCCCGCCCCCCGCCGTGGTGCCCGACACCAGCCTCGCCGATGCGTTCGTCTGGCATGCAGCGCCGGACCGGCTTGACCCGACGCCCAAAGTGTCGCGCGTGCCGATTGAACTGCTGGTCGGCGTGGACCGGTCCCGCGACACGCTGCTCGACAACACCCGGCGCTTTGCGGACGGGCTGCCGGCGAACAACGCGCTGCTCTGGGGTGCGCGTGGGATGGGAAAATCCAGCCTAGTCAAGGCGGTGCACGCAGCGCTTAATGCAGAACGCAAAGGTGCGATCAAGCTGGTCGAGATCCAGCGTGAGGACATTCCCACCGTTGGCCGCCTGATGAACCTGCTGCGCGGCGCGCCGGACGTGCGGTTTGTGCTGTTTTGCGACGATCTTTCGTTCGATCACGATGACAGTCATTACAAATCGCTGAAGGCTGTGCTCGATGGTGGGGTCGAAGGGCGGCCTGAGAACGTGCTGTTCTACGCCACCTCTAACCGCCGCCATCTGATGCCGCGCGACATGATTGAAAACGAACGCTCCACCGCGATCAACCCGTCTGAGGCGGTCGAGGAAAAGGTGTCGCTGTCGGACCGGTTCGGGCTGTGGCTGGGCTTTCACGCCTGCTCGCAGGATGATTTCCTGTCGATGATCGGGCGGTATCGCGACGCAGTGGGCATCGACATCGGTGATGACGAATTGCGTGCAGAGGCGATCGAATGGCGCCAGACCCGCGGCGGCATCTCAGGCCGCGTGGCGTGGCAGTTCATCACCGATCTGGCGGGGCGGCGGGGCGTGAAGATCTCGCTCTAGACCTGCGGTCGGGCCAGCATCGGCCATAAAATTGCGAAGATGGCGCAGGTGCACCAGATGCGCACCCAACCGCCAACTCGGTGCTGCGCGCACCAATGTTTCAGCACCGCCCGCGGCAGCCATGGCCCTGGATCGCCGATCCCTGCGTCCTGCAAGGTCCTGCGCGCCGCGCGTCATGGCGCGACGCCGTGGAATGCACGGATTATGCCCAGCCATGCACCCGGCCGCGACGGACATGAAAGCTGGCGTTCCCTCATGCCCTCAGAAAAAGCTGGCCGGGTCTTCTGAGAACGCCCCGCGCCGCACTTCGAAATGCACCATCGCGCGGCCGCCTTCGTTGGGGGCGGCAACGGCACCGACCGTGTCGCCGCGCTTGACCTCTTGGCCCTTGGTGACCGCGATGGTCCCAAGCCGTCCATAGACGGTCATGTATTCCGAACCATGACGGATCAACACGATGCTGCCCCAATCGCCCAGCGACGTGGACACCAGCGCCACGGTGCCGTCGCCTGCCGCGCGCACTGGATCGCCAGGCTGGGCGGCGAAATCGACGCCGTCATTCTGGTTTGGCCCGGTGCTGCGGTCATAGGGGATCACAATCGGGCCGGGCACCGGCGGGGTGAAGCGACCGACATCATCAGCCGTCGTGGCCTGCGAGTCAGGCGTGGGGATCACGGTCACAGGCGCTGACGGTGCGGTGGGTGCCGCGGCGGGCAGGGCAAGCGTGGCGTCCACCTGCGTGGTTTCCTGATACTGATTTAGCTGCGGCGACGCGATCGGCACCGGCGTCAGCGTATCGCGCGGCAGCGGGTCGCTGGCGCTTTTGGGCACCGGGGCGGCGATGCCTGCACCGGGGACCTGCACTAGGCCAGCCTCTGTGCGGGCGATGGTTGCGCGGTCATTGGCGGGAATGGTCAGCACTTGGCCTGCCGACACCGAATAGCCGGGGCCGGAGATGGCGTTCCACTGCGCCAGCGATTCTACCGACACGCCAAAGCGGCGCGCGATGGCGAACAGCGTTTCGCCTTGCGCGACCTCATAGTAAACGATGTCACGCGGATCTGGGGACACGGCACCAGGCGACACGGCACCAGGCGACACGGCACCAGGCGACTGGGCATCGGGCAATGGAGCGGCGGGCGCTGCCTCGCCGCGGGCGATGGCTTCGGCAATCCGGGCCTCGGACCAGCCGCCCGCGGCGGGCGCAGGTTCGGACAGCGGCGCGGGCTCAGACAGTGGCGAAGGCTGGGACAGGGGTGTGATCTGTGACAGCGGTGCGGCGGTGGGGACGGCGGCGACAATGGCGCGTGCATAGCCGCCGATTTTTGGCGGCAGCACCAGTTCATCGCCCGCGCGTGGCACATACCCTGACGGCAGCCCGTTATAGGCCGAAATGTCCGCGGCCCCGGCCCCTGTGCGCGCCGCAATGGCGTCCAGCGAGTCGCCTGGCCGTGCAATCGCCATCGCGTAGTCGTCATAGATGATCAAGCCGCGGTCATCGGGCGTCGGGTCGACTGAGTAGTCGGGCGCGGGCGCGGGCGCAGGGGCGGGCGCGGTTGGCGCGGGGGCCGTGCCTTTGTAATCCACTGGCGCGGGGTCCTGATCCCCCGCGCAGGCGGATGCCAGCGCCGAGACGCCGATCAAAAGGGCGGCGCGCAACGCGCGGGTCCGGAGCAACGCTTGGGGATGCATCGGGTCGGCTCTCCTCAATGGTCCTGCGCGCCCTTATGCCGGGGCGACGTTGATTGTTGTCCTGCGCTCAGTCCACGTCCGCTGCAAGGCCCTCAAGCAGTGGTACGAATCGCACGGGTGACAATTCCGAATAAATCGGGCCGTTTTCAGTCTTTTCGATGCGGATCAGCTGCTGGATGTCATCTGACTGGCCGACCGGCAGCACCATGATCCCGCCGATGCGCAACTGATCAAGCAGCAGGGACGGCACGTCCTCTGCCGCGGCGGCCAGCAGTATGCGGTCGAACGGCGCCTGATCGGGCAGGCCAAGCGCGCCATCTGCGGCCATGATCGTGACGTTGGGCAGGTCCAGTTCGCGCTCAAACAACGCGCGGGTGGCGCGTGCCAGCGGGCGATGACGCTCCACCGCGTAGACCCGGCGCGCAAGCCGCGCAAGGATCGCCGTCTGATAGCCTGACCCGGCCCCGACCTCGAGCACCTTGCACCGCGAGGTCACGTTCAGCGCCTGGGTCATCATCCCGACGACTGAGGGCGCTGAGATGGTCTGCCCGCAGGCGATCGGCAACGCGGTGTCTTCGTGCGCGCGGGCGCGGAACGCCCGGTCCACGAACAGCGCGCGGGGCGTCGCCTCCACCGCCGCCAACACCCGCGGGTCGGTCACCCCGTGCGAGCGCAAGGCATAGACAATCTGCATCCGCGCCTCAGCCTCGGTGGGCGGGGCGAAGGTGTCTTCGGCGTGCGGATCGCCGCGTCGATGTTGGGTCATCCGCTCCTCGCGTCTGGCAATCGGGCGATGCGCCGATGGGGTCGGCCGCCTGCGCGACCATATTCTGGCCATGGCCTGGGCCGCAAGCAAGCGTGCGCGCCCACGCCCCGCATCACGCATGGCGGGCGCGATGCGCGGCGAATGGGCAACGCAAACTGCGGGGTGGCCGGGCAGAGAGGTTTTTGCCTGCCTGCCCCAACATGTGCTGTAGCGCGAATGGCATATCAAATTGTCGCCTTTTGCCGCGTCTCTCATCATGGCCTGCGCCGCGTGGCCCGCTTTGGTCACCTATGGCGGCACCATCAACCTGAACGGCATCTTCAAGGCGTTGCTGAACCCTTGGGCCTTCGTGATCGAAGGCGATGGCACCACCGTGGCTGGCAACTTTGGCCCTGATGCTGGGCGCAATTGGGCTGTGGGCCCTGCGCCGCCGGGACTTAGGCCTTGAATTTGCGCCTTCCGCCCGGACGCAGCGTTCCGGGCGGATTGCAGTAAGAATTTTAGCTAAAATTCTTGGGCCAGGCGGTGACCGTCAGCCCAACAGTTTCTGCGCGCGGGCCAGATCATCAACCGCGGTCAGATCGGCGCGCAGCGGCGTGACCGTCACCCAGCCTTCGGAGCATTCATGCGCGTCGGTGCCGGCCGGGCTGTTGATGTTGCCGCGCCCATGGGCCAGCCAGAAATATGTCCGCCCGTTCGGGGCCACATCGGGCTTGATTTGGAATGCGCCGCCGGGGCGACGGCCCTGGGGCGCAGCCTTCACGCCCTTGACCTGATCGCCGGGGATCGGCGGGAAGTTGATGTTCCAGAACGGCATATAGGGTGCGGTCCCGTCGCCGAAGCCCAGTTCCAGCACCTTGCGCACTGCATCGGCACCGTGGCGGCGCGCCGCTTCGAACGTGTCGTCGAGGTCGACATTCCCGGCACCGTAATACTGGCTTAGCGCGATGGACGGCACGCGGTGCAGCGCGCCCTCCATGGCCCCGCCGACGGTGCCGGAATAGACGATGTCTTCGGCCACGTTGTGCCCGCGGTTCACGCCTGACAGAATCAGGTCTGGTGGGGTGTCTGTCATCAGGTGCTTAAGCCCGCAGATGATGCAATCAGCCGGCGATCCGTCCACCGCGAAGCGCCGGGGGCCGAGCTCCACCAGACGCATCGGCTTGGTGTAGCTGATGCAGTGCGAGACGCCGGACTGCTCCATTTCCGGCGCGACAACCCAGACCTCTCCGTCGGGGCCCGCGAGCTCAAGCGCGATGTCTTCGGCGGCCTTCAGCCCGGGCGCCGTGATGCCGTCGTCATTGGTGATGAGAATGCGCATATGTCCGCCCAAGTCAGGTGTTTCGTGTCGCTTGTGGGTCTAACGGCTCAGGCGCGCTGCGTCCATGGGGGGGCGATGGGCCGTCGCTGCTTGGGGAAGCCTTGAACCTGTTTCCCCTTGCCACCACACCACGATCGGCACCTGCGCATCGTTTGGGTGCACATGTCGCAACCAGCGCATGACGCCACCAGACCACACCAAGTTGACATCACATGGGCACATCAGGGCGGAAATGGTCTGATCTGTCGGCAGATCCGCCAGCATTTTCGCTGGCCCTGGTCATCACCAGTGGGCGCAGGCGGCGGGCATGGCCGTCTCTCAGGCGCGCACCTCAAAGCGCTGTGCGCCGAGGCCGGCTGACATGGCACGCATTTCCAGCAGGCGGGTTTCAAAATTCTCGGCTGCATGTTTCAGCTCATCGTGCTGGCGATCAAGGCCGCGGCCCTGGGCCAGCGCGGTGGGACCGGCATCAAGCCCGAGGGCCTTTGGGCGTTCCTCGTTCCGCGCCACCTGCATGTGGAGGGCGTCAAGCAATGCGCTGAGGATTTTGTCATTGCCGCGATCAGCGTCTGCGCGGGTGTTCTGCGCGTCGATGGCTTTGTCCAGCTTGTCGCCGGGGGTGGCCTTGGTCAAAATTTCAGGACGCTCGTTGATGACGGGCGTGTTTTGGAACGGCTGGATCAGCGCGGCGTGGGTCCCACGGGAAAGGCTGGGGGCATAAGAGGTGTTCATCGGGTCTGATCCTGCGCGAGAAGGGCGTTTTGATGCACAATTATCCCATCATTTTCCGCAAATTTTAAGGGTCTGAAAGGTCAGGTACGGTGCCCAAAAGCATAGGAAAAGCTGCGAAAACATGGCCCCGACATAAAAACGCCGCCCTGCCGAAGATGTCGGAAGGGCGGCGCGTTCGCAATCAGGTGGCTTCAGACCAGCGCGCCGTCCGCGGCAATCATTGCTGCGCCCTTCATATAGGGGCGCAGCACGGCGGGGATGGTGATCGATCCGTCCGCCTGTTGGCCGTTCTCCATCACCGCGATCAGGCAGCGCCCGACCGCAAGGCCCGAGCCGTTGAGTGTGGCGACAAATTCAGGCTTGCCGCCGCCCTCGGGCCGGAACCGGGCGTTCATGCGCCGGGCCTGGAAATCACCGCACAGCGAGATGGAACTGATTTCGCGATAGGTGTCCTGACCGGGCAGCCAGACCTCAAGGTCATGGGTGCGCTGGGCACCAAAGCCCATGTCGCCGGTGCACAGCAACATGCGCCGATAGGGCAGCTCCAGCGCCTCAAGGATGCCTTCGGCGCAGCGGGTCATGCGCTCCAGCTCTGCCTCGCCATCTTCGGGCTTCACGATGGAGACCATTTCGACCTTTTCGAACTGGTGCTGGCGCAGCATCCCGGCAGTGTCGCGCCCGGCGGACCCAGCCTCTGATCTGAAGCATTGCGTGTGCGCCACATTGCGCCGGGGCAGGGCGCTTTCGTCCATCAGCGCGCCGGCCACAAGGTTGGTCAGCGTCACCTCAGCCGTCGGGATCAGCCACCAGCCATTGGTGGTGCGATAGCTGTCTTCGGCAAATTTGGGCAACTGGCCAGTGCCGAGCATTGCCTCATCGCGCACCAGAACCGGGGTCCAGGTTTCCGTCAGGCCGTTTTCATCGACATGGGTGTCGATCATGAACTGCGCCAAGGCCCGGTGCAGGCGGATCAGCGCGCCGGTCAGCACCACAAAGCGCGCGCCGGACAGCTTGGCGGCGGCTTCGAAATCCATCTGGCCCATGGCCTCGCCCAGAACGTAATGTTCCTTGGGCGCGAAATCCAACGGGCGGGGCGTGCCCCAGCGGGCGGTTTCCACGTTGCCGGCCTCGTCCGCGCCGTCGGGCACGCCGGGCAGCGGCAGGTTGGGGATGGTCAGCAGCAGGTCGGACAGGCGCGCGTCCTCAGCCTTGGCTTCGTCCTCAAGGCGCGCGATTTCGGTTTTTTTGTCGGCCACGAGGGCGCGCAGGCGCTGAAATTCAGCATCGTCGCCCTTGGCCTTGGCTGCGCCGACCTGCTTGCTGGCGGCGTTGCGGTCGGCCAGCGCGTCCTCTGCCGCCTTGATGTTCGTGCGGCGGATTTCATCAATCGCGAGGATCTGCGCCGACATGCCGGGCAGCCCGCGACGAGACAAAGCTGCGTCGAACGCGGCGGGGGTGTCGCGGATCTGGCGGATGTCGTGCATGGGATCGGTCCTTATGCCATCGGGCGCATGGGTCGGGGCGGTTTATGCACCAAGGGCCAGACGCATGAAAGGGGTGGCGCGCGAAAGGGCCCCTCTTGGCGCGCGGACGGCGACGCGGCACAGTGGCGGCGAAAAGCCTCCGACCAGCGGGGCGGGAATTGAACGGGGAGAGACGCGCATGACTTCGGGCGCCAACAGAATCGAATCGCGCATACCGGGATTTCACAGGCTGACGCGGGCTGAGCGTCTGGCGACAGTGGCCGAGGCCGCATCGCTGGACCCGATCGCGGTGCAGGATTTCGCCGCCGCGGGCGCCGCCCACGCGGATCTGATGGATCACATGGCCGAAAACGTCATCGGTGCCATGACCATTCCGCTTGGCGTCGCGACCAATCTGGTGGTGGACGGGGTGCCGGTGCTTGTGCCCATGGCGACTGAGGAATCCTCGGTGGTCGCGGCAGTGTGCAATGGCGCGCGGCGCTGCCTGCCGGCGGGGGGCGTTTTCACCTCTGCCGATGATCCGTGCATGATCGCGCAGGTCCAGATCACCGGCCTGCGCGATCCGATCGGTGCCCGCGCACGGGTGATGGAACATGTCGCTGAGATTGAGGCGATCTGCAACGCGTGCGATCCGATGCTGGTCAGCCTCGGCGGTGGTTTCCGGCGGTTGGAGGCACGGGTGGTTGACCCCGGCGCGCTGGCCCCGCCGATGCTGGTGGTGCACCTGATCATCGACGTGCGCGACGCCATGGGTGCCAACGCGGTCAACACGATGGCTGAGGCTGTCGCCCCGCGCATCGCCGCCTGGACGGGGGGCAAGGAAGGGCTGCGCATCCTGTCCAACCTTGCAGACCGGCGGCTGGTGCGGGCGCGCGCGACCTTCCCGCTTGATATGATCGGCGGGGCAGAGGCGCGCGACGGGGTGATCGCGGCGGGGGCTTTTGCCGCGGCGGACCCCTATCGCGCGGCGACCCACAACAAAGGCATCATGAACGGCATTTCGGCCGTGGGGCTGGCAACCGGCAACGACACCCGCGCGCTAGAGGCCGGGGCCCACGCGTTCGCGTCCCGCAGCGGTGCCTACACCGCCCTGTCGCGCTGGGAAGCGACCCATGACGGCGACCTGTCAGGCGTGATTGAGCTGCCAATGCCGGTGGGCGTGGTCGGCGGCGCCACCAAGGCGCATCCGACCGCCAGACTGGCGCTGCAGATCATGGGTGTGGCGGGCGCTGACCGGCTGGGCCGGGTGATTGCGGCGGTGGGGCTGGTGCAGAACTTTTCCGCCATGCTGGCGCTGGCGACTGAGGGGATCCAGCGCGGGCACATGGCGCTTCACGCCAAGAACCTTGCGGTGTCGGCGGGCGCGACTGGCGCGATGGTGGAAAAGATCGCCGCGCAGATGATCGAGGAAAAAGCCATCCGCGGCGACCGGGCCGCGCAATTGGTCGCAGCACTGACCCGGCACTGACCCGGCACGGGCCATGCACTGACCCGGCACTGATGCGATTGGGGCGGCCGGGTGGGCCAGATGCGGACCCGAAGGGGACCGCGATGGGCCGAACGGACGCCCCGCCTGCGACCAAGGCACCGCGCGGGCGCCCCGCCGCACCCCCGGCTGGCGGCGCGCCCGCGCGGCGAGACGAGACGTCGCGCGGATTTCACCGCCAAGGGATGCTGCGCGCGCTTTTCAATCCCTGCGGCCCGCGCTATGCCACGCCGCATGCTCGTCATCAAAAACCTCGCCTTCACCCTCGCCGGGCGCTCTTTGCTCGAAAACGCTTCCGCCACCATTCCTACGGGCAAGACCGTGGGCGTTGTGGGGCGGAACGGGACCGGCAAGACCACGCTTTTCCGCCTGATCCGCGGAGAGCTGCAGCTTGATTCGGGCGACATTGAGATCCCCAAAGCCGCCCGCATCGGCGGCGTGGCCCAGGAGGCCCCTGCCTCGGACCAGCGCCTGATCGACATCGTGCTGGACGCGGACCTTGAACGCGCGTCCCTGATGGCCGAGCAGACCGATGATCCGCACCGCATCGCGGAGATCCAGCTGCGTTTGCAGGACATCGACGCCCATTCGGCCGAGGCGCGCGCGGGCGCGATCCTGTCGGGCCTTGGGCTGGATGCCGCGGCGCAGCAGCGCCCCGCATCGGAATTCTCTGGCGGGTGGCGGATGCGCGTGGCGCTGGCGGCGGTGCTGTTTTCGCGCCCCGATCTGCTGCTGCTTGATGAGCCGACGAACTATCTCGACCTTGAAGGCACGGTGTGGCTTGAGAATTTCCTTGCGACCTATCCCGCGACCACGCTGGTGATTTCCCATGACCGCGGCCTTTTGAACCGGGCGGTGGACGGGATTCTGCACCTTGAGAACAAGTGCCTGACTTACTACAACGTCAAGTACGACAAGTTCGAAGAAGAACGCCGCGTCAAGATTGACCAAACCAACTCTGCATCGCGCAAACGCGACGCAGAGCGGGCGCATATTCAAAGTTTTGTCGACCGCTTCCGCGCCAAGGCATCAAAAGCCCGGCAGGCGCAGGCCCGCATGAAGATGCTGGAGCGGATGCAGCCCATCGCCTCAATCCTTGAAACGGGCGTGTCGGGGTTCAACTTTCCAACCCCCGCCGCGCTGGCGCCGCCGCTGATGGTGATGGAAGACGTCTCCATCGGCTATGACGGGCATGCGGTGCTGAAAAAGCTGAACCTGCGCATTGATCAGGATGACCGGATCGCGCTGCTTGGTGCCAACGGGCAGGGCAAATCGACCTTGTCCAAGCTGATTGCCGGACGGCTTGCGACGATGCAGGGCCGCTTCAAGCATTCGGGCAAGATGAAGGTTGGCTATTTCGCCCAGCACCAGCTGGATGAATTGACCATGGGGGAAACCCCGATCCAGCATCTGCAGGCGCGGCGCCCCGGCGAAACCCCGGCCAAGATCCGGTCACGCCTTGCGCAGGCGGGGATCGGCGAGGCGATCGCCAATTCCAGGGTTGAAAAGCTGTCGGGCGGGCAGAAGGCGCGGCTGTGCATGGCGCTGTGCGCGCTGGACGCGCCCCATGTGCTGGTGCTGGATGAGCCGACCAACCACCTTGATATCGAAAGCCGTGAGGCGCTGGCCCAGGCGCTGGCAGATTACGGCGGCGCGGTGATTCTGGTCAGCCATGACCCGCATCTGGTGGAAAGCGTCGCGGACCGGCTTTGGCTGGTGCAGGATGGCGGCGTCACCGAATTTGATGGCGACATGGAAGATTACCGCAAGCTGCTGCTGGGCAAGCGTGGCGGCGGCGGGCGCGCCTCTGAGGCGCGAAACGACGCCCCGGTCAAAAGCGCCCCGCGCCGCGCCAAGCCTGAGGGCCGGAAATCAATGTCGACCCTGCGCGCCGAGGTCGAAAAATGCGAGGCGCGGATCGCCACGCTTGAAGACATGCGGCAGAAGATCGACGTTCGCCTGTCGGATCAGTCGCTGTATGACGGCTATGATTCCGGCAAGGTCGAGGTTTTGCAAGGCAAGCGTGCAGAGGTTGTCACCGGCCTAAAGCGTGCGGAGCGCATGTGGGAAATCGCGGTGGAGCAGCTGGACATCGCCGAGTCCGCTTAAGGCTTCGCCCACGGTTCACATTGCAGGTTTTGCCCTTGGTCGATGCCGCCGCGGCATCGGCCAAGGCGCGCTGGTCAGGCCGACCTCAGCCCTTTGCAAGCGGGTGGTGATCCATCACCAGATCACGCAGGCGGGTTTCCAGCACATGGGCGTAGATTTCGGTGGTCGACAGATCAGCATGGCCGAGCAGCGCTTGTATCGCCCTCAGATCCGCGCCATTGGCCAGCAGATGGGTCGCGAACGCGTGGCGCAGCGCATGGGGCGACACCAGCGCGGGGTTAAGGCCTGCCTGCGCGGCAAGGTCTTTCAGCAGCTGGAAAATCCGTGCGCGGGTCAGCCGCCCTGATATGCCGCGCGACGGAAACAGCCATGGCGATGCGCGCCCGCCCGCCGCGATCAGCGCCGTCTCAGCGCCATCGCGGGCGCCCAGCCATGCGGTCAGTGCGGCGCGGGCTGGGGGCGACAGGGGGGCCATGCGGTCCTTGCCCCCCTTGCCGCGCACCAGCACCATGCGCGGATCGCCGCGCATGGCTGCAACTGGCAGATCGGCCAGTTCGCTGACCCGCAGGCCCGCAGCATAAAGCAATTGCACCAGACAGGCGCGCCGCAGCGTGGCGGGCGCCGCGTCCGCACCCGCCTCTGCCGCGTCCAGCAGGGCGGAAACCTGTGCCTCGCTCAGCGGTCGGGGCAGGGGGCGCGATGGCGCGGGGCCTTGCAGGCGTTGGGTCGGATCGTCTGTGCGCCAGCCTTCGGTCAACTGGAACGCAAAGAACTGGCGCAGCGCCGACAGCCGCCGCGCGCGGGTGGCGTGTGACAGGCCGACCGCGTCCAATGCGCTCAGGTAGCGTTCAATGTCTGCGCGGTCCGCAGTGGCGAAATCGGCGCCGGCATGGCCAGCGAAATCGGTCAGATCCCGGCGATAGGCCAGCAGCGTGTTGTGCGCAGCACCCCGTTCGGCGGCCATCGCTTCCAAAAATCCGTCGATCCTGGCTGTGGTCACCGCGCATCAGCCCTCGGTGACATCGGGCGCCACGGCTTCGATGGGCGCAGAGGGGGGCGGCAGATCGGCGACGGCGGCATAAATTGCCAGCGCCAGACCGGCCAGAACCGCAAGGTAGAACAGATATTTCAGCACGCGGCCCATGTCGCATCGCTCCTTCAGCCTTTGCGCGGTCTTGGCGCCCGCGCCGCGCGTGGTGTAGCTAGTGACGCGGCGGCGGCGCATCGGCGCGATCCGCCGCGGGAATGTTCGGCCACAATAGCGGCCCGGCCGCTGCGCTGCAACGCGGGACCGACCCGCACGCCACGGATGAAACACGCCCAAAAGGGGCAAAACGCGGGGAGGCGCGCTGAGATGGACCCAGACCAACCCGCCGCCGAAGCTGACGCGCAGGCCCCGCGCCGCCTGCTGCGCCCTGTGGTGCTGGTCGGCCTGATGGGCGTCGGCAAGACCACCGTGGGCCGCAGGCTGGCCGACGCGCTGAACGCCGCCTTTGTCGACAGCGACGAAGAGGTGGAGGCCGCGGCCCAGATGACGGTTCCCGAAATCTTTGCGTCCTTGGGTGAACCTGCCTTCCGCGAGGGGGAGCGCCGCGTCATCGCCCGCCTGATTGATGAAGGCCCGCGCATCATCGCCACCGGCGGCGGCGCCTTCATGAACGACGCCACCCGCGCGCTGGTACTGGACCGCGCAGTGTCGGTGTGGCTGCGCGCAGACCTTGATACCTTGGTTGAACGCACAGCCCGGCGCGCCAATCGCCCGCTGCTGTCGCGGGGCGATCCGCGCCAGATCCTCGCGGATCTGATTGCGGCGCGTCATCCGGTCTATGCGCTGGCGGACGTGACCGTGGAAAGCCGCCGCTATGACCGGCATGAGGATGTGGCCGCCCGCATTCTTGCAGCCTTGGACACCGTGGACGGCTGCCTGGCCCCCTTTGAAGGAGACGCATGATGACTGCCAGTTCTTCCGCCCCTTTACGCGCGCATGTGGATGTGGCGCTGGGCGCACGCGCCTACCGGGTTGAAATCGGGCAGGGGCTGCTGGCCGGTGCCGGGGCGCTGATCGCGCCTTTGCTGGCGCGCAAACAGGTCTGCATCATCACTGACGACAATGTCGCCGCCACCCATCTGCCCGCGCTGCAGGCGGGATTGACCGCCGCGGGGATCACATCGGCCGCGCTGGCCCTGCCCCCCGGCGAGGGCACCAAGAACATGGCGGAGCTGACCACCACGGTCGAATGGATGCTGGAGCGCA
>JBLGAC010000048.1:0-31942 GCA_047610385.1 Paracoccaceae bacterium | reverse complement strand
CGTACGACTTGAACTCGCCGAACTGCTTCGTGATCGCAGCGGTCAGCGTGGTCTTGCCGTGGTCCACGTGCCCGATCGTGCCGATGTTCACGTGCGGCTTGTTGCGCTCGAACTTAGCCTTGGCCATCGCCTGAATTCCTTCGTATCCGATGCCCCGGTGGGGGTTGCATTTATCGGCCCCGCATAGCAGGGCCGCATCTTCGGGCGTCGCATAAACGCAATTGAAAGAAATCGCAATATCGAAGATTGCCGCCCCGCCCCCTTGCGCCCACCGCAAAACGGATCACGCCGCCGCCCCGGTCAGGGCGGCGGCGTTGGATGGCACGCGCAAGGCGGCATCAGGCGCGGCGGCGCGCCCGGCCAACACCGGCCAGCGCCCCCACGCCAGCCAAAAACATCCATGCTGCGGTGGGCAACGGCACGTCCGCCCCCGGTGCCCCAAGGATCGCGGCCCCTTCGGCACCGAGGCTGTTCACCCCGATCACAAAACCCAGGGACGCGACCGGCCCGTCAAAGTTGAACTGGGTTGCGGTCTCGCCCGGCCCGATGCCGGAGGCGTCGTAGACCTCATACCAATTGACCACGTCGCCGCCGTAAGCCCAGGTGCCGAACAGGTCTTCCATGGTCATGTCGAGCGTGACGTAGAATTCAAGCGGCTTGTAGACACTCCAGTCGGCCTCAGTCAGCAAGACGGCCCCCCAGAGTTCGCGCTCCGGCGACACGCCCGGCGCAACATCAAGAAAGCCCGCATCATCATATGGCCCCGACGGGCCATCGAGCGCGTCGACATAGGCCGCGGTGGAGGTCGGGTTGGTGACGCCAAAAGCATAGACCGTGGCGTCGGCGCTGGCGTTGATCAGCGTGTAGGCACCCGGGGGCTTAGTGTAGCTGACGCCGGTGAAATCGACGACGGCGGTAACGGCCAAGGCGGACCCGGCGGAGATAGCCGCGATGGCAGCCGTCATCGTGGCTAGGCGAAGAGATCTTAGATTGGACATGGCGAAAACACGCCTATTTATTATGGTAATCTAGAAAATTTGCGCCTGTCCGCGAAAAACTCAAAGTGGGAAATTAGGGTGATTTCATGGCGTCCAGCGTCCGCCCAGACCGATTATCGCCGCGGTCGAGCAGCGTTCACAACACGGCGCGGCTGAAACCCGTTTTCGCAAAAATCCACAGCACCGCGCCGCCTGCACCGTAAAGCGGCGGCGGCGACTGTGCGATCGGGCTGGACCAGATAATTGCTGGAGCGGGCGGCGGGAATCGAACCCGCACGTTCAGCTTGGAAGGCTGACAGGCTACCACTACATCACGCCCGCTTGCTGAGGCACGGGTATGGCATGGCGGGCGACTCGTCAAGACAGGCCGAGCACCATCAGGCGCGTGCGGCGACCTCGCGCTCAATCCGCGTGACCCACAGCGCCGACACCAGCGTCAGCAGCGCCGCGCCAAGCATCACCACCACCAGCGGCAGGGGGCCTGTCTCTGGCCCCAGCAGCGATCCGGCGAATGCTGACAGCGCCGCGCCCCCGCCGATCATCAGCGCGCCGCCTAGGCCCGCCGCGCTGCCTGCCAACTTTGGCCGCGCCGACAAAAGCCCCGCATTGGCCGATGGCAGCGTCATGCCGTTGCCCAGCCCGACAAAGAAAATCGGCCCGAACAGCGCCATCGGATGCACAAAGCCCGCCACGAACAGTGCGCAGGACGTCGCCATGGCCAAGGACCCCGACACCGCCCCGCCGATCATCATGCGTGAGATGCCGAACCGCTCAGACCACCGCGCAGAGATGAAGTTGCCGCAAAGGTAACCCGCGGCGATGAACCCGAAATAGAACCCCATTTCCTTGGGGCTGAGGCCAAGGATCGTGATCGCCACGAACGGCCCGCCCCCCAGAAACGCAAAAAACGCCCCGGTCGCCGCCGCCGCGGTCAGCGCATAGCCCCAGAAGCGCCGAGAGTTCAGCAGCTCTGGATAGCTGCGCATCTGCGCGACCAATGATGTGGCGCGCACGGTGTGGGTCTCACCCAGATCGGCCCAGATCAGCGCCCAGACCAGCACCCCCGCGATCAAAAGCACGCCGAACGATGCATGCCAACCGGCCAGGTCCTCAAGGATCCCGCCCAGCATCGGGCCCAGCATCGGGACCACCGCCATGCCCATAGTGACATAGCCGATCCGCGAGGCGGCTTTTTCGGGCGCGGACGTGTCGCGCACGATCGCCCGCGACAGCGCAAAGCCCGACGCGACGGTCGCCTGCACCATGCGGCAGGCAAGAAAGATCTCAATGCTTGGTGCCAGCAGCGCGCCGATGGTGGCGACGACAAATATGCCCATCGACCACAGCAGCACCGGGCGGCGGCCATAGCGGTCCGACAGCGGGCCGATCAGCAGCTGCAGCGCGCCGGTGACCGCCAGATAGCCCGACACCGCCAACTGTGCGACGGCCGAATCTGTGTTGAAAAACAGCGCGATCCCCGGCAGTGACGGCAAGAACACATTCATCGCCAATGCGCCCAGTCCGGCGATCATCACCAGGGTCAGCATGTGCGGCTGGGTGCTGCGGTCGAAAAGGCGGGGGGGCGGCAGCGCCTCGCCAATCGCCGAGGTGCCCTGCCCCATGCGTGCCCCAACGGGCGCGGACGCGTCGATCGGCGTCATCTGTGCGGAAATGGGCGGGGGGGGCAATGTCGGTTTCATAAGGTTGGCTTAGAGCGCCGCACGCCGCGTGTCCAATCCCGCCGACATGCGCGGCGCTCCGCCGCAGCCACCAGGCTGGGCCATGGCGCCAGCCCGCAGCCACCACGGGCGCGTCGGTCTCGCTTTCACACTGAAATGATCTGCGTCAACGCCGGGCCACTCAGGCGGGCGTAGCACCGCGCCCAGAGGCCCTCGCCATCAGGCCGCCTTGTCTGTCCAGCCCTTCCCGGAGAACACCGATGTCCACCAAGACCTTCGCCGCCATCGCCCAGACCGCCGCCCTCTGCGCCGCCCCCGCGCTTGCCCAGGACGCGTGGTACAGCCCCAAGACCGACGGTGACTGGCTGGTGCGCGTGCGCGGCCTTTCGGTCATGCCCAATGAGACGCTGAAGATGGATGGCGACCGCACCGCAAGCGGCACAATCTCCTCCAGCGTGGTGCCTGAGCTCGACATCACCTATTTCTTCACGCCCAACATCGCGGCAGAGCTGATCCTTGCTGTCACGCCCCATGATGTGCGCGGCGCCGGCTCACTTTCCGGCGCAGACATCGGATCAGTGTGGCTGCTGCCCCCGACCCTGACCGCGCAATACCACATCACCCAGCTAGCCGAATGGACCGGAGAGCGCGCCCTGTCAAAGGTGAAACCCTATTTCGGCGTCGGCGTGAACTACACCATGTTCTTAAACGAAGATGCTGGGCAGTTCGACAGCATTTCCTATGACAACGCGTTCGGTATTGCGCTGCAGGCCGGGATCGACATCGAAATCACTGATGGGATTTATCTGAACGCCGACGTGAAATACATTATGATGGAGAGCGATTGGAGCATCAACAACGGTGCGGTCACTGGCAGTGCTGAGATCAACCCCCTGATCATCGGCCTCGGGGTCGGCTACCGCTTCTGATCAGGCGCGGCGGGGCAATTGAGCTGGGACCAAAAGCGCGCCTTTCGCACATGCGCATGCGCGACGTCCGCGCCTTGCTCTTGCCTAGCCCATTCGGCCTGTGGGCGATGATCATTTCATCGTATGAGGCTGGTATGGCAGCATGGCGGCGCGCGATCAGATGCCCGGCCATGCTGCCCATCCAAACACTCAGCCATGCAAAATCGGCGCATCGAGGCTGCCAACGGCAGCGAAGCCAATCAGGCCATTGACCGCGATGTGCGCGGGGCAAGCCGCACCCAACAGTGGCGGCTGAGACGCCGGCAACGAGAATCGCCATTGGCTGCTCCAGCCGCGCAGGTTCTGGGCCTGAATGAACCCGACGTCATCGATTTGAGCGGAAGCGGTGGGCGACCCGGGCGCTGGACGTGGGCGGCCCGCATCAGGTTAAATGGCGGTCCGTTTTACCTGCATCGAAGGAAGCCGCCCATGGCCGTCCACCACATCGACTGGCGCCCCGAACATCTGTTCTGGGGCTATTTTGACGCCAGCACGCAAGCGGTGCGCACGGTCGCGTCGGGCGATGAGGTGATCCTCGACTGCCTGCCCGCCTGCCGCCCGGCTGACCTGCCCGAGGATGGCGCCGGGGTGCTGCCCGCCCACATCGCGGCGATGGAGGCCCATGCCAGCATGCAAGGCCCGACCCCGCACATGATGACCGGCCCGATTCATGTGCGCGGTGCGATGCCCGGCGACGTGTTGCAGGTGGACATCCTTGAGGTCACACCGGCGCAAACCTGGGGCTTCACGTCGATCATCCCGCTGAAGGGTGCCCTGCCCGATGACTTTCCAACCCGCGACCGGATGCGCCTTGCCATCGACATCGCGCGGGGGGTGTGCCGCACGCCGTGGGGGTTGGAAATGCCGCTCGACCCGTTTTTTGGCATCATGGCGGTGGCGCCCCCGCCGGGCTGGGGCCGGATCAGCGCGGCTGAACCGCGGGCCTTTGGCGGCAACATGGACAACAAGGAACTGCGCGCCGGCACGACCCTTTTTCTGCCGGTGTTCAACGAGGGCGCGCTGTTTTCCGCTGGCGACGGACATGGCCGTCAAGGCGATGGCGAGGTGTCGATCGCGGCGCTGGAAACCGCGCTGACCGGCCGGTTTCGCCTGACGGTGCGCAAGGACATGCACATCGACCGGCCCTTTGCGGAAACGCCGGAGCATCTGATCTCCATGGGGTTTCATGAGACGCTGGATGAGGCAATGCGCCGGGCGCTTCGGGACATGATCACCATGGTCTCAGACCGCGCGGGGCTGAGCCGCAATGACGCCTACATGCTGCTGAGCCTCGCGGGCGACCTGCGCGTCACGCAGGTGGTGGATGGCGAGAAGGGCGTGCACATGATGATGCGCAAGGACTGGATCGCCTGACCGGACCGATCTGGAACCTTTAAAGATTGGTTCAGGCATAACGCCATCAGACACCACTGCCCGCGCCGTGCAGTTTCAGCATCGGCGCGGGCTTCGGGCATCGCCAAACCTGACGCGAAGCCCAGATGTGTAGACTGTTACGCCATCAGCTTGTGTCAGCTTAGTTTTAGAGCATTTTTTGGTGAAAAAACGTGTGACCCCACATGACTGCCCCATCATTTAGCCAAATTAGCGTCACTGCCTAAATTTAAGCCAAACACACCAAACGCCAAAGAGTCCTTGCGCGGTTCAGATTCGTGACCCACTAATGGCACCAATCGCAATTGGTCTCATGATGGTGCCCCGTGACTGAACTCGACAAACCCGCGCAACGAAACTCCAGCCTCGCGCTGGACCGTCTGCGCGCCATTGTCGGCGGCCTGCACCGAGAGGGGCAGGACCAGCTGCCTGCGGAACGTGATCTGGCCGAACAGATCGGCGTCGGGCGCCGCGCCGTGCGCCGCGCGCTTGAAGTGCTGGAGACTGAGGGCCGGATCTGGCGGCGCCAAGGCTCAGGCACCTTCATTGGCGCTGAGCCGAACCAGCCCGACCGCGCGATCCGCAAACTGCCCGAACTGTCCAACATGCTTGAGGTCATGGAGGTCCGGCTGCGGATCGAGCCAGTGCTTGCGCAGCTTGCGGCGCTGCGGGCCAGCCCTGCGGCCATTTCAGGCATGCGCGATCTGGCGGCCAAGGTCGCGGGCGCTGAGGATATGGACGGGCATGAATTGTGGGACGGCGCGCTGCACCGCGCCATCGCGGCTGCTGCGGGCAACACGCTGTTCCTGGCGCTGTTCGACGTGGTGGACCGGGTTCGCCAAGACGACGCCTGGCGCCATGTGCGCGCCAGCATTCGCACCAACGAAGCGGTGACCTTGTATCAGGCCCAGCACGCCCAAGTTGTTGACGCCATTGAACGGCGCGACCCGATCGCAGCGGAAAAGACCATGCGCCAGCATCTTCTGGCCCTGCAGGAACGCATGTTGTTCCAAAGCGCGGGAGACGTGATCGATGCTGACTGAGCCGCACCCCGCCCCATTGCTCAAGGTTGAAAACCTGTCGCTGCGCTTCAAGGGTGCATCGGCGAATGTGGTGGACGGGGCGTCGTTTTCGGTCGCACCCGGGGAAACGCTGTGCATCGTCGGCGAAAGCGGCTGCGGAAAATCGGTGACGGCACTGTCGCTGATGGGGCTGCTGCCGATGCCGCCGGGGCAGTTGATGTCGGGGACGGCGATGTTCGGCGGGCAGGATCTGCTGTCGATGCCCCGGCGCGATCTGGGCGACATCCGCGGCGACCGCATCGCGATGATCTTTCAAGAACCGATGACCTCGCTGAACCCGGTCCACCGCATCGGTGACCAGATCGCTGAGGCGGTGCTGCGGCACAGAAGCGGCACCCGCGCCCAGGCCCGCGCCCGCGCGCTGGAGATGCTGGAGCGTGTGCGCATCCCGGCAGCGGCGCAGCGGCTGGACGATTATCCGCACCAGCTTTCGGGCGGCATGCGCCAGCGGGTGATGATCGCCATGGCGCTGGCCAATGATCCCGCGCTGCTGATCGCCGATGAACCAACCACCGCGCTGGATGTGACCATTCAGGCCCAGATCCTCGACCTGATCCGCACGCTTCAGAGCGAAAGCGGCACGGCGCTGGTGATGATCACCCATGACCTTGGGGTTGTGGCGGAAATCGCCGACAAGGTCGCGGTGATGTATGCCGGGCGCATTGTTGAAGACGGCACCGTTGAGGCGATTTTTGACGACCCCCAGCACCCCTACACGATCGGGTTGATGAGCTCGGTTCCCTCAATCGGCAAGCGCGCGGGGCGGCTGACCACGATCGACGGCATGGTGCCCGGCGTTGACAACATGCCCGCGGGCTGCCGGTTCGCACCGCGCTGCCCGTTTGCGGACGCTGCCTGCACCGCCGCGCCGCCGCCCTTGATCCAGATCGGCGAAGGCCACCGCGTCGCCTGCGTGCACGCCCCCTTGGAGCTGACATTCGCGGAGGCAGGCGCATGACCGATGACGTGATCCTTGAGGCCCGCGCCATCGCCAAGCATTTCACCAGCGGCGGCGGGCTTTTGCAGACCCGGCGCGTGGTGCGCGCCGTAGACGGCATCAGCCTTGCGGTGAAACGCGGCGAGACATTGTCGATTGTTGGGGAAAGTGGCTGCGGGAAATCCACCCTCGCGCGGCTGCTGGTCCGGCTGCTGACGCTGACCTCAGGCGAGGTTTTGTATAATGGCGAGGACATCTCTGACCTGTCGAATGCCCAGATGCGGCGGCTGCGCAAAGATCTGCAATTCGTGTTCCAGGACCCGTTCTCATCGCTCAACCCGCGCATGACCGTGGGGGCGATCATCGAGGAACCCTTGAAGGTCCACACTGACCTGCCGCGGGCAGAGCGCCGCCAAAAGGTCGCCGAACTGCTGGCCAAGGTGGGCCTGCGCGCCGATTTCGCCAACCGCTATCCGCATGAATTCTCAGGCGGGCAGCGCCAGCGCATCGGCATCGCGCGGGCGCTGGCGAGCGGGCCAAAGGTGATCATCGGCGATGAACCTGTCTCCGCGCTCGACGTGTCGGTGCAGGCGCAGGTGATCAACCTTTTGGAGGACCTGAAGCGCGAATTTGATCTGACGCTGGTGCTGATCGCCCATGATCTGGCGGTGATCCGGCACATGAGCGATCGGGTCGCGGTGATGTATCTGGGCGAGGTGGTCGAGCTGGCGACAACCGACCTGCTGTTCGATGCGCCGCTGCACCCCTACACGCAGGCGCTGATGCAGGCGATCCCGATCCCGTCACCGCGCAGCCGCACCGTCAGGACGGAGCTGACGGGGGACGCGCCCTCACCGCTGGCACCGCCATCGGGGTGCCGTTTTCACACCCGCTGCCCCCATGCGGACGCGCTGTGCGCCGCAGAAAAACCAATTTTGAACGACGCTGGCGATGGCCGACAGGTGGCCTGCCACCATTGGCAAGACATCGCCGCGCGCGTTCAGCACCAGAGTGGCGAGCCGCCAAGAACGCCGACTGCCGAGGCGCGGTTCGCTCTGTACCAGGACCGAAGTCAGAAAAAACACGGCGACACAAAAACCGGCCCCCGATCTGCCGATCAACCTCAGGAGTTATGAAAATGCGCAAGGAATTGCTGACCGCGCTGATGCTTGGCGCAAGCGTTTTCGCGATCCCGGCCATGGCCGCGGATCTGCGGATCGGGCTGCAGGAAGACCCCGACGTGCTCGACCCCGATCAGTCGCGCACCTTTGTGGGCCGGATCGTCTACGCGTCGCTGTGCGACAAGCTGGTGGACATCACGCCCGGCCTCGAAATCATCCCCCAGCTGGCGACCGGATGGAGCTGGTCTGCCGACGGCCTGACCCTGACCATGGACCTGCGCGAAGGCGCGAGCTTTCATGACGGCACGCCCTTTGACGCCGAAGCGGTAAAGGCGAACATCGACCGGTCGCAGAACATGCCGGAAAGCCGCCGCAAAAGCGAAGTGAAGTCGATCGCTGGCGTCACCGTCACTGGCCCCTATCAGGTGCAGTTCACGCTGAAATCACCCGATGCGACCCTGCTGGCGCAGTTCGCCGACCGCGCGGGCATGATGCTGTCGCCGACCGCGACCGCCGCTGCCGGGGCTGATTTTGGCAACATGCCGATCTGCTCAGGCCCGTTCAAGTTCGTGGAGCGGATCCAGCAGGACCGCATCGTGCTTGAAAAGTTCGCCGGGTACTGGAACGCCGATGCGATCCATTTCGACAAGGTGACCTTCCTGCCGATCCCCGACACCACGGTGCGTCTGGCCAACCTGCGGTCGGGCGACATCGACATGCTGGAGCGTCTGGCCGCCACCGATGCGGGGATCGTGAAAGGCGACGGATCGCTACAATATGCCGAAGCGGTCAGCCTCGGGTATCAAGGCATCACGGTGAACATCGCCAACAGCGCCATGGGCGACAACCCGTTCGGCAATGACGCGAAAATCCGTCATGCGTTCAGCCTGTCGCTGGACCGCGATGTCATCAACCAGGTGGTGTTCGAAGGCGCCTTCGCCGCTGGCAACCAGCCCTTCCCGCCGACCAGCCCGTGGTACGACAAGGACCACCCGATTGAAGCGCGCGATGTGACCAAGGCCAAGGCGCTGCTGAAAGAGGCCGGGTATGACACCCTCGACGTCGAAGTGCAGGTCGCCAACAACCCGGTCCAGACCCAGATGATGCAGGTGGTTCAGGCCATGGCCGCTGAGGCAGGCTTTAACGTGAAGCTGAAATCCATGGAATTTGCCAGCCTGCTGGCCGACCAGTCGGCGGGCAATTATCAGGGCAGTCAGGTGGGTTGGTCCGGCCGCGTGGACCCCGATGGCAACATCCATCAGTTCATGACCTGCGGGGGCGGCATCAACGACAGCAAGTACTGCAACCCAGAGGTGGACGCGCTGCTCGACGCCGCGCGGATCAGCACAGACAACGCGGTGCGCAAGGCGAAATACGACGCCGCGCGCGATATCCTGAGCACGGATATGCCGATCATCTACCTCTACCACCAGACGTGGATCTGGGCGCTGTCGGCCAAGCTGGACGGGTTCGTCGCCTATCCGGACGGCATGATCCGGCTTGAGAACGTGAAGTTCAACTAAAGCTGCGCGACGAAACGGACCCGGCATGGCGCCGGGTCCGCCCCTTTTCCGATCCGGATGCACGCCATGCTCTCTTATATCCTTCGACGGCTGGCGATCGCGATCCCGACGCTGATCCTGGTGTCGATCTTCGTGTTCGTGCTGCAAAAGCTGCTGCCGGGCGATCCCGCGCTGGTGCTTGCGGGCGAGGAACGCGACCCTGAGATGCTGGCCTTCATCCGCGAAAAATACCGCCTGAACGACCCGATCATCTACCAGTACTTTTACTGGATCAGCGGCGTGGTGCAGGGCGACATGGGCGTGTCCCTGCGCACCGGCCAGCCGGTGCTGACCTTGATCGGCGACAAGCTGCCGGTGACCATCCAACTGGCGGTTATGGCGATGATCATCGCCTTTGTGATCGGCATTCCGGCGGGCATTCTGTCGGCGGTCAAAAAGGGCACGATGACCGACTATGTCGCCAACATCGTGGCGCTGTCGGGCCTGTCGATCCCAAATTTCTGGCTGGGCATCATGCTGATCATGCTGGTGTCGGTGAACCTGGGCTGGCTGCCGGCCTCAGGGTACGAATCGCCATGGGTTGATCCGCTGCGGTCGCTGGAGACGATGATCATGCCAGCCTTTGTGCTGGGCACCGGTCTGGCGGCAACCTTGATGCGGCACACGCGGTCCGCAATGCTCGGGGTGCTCAAGGCCGATTATGTGCGCACGGCGCGGGCCAAGGGGCTGCGCGAACATGTGGTGGTGATCAAGCACGCGTTTCGCAACGGATTGCTGCCGATTGTGACGCTGTCGGCGCTGCTGTTCGGCGAATTGCTGGCAGGCGCCGTGCTGACCGAGCAGATCTTTACCATCCCCGGTTTTGGCAAGCTGATCGTCGATGCGGTGTTCACCCGCGATTACGCGGTGGTCCAAGGCGTGGTGATGTGCACCGCCGTCGGGTTCATGCTGATGAACCTGATCGCTGATATCCTTTACTTCATGCTCAACCCTCGGATGAGGAGCGCGCTGTGACCGACATCACCTTTGATGCTGTGCGCATGGAAAGCCGCGCGTGGAAAAAGCTGAAGGGCAGCCGCAGCGCGCTGGTCGGCCTGATCATCGTCAGCTTCTTTGTGCTGATCGCGCTGGCGGCCCCGCTGCTGCCGATGCCCGAACCGCTCGCCACCGACTGGGGCGCGGTGCGCAAGGCGCCGTCGGCCGCCCATTGGCTGGGCACCGATGAAATCGGGCGCGACATCCTTTCGCGCATGATCTGGGGCGCGCGGGCGTCTTTGATGGCCGGTGTGGTGTCGGTGCTGATCGCGGTGGTGATCGGCGTGCCATTCGGGCTGATCGCGGGGTATTTCGGCGGCTGGGTTGATATGGCCGTGTCGCGCGTCACGGATGCGCTGCTGGCGATGCCATTCCTGATCCTGGCCATCGCGCTGGCTGCGTTTCTGGGACCCAGCCTGACCAACGCGATGATCGCCATCGGCCTGTCCGCGATGCCGGTCTTTGTGCGCCTGACCCGCGGTCAGGTCTTGTTGGTGAAGACCGAGGATTATGTCGAAGGCGCCCGCGCCATCGGGCTGACTGACACCGCGATCATGGCCCGCTATATCCTGCCAAACGTGTTCGCGCCGGTGCTGGTGCAGGCGACGCTGACCGTCGCCACCGCCATCATTGCTGAGGCGAGCCTGTCATTCCTCGGGCTTGGCCAACAGGCGCCTGCCCCCAGTTGGGGGTCGATGCTGAACGTGGCCAAGAATTTCATGACCCAGGCGCCTTGGATGGCCTGGTGGCCGGGGGCCGCGATCTTTCTGGTCGTCCTCGGCTTTAACCTTCTCGGGGACGGGCTGCGCGACGCGCTCGATCCGCGCGAAGGCTGACCCTTCAACCAACTGCAAGAAGCGAAAGAACCCCATGTCCGGATTCACCACCCGCCCAGAGATCAAAGGCACGTTCGGCGTCGTCGCCTCCACCCACTGGATCGCCAGCGCCGTCGGTATGAGCATGCTGGAAAAGGGCGGCAACGCCTTTGACGCCGCCGCCGCCACCGGGCTGGTGCTGCAAGTATTGGAACCGCATCTGAACGGGCCGGGCGGCGATCTGCCGATCATCTACCATCGCGCCGACAGCGGCGAAACCAAGGTCATCTGCGGCCAAGGCCCTGCCCCCGCAGGCGCCACCATCGCCCATTACAAAGCCGAAGGGATCGATCTGATCCCCGGCAACGGCCTGCTGGCCACCGTGATCCCCGGCGCCTTTGACGCCTGGATGCTGATGCTGCGCGACCACGGCGTATTGTCCCTGCGCGAGGTGCTGGACCCGGCGATCCATTATGCTGAGCATGGCCACCCCATGCTGCCCCGCGTCGCCGCGACGATCGAAGGGCTGGCCGAATTCTTCAAGGCCGAATGGCCGACATCCTATGAAACCTGGCTGCCCGGCGGGGTCGTGCCCAAACCCGACGCCCTGTTCAAAAACCCCGCGCTGGCAGCCACTTGGACCCGCCTGCTGGCGGAGATCGAGGCAATCCCCAACCGCGAGGCGCAGATCGACGCCGCGCGCGATTGCTTTTATCGCGGCTTCATCGCCGACGCGATCTGCGACTATCTGAAAACTGCTGAGGTGATGGACGCCACCGGCGCGCACCACAAGGCGGTGCTGTGCGCCGACGATCTGGCCAGCTATGCCGCGACCTATGAAAACCCGGTCACCGATGATTATCACGGGTGGACCGTGGCCAAGACCGGGCCTTGGGGTCAGGGGCCAGTGCTGCTGCAATCACTGGCGCTGCTGCGCGGCGTCGACATTGCGGCCATGGACCCCGCGGGCGCCGATTTCGTGCATGTGGTGGCTGAGGCAATGAAGCTCGCCTATGCCGACCGTGAGGTCTATTACGGCGATCCCGATTTTGCCGATGTGCCCATGGATCAATTGCTGTCAGAGGGTTACAACGCCGCGCGCCGCAAGCTGATCGGCGACGCCGCGTCCTTTGATCTGCGCCCCGGCATCCTGCCCGGCTTTGAATCGCAGGCCACAAAGGCCATGGCGGTGATCGACGCGGCGGGGATATCCGCCACCGGGATCTATGAGCCGACCATGGCGCATCTGTCAGAAAAGCGCGGCGACACTGTGCACATCGACGTCATCGACCGCTGGGGCAACATGGTGTCGGCCACGCCGTCGGGGGGGTGGCTGCAATCCTCGCCGATCATTCCCGGGCTTGGGTTTGCGCTCAATTCACGGGCGCAGATGTTCTGGCTGGACGAAGGGTTGCCGACCTCGCTTGCGCCTGGCAAGCGCCCGCGCACCACGCTGACCCCCAGCCTGGCGTTCCACGAAGACGGTGCCAGAATGGCCTTTGGCACCCCCGGCGGCGATCAGCAGGACCAGTGGCAGCTGTCGATGTTCCTGCGCCTTGTGCATCACGGGCTGAACTTGCAGGAAGCCATCGACCTGCCGCTGTTCCACACCACGCATTTCCCCGGATCATTCCACCCGCGCCAGCGCCAGCCGGGCCACATCATGGTGGAGCAGAGCATCGGAGAGGACGTTCTGGCCGCCCTGCGCGCCAAGGGCCATGTCATCGACGTCGCCCCGCCATGGACCGTCGGACGCCTGACCGCCGCGCGGCGCGATGCGGACGGGCTGCTGCGCGCAGGTGCCACCCCGCGCCTGATGCAAGCCTACGCCATCGGCCGCTGACACAGACCGAAAGGACCAGCATGACCTATTCCATCACCGCCAAAGACCCCATCACCGGCGAATATGCCGTTGCCGTCGCCAGCCGGTTCTTTGCGGTTGGCGCGCTGGTTCCGCACATGGCGGGGGGCGTTGGTGCCATCGCGACGCAAGCCTACGTCAACCCGCTTTATGGTGTTGAGGGGTTGGCGATGCTGCGCGCCGGTGCGGCGGCCCCTGAGGTGATCGCGGCCCTGACCGCCCGCGACCAGGGCCGCGCATCGCGCCAGTTGCACATGATCGACACCGCGGGGCGGAACGCTGCCTTCACCGGCGCCGATTGCATCGACTGGGCGGGGCATCGGGTGGCGACGGGCGTGTCGGTGGCGGGCAACATGCTGGTCGGCCCGCAGGTGGTGGAGCAAACCCTCGCCGCCTATCTTGCGCACATGCACCTGCCCTTGGCGGACCGGCTGCTGACCGCGATGGAGGCAGGCGCCGCGGCGGGGGGCGACAAACGCGGCACCCAGTCGGCGGCCCTGAAGATCATGCGCGGCGAGGCGTATCCCTGGCTGGATTTTCGCGCCGACGATCACCCCGACCCACTGGCCGAACTGCGCCGCCTGCACGCCGTGGCGCAAGAACGGTTCTTGCTGATGGCCGAGACGCTGCCAACCACCAACAATTTCTCAGGCATGCGCGACCGGACCGCGATCGACGCCAAGATCAACGCCACTGAGGCGGATCGGATCGCGGCAGGACGCAGCTCCGCCTCGTTCGCCACGCCGTTAACGCGGGCCTGAGGCGGGCAGGCTTTGTGATCTTGCAACGGCGCAGACGATGCCGCCATCAGGCAAAGAGCTGACAGGCATCCGTCACCAGCGCCGAGGCATGGCCGTATTGCGACCAGATGCTTCGCGAGATTTCATGCGGAGCTGTTCGAATTATAGTAAAAAAGATGATTTTATATTTCAGTACCATTTGAAATTATATCAATCATATGAAAAAACCAAGCGCGCCACCCCGATGTTGGGCGCTCACGCAGGCTTTTTGCCCCACGATGCGGGGTGGCGGCTGCGCATGTGATGCCTTGCGGTGATGCAGGCGTTCAGGTTGCGCGACTGCGGCTTGATCGCGGTGCCCAAGCCCGACATCATGCAAATCATCACGCGATGCGTTGAAAAGCGATGACGCAGACTCTGTCGATGGGGTAGGTAGCGCAGTCTGCCGCAACGGCGGCTGGCACTGCCTCATGAAGGAAAGCCGACCATGTATGCGATGCGATGCCTGAAGGCGACGCTGTGACCGAAGCTGACCGCGCCGCGCATCTGACCGCCCTCGGCTGGTCGGACTTTTTCGCAGATCAGCTTTCGGACGATGAACGCGATGCCAGCCCGATGCGCGTGTCTGGGGTGCATCGCAGCCGGATCTCCGCCATCGGCGATGCTGGCCCCGTGAGGTTGGAGCCGCACGGCCGCGCAAGAGCCGCCGATTTCGCCGTCGGGGATTGGGTGTTGGCCGACGCGCAGACGCGCCTGATCCACCGCCGTCTGGACCGCAAGACCTTGCTGGAGCGTCATGTCGAAGGCGGCAGAGTTCCCCAGCTTATCGCCGCCAATGTCGACACGCTGTTCATCGTGACGTCCTGCAACGCCGATTTCAACCCCGCACGGTTGGAGCGGTATCTGGCCCTTGCGAACGAGGCCGGGACCACCCCGGTCATCTTGCTGACCAAGGCGGATGAGACATCTGATGCCGCCAGCTTTGAAGACCGCGCTGCCGCGCTGCAACGGGGTCTTGTCGCGGTCTCGCTGAATGCCAAAAGCCCAGATGCCGCCAAGGTTTTGGCACCCTGGATCGGCCCGGGGCAGACAATTGTGCTGGTCGGGTCCTCAGGCGTCGGGAAATCCACGCTGCTGAACACGCTGGCCGGGCCAGATCAGGCGACACCGCAAGCGACCAGTGGCGTGCGTGAGGACGACGCCAAAGGCCGCCACACCACCACGTCGCGGTCGCTTCATGCCACCGCAGATGGCGGGCTGGTGATCGACACGCCGGGCATCCGGTCGCTGCATGTGGGCGACGCAGCCTTCGGCATCGAAACCCTGTTCGCGGAGATCACCGAGCTTGCGCCCCTGTGCAAGTTCCGCGACTGCACCCATGCGCATGAACCGGGCTGCGCCGTCCGCGCCGCCGTGGCCGCTGGCACATTGCCGCCTGAGCGTCTGGCGCGTTGGAGCAAACTGCGCGAGGAAAACCGTGTCGCGGTGGCGGCGCGTGCCGGGCCCCATGGAGGCCGCGGCAAGCGCTGATCGCTACAGCGCGTCCAGCGCGGCGGAAAGGTCCGCGATCAGATCGCCCACATCCTCAATGCCGACAGACAGCCTGAGCAGGTTGGGCGGGATCCCGGTATGGGGCTCAATGGTGTGGCGATGTTCAACCAAGCTTTCGACGCCGCCAAGCGAGGTGGCGCGGTGGAACAACTGCAACCGCCCCGCCACGGCCAGCGCCTCAGGGGCACCGCCGGTGACCAGCACCGACAAAAGGCACCCAAACCCGCCACGCATCTGCCGCGCCGCGACCGCATGCCCGACATGGGATGGCAGGCCGGGATAGAACACATCGTCAACCTTGGGATGGGCCAGCAGGAATTCCGCGATGGTCTGGGCGTTGGCGCTCATCCGCTCCATGCGCAGCGGCAAGGTGCGCATGCCGCGCACCAGCAAATAAGCCTCAAAGGCGCCCAGCACCGCGCCTGCATCGTGCCGGTCTGCGCGGATCGCGGCCCAGATCGGGGCGTCCGGGGCGTTGGTGACCAGCGCGCCGGCCAGCACGTCAGAATGCCCGTTGATGGCCTTGGTCGCCGAATGCATCACGATGTCCGCGCCGAAATCCAGCGCCCGCGTCAGGATCGGCGTGGCGGCGGTGCCGTCCACCGCCAGCAGCCCGCCCGCCAGATGCGCGCAGTGTGCGGCATGGGCGATGTCCACGGTTTTCAGCCACGGGTTGGACGGGGTTTCAATGAACACCAGATCGGGCGCATGGGCGGCGCAGGCAGCGCGCAATGCGTCCGCGTCGGCGGCGTCGACCTCATGCAGGGCTATGTTGCGGCGGGCCGCGAAGCCGCGCACCCATTTGACCGTGCCCCAGTAGATGCCGCTTTGCATCACCACGCGCGCCCCATCTGGCAGGGCGCGCATCAGCGCCGCGATTGCCGCCATGCCCGACGGGAACAGCAGCACCTGCGCCGCGCCTTCAAGCTGGGCGAGGACCTTTTCCGCCAACCGCACGCCGTCGCCATCGTCGCGCGCGTAAATGTTGGCCGGGTTCAGCGGCTGGTAATCAGGGCCGCGCGCAAATGTCGTCGACGGCTGGATCGGCGGAACCAGGCCGCCGCTGGCAACATCAAGCGCACCGGCCGCTTGGGCGGCGATGGTGGCGGGGGATAGCTTTGCGGTGTGGGTCATATTGCGGTCCTGTCATGCTGCGCGCCAGACAGCAGATAACACTGGGCGCACGGCTTGTCCGCCCCCCGCCTGCGCTGATCCGCATCAAGGCCGCTAAACCTCGCGCCGCGCGCGGTCTGCGCCAAGGGCAATCGCGGCCCCTGCATCGGCCAGCCGCAGCGCCCGCGCCGCGGCCTGCAGCGGGTCAATCCCGGCGCTGGACAGGTTGCCCATCGCCGCGCGCGCCGCCACACCTTGCACGATGGCCGCGCTGCGAAAGAACGCAAAGGCCAGATAGACCGGCCAATCGTCAATCCCCGCCCGGCCCGACGCGGCGCAGTAACGGTCAAGAAACGCGTCCTCAGACGGCAACCCACTGTCCGAAGCGATCCCGCCCGGCAGATCAGCGGGCATCCGGTAGGGAAGGCACAGATAGCCCAGATCAGCCAGCGGATGGCCGATGGTCGACAGTTCCCAATCCAGCACGGCGACCACCCGCGGCGCAGTTTGGTGCACGATGGTGTTGCCCAGCCGGAAATCGCCGTGGGCGATGGCGCTTTCGTCGGCCACGTCCACGCGCTCAGACAGCCAATCGCGCAGCCGGTCCATGGTGGCATAATCGAGGGTCGCAGGCAGCGCGGGTTTCGACGCCTCATACTGCCCGGCCCAGCGGGCGGTCTGGCGGGCCAGATACCCCTCAGGCCGCCCGAACCGGTCCAGCCCCGCCGCGCGCCAATCCACCCCGTGCAGCGCGGCCAACGTGTCGGCCAATGAAAACGCCAGCGCCGCACGGTCCGCCCGCGCCACCGGCCCCATGGCCGGGTCAGGAATGATCCGCCCGTCCACATGGGACATGACGAAAAATTCAGCCCCGATCACCGAACGATCATCGCAATAGGCCAGCATCTCCGGCGCGGGCACGCCCGACCCCGCAAGCGCCTGCATCACCTTGTATTCGCGGTCCACCGCATGGGCTTTGGGCAGCAGATCGCCCGGCGGCTTTTTGCGCAGCACAAAGCGCGCGCCGGTCCCGGCGGTCAGCAGATAGGTGGGGTTGGACATGCCCCCCTGGAACTGCTGCACCGACAGGCCAGACGCCAGATCAGGCGCGATGTGCGGCGCGGCCATCGCAAGCCAGCGGGCCAGCGCATCGACATCAATCCGGTGCACCGGCATCGGGGCGATCAAGGCGGGGGCGTCGTCGCGCATGGCTCAGCGTCCTTCGAAAGCGGCGGGGCGGCGTTCGACAAAGCTTTGCACACCTTCGCGGAAATCGAAGGCCTGAAAGCTTTTGACCATCTCGGCATCCGCCATTTCAAGCGATTGCGCGAAGCTTTGGTGATACGACGCGCGGATCTGCGCCTTCATCACCGCGACTGAGCGCGGCGACACGTCATGGGCCAACACCCGCGCCACCCCTGCGACATGTGCGGCCAGACCGGAGCCCGGCAGCGCGTGATTCACAAGCCCGAGGCGCACGGCCTCAGCCCCGTCAAATTTGCGCGCGGTCAGCATCAGATCAAGGGCGTTGGCCTCTCCCACCAACCGCGGCAACAGCCATGCGACGCCGTGTTCCGCAATCAGCCCGCGGGCAGCAAAGGCGGTGGTAAACTTGGCATCATCGGCCGCGAACCGCAGATCGGCATACAGCGTCATGATCAGACCGATGCCCGCGCACGGCCCGTTGATCGCGGCGATGATCGGCTTGGGGCAGCTGTAGAAATAGCCGAACCGCCCGGGATAGGCCGCGCCCAGATCAGGCCCGGGCGCATCCACCGGCGGCGCCGATTGCGGAAACAGCGCCTCGGCCCCGTCTTCGCCAAGCGCGCCGGTCAGCCGGTCCATATCTGCGCCCGCGCAGAACCCCCGCCCTGCGCCAGTGATCACGATCACGCGGGTTTCGGGATCATTGCCCGCGTCGGTCACGGCGCCGCGCAATTCATCCGCCATCAGCGCGGTCCAGGCGTTCAGCCGCGCCGGACGGTTGAGGGTGATGGTCGTCACCCGGTCCGACGCGGCCACAAGGATTTCGCGATATTCGGTCATGATCAACGGCCTTCGAATTTCGGGGCGCGTTTTTCCACAAACGCGCGGACGGCGTTTTTGTGGTCTTCGGTCTGGCCGGCATGGACGTGGTGCGTGACCTCCAGATCCATGCAATCGCCCAATTCTCCGCCGATCGCGCGGTTCAGGTTTTCTTTGATGTAGCGGTAGGCGATGGGCGGCCCGTCGGCCAGACGGCGTGCCAAGGCCATGGTTTCTTCGGCCAGCTTGTCGGTGGGCACGACCCGGTTGGTCAGCCCCAGCGCCAGCGCCTCAGCGGCGGTCACCCGGTCCGACAACAGATACATTTCGCGCGCTTTGGCCGGGCCGACCAGCTGCGTCAGGAACCATGTGCCGCCGTAATCGCCCGCGAACCCGACCTTGGCAAAGGCAGTGGTCATGAACGCGTCCTCAGCCATCACCCGCATGTCGCAGGCCAGCGCCATGGCAAACCCCGCGCCTGCCGCCGCGCCGGTCCATGCGGCCAGCGTGGGTTTGGGCATCTGGTGCAGCTTGCCCGACGTGGCGCGTTGGCTGAGCCGCTGGCGGTGGATCGCAGCGTCGATGCCCAGATCGGCACCCGCGCCTTCGGACATCGCCTTGACGTCGCCCCCGGCGCAGAACGCACCGCCAGCGCCGGTCAGCACGATGACGCGAACCTCTGGCGCGGTTTCGGCCCAGGCGAGGCGGTTGGCCAGCGCCTCAAGCATCGGGCGCGACAGGGCGTTGCGCCGGTCGGGGCGGTTCAGCGTCAGGGTCAGCACCCCGTCATCCAAGGCCGCCAGCAGGTCGTTGGTTCCGGTGTCGATGGTCATTGGATTGCCTCCAGCGCGGTGCGCTTGTCGTCATAGCCGCTCAGCGATTGCTTCAACACGGCGTGGTTCAAAAGCGTCTCAGCAACCTGTTCGGTCCCCGAGGCGTCGAAAATTCTGGTGCGTGTCCAATAGGATTCCGTTCGGCGGCTTTCGGCCAGCGCAACGATTTCCCGGCGGACCACATAGTCCCGGCCCACCATCAGCGGGCCGTTCAGCATCGAAACCTCAAGATCCGCGAACAGCCCAACCACCGGCTGCACCACCGGGAACGCGGTCTGGGCGCCGGTGTATTCGGCCAGCACGCTGACCATTTCCAAGGGCACAACCGCCCCGCCCCAAGGCGTATCGCCCGCATACCATGGCGAATTTTCGGTGATCCGCGCCAGCTTCTGGGTCAACGAAAATGGATACAGCCCGCCCATATGCTGATCGGCGTCCATGCGCACATGCTCGTCCGGCCCGGCCATGCCGACATGCAGTGCGCCAAGGATCACCAGCGGCCCATGCGGGCGCAGCTTGGCCATCCGGTCATCGAGCAATGTAGGGCCGGGGCCGATGCTGGCGCTGGCCTCCAGCACCGGGGTTCCATCGCTGCGCTCCGCCCAGGCGCGGGTGTGGGTGGCGCCGGGGCGGGGCCATTCGACAAAGGCGCGGACATCTTCGCCCTCCACCACCATGTTCAGGAAATGGGCTGAGAAGCGGCCGCGCTCAAACCACGCATTGCCCCAGATTTTGGCCAGCAGCGGCACGAACTGGCTGAAATGCGTCGGCCCCTCAATGGGACCTGCGCGAAACCCCAGCCCTTCGGCCATCGCGTCATCATGGATTGAGGCATGGCCGCCATATTCCTGATTGGCCAACATCTGACGCGGCGCGCGCAGCGGGCCTGAAAGGACCGTCTCGGTGTCAAAGCTCATGGGCGCACTTTCTGGATCAGGCATTTTGGGGCCGGTTGCGGATGCTATCCTGACGCTTGTCAGGAAATCAACAGCCCTTGGTGCGGGGGCGCTTGACGCAAGGGGGCAGGCCTCCTAGCGTCCTCCTGACGCTTGTCAGGACGGCAGGCGCGATCCGAAGCCCGGCGCCAAGACCGGGATCGACGGGAGTGAACAAAAGTGACCGCATGGAAACCCGCGCGCGCCCGGAGCACCTGCGCATGATCGCCATGACCCTGGCCGAAGCCGGCGCGCATCTGACCCGGACCAACCCCGATTTCGCCGTTGAGGACGCCATGATCCGAGGCACGCAGTTTCGCGTGTTCAAGAACGCGCCCACCAATCTGCGCGCGCTGTTCCAACGCAGCGCGGCCATGCACGACGGCGGCGATTACCTGATCCAAGGTGATGAACGCTGGACCCACGCGGCGTTCTGCGCGGACGCCAACCGCATGGCCCACGCGATGACCGAGACGTTGGGCATCAAGCCCGGCGACCGCGTCGCCATCGCCATGCGCAACTGCCCCGAGATCCTGATCCTGATGACCGCGGTCATCAATGCGGGTGCGGTGGCGGTGATGCTGAACGCCTGGTGGTCTGAGGAAGAACTGGACTACGCCTTTGAAGACAGCGGCGCCAAGATCGTCTTTGCCGATGGCCCGCGATATGCGCGCATCGCGCCACTGGCCCCAGCGCGCAATCTGCGCCTGATCGCGACTCGCGAGGCACAAGACGGGCAAGTCGGGCCAACCTATGCCGACCTGCTGGCAGGCGCGTCCAGCGACGCCTGGCCCGACACGCCGATCGACCCCGAAGACGATTTCGCGCTGATGTATTCGTCGGGCACCACCGGGCATCCCAAAGGCGTGGTGCTGACCCATCGCGGCGCGGTGTCGTCGATCTGGACATGGGCGATGTCGCTGCATCTGCCGCCGCTGATGGCCCCGGACGCGCCAGTGGCGCCGCCCAAGAAGATGTCGGTGATGATCGTCACGCCGCTGTTTCATGTGACCGCAACGCACCCGATGTTCCTGCTCAGCCACCCGGTCGGGGCGCGGATCGTGCTGCTGCCCAAATGGAATGCCGATGACGCCGTGCGCGTGATCGATGCAGAACGCGTCACCCGGTTCATCGGCGTGCCGACCCAGTCCGCGGACCTGATGCAGGCGGCGGCGCGCGTGGGATCATCGCTGGCGACGCTCGATTACCTTGGGGCGGGCGGTGCCAAGCGGCCTGCCGCGCAGGTGCTTGAACTGGCCGCGGCGTTCCCGAACGCGGTCATCGCATCGGGCTGGGGGATGACCGAAACCAACGCCGCGGGTCTGTCGATCACCGGGCCTGACTATGTGGCGCGCCCCGGCTTTGCGGGCCGCCTGCTGCCACCGCTGCAGGATCTGCGCATCATCGGCGATGATGGCCAACAGGTCCCGCTGGGCGAAATCGGCGAATTGTGCGTCAAAAGCGCATGCAACATGCGCTGCTACCTCAACAAACCCGAAGCGACGGCTGACACGTTGCGCGATGGCTGGTTGCGCACCGGCGATCTGGCGACCGTGGACGCCGACGGCTATGTGACCATCGTGGACCGCAAGAAAAGCATCATCATCCGGGGGGGTGAAAACATCTCTTGTCTGGATGTGGAGGGCGCGCTGCACCGCCATCCCGACGTGGCCGAGGCAGGCGTGTTCCCGGTTCCCGACCCGCGGCTTGGCGAAATCGTCGGCGCGGGCATCCAGATGCGCCCCGGCGTGGCCACAACTGGTGCCGATCTGGCAGCGTTTCTGGCCGAGCACATCGCCAAATTCAAGATCCCCGAACGGATCTGGCTGCGGGCCGCGCCTCTGCCCCGCGGTGCCACCGACAAGATCGACCGCCGCGCGCTGCGCAGCGAATGCCTTTCAAACATGGCCGCCGCCTGGGCGCGCCAAGCGTAAGACCATCGGAAAGAACGATTTATGACCCATCCCAGTGACGAAGACATCGGTGCCTATCTCTCAGCCGCAGGGAAAAAGGCGTGGGAGGTGCCCGGCATCACCGACGCCACCCCCCGGCGCGCGGTAAAGACCGTCGGCATCATCGGTGCCGGCACCATGGGCGGCGGCATCGCCATGAACTTCGCCACCGCGGGCTTTGACGTGAAGATCGTCGAAACCAAGCAGGACGGGCTGGACCGCGGCCTTGCGACCGTGCGCGGCAATTATCAGCGCAGCTCCGACAAGGGCCGCTTTCCACAAGCTGAGGTCGAGGCCCGCATGGCCCGCTTTGACGGCCGCCTTGCCATCGCTGATTTGGCCGATTGCGATCTGGTGATCGAGGCTGTGTTTGAAAACATGGAGCTGAAGAAAACCATCTTCACGGAACTTGACCGCGTGATGAAGCCCGGCGCGATCCTGGCCACCAACACCTCGGCGCTCAACATTGACGAAATCGCATCGGTCACCAAACGCCCGCAGGATGTCATCGGGCTGCATTTCTTCTCGCCCGCCAATGTCATGAAACTGCTGGAGATTGTGCGCGCGGCGGACACGGCGGATGATGTGGTGGCGACGTCGATGGATCTGGCCAAGACCATCCAGAAAATCGCGGCGCTGGTCGGGGTCTGCCCCGGCTTTGTGGGCAACCGCATTCTGTTCGCGCGCCAGATCCAGGCGGGCAAGCTGCTCGACAAAGGCCTGATGCCTTGGGATGTGGACCAGGCGATCAACGCGTTCGGGTTCCGCATGGGGCCGTTCCAGATGTCGGACCTCGCCGGCCTCGACATCGGTTGGTCCAAGGGCGCCACGACCGCCAACCCGATCCGCGACGCGCTGTGCGAAATGGACCGCCGCGGCCAGAAGACCAGCGCGGGGTTTTATGATTACGACGCATCGCGCACGCCCACCCCGTCGCCGGTGGTGGAAAAGGTGATCCGCGACATCACCGGCGCCGCGCCGTCATCCATGCCCAGCGATGAAATCATTGAGATCTGCATTTTCCCGATGATCAACGAAGCCCTTAAAATCCTTGAGGAAAACAAGGCGCAGCGCCCCTCAGACATCGATGTGGTGTGGATCAACGGCTATGGCTGGCCGCAGGACAAGGGCGGGCCGATGTTCTTTGCCGACATGGTCGGCGCCAAGACCATTCTGGCACGGATGGAGGCACTGGCCGCCGAGGATCCCGCCTTCGCCCCCGCCGAGACGCTGAAGAAACTGGCCGCGGATGGTGGCAAATTCGTCGATCTTGACCTTGGCGGGCTGAAAACCGCCGCCAGCGCATAAGGGGCTGACATCATGGAATTTATCACCACCGAACGCGTTGGCAACATTCTGGTCGTCACCATGAACCGGCCCGCAGTTTACAACGCCATCCACGCCCCCATGCACCATGAAATGGCGGCGGTCTGGGATGATTTCGCCAGCGATCCTGACCTGTGGGTCGCGGTGCTGACCGGCGCTGGCGCCAAAGCGTTCTGCGCCGGGAATGATCTGAAATACACCGCCGCGGGGGGACCGGGATCGCCCCCCGCCTCCGGGTTCGCGGGGCTGTCGTCGCGCATGGATCTGGAAAAGCCGATCATCGCCGCGGTGAACGGGTTTGCCATGGGCGGCGGGTTTGAAACGGCTTTGTCCTGCGACATCATCCTTGCCGCTGACACCGCCACCTTTGCACTGCCGGAGGTCAAGGTCGGCCTGTTCGCCGCCGCATCCGGGGTGCAGCGCCTGTCGCGCCAGATCGGCCGCAAACCCGCGGTTGAGATGATGTTGACCGGGCGGCCCGTATCGGCGGCTGAGGGTCAGGCGCTAGGTTTTGTGAACGCGGTCCACCCCGCGGCGGATCTGATGGATGCGGCGATGGCCAAGGCCAAGGAAATCGCGTCGGTGTCGCCGTCCTCGGTGCGGGCGACCAAGCGGGTGCTGAACGACATGGACGCGCGCGAGGATCTTGCCGCCAGTCTTGCTTTTGCCCGGACGGAAATCGCCGCTCTCGCCAAGACCGACGATTTCAAGGAAGGGGTCAACGCCTTCGTGCAAAAGCGCAAACCCGAATGGAAGAACAAGTGACCGACGCCTTTCGCGCAGAAACCCGCGCATGGCTGGAGGGAAACTGCCCCCCCGACATGCGCGGCCCGATCCGCGATGAGGCCGACATCGTCACCGGCGGCACACGTTGGACCCCGGCCTTTGCGGCGCAGCAGATCTGGTTGGACCGCATGGCCGCGCGCGGTTGGACCGTGCCCGAATGGCCCGAGGCCTATGGCGGCGCAGGTCTGGACAAACCGCACGCGAAAATCCTGCGCGAGGAAATGGCCCGCATCGGTGCACGAAAACCCATCGTGTCGTCGATGGGGATCTCCATGCTTGGCCCCGCGCTGCTGAAATACGGGACTGAGGCGCAAAAACGCGAACATCTGCCCCCGATCGCGCGCGGCGACATCGCCTGGGCGCAGGGGTATTCTGAGCCTAACGCAGGCTCGGATCTCGCCTCGCTGATGACCCGCTGCGAGGATATGGGCGCGTATTTTGCGGTGACCGGCCAGAAAATCTGGACCTCGGGCGCCGACAAAGCCGATTGGATCTTTGTGCTGGTGCGCACGGATCGCAATGTCCCCAAGCATTTCGGCATCAGCTTTGTGCTGATCGACATGGCGCAGCCGGGGGTGGAGGTCCGCCCGATCAAGCTGATCTCAGGCCGCTCTCCGTTCTGCGAGACGTTCTTTGACGATGCGCGGGCGGAAAAGCACAACCTTCTCGGCACCTTGAACGATGGCTGGAACATCGCGAAATACCTGCTGACCCATGAGAGGGAGATGATCGGCGAGGTCTTTGGCGCCATGCAAGGCCGCCCCCTGTCGGAAATCGCCGTGCAATCGCTGGGTCTGGACGCCGACGGGCGGCTGGCCGACAGCTTCGTGCGCGCCGACATCGCGCGGGCCGAAATCGACGCGCTGGCGTTCATGGCAACATTGGAGCGTGTGACCGATCAGGCCAAGGCGGGGCAAGGTCTGGGGGCCGAAAGCTCGATCCTCAAATACTACGGCACTGAAATGAACAAGCGCCGCAATGAGCTGTCGATGGATTGCGCCGGGTCAGACGCGCTTGAATGGGATGGGTCCGGGGATGCGGCGCGCCATTGGCTGCGCTCCAAGGGCAATTCCATCGAAGGGGGCACAACTGAGGTGCAACTGAACATCATCGCCAAGCGCGTGCTTGGCCTGCCCTCCGCATAAGGGACTGAACCACATGAGCCTTGTGCTGAGCGACGAACAAGTCATGCTGAAAGACAGCGCTGACGGGTTTCTGGCCGAACACGCCCCCGTTGCGCAAATGCGCCGCCTTCGCGACGAAGACGCCCCGGACGGGTTCGACCGCGCCACATGGGCGCTGATGGCGGATATGGGCTGGGCCGGCGTGCTGATCCCCGAAGACATGGGCGGCGTTGGCCTTGGCATGGTTGAGGCTGGGCTGATTGCCGAAGCGATGGGGCGCACGCTGACCGGATCGCCATTCCTGTCCACCGCCGTGCTTGGCGCAACGGCGCTGGTGCGGTTCGCCAGCCCCGCGCAGCAGAGCGAATGGCTGCCGCGCATGGCGTCGGGCATCGCGCTGACCGCGCTGGCGGTCGACGAAGGCCCCCGCCACATGCCTGAGCGGGTGGAGACACGGGCCACGCGTCATGGCAACGGCTTTCGGCTGACTGGCGCCAAGACCTTTGTCGCCGACGCCCATGTGGCGGACATGCTGATCGTCTCGGCCCGCACATCTGGCGCGGCGACGGATGCGGATGGCGTGACGCTGTTTCTGGTGCCTGCGAATGCCCCCGGCGTTACGATCGACCGCACCCGCATGGTGGACGAACGCAATGCGGGCCGCGTGACTTTTGACACTGTGGACCTGACCGGGGATGCGGTGCTCGGCGCGGTGGATGGTGGCGCGGGGCCGCTGGCGCGCGTGCTGAATGCGGGCCGCGCGGTGCTGGCGGCCGAAATGTCCGGCGCGGCGCAGGAATCATTCGCCCGATCAATGGACTACATCAAGCAACGCAAACAGTTTGGCAGCAGTGTTGGCAGCTTTCAGGCCTTGCAGCACCGCGCCGCGCACCTCTACACCGAAACCGAACTTGGCCGGTCGATCGTGTTGAAATCGCTGAAAGCCTTGGATGCTGATGCGCCTGATGCGGACCTGCTGGTCGCCGCCGCGAAATCCAAGCTTGGGCAGGTCGCGCAATTGGCCGCGCGCGAAGCGGTGCAGCTGCATGGCGGGGTCGGCATGACCGACGCCATCGACATCGGCTTTTTCATGAAGCGCGTGCGGACGGCTGAGGCGATGTTGGGGGATTCGAACCAGCATGCCGACCGGTTCGCCCGGCTGAAGGGCTACTGAGCCATGGCAATCCACCTGCGCCAGATCTGCCTTGTGGCTGAGGCGCTAGCGCCCGCGGTTGATGATCTGGCGCGGGGCCTTGGCCTCAGCCCCTGTTATGTCGACCCGCATGTGGCTGAATTCGGGTTGGAGAACACGCTGCTGCGCGCCGGGTCACAGTTTCTGGAGGTGGTCGCGCCCACCGGGCCGGGGACCGCCGCGGGTCGCCAGCTTGCCCGGCGCGGCGGGGATGGCGGCTATATGGTGATCTGCCAGGCCGACACCCGCGCGGAACAGACCGCCCTGCGCGCCCGCGCCGCTGATCTGGGTGTGCGCGTGGCTTTTGAGGTTGATCGCGGGACCTGGAACATCATGCAGCTGCATCCCGGCGACATGGGGGCCGCGTTCCTTGAGGTTGATTGGGACGAGGCCGCCGATCCGACCGGCAACTGGCACCCCACAGGCGGTCTGGACTGGCAGCGCGCGCCCGCAGGCAACGCCATCATCGCTGCGGCGACATTGCAGCACCCAGACCCCGGCGCGCTGGCCGCCCGCTGGGCCGCGGTGCTGGGCCTGCCGGTGACAGATCGCGGCGACATGCACACCATCGCGCTGGCCAATGCCGATCTGCATTTCATGCCCGACACCGATGGGCGCGGCGCTGGGCTTGGGGGCATAACCCTTAGCGGCGCCACAAAAAACCTGCCCGCCACCCTGTGCGGAACCCGTTTCACCGCCCGCCCCTGACGCGCGCGACCCAAAAGGACCCGACCCATGGACATCAAAGACCGCATCATCGTCGTCACTGGCGCCGCTGGGGGCATCGGCCGCGCGCTGGCGCTGCGCTTTGCCGAAGCAGGCGCAAAAAAGGTGATCTGCGCCGACATTGACGAGGCCGGTGCCCAGCAGACCGCCGCCATGATCGACGGCGTTGCGCGCCGCGTGAACGTCGGGCTTGAGGGCGACATCAAAGACCTGATCGACACCACTGAGGCTGAGATCGGGCCGATTGATCTGTTCTGCTCCAATGCCGGGATCTTGATGATCGGCGGCGCCGAGGTTCCCGACGCCGACTGGCAGCGCATCTGGGACATCAACGTCATGGCCCATGTCTGGGCCGCGCGTCATCTCGTGCCGCTGATGATCGCGCGCGGGGGCGGGTATCTGCTGAACACCGCGTCAGCCGCCGGGTTGCTGAACCAGGTCGGATCCGCCCCCTATGCGGTGACCAAGCACGCAGCCGTCGGGCTGGCGGAATGGCTGGCGCTGACCCATGGCGATCAGGGGATCAAGGTGTCGGTGCTGTGCCCGCAGGCCGTGCGCACCGCGATGACCAAGGGCCATGAGGACGGCGTCGCGTCGATCAACGGCATGATGGAGCCCGAGCCCGTCGCCGAGGCGTGCCTGAAGGCGATTGAGGCTGAGACGTTCCTCGTGCTGCCGCACCCTGAGGTGCTGGGCTACATGCGCAACAAGACCGACGATTACGACCGTTGGATCGGCGGAATGCGCAAGCTGAACCGGCGCTTCACCGCCGAATGATCCGCCCCCGGCGCGCCGCCCCCACCCCGCGCGCGCCGCCCCCCCCCCCTCCCCTCATCGCAAAGGAGCCGCCCCTTGACCGACGACGACCCCAAATCCTGCGCCGATCTGGTGGAGGCCGAGGTCAACGCAATCCGCGACCCCGATCTGGTGGCCTCTCGCCGAGAGCAATTGCTGGACGCGGGCCTGAAGCTGTTTTTGGAGAAGGGGTTCGCCTCGACCACCATCCGGGACATCTGTGCGCGATCTGGCATCAATCAGGCCAGCATTTATGACTATGTGGCCAACAAGCAGGACATCCTGCGCCGGCTGCTGAACCGGGTGTGGTTTCGCCCCAACGCGGGGGGAATGGCCGAACAGCTCGCCGCCCCCGACGCACCCGAATTGCGAGAGATGCTGCGCGAGTTTTTCCAGCAAGGCTGGACCGCGAACCGAGAGGGCACCTTGCTGGCCTATCGCGCTGTGCCGCATCTGAACGCCGCAGACCGCAAAACCCTGCGCGAGCGCGAAGAACGCCTGATGGCCGCCCTGTCGGCCTATCTGCGCGCCCGCGGCGGGCTGGACGCCGATGACCCTCGTGTTGAGGTGACGGCGAATTTCATACTGTTTGCCAATGCCTTCGCCCCGATGCGCGATTGGCTTACGCGCGACATCGACGACGAATTGGTGCTGCAAGCCACGGTCGACGGCATTGTCGCCATGATTGACCGTCTGGCCGACCCGATCAGCCCGCCCTTTGACCGAAAGAAGACCTCATGACCCGACCGATGCTGTTTTCACCCATTCAACTGCGCGACGTGGTGTTTCCCAACCGGGCGACCGTCGCGCCCATGTGCCAGTATTCGGCCACGGATGGCCTGGCCGATGATTGGCATCTGGTGCATCTAGGCGGTCTGGCCAAAGGCGGCTTTGGTGCCGTGATGACCGAGGCCGCCGCCGTGGTCCCCGAAGGGCGCATCACCCATGGCGACATCGGACTGTGGTCTGACGCCCACGCCGACGCCCTGCGCCCCAGCATTGATTTCATCCATCGCAGCGGCGCAGCGGCGGGCATCCAGCTGGCCCATGCCGGGCGCAAGGCGTCGATGCAGCGACCATGGCGCGGCAACGGGGCGCTGACCCCCGCCGATCACGCGCTGGGCGACATGCCATGGGACATCGCTGCCCCCAGCGCCCTGCCCGTGGGCGACCATTGGCTGATGCCGACGGAAATGTCCCATGCCGACATCAACGCCGTGACCGACGCCTTTGTGGCCGCCGCCCAGCGCGCCGATGCTTTGGGGTGTGAGTTCATCGAGATCCACGGTGCCCACGGCTATTTGATCCAGACATTCCTGTCGCCACTGTCGAACCTGCGCACGGACGCCTATGGCGGCGATCTGATCGGCCGGATGCGGCTGGCGCTGGAGGTCACTGAGGCGGTCCGCTCGGTCTGGCCTGACGGGAAACCGCTGTTTTTCCGCATCTCCGCGGTTGATGGATTCGAAGGCGGCTGGACCATTGAGGACAGCGTGATCCTGTCGCGCGCGCTGAAATCACTTGGGGTGGATGTGATCGATTGTTCCTCAGGGGGCAATCAGGGGCGCACGCCGATCAGCAAGGGGCGCCTTTTGCCGCCGGGCTATCAGCTGCCCTATGCCGCGCAGGTGCGCCGGGACGCCGGGATCGCCACGCAAGCCGTCGGCCTGATCGTGAACGGACCGCAGGCCGAAGCGGCCTTGCAGGCCGGAGAGGCCGACTTGATCGCCATTGGCCGCGAAGCGCTGTTTGACCCGTTCTGGCCGCGCCATCAGGCCTACGCCATGGGCGTCGATGATTTTGACCATTGGCCCGAACAATATGGTTGGTGGTTGGCGCGCCGTGAGGCAAGCATCCAGGCCATGAAATCCGCGACTGGCTGATCAACCCCAGCCATGCCGCGCATCCATCGAGGCGGTTTTGCATACTTGGAGGCAGGCATGTTTCTGTTTGACCCGACCTGTCGCCGGGCGCGCCGCGCTTTGGGCAAGGTGCACCCATGACCACCGCGGCAACACGGCGCGAAGCGCTGCATGCCTTTGCACGCATCGGGCTGCTTTCATTCGGCGGCCCGGCGGCGCAGATCGCGCTGATGCACCGGGTGCTGGTCGATGAAAAGGCGTGGCTGAGCGAGCGGCAGTTCCTCAATGCCCTCAGCTTTTGCATGCTGTTGCCGGGGCCTGAGGCGATGCAACTTGCGACCTATGCGGGCTGGCGTCTGCACGGGGTGGCCGGGGGGCTGGCGGCGGGCCTGCTGTTCGTGCTGCCCGGCGCGGCGGTGGTGCTGGCGCTGGCCGTGGCCTACGGCGCATACGGGGCAGCCCCGCTGACCGCGACGCTGTTCCTCGGGATCAAGGCCGCTGTTCTGGCCATTGTCATTGAGGCATTGCTGCGCGTCGCCAAGCGCGCCTTGAAAGGCCCGGCGCAATGGGTGATCGCGGGGCTGGCCTTTGCCGGGTTGTTCCTGTTTTCCCTGCCTTTCCCGCTGATCATCGCCTGCGCAGCGATTTATGGCGCGATGTTCGGCAGGGCCGGGGACCAGCCCGCGGCGGCACCGGTGGCGGCCTCAGCGGTGTCGACCGCGCGCACGGCGTTCATCTGGCTGGCGATTTGGCTGGCGCCGCTGGCCGCGCTGGATCTGCTGTCGGCAGCCCCGGTGTTGGCCGAGGTCGGGGCGTTTTTTGCCAAGCTGGCGGTGGTCACTTTTGGCGGCGCTTATGCGGTGCTGGCCTATATGGCGCAGGATGTGGTGACCGGTTTTGGTTGGCTGACGGCGGGCGAGATGATGGACGGGCTCGGCCTTGCCGAAACCACCCCCGGCCCACTGATCCTGGTCACCCAGTTTGTCGGCTATCTGGCGGCATTCCGTGAGGGGGGCGTCTGGCTGGGCCTTGCAGGCGCGCTGGTGACGATTTGGGCCACCTTCGCGCCGTGCTTTTTGTGGATTTTCGTCGGCGCGCCATACATCGAATGGATATCCGCGCAGCCGCGGCTGAACGGGGCGCTGTCAGCGATCACCGCGGCGGTGGTGGGGGTGATCCTGAACCTGTCGATCTGGTTCGGGATGCATGTGCTGTTCGCTGACGTGACCCGGCAGGCGCTGGGACCGCTGACGCTGTGGACCCCTGACCCCGCCTCGCTCAATTGGATTGCGGTGGGGTTGGCGGCGCTCAGCGCAGTGATGCTGCTGCGCCTGCATTGGGGGATCGGGCGGGTGCTGGCGGTGTCGTCAGCGCTGGGATGGGCGCTGGCGACGCTGGCCTAGGCTCAGGACCCATAAAGTGGAATCCCATAAACTATCGGATGTGATTTAACCTCCCCAAACGTTGGGAGGTTTGCCATGTCCGATTATCACTTCTGGCTCACACAAGCCCAGTTTTCACGCCTGCAGCCGCTTTTGCCCAATAAGCCTTGTGGGGGGCCGCGGGTCGAT
>JBLGAC010000047.1:0-32112 GCA_047610385.1 Paracoccaceae bacterium | reverse complement strand
CGTTGATCTCATCTTCGGTGAACGTGATGCCGGATCGCTGGTAGCCCAGCCGCAGCATTGCGCGCCCGCCCTGCCCCGACACCCCGGCATCGGCCACGGGATCAAGCCGGCCCGACGCGCCCATCCGCGCCAGCGCGACATTGGCCGCCCCGATCAGATCGGCGCTGGTGTCGGCCAAAGTGCCGTCGAGGTCAAAGATCGCCCCTCGTCTGCGCAGGTTCGTCATGCGGGCCATCCCCTTCGTCGTCATGTTTCGACACATATTCTGACACGCGCGCGCCTTTCACAGGCCGCATCCCGGTGTTAGTGGAACATCTACCACCCGTCGAGGACAACCCGGCGGCCCCCACCGATCCGCCGCGCCCCTTTCCCCCTGCGCAGCGACATAGAATTGGCGAGATCCATGACCAAAGCCCCCCGCCCCGCAGCAGCCGTGATCCTCGCAGCAGGCGAAGGGTCGCGCATGAACTCCGATCTGCCCAAGGCGCTGCACCTGATTGGCGGCGCGTCGATGCTGGGCCATGTGATGACCGCGGCCGAAGCGCTGGTGCCTGAACGGATCTGCATCGTTGTCGGCCATGGCGCTCAAGCCGTGGCCGCTGAGGCCCGGGACTGGCGCGAAGACGTCGCCATCGCTGAGCAGACTGAGCGCCGCGGCACCGCCCATGCCGTCGCCGCGGCCCGCGATGCGCTGGCAGGATTCGCAGGCGACGTGGTTGTGCTTTACGCCGACACGCCGCTGATATCGCCCGAAACGCTGGCTGCGATGCAGAGCGCCCGCGCCAACGGCGCATCGGTGGTGGTGCTGGGCTTTGACGCCGCCATCCCCGGCGGCTACGGGCGCCTGATCATTGAGGACGGCGCGCTGGCCCGCATCATTGAGGCGAAAGATGCATCGCCCGAGGAGCTGTCCGTCACCTTGTGCAATTCAGGCGTGATGTGCGTGGATGGCGCGGTGCTGTTCGGGCTGCTTGACCGGGTGCGCGATGACAACGCCAAAGGCGAATTTTATCTGACGGACATTGTCGGGCTGGCGCGCGCCGACGGGCTGACCTGCGCCGTGGTGACATGCGCCGAGGCCGAGACGCTGGGCGTGAACGACCGCCGCGATCTGGCCGCTGCTGAGGCCGCCTTCCAGACCCGCATGCGCGACCAGGCGCTGGACAACGGCGTCACCCTGCGCGCGCCGGACACGGTGTTTTTCAGCCATGACACATGGATCGGCCGCGATGCAGAGGTGGAGCAGAACGTGGTCTTCGCCCCCGGCGTGACCGTGGAAACCGGCGCCCTGATCCGCGCGTTCAGCCATCTCGAAGGGGCGCATGTATCGAAAGGCGCCATCGTCGGCCCCTATGCCCGCCTGCGCGAGGGGGCTGAGATCGGCAATGACGCCCGCATCGGCAATTTCGTCGAGGTAAAGAACGCCGAGATCGCCGAAGGCGCAAAGATCAATCACCTGAGCTATGTCGGCGATGCAACCGTGGGCCGGGACGCAAATCTGGGCGCCGGAACGATCACGTGCAACTATGACGGGTACGCCAAGCACCACACCGACATCGGGGTGGGCGCGTTCATCGGCTCAAATTCAGCGCTGGTTGCCCCGGTGCGCATCGGGGATGGCGCCATCGTCGGGGCCGGGTCCACGGTGACCACGGATGTGGCCGCGAACGCGCTGGCGGTTGCGCGCGGGCGGCAGATCACCTTGCCGGGCCGCGCGCAGGTGCTGCGCGGGGTGCTGGCGGCGAAAAAGGCCGCGGCACAAGACGACTGAGGCGCAAGACGGCAAAGGCGGCGCGGCGCGGCCCATCGCGGTCCCTTCGGGCCCGCATCTGGCCCACCCACGCCGCCCCTGTCGCCAACGCCAGGGGCGGGGCGGGCACCCGTCAGCGCGCGGCGGACCGAAGGGGGGCTGCCCCCCGAGGGCCGCGCCCTGCCAAAGGCGTGACACCCGGCGGGACAGCCCCGTCGGCCATGATCAGACGGAGAAGACACCATGTGCGGCATCATCGGCATCATCGGCACGCGCGACGTGGCCCCCTTGTTGGTGGAGGCGCTGCGGCGGCTGGAATACCGCGGCTATGACAGCGCAGGCATCGCCACAGTCCATGGCGGCGCGCTGGATCGGCGCCGCGCGGTGGGCAAGCTCGACGCGCTGGCCGCGCTGCTGGCGCAGACCCCGATCGCCGGGACCATCGGCATCGGCCACACCCGCTGGGCCACCCATGGCGCCCCGACCGAGGCCAACGCCCACCCCCATGCCGCCGCCCGCGTTGCGGTCGTGCACAACGGCATCATCGAGAATTTCCGCGACCTGCGCGCGGAGCTGTCGGCCCGCGGCCATGAATTCCACACCCAGACCGACACTGAGACCATCGTGCATCTGTGCGAAGATTTCCTTGACCGCGGCCTGGCCCCCACCGCCGCTGCCGCCGCAACCCTTGCCAAGCTGCGCGGCGCCTTCGCGCTGTGTTTTTTGTTCGACGGGCATGAGGACCTCATGATCGCCGCCCGCCGCGGCAGCCCCCTCGCCATCGGGTACGGGGATGGCGAGATGTTCGTCGGCTCTGACGCGCTGGCATTGGCGCCGCTGACCAACCGGGTCTCGTATCTTGATGAAGGCGACTGGGCGGTGCTGACCCGTGACGGCGTGCAGGTGCATGACGAGGCCGGCGCGCCAGTTACGCGCGCGGTCCGGCGGGTGGACGTGTCCTCGGTGCTGGTCGACAAAGGCGAGCACAAGCACTTCATGGCCAAGGAAATCCATGAACAGCCCACGGTCGCCGCCTATGCGCTGGCCGCCCATCTGGACGCCGCGCGCTCAAAGGTTGAGGGGCTGGCCGAGCAGATCGATTTCGAAAATCTCGACCGGCTGGTGATGGTCGCCTGCGGCACCGGATTTTACGCCTGCGCCGTGGCCAAGCACTGGTTCGAAAAGATCGCCCGCATCCCTGTGGAAATCGACGTGGCGTCGGAGTTCCGATACCGCGAGCCGCCACTGTCCAAGCGCTGCTCGGCGATTTTTGTCAGCCAGTCGGGCGAAACTGCCGACACGCTTGCCGCCCTGCGCCATGCCGCGCCGCAGGTGCGCCAGATCATTTCGGTGATCAATGTGCCCGAAAGCTCCATCGCGCGTGAAAGCGACGTGGCGCTGCCGATTATGGCGGGGCCGGAAATCGGCGTGGCGTCGACCAAGGCGTTCACCTGTTCGCTGCTGACACTGGCAGCGATGGCGATTCTGGCGGGCCGCAAGCGCGGCACCATCGATGCGGCCGAAGAAGCGCGGCTGGTGGCCCTGCTGTGCGAAACCCCGCGCCTGCTGGCCGAAGCCCTGGCCATCGCGCCGCAGATCGAGGCAGCCGCCGCCTTTGTGGCCGGCGCGCGCGACGTGCTGTATCTGGGCCGTGGCGCAATGCACCCGATGGCGTTGGAGGGCGCGCTGAAGCTAAAGGAAATCAGCTATATCCATGCCGAAGGCTATGCGGCGGGCGAAATGAAACACGGCCCCATCGCGCTGATCGACCCCAAAGTGCCAGTGGTGGTGATGGCGCCGACGGACCCGCTGTTCGAAAAGACCGTGTCGAACATGCAAGAAGTCATGGCCCGCGGCGGCCGCGTCGTGCTGATCACCGACGATCAGGGCGCCGAAGCGGGCGGCGAGGGCGCGGCGCAGATCGTGCGAATGCCCGCCTGTGACCCGCTGATCGCGCCGATCATCTATGCGGTCCCCGCCCAGCTTCTGGCCTATTACGCCGCCGCCACGTTGGGCAAGGATGTGGACCAGCCGCGCAATTTGGCCAAATCGGTGACGGTCGAATGACCGGGGCCGCCGCGCAGCGCTTTCGGGCTTTGCGCAGCGGCACAACACCCCAACGGGCATAGGGAGAGGCGCGCAGCCCGGTTCGGCATGTCGTGCACGCGGTGTGAGCCGGGGATGAAAGATGCAAATTGCGCGCCATTCCGCCCCTTCGCAGGTGTCTTTTTATGACCGACAAAACGGTGGCCTACTGCGCGCCATCCCGACAAGCTGACCTTGGCTGCGCAAGATCTTTGCCCCCCTCTCGGCGATGCCGGGGTCGGTGCCAGTGCCGGGGTCGGGGCCGGGGCCGGGGCCAGTGAAAGCATGTTCTGGGCTCTCAAACCAACCTTGCCACAAAGACGGGCTGGCCCAGCCGCCCCCGTCGCAGCTGCCGCCAACCAGACCGCCAACCAAATGAAACCTCGCCCTTCATGTTGCAGATGCGCCGCCGCCTGCGGCATGATATGAAAACGCAGGAGCTATGTTGATTTCGCCGAACCGAACAGTGGCTGGCGAATTTGGAGACGGAACGATGAGCGAGCGGACAGTGCGGCCGTGCAGGGCGCGGACCAGAGCGCGCCTCGCCGCCGTCGCCGCATTGGTGGCGACGCTGATGGCGGCCGGATGCGGCGCCCCGGATAAAACACGCCAAGCGGTTGAGACAAGCCTGATCCAGCCCAATTGCTACACGGTGGATCCTTTCCAAAAGCTCAAGATCGCCAAGGCGCCCAAAGGTCTGCCCGACCAGATGCGCGCCTTTCTGGGTGCCTGGGGCGGCGGGGCGTGGGATGGGGCTGTCTGCCATGACCTGTATGTGCTGAAGGTTGAATCCTCCGGCGCTGCGGTGATGTTCGACGCCCATGGACCGGGCTATACAAATGACGCCACCGCATTCACCCGCCGCGGTCAGATCGGCGATGACGGACGGCTGCGGGTTCGCAAAGGCAAAGCACAAGTGGAATACTGGGTGGAAAATGGACAACTTCATGGCCTTCGTCGGCTTGGCACGCGCGAGGCGCGCATCATTTTGACCCCGCGCACATGACCGGCAAGCCCCCGCGGATGCCCGGCAAGCCCCCGCAGACAACCGGCCGGCGCGCTGCGCCCATGCCCGCGCGGCGCACCGCGCCAATGCCGGCCCGCCGCGCCGCGCCCATGCCCGATGCAGAAGCGCCGCCCATGGCCGAAGATACCCGCGCCAAGAAAAAGCGCCGCACCCAGCGCCAGGCCCCTAAGGGCGCAAGACGCGTGGACGCTGAGGACAATGCCCGCGCCAAGACCGTGAATCGCGCGCCAAAGGCAGCGCCCGACGCCAAAAGCCCGACCATCGCGTTCAACGCCCCAACAGATCCCGCGGTGATCGCCGCGGTCGCGCAGCTGCGCGCCGCCGGCACCCCTGAACGCGCGACCCCCATGCCCGCCTATCACAAGACCGGGCGGCTGTGCTTTGGCGTTGCCAACACGGACATTGATGCGCTGGCCAAAGACTGGCGGGCAACCATGGCCGAGGGTCCCGATCCCCAGGCCGCCCGCCTGTCGCTGGCAGCGGGCCTGTGGAATACTGGCGGGTTTGAAACCCGGATCGCCGCAGCCAAGCTGCTGACCCAGGCACGCATCGCCGGCGACGCGCCTGTCTGGGATCTGATCGCGTCCTGGGTTCCCCAGTTCGACGGCTGGGCCATCGCCGACGCGGTCGCCTCGGCCGGATCGCGGCGGCTGACCGCTGATCCCGCGCGCCTTGATGATGTGGACGCATGGACCGGGTCTGAGCACATGTGGACCCGCCGCGCCGCGCTGGTGTTCACCCTGCCCTTCGCCAAAGGCCGCCCCAATGACACGGTGCAAGCCGCGCGCGAACGGGTGCTCGGCTGGGCCGCGGGCTATGCTGAAGACCGCGACTGGTTCATCCAGAAATCGGTCGGCGCGTGGCTGCGCAGCCTGTCAGTGCACGATGCTGACCGGGTGCGGGCGTTCATGGACGCGCACGGCGCTGCAATGAAGCCGTTCGCGCGCAAAGAGGCACTGCGCCTCATCGCCTGACACTGGGTGCCCACGCTGGGCTGGGGCGCGCGCCGCCACTTGGGGCGGCGGCTCGCCCGAAGGGGGGTCAATCCCCCCGAGGGCGACGCGCGCGCCGCCTCAGCCCAGCATCGCCTCAGCCCAGCATCGCCTCAGCATCGCCTCAGCCCAGCATCGCCTCAGCCCAACACCGCCTCAGGCCAGCACCGCCTCAGGCCAGCACCGCCTCAGGCCAGCACCGCCTCAGGCCAGCACCGCCTCAGGCCAGCACCGCCTCAGGCCAGCACCGCCTCAGGCCAGCACCGCCTCAGGCCAGCACCGCCTCAGGCCAGCATCGTGCCTGCAGGGATCGGGGTGCCGCGCAGCGCGTCCTCGGTGGTCATGACACCTTTTCCCGCCCGCTGGATGCGCGTCAGACGCACCGCGCCTTGCCCGCAGGCGACCAGAAGCGCGTCGTCCAGAACCTCGCCGGGCGCGCCCTCGCCTGCTTCGACACTGGACCCAAGCGCCTTGATCCGCGCGCCGTCATGGTCAAACCACGCGCCGGGGAACGGAGACAGGCCGCGGATCGCGCGGTCCACTTCCTCTGCAGGGCGGGTCCAGTCGATCTTGGCCTCGGCCTTGTCGATCTTGGCGGCATAGGTGACGCCATCCTCGGGCTGGGCGTCTTCGTGCGCGCTGCCGTCAGAAATCTGCGCCATTGCCGCGACGATCATGGTCGCACCCATCTGCGCCAGCCGGTCATGCACGGTCGCAGAGGTGTCGGCCGCCCCGATCCCGGTCACCCGGCGCACAATCACCGGACCAGTGTCGAGCCCGACCTCCATGCGCATGATGCACACGCCGGTGCTGGGGTCCCCAGCCATGATCGCGCGCTGGATCGGCGCCGCCCCGCGCCAGCGCGGCAACAGCGATGCGTGGATGTTGAAGCTGCCCAGACGCGGCGCGTCCAGCGCGCCTTGCGGCAGGATCAGCCCGTAGGCGACCACCACCGCGACATCAGCGCCCAGATCGCGCAGGCGCTGCTGTTCGTCCTCAGGCCGCAGGGATTTGGGGGACCGAACCTCAAGCCCCAACGCCTCAGCGCGCAATTGCACCGGCGAGGGGCGGGGTTTCTTGCCCCGTCCCGCCGGGCGCGGCGGCTGGGTGTAGACCGCGGCGACATCGTGGCCCGCATCAACCAAGGCGTCGAGGGCGGCCACCGAAAACTGCGGCGTGCCCATGAAGATCAGGCGCATGGCGTGTCCTTTGCTTTGCAAGTCTTCGGGCCCGCAGGCCTCGGCCGTCGGGGGCCTTGCGCCCCCGCCATCCGATGCGACGCCCTGCGTCGCGGCGCCCGGGCCCAGCCGTGCGCGGGTGATCGCGCGCAGCGCACCCCTGCGCGCCTCCGGCCCCAGTCGGTCGAGCAACGTCGCCCCGTCAAGATGATCGGCCAGAAGCTGCGCCTCAGCCGCGCGGGCACCGGTCAGGACCCGCTCCACGACATCGCCAGCCTCAGACAGCCAGCGCGCGGTGACGACGGTGGCGCGGGGCACCATCGCTTCGACCCCCGGCAGGCAAGGGCAGCTTTGCAGCCGCGGCGCACTGTCCTTTGACGCCCAGATCAGTTTGAAATTGGTAAGTCGCAGCGCCCCGCCCCGCGGCCCGTCCCACGGCGCGACGGCAAGACGGCGCATCACGCCAACCTGCGGGCCCGACAGGGCAGGCAGCCCGGCAACCGCCATCGCAGCCTCAATGATCGCGTAATCGGCGCGCACCGACGCGTCCACCCGGATCACCGGCGCGGCTGACGTCACCAGCCGCGGATCAGGCCAGATCAGGAACGGCATGCGCGGCCCCCTTGCCTCGCGGGCCCAAAGCATCCCCATGGGTCAGGAAAGCTGTTTGGCCCGCTCCCGCTTAAATTTTTTCATTTTCGCGGTGATCATCTGCCGCTTCACCGTCCCGAGATAGTCAATGAACAGCTTGCCGTCGAGGTGGTCAATCTCATGCTGCGCGCAGGTCGCGGCCAGCCCGTCAAATTCGCCCTCACATACCGCGCCGTCGCGGTCCAGCCAGCGCACCAGCACCCGGTCGGGCCGGGTCACGTCGGCATAGATGTCGGGGATCGACAGGCACCCTTCCTCATGCACGCGGCCCTCGTCCGACGCCCACATAATCTCAGGGTTGATCAGGACCATGGGCCGCGGGGCTTCGCCCCTGTCGGCGCAGTCCATGACGAACAGCCGCTGGATGATGCCGATCTGCGGTGCGGCGAGGCCGATGCCGGGCGCGTCGTACATCGTCGCCAGCATGTCGTCGACAAGGCTGCGCATATCGTCATCCACGGCCATAACGGGCGCGCAGAGTTTTTTGAGACGCGGGTCGGGATGGATCAAGATCGGGCGAATTGTCATGGGACGCGGGCGTAAGCGAGCGGCGCGCCGTGGTCAAGCGCGCTGGACGCCGCAACCGGTCTTGCCTAGCGTGCGCCCCAACCCGATTGCCCCCACAAGGATGCTGACATGAGCTTTGACTTCGACCGCATCATCGACCGCCGCGGCACCCATTCCGCGAAATGGGATTCGATGGAGGGCTATTACGGCGTCAGCCCCGATGACGGCATCTCAATGTGGGTGGCGGACATGGATTTCGCGGCCCCCCCCGCAGTGGCCGACGCACTGCACCGGATCGCCGATCACGGTGTGTTCGGCTATCACGGTGCGCAGACCGATTATTTTGCCGCCATTCAGGGCTTCATGAAACGCCGCCATGGCTGGGATGTGGACCCGGCCTGGATCACCACCACCCCGGGGCTGGTCACCGGCACGGCAAACTGCGTGCAGGCCTTCACCGCGCCCGGCGAGGGGGTGATCGTGTTCACCCCGGTCTATCACGCGTTCCACCGGGTGATCGTGGCCAACAACCGGCGCGTGGTTGAAAGCCCGTTGGTTGAGGTGAACGGGCGCTATGCGATGGATCTGGACGCGCTGGCAGCCACGCTCGACGGATCTGAGAAGATGATGATCTTCTGCTCGCCGCACAATCCGGGCGGGCGGGTGTGGTCGCGCGATGAAATCCGCGCTGCCGCCGATTTCTGCGTGGCCCATGATCTGATCTTCGTGTCCGATGAAATCCATTGCGATCTGGTCTATCCGGGCACCAAGCACATCGTCGCCAGCATCGCGGCGCCAGAGGCAAAGGCCCGCACCGTGATGATGGTCGCATCGACCAAGACGTTCAACATCGCGGGCTCGCATACCGGCAACGTGATCATCGAAGACGCCGCCCTGCGCGCGCGCTTCACGGCGGTGCAGATGGCAGCCGGGGCCTCGCCCAACGCCATCGGCGTGGAAATGGCGACCGCCGCGTTCAACGAAGGCGACGCGTGGCTGGATGCGCTGGTTGCGTATCTGGATGGCAATCGCAAGATATTCGACGCAGGCATCAACGCCATCCCGGGCCTGAAATCCATGGCGCTTGAGGCGACTTATCTTGCGTGGGTGGATTTCACCGGAACTGGCATGACGCAGGCCGAAATCAGCGACCGCGTGGCAAAAATTGCAAAGATCGCGGCGAATCACGGACCCACCTTCGGGACCGGCGGCGAGGGGCGGATGCGCTTCAACTTTGCCACGCCCCGGACGCGCATCGAAGATGCGGTGCGCCGCCTGACCGACGCGTTCAGCGACCTGCAATAACCGGGCGGCGCGGCGCGGTCAGGCCGCGCCGCGCCTTGTGGTCAAGCTGGAACATGCGCCGGGCCAGCTCGGCCCCCTCCATCGGCGGATCGACCATGATGCACAGGGGGCGGCTGCGGGGGATCGTCCTTGCCGCGCCGGGCTTTCCGCGCAATGTCGGCAATCCTCGCTGTCCCCGATGGTGGGACCAGCGGGGGCGTGGTCCACAGGGCCACGCGCTTGGCGTTGCGCAAATGCTGCATCGCAGCAACGCACCCGCTTTGCCGCAGCGCAGCGCAAATGGCGTTGACGCCATAGACGCAACATCGTATCGCTGCGGCCAAACCCCACGCAATTTACTGTCCCCCATCAGGGACAAACGCCCGGAGACCCCCCATGAGCTTTAAGGTCCAGCCCGCCGCCCCCGCCCGCCCGAACCGCTGCCAGCTGTTCGGCCCGGGATCGCGCCCCCAAATCTTTGAAAAGATGGCAGCCTCGGCGGCGGACGTGATCAACCTTGATCTCGAAGATTCAGTGTCGCCCGCTGACAAGCCGCAGGCGCGCAAGAACATCATCGATGCGATCAACAACATCGACTGGGGCACCAAGACCGTCAGCGTGCGGATCAACGGGCTGGACACCGAATTTTGGTATCGCGACGTGATCGAGGTGCTTGAGGGCACCAACGGGCGCCTCGACATGTTCATGATCCCCAAAGTCGGTTGCGCCGCCGACGTCTACACTGTGGATGCGCTGGTCAGCGCCGTTGAAATGGCCAAGGGCGCAACCAAGAAAATCGCGCTTGAGGTGATTATCGAGACCGCCGCGGGTCTGGCCCATGTCGAAGAAATCGCCGCGTCCAGCCCCCGCCTGCAGGCCATGAGCCTTGGTGCCGCGGATTTCGCGGCCTCGATGGGCATGGCCACCACCGGCATTGGCGGCACCCAGAAAAATTACTACACGCTGGCTGATGGCGAGGCGCCGCGCGCGGTGTCCTATCCCGACCCGTGGCACCATGTGACGTCGTCGATCGTGTCGGCCTGCCGCACCCATGGCGTGATGCCGGTTGATGGCCCGTTCGGCGATTTCTCAGACGAAGACGGCTTCACCGCACAGGCGTGCCGGTCGGCCACTATGGGCATGGTTGGCAAATGGGCGATCCACCCCAAACAGGTCGCGCTGGCCAACAAGGTCTTCACCCCGTCCCTTGAGGCGATCACCGAGGCGCGCGAAATCCTGGCAGCCATGGCTGAGGCCGAGAAATCTGGCCAAGGTGCGGCGGTCTACAAAGGCCGTCTGGTGGACCTGGCATCAATCCGGCAGGCGCAGGTAATTGTGCGCCAGTCGGAGATGACCACCGCCTGATCCGGTCCATTAGATACTTTTATGACAAAGGCGCGCCCGAAATGGCGCGCCTTTGTTGCTTTTCTAAGCAATGTCATAAACCATGATGACAGAGGTCACACACACGTCAAACAAGCACGGTAACCGTGGCCATCAATTTACCGATGCACCAACGGGAGCCGACTGATGCTCAGAACCATCCTCGCCGCGACCACTGCTCTGGTCGCCTTTCCTGCCCTTGCGCAGGACATCCCTCAGGCGGGCAACGCCTGGTACACGGACGCCCAGGCCGCCATTGAGGCCCGCATCGCGACTCAGCCCAACACCAACCGCGCCAAGAACGTCATCATCCTGATCGCCGATGGCAACGGCGTCGCAACCAATCTGGTGACCCGCCTCTGGGTCGGCCAGCAAAAGGGCGGCTATGGTGATGAGAACGTGCTCGCGCACGAGATGTTCCCGCATCTGGGTCTGGCCAAAACCTACAACACCAACGCACAGACCCCTGACAGCGCCGGCACCGCGACCGCGATCATGGCGGGCGTCAAGACCAAGGCTGGCGTGGTTGGCGTTGATGAAACTGTGAAGCGCGGCGATTGCTCCGGCGTGAAGGCAGGCTCGGTGGCATCCATCGCTGAGATCTTGTCGGCGCAGGGCAAGGCTGTTGGCATCGTGTCGACTGCGCGCCTCACCCACGCGACCCCTTCGGCGGCCTATGCCCATTCGGCGGACCGCAACTTTGAGGACAACTCAGGCCTGCCCGAGGGCTGCGAGATCCCGGACATCGCTTCGCAGTTGCTGGATGCGATGAAGGCCGGCACCATCGATTTGGCCATGGGTGGCGGGCGCCGTCATTTCCTGCCCAAGGACGTGACCGACGAAGAAGGCAAGGGCGGCAAGCGCACCGACGGCCGCAACCTGGTCGAAGAAGCCAAGGCCGCAGGCATCGGATATGTCTGGGATGACAAGACCGCAATGGCCAGCAACAAGGCGCTGCCGATGCTGGGCCTGTTTGAATCCAGCCATATGAAATACGAATATGACCGCACCGGAGAGCCGTCTCTCGCCGAGATGACCGAAATGGCCATCAACGCGCTGTCGGGCAATGAAGGCGGGTTCTTCCTGCAGATTGAGGCAGGCCGCGTCGACCACGCCAACCACGCCGGCAATCTGCACCGCACCGTCACCGACGGCGCCGCGTTCGAAGCTGCCGTGGCCAAGGCCGCCGCGATGACCAGCACCGATGACACGCTGATCATCGTCACCGCCGACCACGACCACGTGATGGCGCTGCCAGGCTATTGCGGCCGCGGCGCCCCGGTCACCGGCCTGTGCCTTGAAATCGACAATGCCGGGGAAAAGCATAAGGACACCCCGATGCTGGCCAAAGACGGCAAGCCCTACACCGTGGTGGTCTATGCCAATGGCGCGGGCTCAGTGCTGACCAAGCAGGATGACGGGACCTATTCGGGCACGCGCCCGCTCGTGACCCAGGCTGAGGCGATGGACCCCGACTACACCCAGCAGGCGCTGATCCCGATGTCCTCGGAAACCCATTCGGCGGTGGATGTGGCGATCTATGCCCGCGGGCCCTGGGCGCATCTGATCGACGGCACGGTGGAGCAGAACTACATCTTCCATGTCATGATGCACGCCGCGACCGCCAAATGAACCACCAAGCATGACCTGTGGGGGGAGGGGCCGCGGTCCCTCCCCCTTTTCGCATTGCACCGCCAGCCGCGCGCCCAAATTCTTCGCAGAAGAATTTGCCCCCGAGCCAGATTATTCTGCGCATAATCTGCGGCCCCACCCCGACCGAGGAGCTTCGCCATGACCCTGTCGCGCCGCGCCTTCACGCTGGGGGCCCTTCTCGCCCCCCTGCCCGCCCGCCTGATCGCCGCCGAAGGCTTTCGCGTGCGCGACCTGTGGGAAAAGGACATGAGCTTTTCGTCCCTCGCGACCCGCCTGGATGGCGCGCGGGTGGAGGCGACCGGCTTCATGGCCCCGCCGCTGAAGGCGCAATCCACCTTCTTCGTGCTGACCAACCGCCCCATGTCGGTCTGCCCGTTTTGTGAGACAGAGGCCGAATGGCCCGACGACATCATCGCCGTCCATGCCCGCCGCGTGGTCGATGTGATCCCCTATAACGTCAAGATCGTCGTCTCAGGGCGGCTTGCGCTGGGCACGACGACCGAAGATGATACGGGCTTCGTCTCCCGCGCCCGGATCGTCGAAGCCAGCGCGCGGCGCGCGTGATCGCCCCCGCCCGCCCCCCCGCGTTGACGCTGTCTGGCGTTGAGGTCCGCGACGGGGCCCGCGTGCTGCTGCGCGTCGATGGGTTGGAGGTTCCCGCGGGGCACCTTTTGGGCCTGTGTGGTCCGTCCGGTGCCGGAAAATCCACGCTTTTGCATGTGATGTCGGGCCTTATCTGCCCCGACCGCGGCGCGGTGCGCTGGGGCGGCGCGGACATCGCTGGCATGTCCGAAGGCGCGCGCGATGCGTTCCGCGGTGCCCATATGGGGCTGATCTTTCAGGACTTCATGTTGTTCGAAGAGCTCTCCGCCCTCGACAACGCGGCCATCGCGGCGGCCTGGGCACCCGCCCCCGCCCGCGCAGTCATCCGTGCGCGCGCGGCGCAGGTGCTGCGCGATCTGGGCATTGAGGCGCCAGACACCCCGGCATCACGCCTGTCGGGCGGAGAGCGCCAGCGCGTCGCCGCCGCCCGCGCGCTGGCGGGCGATCCGCAGATCCTGCTGGCCGATGAGCCGACCGCGAGCCTGGACCGCGCGGGGGCCGACCGGCTGATTGCCGATCTGGTGCGCATGGCCCGCGCCCACGGCCGCACCCTGATCTGCGTCAGCCATGATGATCATGCCCTGGCCGCGATGGATGAGGTGCGCGTCATCACCGATGGCACGCTGGGGGGCCCGGCATGAGAGACCTTTGGGACCAGATGCCCCTGACCATGCAGGACGCCGCGATCTTGCTGGCGCTGTTGGCGCCGGGGCTGATCGCCGGGGTGCTGGCGATGCGCGGGCTGCGGCCCTGGCCGATGGCGCGCGCGCTTTTGCGCCGCAATCGCGGGATCAACCTGCTGCTGGCGGGGCTGATGGCGCTTTCGGTGGGGCTGGGCACCGCGCTGACCAGTCAGGAACGTGCGCTGCGGATCGGGTCCGCGCGCGCCGCCGATCCGTTTGACGTGATTGTGGCGGCGCCGGGGGACCGGATTTCCATGTTGCTGGCGGCGGTCTATCTGCGACCCGCCGACGCGCCTTTGCTGGGCGGCGAGGTGCTGGCGCGGATGCAGGCCGATCCGCGCATCGCGCTGATGGCCCCCATCGCGTTTGGCGACAGCTGGAATGGCGCGCCAGTTGTGGGATCGACCGCCGAATTTGTGCGCCATTTGGGTGCCATGCAGGCAGGCCGCGTCTTTGCCGCTGAGGAAGAGGCCGTGGCCGGTGCCCTGTCGCCTTTGCAGGTCGGCGATCATTTCACCCCCGCCCATGGCGGCGGCGCGGATGACGAAGACCAGAACGCCCATGACGGCCATTCCTTCGAAATCACTGGCAAGATGGCCCCGACCGGCAGCCCCTGGGACCGCGCGCTGATTGTCCCGATTGAGGCTGTCTGGGCCGTCCACGGTCTGCCCGAAGGGCACGCGCCGGGGACCCACACCATCGGCCCGCCCTTTGATCCGGCATATTTCCCCGGCACGCCTGCGTTTCTGGTGTCGGCGAAAACCATGTGGGGGAACTACGCGCTCGCCAACGACTATGGCACCGACACGACCATGGCGTTCTTTCCCGGGGCTGAGCTGTCGCGCCTGCATGGCCTGCTGGGCGACGTGCGGCGGCTGATGTCGCTGATGGCCGGGCTGGCGCAGGCGCTGGTGGCAGCGGGCGCGCTGGCGGGGCTGGCCGCCTTGGCGCGGCTGTTCGCGCCGCGGTTCGCGTTGATGCGCGCGCTGGGCGCCCCGCGGCGGTTCACGCTGGCGGTGATGTGGTCCTATGCCGCCGCGCTGATCGGGGCGGGCGCGGCCGGGGGGCTGATGCTGGGCTGGGCGGCGTCGTTCATCGCCGCGCGCATCGTGACGGCTGAAACTGAGATCGCCGTCTCACCCGGTCTTGGCTGGCCGGAGCTGCACCTGGTGGCGGCGTTCTTTTCCACCGCTGCGATTCTGGCGCTGGCCCCGGCGGTGATCGCCTTTCGCCGCCCGGCGGTTGAAGACCTGCGCGGGCGCTGACCCCTGCGCCGCCAGGCCCGGCACCGCACTGCCCAGCAAAGCGGCATTAGGCCGCGCAACTGCACTGCGGCGCAGCATCCGCCTTGCAGCGCGGCAAAAACTTTGCCCGCCCGGCAATGGATGCTTTGACCCCGGGGATCGGGCGCTCCAAGCTGCGCGGCAACCACCACATGGCGCAGGGAGCCAGCTTCATGACCAAACTCGTGACCAAACTCATGACCACCGCCGCGCTGGCGCTTGTCGCCAGCACCGGCGGCGCGATGGCGCTTGAAAAAGTGCGCTTCGGCACAAACTGGGTCGCCCAGGCCGAACATGGCGGGTATTATCAGGCCGTGGCCGACGGCACCTTTGCCGCCTGCGGGCTTGACGTTGAAATCGTGCCCGGCGGCCCGCAGGTGAACAACCGTGCGCTGACCATGGCCGGCAAGCTCGATTTCTTTATGGGCGGCAACCTGCTGCAGCCCTATTCCGCGGTTCAGGAGGGCATTCCCTTCGTCGTCGTCGCCGCCCATTTCCAGAAAGAACCGCAGGTCATCCTGACCCATCCCGGCAAGGCCGCGACCTTCGACGACGTCGCCAAGCTGGACAAGCTGTTCATCGGCGACAGCGGGTATCAGAGCTTTTATCAGTATCTGATGTCCGCCCACGGGTTCGATGTGGCCAACCGTGTGCCTTACACGTTCAACGCCGCGCCGTTCATTTCAAATGAAAATTCCGGCCAGCAGGGCTATGTGACCTCTGAACCGTTTGCGGTGGAGCGTGAGGGCGGCTTCAAGCCTGACGTCTGGCTGCTGGCCGATTACGGGTTCTCAACTTACGCGACCACGGTCGAAGTGATGGCCGCAACGCTGGAGAAAAAGCCCGAGGCGGTGAAATGCTTTGTCGAAGGGTCCGCCATCGGCTGGACCAACTATCTGTATGGCGACAACGCTGCGGCCAACGCGCTGATCAAGCAAGACAATGCTGGCATCTCAGACGAACAGATCGCCTTTTCGATCAATGCGTTGAAGGAATATGGCATCGTCGATTCCGGCGACGCGCTGAGCATGGGCATCGGTGCCATGACCGACGCCACCTTCAAGGATTTCTATGAAAAGATGGTTGGTGCCGGGGTGTTGCCTGCCGGGCTCGACATTTCAAAATCCTACACGCTTGATTATGCAAATTCGGGCGTGTCGCTGCCGGTCAAGAAAAAGCTGCTCGGTCAGTGATGAACGCTGCTGAAATTGGGGGGGGCGGGTCCGCCCCCTCCACGCCCGAAGCGCGTGCGGCGCAGGCAGCGCAGCGCATTGCCCGCCCGCCAGTGCTGCGGATCGACGGCGTGTCCAAGGTGTTTGGCGGCGAGGTGGTGGCCCTGAAAGGCATGTCGCTTGATGTGGCGCAGGGCGATTTCATCTCCTTGCTCGGCCCATCAGGCTGTGGGAAATCAACCGCGCTCAAGCTGATCTCAGGATTGATGCACCCCACCGCGGGCCGCATTCGCTGGGAAGGCGGCGGCGGAAGCCCTGCGGAAGGCGCGCTTGGCGTTGTGTTTCAGGAACCAACCCTGATGCCGTGGGCGACCGCGGCGCAGAATGTCTGGCTGCCCATGCGCCTCAAGGGCCGGGGTTTCACAGCGTGTGAGCCTGAGATCCGCGACGCGCTGGCGACCGTTGGCCTGTCGGGGTTTGAGGGGTCGTATCCGCGCGAATTGTCTGGCGGCATGAAAATGCGCGTGTCGATCGCACGCGCGCTGGTGACCCGCCCGCAGGTGATCTTGATGGATGAGCCGTTCGCGGCTCTTGATGAAATCACGCGCTTCAAGCTGAACAACGATCTGCTGGCCATGCGCGCCAAGCTGAACTGCACGGTGATTTTCGTGACCCATTCGGTGTTCGAAAGCGTGTTCCTGTCGGACCGCATCGTGGTGATGGCTGCCCGTCCGGGCCGGGTGATCGCGGAACTGAACGTGGACGAACCCTACCCCCGCACCGAAGACTTCCGCACCTCCGCCGATTATGTCGCCCATTGCCGGGCGACAAGCATGGCGCTGCATTCGGCCATGGAGGGCTGAGCATGAGCGATCTGGCCTCTGACGCGCTGCTTGACGCCGAAGAACTGACCCGCCGCCGCCGCGCGCGGTTTGAAAAGGTTGGCCGCTGGCTGCTGCCATCGTTGGTGATCGTGCTGACGGTGCTGGGCTGGCACCTGATTGTGGTGATCAACGACATCCCCCATTACATCCTGCCCGGCCCTCTGCGCGTGTGGCAGGCATTGGTTGAAGACTGGGCGCTGCTGTTTGACAGCCTGCTGGTGACATTGCAGATCACGCTGATGGCGCTCGCGCTCGCGGTGGCGGGCGGGGTCGGGATCGCGGTCCTGTTCACCCAAAGCCGCCTGGCAGAGATGTCATTCTATCCCTATGCCGTGATCTTGCAGGTCACGCCGATCGTGTCGATCGCGCCACTGATCTTTATCTATGTGGACAGCAAAATCGCCGGTCTGCTGATCTGCGCTTGGATTGTGGCGTTCTTTCCGGTGCTGTCGAACACAACGCTAGGGCTGAATTCGGCCGATCACAACCTGCGCGATCTGTTCAAGATCTACGGCGCCTCGCGCTGGCAGCGGCTTCGGTTCCTGCAACTGCCGTCGGCGCTGCCGTATTTCCTTGGCGGTCTGCGGATCGCGGGGGGCCTGTCGCTGATCGGTGCGGTGGTTGCGGAATATGTCGCCGGAACCGGCGGCATCGGATCGGGGCTGGCGTTCCGGATCCTCGAAGCATCGTATCGGCTGAACATCCCGCGCATGTTCGCGGCCCTGTTGCTGATCGCCGTCACCGGGGTGGTGATCTTTGCCGGATTGTCGCTGATCTCGCACCTTATGCTGCGCAAATGGCACGAAAGCGCCATCAAGCGGGAAAGTTGACCCCATGGATTTTGTCGACCTGCCCGATGCGCCACGCGTGCGACTGTCGAACCTGACCGCGCCATCCTGCCTTTTGGGCAGCAATGGCGGGTTGCAGACGCTGGACCTGACCATCGACCGCGCCACCGGCCGCATCACCGATGCGCCCCCCGACGCCGCCCTTGATATGGGCCGCGCCATGGTGCTGCCGTGCTTTACAGACGCGCACACCCATATCGACAAAGGCCACATCTGGGGTCGCGCCCCGAACCCTGACGGCACCTTCATGGGCGCGCTGACCACGGTGGGCGCGGACCGGACCGCCAACTGGTCTGCAAGCGACCTGCGCGCGCGGGCTGATTTTTCGCTGCGCTGCGCCTATGCGCACGGAACGCGGGCGCTGCGCACCCATCTCGACAGCGTGCCGCCGCAGCACGTTATTTCTTGGCCGGTGTTCCGCGAATTGCGCAACGACTGGGCAGGCCGGATAGACCTGCAGGCGGTGTCTTTGGTGGGTGCCGATTTCATCGAAGCAGGCGGGGATGGCGGCGCGGCGTTTCAGGCGCTGGCGCGGGTGGTGGCCGACAGCGGCGGCGTGCTGGGCGCGGTCACTTGGCCGCTGCCGGATCTTGCACCGCGGCTCGATAATTTCTTCCGCACCGCAGAGCGGCTGGGTCTGAACGCCGATTTCCATGTGGATGAAACCATTGACCCGACCTCTCGCACCTTGACCGAGATTGCGCAGGCGATCATCCGCACCGGCTATGGGGGCCGGGTGAATGTTGGGCATTGCTGTTCGCTGTCGACGCAGCCGCAGGGCGATGCGGACCGGTGCCTTGATCTGGTGGCCAAGGCCGGGATCGCGGTGATCTCGCTGCCGATGTGCAACATGTATCTGCAAGACCGCCATGCAGGCCGCACCCCACGCGGGCGCGGCGTGACGCTGGTGCATGAAATGGCCGCCCGCGGCATTCCGGTGGCGTTCGCGTCCGACAACACCCGCGATCCGTTTTATGCGTATGGCGATCTCGATATGCTCGAGGTCATGCGCGAGGCGGTGCGGATCGCCCATCTGGACCATGGGCGCGATGATTGGGCCCACGCGTTCACCACCACCCCGGCCCGGATCTGCGACATGGCAGAGGCGTCGTTTGCCCCCGGCGCGCCCGCGGATTTGGTGTTGTTCAAGGCCCGCAGCTGGACCGAGTTGTTGTCGCGCCCACAATCGGACCGCGTGGTGCTGCGCGCAGGACGGGCGATTGACCGGACCCTGCCCGATTACGCCGAACTTGACGGGATCATGGCATGACCCGCCGCGCGTTCGTTCTGTACGCGCATCCAGTGCCAGACAGTTTTTGCGCCGCCGTTCACAAGACCACGCTGGAGGGGCTGGACGCCTCAGGCTGGGAGATCGACAATTGCGATCTTTATGCCGAGGATTTTGACCCCCGCCTGACCCGCGCGGAGCGGGAGGGCTACCATGAGGTCGGCCCCAACCTTGCGCCTGTCGCGTCTTATGTGGACCGTCTGCGCGCGGCGGATGCGCTGGTGCTGGTGTTCCCGGTGTGGAATTTTGGCTATCCCGCGATCCTCAAAGGGTTCTTTGACCGGGTGTTCCTGCCCGGCGTGTCGTTTGATCTGGCGGACGGCAAGGTGCGGCCCGCGCTGACGAACATCCGCACCGTGGCCACTGCGACCACCTATGGCGGCACGCGGCTGCGCGCGTTTCTGGCAGGCGATCCACCGCGCAAAGTGGTGATGCGGCCCCTGCGCTTTGTGATGCACCCGCAGGTGCGGATGCGGTATCTGGCGCTTTACGACATGAACCGCGCCGATGACGCCGCCCGCGCACGCCATCTGGCGCGGGTGCGCCGCGAAATGTCCGCGCTTTGATGTCCCCGGGCGCGGCGCAGCCCAGCGCGGCCCAAAGCGGGGCCGCGGCTTGCCCGCCCTCGCGCCCCTTGTCCCGACGATCCGAGGATTGACCCCATGCGCCGTTTGAACTGGGCCGATTACCGCACCACCGAATACGCCGATATCGACCCGATGCGCACCATCGCCATCCTGCCCACCGCCGCGGTGGAGCAGCACGGCCCCCATCTGCCCGTGGGCGTGGACATGATGATCATGGACGGGATGCTCGACACCCTGCGCAGCGCGGCGCCGGATGATCTGGACCTGCGCATCCTGCCAGTGCAGGCCGTGGGCAAGTCGAACGAGCATCTGCACGCCCCCGGCACCCTGACACTGACCGCCGAAACCGCCCTGCGCGCCTGGACCGAGATCGGCCTGTCGGTCGCCCGCGCTGGCGTGAAAAAGCTGGTGATCGTCAATTCTCATGGCGGCAATCTGGACCTGATTTCCATCCTGTCGCGCGAATTGCGGGTGCAGGCCGGGATGCTGGCGGTCAAATCGCAATGGTTCGGCTTTGGCACTCCGCCGGGCGTCTATACCGACGACGAACGCGCCTACGGCATCCATGGCGGCGATGCAGAGACGTCGCTGATGCTGCATTTCCGGCCCGAACTGGTGGCGATGGCGCAGGCGCGGAATTTCCGGTCCTCAGCGCAGGACGGGGGCGTGCCGCCCATCGGGGCGATCAGCTATGGCTGGATCGCATCAGATCTGAACGAGGCAGGGGCGGTGGGCGACGCGTCGATCGCAACCGCTGAGAAAGGCCGCGCCACCGCTGCCCACCAAGTCGCCGGGTTCATCGAACTGCTGCGCCACGTCGAAGCGGCGCAGCTGCCACGCGCCAGGGGCTGAGCCCAGATCAGCCCAGCAGGGCCGGCGCGCCAAGGCTACCGCCCGGGGCCGGATTGGCGGCACGCTGGGTTCCAGCCAAATCCGCGGTCAGATCACCAGCCAGATCCCCAGTCAGCTCAGCGATCAGCGCGTGCCAGCCATCGGCAAAGCGGGTGCCATGGGCGCGCGCCGCCGCCCGCGCGGCAAGCAGCGCGGGGGCATTGGGGCCCTCAGCTGCGGCCAGCCGTGTCAGCGCCGCGGCCCAAGCCTCGGGCGACCCGGGTGCCACCGGCACGGCACCTTCAGCCGCCTGATCGACCAACCCGTCCACCGCGGACACCAGCACCGGGCGCCCGGCGGCGCGGGCCTCAAGGCAGACCAGCCCATATGCCTCGCACCGCGATGGCATGGCGACCGCGTCCACCGCGGCCATCATTGCCACAGGATCGGCGGCGCGGCCCTTGAACACCACGCGCATGTCGCCCGCGGCCAGGGCTTTGAGCGCGGCGCGCTCCTCGCCCTCACCATAAATGTGCAGGCGCAGGGCGGGATCGGGGCAGCGCCCGAAAGCCTCGATCAATGTGTCAAAACCTTTCATGCGGTTCAGCCGCCCGATGGCGGCGATCACGCGCGGGCGCGCCGGGGCGTCCGGCAGCGCCAGAAACCCCGCCAGATCGACCGAGGATGCGATCACCCGCAGCGCGCACGGTTCGACCAACCCACGGTCGCGCATCCAAGCACCCTGCGCCTCGCTGACTGCCACGATGCGGTCGAACAACGCAAAGGCAGTGCGCAGCAGGGTCTGGAACCGCTTGGGGTTGGCCACGTACAGCGCGCAGAACGCCTTGGTGTAGCTGTGCTCCACATGGACCAGCGGGATGCCGGGATGCGTGGCGCGCAGCGCGATCAGCGACGGCAGCGCGCGCCAGCTGATCGACAGATGCGACACGACCACATCCCCCGCCGCCGGGCGCAGGCGAAACGCACCGCGCCGCACCTGCTGGACCGAATGATGCGCGCCGCGGACCGGGCCTTCAGTCAAATGCGCCAGCACCCGCATCACTCCACCATCGGTTGCATCATCCACCAGATGGACCACATGCGGCACGCCCATATCGGCCCTGTCGGGCGCCGGTGCACGGGCCTTGCGCCCTACGCCAGCCAACCGCATCAGGCCTGGCCCGAAAACCCCAAGAGACACCGCCGCGGCAACGGTGGTCAGGGTCTTTGCCGGTTCTTCGACCAGCGGGCGCCACGATGCGGCAAAGGCGCGGCGCGTCAGGGCCAGCGCGCCCGCCCCGTCATGGCGGCTGACGGCGCGGCGCGCCAGATAGCGCAGCTGATACGCCCGGGCAGCGGGCGTGTGGCGGGCGAACATCGCCGGGTCCAGCGGCACCAGCTTGCGCACCATCCGCTCCCACGCGGCAAGCTGGCGGTCGGTGTCCGCCGACAACCCCCCCCCGGCGATGCGGTAATGGGTCAGCAGGCCGGGCACGCCCTCAATCACCCAATCGGCCCTGAGCGCGAGGCGCAGCCAGCATTCGATGTCCTCAGACTGGCGGAAGGTTTCATCAAAACACCAGTCACGAACAGTTTCTGCGCGGGGCCGCCAGGCGATGTCGCGCAGTGACGCACGGCGCAGCACCGCCGCGGACCCGTTGCCCACCGGGTTGCGTTTGAACACATGCGCTGCCGACACATTGCGAAGGCGGGGGCGCTGGGCAGCGCCGGTCAGGGCGCCATCTTCGGTGATCAGCGCTGATCCGGAATAGCTCAGCCCCACATTCGGCTTTGCGTCCAGATGCGCGACATGGGCCGCCAGCTTGCCCGGCATCCACAGATCATCGGCGTCGCAAAAGCCCACATACCGCCCGGCCGCGGCTGCGATGCCGGTGTTGCGCGCGCCAGCAAGGCCGCGGTTGGGCTGGCGGATCAGCCGGATCCGCGGATCGGTGCAATAGCTTTGCGCAATCGCGGCGGTGTCGTCGCCCGATCCGTCATCGACCACGATCACCTCAAAGTCCGTGAAGCTTTGCGCAAGCAGCGCATTGAGCGTGTCGCGAAGCGTGGCGGCCACGTTGAACGCAGGGACGATGATGCTGGCGACGGGCATGGCTGAGGCTCCTTGAAGGCGGGTCATCGTGAAAACAGGGCGCGGCGCAGATCGCGCGGCAGCAAGGGGGCGGCCAGCGCCCCGAACAGCGTGGCAGCGCCGCGGCGCGCCGGGCGCAGAAACCCGCCCGGACTGCGCCGCAAACCGCTGAGGGCAAGGCGCAGCGCAACCGTGCCACCAGCGTCGAGCCTGAGCGCCCGTCGCGCGAGATACCGCAGGTGCACCGCATCGGCGCGCGCATCGGGCGCAAACCCCAGGTGCTGCGCCGCGGCCAGCGCCACGTCGCGCCCGCGCTGCATGGCGACCAGATCGGCCGAAAGCCCCCCAGGGCTGGCGCGATACCAGACCAGCACGGCGTCAAGCCCGATCACCCGCGCACCGCCGCCTGTCAGGCGGATCAGCCAGTCCAGGTCTTCGTTGTGAACCATGGCCTCATCGAACCCACCGGTCCGGGCAAAGACTGTGCGCCGCACGGCCATGTTGGACATGGTGCAGACCGGATTTTCCCCCAGCAGCATTGGCACGCTCAGGGCCGTGGCGGGGATGCGCGACGTGATGGGCGCAGCACTGATGGCCCCTGAGAAGAACGCGACACGGGCAAAGGCGCCATCAACATCGGTCGCCGCAAAGGCATCGCGCAGGGCGGTCAGCTTGCCGGGCATCCAAAGATCATCGGCGTCGCAAAAGGCGATGATGTCGCCGCATGCCACAGCGCTGGCGTGGTTGCGCGCCGCGCTTGGCCCTTTGCGCGGATTGCGCAGCACACAGATGCGCGGGTCACGGGCCGCCGCGGCAGTCAAAATCGCCACCGTGTCGTCACGCGACCCGTCATCGACACATAGCAGTTCCCACTCAGGGTCATGCTGCGCGGCAATGCTGGCCAACGTGTCAGCCAGGGTTTCAGCGGCGTTGAAGCACGGCATGACGATGGAGAATGCGGGCATGGATCAAGCCTTTCGCAGCTGAGGGGCGAACGCATCGCCAATGGCAGGAAGTGAGGCGCCAAGCATCACCACACTGGCGACAGCGAGGTAGCCGACCGCGATCGCCGTCAGCCCGAACGGGGCCAGCAGCACGGTGTTCAGGGTCAACAGGACCGCAAGCGCGACGGTCACCTTGAGCTCCACCTCTGGCCGGTCATTGGCGCGCAGCCAGCCCGCGGCTGAGGCCCAGAGCGTGGCAGGGATCGCGGCGAGGCATAAGATTGAGACGACCTCATCGATGCCAGCCCAGCGGTCGCCGAACAGGATCGGCACGTAAACCGGCGCAAGCAGCGATTGCAGCACCACCGCAGGCACGATCAGTCCCATGGACAGGATCATGCCCCGGCGCAGGGCCCCGGCACGGTCCTCAGCCGCACAAAGATGCGGGAACAACACCGTCGACAACGCGGTGGAGAAGGATGTCGCAAGGCCCAGCCCAGCATTGAACGCCATGAAGAACAGGCCCAGCGATTCCGCGCCCAGCATCAGACCCACAACCAGCTTGTCGGACTGAAGGCGCAGGGCCTTGGCAATTTCAACGCCCAGCACCGCACGCCCGAACCGCACAAACGGCGCAAGCGGCGCGTGGCCCGCCATGGGGTCGGGACGCCAAGGCCGCAGGCGGCGCATAGCGATCAACCAGATCGGTGCCACCAGCAGCCGCGGCAGCACCAGCGCCAGCGCCGAAGGCCACATCACCGCCAACGCCGCCGACATCAGGTTCGCCCCGACCACCTGCGCCCCGCCAATGGCGGCGGTGGCGCTCAGCTTGCCTTCGCGCATGGCCAAAGCGGTCTGCACAAGGCCAGCGGGCATGAACAGATGTTCAGCCCCCAGAATGGCCAGCATTATGGCCAGCATCACATCGCCACCAAGCGCCCAGATCGCCGCCGCGATCGCGACCTGCAGCGCGCACAGCCCGACGCACCAGACGGTGAAGATCCGCCGCGCCGTGTTGCAGGTCGCGGCCAGATCGGCGGCGGGGGCGGCGATGATCCGTTGGCCAACGCCGGTCTCGGTCAGGGATTTCAGGATCTCGGCCCCGGCAAGCGCGCCGGCGGCCATGCCGATCTGCCCGACCTCCATGCTGCGCGACACCGCGATCACCACCACAAGGCGTGACAGCTTGGTCGCCACTTCCGAGGCGCCATAGGCGACCAGGTTGCGGGCAAAACCGCTGAGGGGAACGTATCGTTGGGTCATGTGTCGGGGCGTCCTTTGACTAGGCACAAGATCTACCGCGATCGCGCCCGGCCCGCGCGGCCAAGGACGGAGCGCCACGCGGCCCGTTAAGGTGCGATTCTACCCATCCGAGTAGGAAAATAGTGCAAGCTGGCGGTGGACCGCCGCGGGCGGCCCGTATAGGCAAGGGTTGGCTGGCGAACTGGCCCGCAAAACAAAGGTGACGGCGCGCGATGCGAAGACCACCGATATGCCTGACCACCGCGCTGGCGGCCCTTACGCTGGCGGGATGCGCCGCGACGCCGACGCCGCGCAACCTTGAACCCATTGCCGAAGGGCGTGGGTATCAGGCGCAGTACCGCCAACCCGATCTTGATCACGATGACAGAGGGGTTCTGCGCTCTGCCATCCTGAACGCCGAAAGCTGTCTGCCCCCACGCGGGGGACCGCGCGGCAAGACCACCATGCCAAAGGCCCTGCTGGGTGAGCATCTGTCGCGCAACGATCTGCTGGATGTCCGCGTCGGCGACGATGAAACCTTCAACGGTGCCTATGTCGTATCGCGCGATGGCACGCTGAAGTTGCCATTCATCGTGCCCGTGCGCGCCCAGGGCCGCAGCGTCGCGGCGGTGGAGGCCGACATTGCCGCCCACCTGATCGCCGCTGAAATATATGCCGAGCGTCCGCGGGTCTCAGTGCGGGTGGCCGATTTTTCCTCGGTCAAGGTCGGCGTGACGGGGGCGGTGTTCGAACCCCATGCAGTGGAGATCGGCGGGGCGGGCGACATCATTGACGCGGCGCGGCAGGCCGCGCTTGGCGCGTCAACCGAGGCGCGCGATCTGTCTGTCGCCCTGCGCGCCGCGGGCGGGGTGCGCCCAGATGCCGATCTGTCGGCGGTTGAAGTGCACCGCGGCGATCAGATGCATCTGCTGGACCTGCGCGACGCCTTTGAAGGGCGCGATCCGACCGACATCATGCTGCTGGCGGGCGATCAGATCATGGTGCCCAGCCGCAATTGCTTTCAGGACGCGCTGATGCGCCCCAGCCCGATCAGCCCGCTGGGGGTGTCGCTGTTTCTGTCGAACCTGACCCAGCCCGCCGCCAGCAACGCCGTATCGGCGATCGGCCGTGAGGTGCGCCAAGCCCCTTATGGCACCCGCTATCTGCAGGCGGCGGTGAACGCCAACTGCGCGGGTGGCGCGCGGCTGACCAACGCTGCACGCGCCGCCGCGCTGGTGTCGCGCAATCCGATGACCGAAGTGTCAGTGGTGATTGAACGCAACATCGAAGATCTGATGCGCCGCGGTGACCGCGACGATTATGACCCCTATCTGCTGCCGGGCGACGCGCTGGTCTGCTATGACAGCTCTGTCACCGAGATCACGGAAATCGCCCGCGCCTTTGGCCTGGTGGGCGCGGTGCTGCTGCTGCGCTAGTCAAGCGCGCCCAGCAGCGCCGCCAGCGTCTGCACCCAAACCGCGCCCAGTTCTGATGAGCCCAGTTCTGATGAGCCCGGTGCTGCCACACCCGGATTGATTACAGGGGGCCGCAGGGTTCCGTCATGGGCCGCCAGCTCCAGCTCGCGCAACCGCGCGCGAAAACGTGTGGCGCCGAACACTGCCGCGCTGCTGGCGATTTTGTGGCACAGGGCGCCGATCTCAGCCACCGCGTCAGCATCGTCAGTCATCGCGGCATGGCGGGTGACGATGTCGTCCCCCTCAATGACAAAGCGCGCAAGCAGCTTTGGGTAGGCGTCAGGCCCAAGGCTGTCGCGGGTCGCGGCGATCTGCGCGCGGTCCAGCAGCGGCCCAGCGGTCGCCCCCGCGCCCGGCAGATCCACCATGACCGCCTGCAGCGCGTCGCGCGACAATGGCTTGCCGAGGAACCCATTCATGCCCGCTGCCAGAAACTGTTCGGTCTGCTCAGGCATCACGGTGGCCGACAGCGCGATGATCGGCGTGTCGCGCGATGCGCCACCCCCGGTGCGGATCATCTGCGTGGCCTGCAACCCATCCATCACCGGCATGCTGATGTCCATCAAGATCAGATCAAACCGCCGGGCCGCGGCCATCGCCACGCCTTTGCGGCCATCGGCGGCCTCCTCAACGCTGTGCCCTTCGGCCTTGAGCATGCCGCGCACCACTTGGCGGTTGATCTCGTTATCCTCAACCACCAGCACCTGACGCGGGGTCGCCGGCACCCGGACGTTGGGCGTCCGGGCGCGGCGGGTGGGGGCCGCAGCGGGTTTCAGCGGCAGGCGCACCCAGAACTTGCTGCCTTCGTGCTCCGTGCTTTCGGCGCCCATCTCGCCGTCCATGGCCCGCACGATGCGGCGCGCGATGCCCAGCCCCAGCCCGGTGCCCGCGGTGATCCGCCCAAAAGACGCATCGCTGGTTTCAAAGTCTTCAAACACGCGGGCGAGGTCTTTCTGCGGGATGCCCTGACCGGTGTCGATGACCCGAAATTCAACCTCAGCAGCTTGATCGTCGCGCGCCAGCACCTCCAGCTCCAAGGAAATACTGCCATCGGGGGTGAATTTCACCGCGTTGCCCACCAGATTAAGCAGCACATGTTGCAGGCACGCCTGATCGGTCAACGCCCAGCGCATCGGTGCCCCGACCCAGCCCCATGCGATGGTGGTGCCGTTGGCCCCGGCGGCGCCCGATTGCCCGTCGACCATATCTTGCATCATCCGGTTCAGATCGACCGGCATAGCGGCGATCTGCATCTTTCCCGCCTCATACTGCGTGATGTCGAGCACGGCGTTCACATGGTTGAGCAGCAGCGCCCCTGAGATTTCCATGTTGTGCACCGACTGTTCCTGCCGCGCGGTCAGCCCTGTGTCGCGCAGCAAGGAAAGGTTGCCCCAAAGCCCGTTCAGTGGGGTCCGGATTTCATGGCTCATGACTGCAACAAAATCAGCCTTGGCCTTTTCCCCCGCCAGCGCGCGGTCGCGGGCCTCGGTCAGCTGTGCCTCAGCGGCGACACGGCGCGAGATGTCGCGCAGGAACGCGATGAAGATCGGCGTTTCGGCGTCGTGGGCCAATTGCAGCGCCATTTCAACGGGAAAGATCTCTCCGTCCGCGCGCATGGCGTCAAGCCGCACGCGGCCTTTGCCTGCCACGTGCATCGGGCCGCCTGCCTGCATCCGCGCCATGCCCGCGTAATGGGTGCCGCGCATATGCGGGGGCACGATCAGATCTCCGATCGGGAGGCCCTTCACTTCGGCCAGGGTGCGGCGAAAGATGACCTCAGCCGCGTGGTTGAATTCAAGCACGCAGCCGTTGATATCGGTCACCACCACGGCGTCCAACGAGGTGGACAGGATGGCGTTCATCCGCAAATTCGTCTGTGTCAGATCGCGCCCGCGCCGCAGGTTCTGTCGGTTGAGGCTGTTGAAATAATAGGCCAGCAGTGCAAGCACCCCGATCAGCGCCGCGGTCAACCCGGCCATCCACACCAGCGTCTCAGACACGTCGCGGCGGCGCGCATCTGATATGGCGGCGAAATGCGGCAGGCCCGCAATGGCCAGCGCCCGCACGCTGGGGCGCAGATCGGCCAGCGCACCCTCCAGCCACGTCAAACCTGCGGCAGCATCAGGCCCGTCCAGCAAAGGTGCAACCGCATTAAGAAAACTGCGCGACTGCGCCAGCGCCGCGGCAAAATCAGGCACGCGGGCCAGATCGGCATAGAGCGAGCCACGGCTGAGCGTGTTGATCCGGCTGTAGAAAATATCAAATTCCCGGCGCACTGGTGCCAGATCAGGCACCGAATCGCGGACCGCGATGGCCACCGCTGCGCTCAGCTCCAGAAACTCAACCTCAGCCTGCGACAACGACCATTGGACATTGTCCGAACTGGCGGAGTTCATGAGGTTGATCTTGTGATAAATGTCGTTGACCGCAAATTTCACCGACAGGACCGTCACCACCACCACGACGGTGATCGCAACGCCAAGCAGGACCCGCCGCACCAATTCATGCAGTCTCATTGCCCCGCCACTCCGCCATTGATGTGTCAGTCGATCACGTCGATCCGGTCAAGTTGCCATATGCTGCGCGAATAAATCACCTTAGACCGGAACGAGGCATCAGAATCATAGGGGTAGATCACCCAAAGCGGGCCGTTGTCGCGCAGGCTCATGACCTCGCCGTCCATTTCATAGGCAATGATCGGCCCGCCGGGAACCGCATCCGACGTGGGGATGTTGATTGCGTAGTCGTTGACAGCGACTGCCTGAAGCGTCGCGCCTTTTGCGCCTAGATGACGCAACAGCACATCAAGGGACACACCGGTGAAGCTGTGTGGGCCTGTCGTCCAGATGGTGGAGGTCACGATCTGCCGCGCCCCAAGCGCGCGCAACCCCGCCAGATCAAACTGCACGCTGGTGTCGGGGCCCGTGGCCTCAATGCTGCCAGACACTGTCAGGATCACCTCGCCGACAGGCGCAGCGAGTTGGCGCGCGGTGCCGGTCGACACGACAAACACCAAGGCGCTGATCGCCAGCATGACGACAGCAAGAGGGCGTAGAAAACGAGGCATTGGCTGGTCTCCTTGTTTGATGCGACCTTCATGCCATGATTGCAGGGCGGGCGCGCCGGCGCGTTCGGATACCAGCCTATCCGTTCGGATAGGCTGGCGGGCCATGACGGATCGAACGGGGCCGCGCGACGGGCGGGTCAATATGCACCCCGTCCGGTCAGCACCGCGCGGAAGGTCATGCCGATCAACAGCAGGTCCAGCAGCATTGAGCGTGAGCGCGCATAGCTCAGGTCCATGTCGATCATCTTGTCAAAGCCGATATCAGCGCGGCCCGACACCTGCCAAAGCCCGGTGATGCCCGGTTTGACCGCCAGCCGCCCCAGCGCGCGGGCAGGATAGATGGCGGTTTCTTCGGGCAGCGCGGGGCGCGGGCCGACGATGGACATGTGGCCCACCAGCACGTTGAAGATCTGCGGCAGTTCATCGAGCGAGCTGCGGCGCAGCAGCCGCCCGATCCGGGTCACCCGCGGGTCATGGCGGGCTTTGAAGCAGACGCCCTCACGGTCCGATTGCGCCAGCAGGGCAGCGCGGCGCGATTCTGCATCGCGATGCATGGTGCGAAACTTCCACACTTTGAATTCGCGGCCGTCCTTGCCCACGCGCGTCTGCGTGAAAAACGCCGGGCCGGGGCTGTCCAGCTTGATCGCCAGCGCGAACACAGCCATCGCCGGAGCCGCCACGGCCAGCGCCGCGCCTGCCACCGCGATGTCGAGCGCCCGCTTGCCAGCCCCCTGCCCAGCACCCTGTGCGGCGTCCTGCTTGCCCCACTGCTTGGCGGCATGCCACGCGGCGCGGACCATGAACACGGCATTTCCCACCAGATAGCGCCCAGCCATGCGGCGCGGTTCCTGCGCCAGGCGCCAGGCCCATTCAAGGCGTGCGCGGCGCACGGGGGCGGGGGCGCGGCGGACCTCTCCGGCCAGGAAATCGAACAGCGCGCCAACCCCCAGCGTCACCCGCGCCGACAGACGGTTCGCATGGCGGTCCAGCCACAGCTCCTGCATCGGGACGCCAAGGGCGACCAGCACGATGTTGGCGCCCGAAGCGTTGATCGCCGCCTCAGCGCCTGACGCGCCTTTATAGCCGTCGCGCATCCCGACAACCCGCAGGCCGGGTGCCTGCAGGCACAAAGTCGCCGCCGCCCGTTCGGCCACGCCGGGGCGCCCGCCAAACAGAAACACCGACAGCCCACGGCGCGCCGCGGTCTTCATCAGCTCTGGCGTGAAATCTGTGCCGTTGAGGTTGGCGGTCAGCCGCCGCCCGGTCATGCGCGCGGCCAGTTCCACCCCGATGCCATCAGGCAGCACCATGTCGGCGCGGCCAAGCGCAGCGGCATAGGCGCGGTCACGGGCCATCACGTTGCAACAGTGGGCATTCAGAAAAAACGCACGGCGCCGGCCCGGGGCCAGCAGCGCCTTGATCGCCGCTGCGGGGGCGGCATCGACCACCGGCACGCCCAGCACCAGCGCCAAATCCGGGGCCCGGCCCAGCCCCGGCGACGAGACCGGGCGCAGGGCGGACCGCCCGAAAGACTGCGGGGGGGCGATGGATGCGAGATTTGCGATATGGGTCATCGGGCTGCTCTCCGGTCAGGAAATTGTTAACCAATCCTTGATGCAGCGAGCGCCGCCGCGCCATCGCGCGGCCGGACGGGAGGGCGACGCCTTCGGGATCCACGCAATCCGCGCAGGCGTCGAACGGTCTTTTGGTATTGCGCGATAGATACGGCTGGATAGGTGCCCCTCCTCGGAGTATAAGGATGAACGTGCAGTTACGAAGCTTGCACGTCGAAAGCGAGACCGAACATATGCGCATACTTATCGCTGACGATCATGATCTGCTGCGCGACACGCTGGTTCTGTATCTTGAAGGGTCGGGGGACGTTGAAACCGCCTCAGTGCCAGACTTGGATCAGGCTTGCGCGACGATCGAGCGTGACGGCCCGTTCGACCTGGTGCTGCTTGATTACAAAATGCCTGGCATGAACGGCCTGGCCGGGCTGCAGCGCGTTCTGGCAATGCAGGGCAGCCCGCGCGTGGCGCTGATGTCGGGCGAGGCAACGCGCGAAATCGCCGAAAAGGCGCTTGAGGCAGGCGCCGCCGGGTTTGTGCCCAAGACGCTGACCGCCAAGTCGCTGGTCAACGCCGTGCGCTTTATGGTGGCGGGAGAGCAGTACGCCCCGCTCGACTTCATGACCGCCACGGACGACGCGCCGCCCAACGCGCTGGCGGACAAGCTGTCTCCGCGCGAATTGCAGGTGCTGCGCGGCCTGACCCAAGGCAAGGCAAACAAAGAAATCGCGCGCGATCTGGATTTGCAGGAACCGACGGTGAAGCTGCATGTCAAAACGCTCTATCGCAAAATCAATGCCGCGAACCGCACCCAGGCGGCGCTGATCGCGCGTGAAGCAGGGCTGTTCTGACCCATCCGTTCGGATAGGCACCGCCACCGGACGTCCCCCCCGCCGATCCCGAGGCGGACAGGCCCAGGCCCCCACGACATGCTAGACCATGGGCGAAGGAGCCGCCCATGACCGCATTCGCCGACTATCCCGACGCCCGATCCCGCGAAAGGCTGCCGGGCGGGCTCAGGTTCATTCGCAA
>JBLGAC010000046.1:0-32674 GCA_047610385.1 Paracoccaceae bacterium | reverse complement strand
ATGCGGACCACCTTAGGCTCAAGACCCACAGAATGGATTTCCATTGACTGCTGGTTATGATTCAAACGTCCCAAACGTTGGGTGAGTCGCCATGTCTGATCACCACCTCTGGCTCACACAAGCCTAGTTTTCGCGCCTGTAGCCGCTTTTGCCCAATAAGCCGAGAGGCGTGCCGCGCGTCGATGATCGGCGGGTGATCAGCGGGATCATCCATGTGATCCGCAACGGGCTGATGTGGCGCGACGCCCCCGCCACCTACGGTCCGCATTAGACTTTGTACGACCGCTTCATCAGGTGGAGCCGGATCGGCTTGTTCGATCGGATATTCGCAACTCTGGCCGCCGAAGGCACCGCGCCGGAGACCGTGATGATCCCCTCTCGTCGATTGCTGCGCAATAGCCTGCCGGGCAACGGACGCAGGCCCACCTCAAAGTGGACCGCACTGCGGCGAGCTTGCGTAAAAAGGGGCTGTTCCCCGCCGCATCGGACGGACCAACGGGGGCCTGACCTCCAAGCTGCACGCCGTCTGCGACTGCGACGGCAAGCCATTGATTCTACTGCTCATCGAGGGCCACCCTCTCGGCGATGCACGCATCGCCTGCCGGCCAGCGGATCAGCGATTATCGCGGCGGCGCGACCGTCTTGCCCGCGCTGCCGGACGCCAGGGCCCTGATCGCTGACAAGGGCGTCGAGGCGCGACTGGTTCCGCCAAGCCCTGTCCAAACTGGACATCACGCCCTGCATTCCAGGGCGCAAGAACCGCAAGGCGCCGGTCACATACGACGCCAAGATCTACCAGCAGCGCAATCTGGTCGAGCGCATGTTCGGCAGGCTTAAGGACTGGTGCCGCATCGCAACCCGATATGACCGAAGCGCCCACACGTTCATGAGCGCCATCTGCATCGCTGCAACCGTCATATTCTGGTTATGAGTCCTGAGCCTAAGCAGGGTCATTCGACTTTATATGTGGTTGAATTAATTTCAATATTTCACCTCATCCATCACTATTTATGCCGAGTTCGCTCCGCTGGAGGCTTTGAGGTGTGATATTAATTTGATTATCGTCACCGAACACTGTCTGGATGTCGCCAGACAGAACTTCAATTCGGACTACCTGTCCAGCGGGGCATGAGTGGCGCAGGATGAAGGCTAAAAGGAAAAATCTAATGATGAAATTTTATAGTAATTATTAAGAAAATTACCTAATTTTATAAATTATCAGTATAATATACACTTACATCAAAAATTTTATGAAGTGCTGTGAAATTTCTCCCATTTTTACATAATCCAATAATATAGTTATAGATAACTGTTTCGGATCTTGAATTTACCTTAATGATTGTCAACCCATAGTCATTGCGTGGGGGATTTCTGTGCGTCTCATCGACCATCTAATTTACATTTATAATATGTTTATATTCATTGATTAAATAATTTATTTCAGTTTTTAAATATTTGACACTTTTTTTGATGTGTTTCGCCTGACATTTTTTCCAAAAATCCCATCTTTAGTTTTTTACACTAGCGTTCTGTTGAGACTTTTCCGATGGGATGTTCTGGATCGAAATTCCCCGCGTCTCAGCTCATTCCATCCGTTGCCCCTTATCGGGCATTGAAAGTGCGCAATAAAGAGGCAGCGGGATAGGCGCGTTTATGGCACCACAGATGGCCCTTTCCGTTGCGCTGATACATAAAACACAATCCAAATTTACAAGTTATTCGTTGGTTGGTCAGCCTGGTTGACAGGTTTGCGGTCCGCTTGGCCTTGTCGTACAGTCCGGGGCTGTAACAAAAGCAGGTCGCGCTGACATCAAAGGCCCCCGTCTCGGGCATGCAAGAAATGCCCTGCCGGGCAACGGACAGGCCGCAGCGATGAAGTCCCCGCGGCGCGCCACCGCCATCACGGCCATCCACTGCCCAGCAGGCGCTATTTGTATTGCCGAGAGGATCCTGGCGTTGACCCACGGCAAATCTGCGCGCTCGCCTGCCGGATAATTGATCGCCGCGCCATTTTTCCCAAGCGCCTCCTTGCGCAGATTGGCCTACATGCTGAGGCCGTCGGTTTGGCGCCGGTTTTCGTCCTCCAGCGTCTTTATCTGGCTGATCATGTACGCATCCATGCCGCCATACTTCGCCCGCCATTTATAAAAGGATGCGCTCTTTTTTGGTGTTTGCTGCGCAAAAGTCCACCGGGCAGCTGGATCATGTCGTGCTCGCGCCAAAGCCCAGCCACAGGCACGCCGTCCTCTGCCGGACGTAGGACGATCACGGCCTTGGCGTGGCGGCTTTTCTTCATTTGGAATTGCCTCAATCTGGCAGGCGAGAAATTATATCTATGAATAACGCTAAATGGGGGAGATTATCACTGGATAAAAAAATAAATTATCAATAAAAGAATGCATAAACGGTCTAATTGACCCATCGAATACGATCTTGTATTCACTGACATATGCGTATTACGGACCAGGCGCTGATTTAACCCCTGGTCCGGGGGCGTCACTGGTGGGGCAGGGTGCTTGCCATCGACGCACGCGCGCTGAACATTTCGAACCATGCTGCCAGCGCCGGATGCTCGCTGCGCCAGTCATAATCGGGATACCTGAAGTCGAGATACCCGAGCGCGCAGCCAGTTGCGATCGTTCCCGCATCGACGCCAACCGAGGCGCCCGCCTCAGCATCCATCGCGACAAGCGCGGCGGCGATCTTGTCCATGTATCCCTGCACGATCTCAGCCGAGACCTTGTCCGCCGCACGCAGCACCTTTTCATAACGTGCGAGCAGCGCCGCTTCGAGCAGCCCGTCCGCCAGCGCCTCACGCCTCAGGGCGGTCCAGCGCGCCGGGCCTGCATCGGGATACATCTTTGCGCCGTCATGCTGCGCATCAAGATACTGGCCGATCACCCGGCTGTCATAGAGCGGCCCGTCATCGGTCAGCAGGGTCGGGATTTTGCTGAGGGGATTGCCCGCGGCCACGGCCTCATCGCGCTGCACTGGGGTGACTTTGCAGGCCAGCAGCTCCAGCGTCTGCCCGGTTTCATGGGCGATCACCATCACTTTGCGCACGAAGGGCGAGGCGGGCGAATGGAAAAGCTTCATGGCGGTCTCCGGATTATGGGGGTCATCGCTATGCTGCACATATTAATGGACAGGGGAAGGCTTACAGCACGAGCGTGGCCCAGATTTTCCTTTTTCGCCGCGATGATGCCAATCTGAAAGGTCCTGTCGGGCTGCGCGGGGTATCCCGCAGTTCGCCCGTTCGGGGAAAAACGACCCAACTTGGCTGCTCCGGTCCATGCTGGGTTTCCAGGCTGAGCGACTGGTTTTCGCGCCGCTGCATTGTAGCGTTGGCATCGGACACTGATCTGATCTGGAAGGCACCCGGGCAATTTACCCGATTTCCAACGGGGTCATTCGAAGGGTTTATGCGGCTGTCTTCAGCCTATACGCGGGACGGTCCTGCCGATGCCTCGCTGACCGGCAATGGGCGTTCTTGATCCCGTGAAAAGGGGGCTTGGTCGCCCCGTTGGCTGGCGTGGAGAATTAGAGCTCATGCTCCGTGGCCGCGCCGTGCTTGGGCAGGGGGAACATTAGATCGTCAAGGATGCGCAGCTTGCCGTTTGGGCCATTCGATGCCAAAAATCCTGCTGGTGCCATCTGCGTGCGGGCCTGCGTTGCGGTGCCATACGTGTTTCAGCGCCCCGATATGCAAAGTGTCAGCGATGTTAATCCCGGTCATTTCGCGAATGTCTCCGGCGGAACATCTTCGCACACAGCCTCGCCCTCAGCCTGCGCAGCGGCACCGGCCACACCGTGATCAGGAATTTCATATCCGGGGCCGACGCGTTCATCGTGGCGTGGATCTCTTTGAAATCGGCCAGAGCCTTGGTGCAGCTGTAATTCTTGAACGAAAACACCTCCGGGTCGAAATTCCCCGCGATCGGTCCCAGCGCGGTGGGATAGACGGCACCCGTTTCAGTGTGGGCGCAAGCTTCGGTCAACCCGAAGCTGGCGACGAACCTGTCAGCCTGCCGAAGTGCGGCGTTGACCCGTGCCAGATGCGAGGCCAGATGCCGCAGCACCGACGCCCTATCGGCAAGCCGTCAGGTTCGCCGCCGGGCCGCTCAGGTCTGCATTACATAGGCACCCGGCGCGGCGGCAAGCGGGGGCAGGCCGGCATCGGGCGCGCCCATGGTCGGGGGGGTGGTGGGGGCACCGGACCGCGTGGCCAGCCATTTGGCGAAATCGGGCCACCACGACCCGTCCTGCAGCGCGGCCGCTTCCAGCCATTCTTCGGCGTCCACGTACGGCGCATGCTGGGGGGTGGTCGCGATGCGGAAATGGCGGTGGTGATGGCCTGGTTCGGACACGATGCCCGCGTTGTGCCCGCCATTGGTCAGCGCAAAGGTCACGTCGCCATCTGCGAACAGGTGGAACTTGTAGACCGATTTCCACGGTGCCACATGGTCCCATTCCGTGCCCACGGCAAAGATCGGCGCGCGGATGTCTGACACGGTGATCGCGCGTCCGTTGACATCGTAGCGCCCCTCAGCCAGATCGTTGTTGAGGAACAGCCGCCGCAGATATTCTGAGTGCATTCGGTACGGCATTCGCGTGGCGTCGGCGTTCCACGCCATCATGTCGTTGACGTGGTCGCGTTCGCCCATCAGGTAGTTGCGCACATTGTGCGACCAGATCAGATCGTTCGAGCGCAGGATCTGGAACGCCCCGGCCATCTGGTCGCTGTCGAGATAGCCCTTGGCCCACATCATGTCCTCAAGAAAGCTGACCTGGCTTTCGTTGATGAACAGCATCAGCTCTCCGGCCTCGGTGAAATCGGTCTGGGCGGCAAGAAAGCTGAGCGTGGCAAACCGTTCGTCGCCATCGCGCGACATGGCCGCCGCGGCAATCGACAGCAATGTGCCGCCAAGGCAATAGCCCACCCCATGCGCCTTTTCGGCCCCGGTGATCGCCAGCGCCGCGTCCAAAGCCGCCATGACCCCGAGGGTGCGGTAATCGTCCATCCCCAGATCGCGGTCTTCGGGGGTGGGGTTCTTCCAGCTGATCATGAACACGGTGAAGCCCTGATCGGTCAGGAATTTCACCAGCGAGTTTTCAGGGCTGAGATCAAGAATGTAGTATTTCATGATCCATGCAGGCGTGATCACGATCGGCTCTGGGCGCACTTTGTCGGTGGTCGGCGCATATTGGATCAGCTCGATTAACCGGTTGCGCAGCACCACTTTGCCGGGGGTGATGGCCAGATTGCGCCCGACCTCAAAATCGCCGGAACCTTTGGGTTTGCGCCCGCTGATCTTGCGCTCCATGTCTTCGATGAAATTATGGGCACCGCGGGACAGATTGCGGCCACCCTCACGCAAGGTGGTTTGCATCACTTCGGGGTTGGTGAAGGGCGAATTGGACGGCGAGAAAATGTCCAGCATCTGGCGCGCGACGAACTGCATCACATTTTCATGCTGGGTGGTGACGCCGCGCACGCCGGTGGTCGCGTTGTGCCACCATTGCTGGTTCAGCAAGAACGCCTGATGCGTCATGTTATATGGCCATTTGCGCCATGCGGGATCAGAGAACCGCTTGTCCTGCGGCAAGGGGGTGATGCACAGCTCTGCCGCCTCACGCACTGTCACGCAACACCCGGCGAATTCGGCCATGCGCATGGTTTTCTTGATCGCTTTTTCCACAAGCTGGATCTGCTTGCCCGGCGATCCGGCCAGATGCGCCATCCAGTCAAAATAGGCTGCTGCCAAGGCGCTTGGTGACAGACCGGCGAAGGCGTGCGCCTGCAGCGCATGGGCCGATTTGTCGAGCACGTCCTGCAGTGCGGTGGAGCTATAGCTGTCCTTGTCGAGCGCCGAGACCAGCGTATAGGGCGTCGCTGCGCCGGGCTGTGGCGTCAAGGCGGTGACAGGAAAAGGCGTCGGGAATGCCGACACGTTGGAGCTGGGCTTTTTGATGGGGTCGGTCATGGCGCGCATCCTCTGGGCGATGCGCGCGCGCCGGGAAGGGGCGTGCGCGCACCGCCAAAATATGCGCCAATTGGTGCGCCGCAATGACATGGATCATCACGGCGCCATAAAGTCAGGCGTGGGCTGAGGCCGCGTTCGCCCCGCGCTCAATCACGAAATCGCGGTCGAACACGTCGAAGGAATGGTTCAGTTCCGACTGGCTGAGAAGGATCGCCATATGCTCTCCCTTCAGCTGTGCGATGACTGATGACAGACGCTGGGCCAGCGCGGGGGCAACGCCTTCGAACGGCTCATCAAGCAGCAAAAGCCGCGTGCCGCACGCCAGCGCACGGGCCAGTGCGGCCAGTTTCTGCTGACCGCCCGACAGCAGCAGCGCCTTTCTTGACCGCATCTCGATCAGCTCTGGCAGGATCTCATAGACGACCTCCAGCCGCTCCGGCCCTTTCAGCGCGCTGGTGACCCAGGTTGGCAGCAGGATGTTTTCCTCAACCGTCAGGTCGGGGATCAGGCCGCGATCCTCAGGCATATAGCCGATGCCCATGGCGGCGCGTTCATGCACCGGCAGCCCGGCCAGATTGACCCCATCAAAGGTGATCGTGCCTTTGCGGGGCGGGCGCAGACCCATGACTGATTTCAGGAACGTGGTCTTGCCCGCGCCGTTCCTGCCCGTCAGGGCCACCAGTTCACCCTGATCGATGCTCATTGAGAACCCGCGCAGCGCGGTGATCGCACCGATTTTCACATGCACGTCGTCAGCGGTCAGCATCATGACACGGCCTCCTTCTTCAGCGTGCCGGTCACGTAGCGCTGGACCTCTTCGTTGCGCATCACTTCGGAGGGGTCGTCATCGGCGATCACCCGGCCTTGATAAAACGCCAGCACGCGGGACGCGTATCTGGTGACGATGTCCATGTCGTGCTCAACAAAGATGACGGTGACCTCCTCAGTCGACAGGGCCGCCATCACAGTGTCCATCAGGGGAAATTTTTCATCCACGCTGACGCCGCTGGTCGGTTCGTCCAGCAGCAGCACTTTGGGTTTTCGGACCAGCGCCATGGCGATGTCCAGCAGCTTGCGCACCCCGCCGGGCAGCTCGCTGACCGGTCGGTCGGCATAGGCCGACAGCTCAAAGCGGGCCAGCACCCCGTCCGCCTCGTCGATCAACGCCGGGTCGCGGGCGGGCCGCAGCCAGCCAAATTTGCGGCCCGAGGCGCCGATCGCCACCAGCAGATTGTCACGCGCGCTCATCGGCTCATACAACTGGGGGATCTGGAATGACCGCGACACGCCCTTGCGGGTGATCTGGCGCGGGTTCAGGCGCGTGACATCGATCCCGTCCAGCAACACCGCACCGCTGTCGGGCTTCATATACCCGGTGACGATGTTCATGAACGTGGTCTTGCCCGCGCCATTGGCACCGATCAGCGCCAGGTTCTGGCCCTTGGGAACCGCGATGTTCACGTCATCTGCCGCACGAACTGCGCCAAAGCGCTTTTCGATCTTGCGGGCTTCAAGAATGGGAACATTCATTCTTCGTCCTCCGGGCTGGGCTTGGTCTTGGATTTGCGCACCCACAGTGACCCGATCCCGCCGGGCAGGAAGATGATCGTGCCGATCAGGAACAGGCCAAGCACCAGCTGCCATGTCTCAGGGAAGTAGCGGTTGGAGAACGAGCGCACCAGTTCCAAGATCATCGCCGCCACGAACGCGGCTGCGACGCTCAGATGCCCCGCCAGCACTGCGATGAACACAAACTCGCCCGATGTGGTCCAAAAGCTGAACAGCGGGTCGATATGGCCCAACGCAAGGCCATTGAGCGTGCCGCCCAGCCCGCCCAGCCCTGCCGCGATGACAAAGTTGCGCACCGTGACATTGAAGGCCGACGCGCCAAGATATTCGACCCGCAGCTCATTTTCACGCACCGCCATCGCAACCATGCCCGCCATGCCGTCAAAATACAGCCGGCACGCCGTGGCCGCGACCACGCAGACCACCGCGCCCATGACGTATAGCGCGAAATCTGAATCCTCAACGCCCGGGGCCCAGCCAAAGAAGGTCGGTTCGGGCAAGGTGAAGCCGTCAGACCCGCCGATTGAGCTCATCTTCACCAGCACGCCATACAGCACCATCGACAGCGCCACCGTCAGCATCGCAAAGAAGATGCCACGATAGCGCGCGATCAGGGGGCCGAGGATCACCCCCGCCAGCGCGGGGGTCGCGCCGCCGACGACCAACAGCACAGCGGCGTCAGTGATCCCGCCTTGCACTGCCAGCAGGCCCGCTGCGTAGGCGCCGATGCAATAGACCAGCCCCTGGCCGAAGCTGACGATCCCGCCACGCATCAGCGTGATGATCCCCAGCGCCACCAGCCCATAGCCGATGGCCTTGGTGGCGGTGAACAAAAGCCATGCGGGCATGGCCATTCCGGCGCCGATCAGCAAAACCAGCGCCAAAGCGCCAGCCAGCAGCGCGCGCGTCGTAGATGCGTGCATCATCAGATTTTCCTCGCCTGGCTGCGGGTGAACAGACCCTCAGGGCGGAACACCAGCACGATGGCCATCACCAGATAGATGATGAAGATCTCAGCCTCGGGCAGCTCATAGACCGCGGTGGCGCGCACGATCCCGACAATCAGTGCGCCGATGGCCGCGCCGGGGATCGACCCCAACCCGCCGATGATGATCACCGCAAAGCTTTGGATGATGACATTTACGCCGATGCCCGGCTGTACCGATATCAGCGGCGCGGTATAGGCCCCCGCAAGTGCGGCAAGGAACACCCCCACGAAAAACGCCAGCATGTAGACGCGGTTGATGTTCACGCCCATGCAGGCGCTGACCTCAGGGTTGTGGATCACGGCCAGCACGACTTTGCCAGTGGTGGTGCGGTTCAGCCCCAGCCAGACGGTCAGCCCACAGATCGCGGCCAGCACAATCAGCATCAGGTCATAGCCGACGTAAAAAAGATCTCCGATCTCGATGATGCCGAACAGCTCACGCGGTTCGAACACATAATAGGGCGTAACGCCCCAGATCAGCTTGGTGACGTCCTCAAGGACCAGGAACACCGCGTAAGTCACCAGAAGGATCAGCACTTCGTCCTTGCCGTAGAACATGCGCAGCAGGCCGCGCTCCAGCAGCGGCGTGACCACGGTGGCGACGGCAAGGGCGGCGAGAAACATCGCCACGAGCGAAAAGACCGGCGGCAGCCCGAAATACGGGACCAGCATCGTCAGGGATGCGGCCGCATAGGCGCCAAGCGCATAAAGACTGCCATGGGCGAGGTTGAGGATCTGAAGCACACCGAAGATCAGGGTCAGCCCGAGGGCGACCATGAACAGCCAGGATGCATAGACCACGCCATCGACCAAGATGGTGAGGATGTCGACGAGTTCCACGGGGGTAAGCCTTTCGCTTGCAGGGCAGGACGCTTGCAGGGCACAGCGCTTTTAGGACAGCACGCATTTATGAGGGTGCGCTTTTAGGACAGCGGGCTTGCAGGGCAAGGCGCCAGCAGGGCAGGCGGGGCGCGCGAACGCGCCCCGCCAATCGTGTCAGTCGCAGGTCGCGCCGGGGAAGCCGGCATTGATCCAGTCAACGCTCTTCATGCCCTCGGGCGGGTTGACGCAGGCTGCGGCGAACCGCTCAATGTCGACCAGCGTGATGTTGCCGTCGGCGTCCTTGGCCGTGGTGCCAATAGCGGAAGGCTGGATTGCCTGATGGCCATTGCCCAGTTTCATCTGGATCAGACCACCGGGGCTTTCCCATTCATGGCCCTTCATCGCGGCGCGGATCTCGTCAACCGACGGGCGCGTGCCGCCATTGGCCTCCATGGCCTTTTCGATCGCCGATTTCAGACCCAGCAGGGCCTGCGCCATGCGGTAGGGGGCCTGCACCGGGAACACGCCGTATTCGGCCTCATAGGTGGCATACCACCAGTTGTTCAGGGCGGTGTCCGGCGACATCAGGCCATAGGCCCCGCGGGCCCCCAGCACGACGCCTTCGGGGAAATTGTTGCCCAGGGCCGGGATCACGTGGTCACCGGCCGAAAACACCACCTGGCTTTTCTCAAACAGGCCGCGCGGTTTGGCCTGAAGGATGAACGACTGCAGGTCTCCGCCCCAGTTGGAGCTGTGGACCACATCCGCGCGTGAGCGCATCAGTGCCGAAATTTCCGTGCCATACTGACCGGCGCCAAAGGCGGGGAACTGCGCGTCCTTCATTTCGGCGTCGGGGTAAAGCTGGCCCATGGCGGCGGTGAAGTCATTCCAGCTGTCATGGCCCCAGGCATAGTCCTGGTTCAGACCCGCGAAGGAGTTGACCTTGATGTCACGCGCCTTCAGGTACCGCGCCATCGACACGTTATCCATGGTGGCATGGGCAGCAGTGCGGAAGGCGTATTCATACGATCCGTCTTCGAAGACCCGCGGCGTGCCGCAATCGTAAAGGATGGTCAGCGCTTTCAGCTCATCGGCCACCGGCGCGATCGCGAGGCAATCGCCCGACGACACATACCCCACAACCGCATCCACGCCTTCGCGCTGCACGAGGTTGCGGAATTCCTGCACCTGCTTGGTGGCACCGCCGGCTTCGTCGATCGGGATCGCTTCGATCTTCATGCCGCCGAAGCCGACCTTGTCATAAGGCGCGGGCGCGAGACCGGCATTGAGCTTTTCGATCAGCAGCTTGCCGCCGTTCCACGCCGGAACGCCAAAGCTTTCGGCGGCCTGGCCTGACAGGAAAGTGACGACGCCGATTTTGTAGACGCCCTCGTCGGCCATTGCCGGGGCGGCGAGCATCATGGCCCCCGCCAATGTCGCAGTCGTGCTGCGGATATGCGATTTCACAGACATTTGGTATCCTCCCGGTTGCAGTGTCGTTTGGTCGGCCATCCGCAAAAGGCGGGGGCCATTCTGTGCGCCCGACGCGTCTGTGCGCGTTTTGCCGGGCGGCGGGTCTCAGGCAGCGGCGCCGCCCGCGACATTCAGGGCGCGCGCGCTTCGTGCGGTGCTGTCACACGCTGATCGAAAGAAAACCCGGCCATGGCGTAGCCGCGTTTGAAATCTTCGATATGGCGGCGCATCCATGTCTCCGCGCTTTTGCCGTTGCCTGCGCGCAGGGCTGCGATAATCGCGCGGTGCGCATCGATCAGGCGGCCTGTGGCCTGTGGCAGGCGGCGCATCATCGGGTCTGAGGCGGGGTAGAGCAAGCTTGCCGCCGGTTCGCGCGCCACGATCCAGGCGGGGTTGCCCATGGCCTGCGCGACCAGCCCGTGGAATTCCACGTCATGGGCGGTGACCGCATCACCGCGCGCTGCGGCAGCTTCGGTGCGCGCCAGGTTGTCATCAAGCGCGCCCAGCGCTGCGGCGTCGATCCGTTCAGCCGCCAGAAGGGCGGCGCGCGGTTCCAGCGCCAGCATCAGTTGGTAAAGCTCTTCGAAGGTCACGCTGCTCAGCAACAGCGCGCGGCACACCGGCACGCCCAGACGCGCAGCCCCTGGCACCGCCACATAAAGACGGCGGCCCGATCTGCGCTCCACCAGCCCGGCCTGTTCCATCAGCCGCAGACCTTCGCGCATGGTGGACCGATTGACGCCGAGGTCTTCGGCCAAAGCGGTTTCGGTGGGCAGGCGGTCGCCGGGGCGCAGGCGGCCTTCCATGATCTCCCGCTCAATCCGGTCGGCGACGATCAGGTAGGTCGGCCGCAGCGCAATCTTGCTGAGGGCCAGCCCCGTCCGGGGCCGATCCTTTACCAACAATCCAAGTTGCGCGCGCAGTCCCAAGCGAGTCATCCCTTTGCCATCCAGCGTTGATCGGTTTGTCCGACAAAGCGCAGAATAGGGGGGGATTCGTAAACATGTCAACGAGTTAAACGTAGCGTTATGCTAAAGTGGCATGGCCAATTCCGTAGGCCTGTTTTTTAAAGTCAAGCCTTTGAAATCATGCCTTAATTCAGAAGGACCGGCAGCGACATCGGCCCACGGAACCCAAAACCGATGAATTTCACAGCGTCCGGGTCGGGCGGCGACATTTTGGGGAAACGGTCGAACAGCACCGGCATCAGGATCTGCGCCACCATGCGGCGCGCCACATGTGTGCCCTGGCAGAAATGCGGGCCGGCGCCAAATGACTGATGAGGCGCTTTGGGGCGGAAGACATTAAAAAGATGCCCGTCCTCGTAGATGTCCTCATCATGGTTGGCGGAGGCTTGGATCGACATCACCACGTCGCCTTTGGGGATGTGGATGCCTCGGATCTCAGTGTCCTCGGTCGCAACGCGTGAGGAGACCTGGATCGGCGCAACCCAGCGCACCGCCTCCTCAAACGCCTCATTCCATGTGATGTCGCCGGACAGAACCGCGCCGCGCTGGTCTGGATTGGTCAGCAGCCCGTAGATCAGCGTTGAGGACGCGTCGCGCGGTTCATTGATGCCGCCACCGATGGCGATCTTGATGTTGGCGACGATCTGGGACATCGCGATCGGGTCGTCTGCATTGACCATAACCGCCAGCGCTGAGGGGCCCTTTTCCGCCCGATGCCGCACCACCGCCTTGGCAATCACGACGTCCATCTGGTCGTTTGCCTCGTCGCTGTCTTCGAACAGCTTGGGGGTCCAGCCGAAATTGCCGGCACCGTCGATCAGGCGCTGGGACCAGACCTCCATCTCGCGGTCTGCGGCTTCGGGGATCCCCAGCAGTTCGGCCAGACACCGCGCGGAAAACGGCGCGGCGAGGTCGGCGAACAGGTTCACCACCTCACCCCTAGGCAGGCGGGCGACGTAATCTTCGGCGAATTTTTCAAACATTGGCGCCCAGATGTCACGGATCACCCGTGCGCCAAAGGCGGGGGCCATGGCCATGCGCTCGCGCATATGGTCCTCGCCGTCCTTGCGCATCAAGGTCTTGGCGCGAAACGCCCGCTCCATCGGGGTGTGCGGATCGTCAGAGCTGAACAGCACTGGGTTGTCTTTGATATAACGGGTATCGGCGGCCTTGGTCAGCAGCGTGCGATTGACCGACGGAACCTTGGCAACCGGCGCTTCGGCGCGCAGACGGCGATAGATCGCGTAGGGATCATGCACAAGCTGCGCGATGGTGATCTGGTCTTTGACCGGGGCGGTGGGGGGCATGACGGCTTTCCCGACAAATCATGTGCGCGCGGTGGCGCTGCCCGAACCCAAGCCGAAACCGTGTCGCTGCGTCAAGACCCCTGATCGCATTATGCATCTGCGAGGCATTGCAGCGAAGGCTCAGCGACCCCAGGTGCGCAGTGGTCCGCTGTCCACATGCACAAACGATGACCGGGTGTAGCGACCGACGCCGCCGCCACCCAGCGATTCTGCCGCGTTCGCCACCTGCCGCACACTGCGGCGGGGCACGCGGATGTCGATGGCCATCGCGCGGGTGTGATAGCTGTTTTTGGCGACCCCGCGATGGGTCTTACGCAGTTCATCATTGGTGTGCTTGCTGCGATAGCCCGACACCACCTCAATGGGGGTTGAGATGTCGAGCTTGCGGGTCAGCGCGGCCAGAACGTCGATCGCAGTGGGGTCGTAGGGCATGGCGGTGTTTTCCCGCCAATCACGCAGAAGAAAGCTGATTTCCTCAAGCGCTTCGGGGATATACGATCCGTCGGCCCAATAGACGGTGCGCAACTGCTCGCCCAATCGGCTTGACGTCAGCGATATGGCGCGGAAAGACCCGGCCCCACGCTGGATGGCAGGCGCTGCAGCGAAAGCGGGCACCGCTGCGATGCAGGCGGCTCCCGATATCAGCCCGAGCGCCGCCCTGCGGGACATCAGGTTCCCGCGGTCGGTCATGGCCATGGTCAACTTGCCTCGTTCCGTTTTTTATCTTCGGTCTTTGCGCCGACAGCACCTGTTAACCGAGTGCCCAGCATAGTTATCACACATGCGGCAGGGGCCGGCCAAGTGGCAGTTTAGACGCAAAATTGCCGTAGTTCGCGGCTTGAATGCAACGCTTGGGTCCCGCCACGTATTGATGGGCAGAAAGTCCGCCGCCACAGGGTCTGCGCCCGTGCGCAAGGCCCCCAGGCGGCCCCTTCGCGGTGATGCGCAGAAGGGGATGCCAAGGGAATGCTGCGGATTTCCCACGCCCCGCGGAGAATCCGGAGAGTCGACTGGCGCCCATATGGTCGCCGCGCTGCATTTGCGATAACTTTGCCGGAAAGGTTGAATTGATCATGACCGGAGCCTCCTTGATGAGCTTTCTCGCCAATCGCCGTTGGACGCTGAGCGCCGCTGCGGTCGCCCTGACCTGCGCCGTGGTTCCGTTGGCAGCGCAAACAGTTGTCCCGACGCCGCCGCCTGCCGTGATGGGCGTGGCCGCAGTGTTGCCGCAAGCGCGTGCGATCCGCGGTGCCGTCGAAAGTATCGGAGACCCTGCGCTGCTGGCGGTATATGCCGGGCGCAACTGGGCACCGATCTGGCTGGGCGATCGGCCTGGGCGGGTCGCCGCCTCGATGCTGGCGGCTTTCGAAGGCGCGGGATCGCATGGGTTGCCGTCCGTGGCCGACACCGCTGCGCTGCGCGTGCGGCTTGACGCGCTGGCGGGGCTGACCGGAACCGCCGCTTGGGCGGAGCAGGCCGCGCTCGACGTCGCGCTGTCACTGGCCGCGATGCGCTACGGGACTGAGCTGACATCTGGCGCGCTGAGCCCGCGGCGGATTGATGACGAGATTCACATTGATCCGCCGCGCCCCGACCGGATGGCGTTGCTGAACGCGCTGGCCGCCTCGGCGGAGCCGCGCCGCACGCTGGAGGCGATGGCCCCCGCCGATCCCGGTTATGCGGCCCTGCGCGGGCGCCTCGCCGCGTTCCGCGCGTTGATTGAAAGCGGTGGCTGGGCCGCACCCGCGCCTGATGCAAGAGTACTGCGCCTGGGCGACAGCGGCCCGCAGGTCGAACGCCTGCGCGTGCGTCTGATCGAACTTGGCGACGCCTCCCCCGATCTGAGGCCTGTGGTGGTCGCGTCCAACGCGGTTGAACCGCCCGCCGCCCCCAGCTTTGATGCGGAGCTGGAGGCCGCGGTGATCCGCTTTCAGACACGCCATGGCCTGAACGCCGACGGCTTGGTCGGGCGGCGCAGTCTGGAGGCGATGTCGGTGACCGCCGCGGGGCGCCTGCGCCAGATCGCCGTTAATCTGGAGCGGATGCGCTGGATGAACCGCGATCTTGGCGCGCGCCGGATTGAGGTCAATCAGGCCGATTTCACCATGACCCTGTTCGACAAGGGCACGCAGATTGAGACGATGCGCGTGGTGGTCGGCAAGGCCGACAAGCACCGCACGCCGGAATTCTCGGACGTGATGACCCATATGGTGGTGAACCCGAGCTGGAATATCCCGCGCTCCATCACCACCAAGGAAATCCTGCCGCTGCTGCGCGCCGATCCGTCCTATCTTGCGCGTCAGAACATGGTGCTGATCCCGACCGGTGACGATCCCGCGCCTGATCCCTATACGGTCGATTGGTCCAGCTATTCGGAGAGAAGCTTTCCGTGGCGCATCAAGCAGTTGCCGGGTGATGGCAACGCGCTGGGCCGGGTGAAGTTCATGTTCCCCAACCAGTTCTCGATTTATCTGCACGACACCCCGTCGCGCAGCCTGTTCGCCAAGGACATGCGCGCCTTCTCCCATGGCTGCGTGCGGCTGGAGCGGCCGATCGACCTAGCGCATCTGCTGCTTGAAGGGCAAGTCGACGACCCGGTTGTGCAATTTGAGGAATGGGAAGCCCGCGGTGAGGAGATCTGGGTGAAGATCGAAAATCCGCTGCAGGTGCACCTGATGTACCGCACCGCCTGGGTTGATACGGCGACGGGGCAGGACCGGTTCCGGGCTGACATCTATGGCCGCGACGCCACCGTCTGGGCGGCGCTTGAAAAGGCTGGCGTGTCGGCAATGTGACCGGCGCGGCGGCTGCGGACCCGGCCTTGGGTTCAGCGGCGCTGGCCAGCGAAGCTCCGGCGTCATATAAGCGATGCTTCGGATGATCGGCGCGACCCCCTGCGCCGTCCCGCCTCGGACGGAGCGTATGGCATGAGCTGGACGATCGCACGCATCGCCGAGGCGCTGGGAGCTGAGCCGCTGGGCAATGCCAGCCTGCGTGTCGGCCGCCCGGCCCACCCGGCAAAGGCCGTTGCCGGCGATCTGGCCATTGCGATGGACCCCAGCTATGCGGACGCGCTGCGCGCATCCCCGGCCCGCGCCGCGCTGGTGTGGCACGGGGCCGATCTGGCCGATCTGGGGCTGGACGCGGCGGTGGCGATTGCCCGGCCGCGGGTCGGCATGGCCGGGATCACCACGATGTTCGCCTATGATCTGGATCTTGATGGCGGCATCCATCCCTCTGCCGTGATCGCGCCTGATGCCGAAATCGGCGAAGGTGCCGCCATCGGCCCGTTCGTGGTGATCGGCGCGCGCGCACGCATCGGCAAGGGCGCGCGGATCTGCGCCCATGTCACGATCGGCGCAGATGTGGTGCTGGGCGAAGACGCGCTGATATATCCTGGTGTGCGCATCGGCGCGCGCGTGACCATCGGCGACCGGCCGATCCTTCACGCTGGCGCGGTGATCGGCGCTGACGGTTTTTCCTTTGTCACGCCTGAGAAATCGACGGTGGAGAACGCCAAGGAAACCGGCGGCGTTGCTGAGGCGCGCAACTCAGTCTGGATGCGGATCCATTCGCTGGGCGCGGTCACTTTGGGCAGCGATGTTGAGATCGGGGCAAATACAACCATTGATCGGGGCACGCTTCACGATACAACCGTCGGAGCGGGCACGAAAATCGACAATCAGGTCCAGATCGGACATAATGTGTCGATCGGGGCGTCGTGCCTTTTGTGCGCACAGGTCGGCATCGCCGGCAGCGCGCAGATCGGCGACCGGGTCGTGCTTGGCGGCAAGGTGGGCGTGGCTGACCATGTGACGATCGGGTCGGACGTGGTGGTGGCGGCGTCGTCTGGGGTGGCCTCGAAGGTGCCGCCGCGGACGGTGGTGATGGGCTCTCCGGCCATTGCGCGGGATGAGTATATGAAGATGTTGATGGCCATGCGTCGGCTGCCCCGGCTTTTGGCGAAGCTGGGCGGATAGTTTATTCTTTTCGTGCCCCGCGCGACCCTATAGGTAAACGCGGAACGGATTGGCGGGAGGGCAATGGATGTCCGACGACGTGGAAGCGAAAGTGATCGGTATTCTTGCCGAACAGGCGGTGCTTGACCGCGACCAGGTAAAGCTGGACAGCACGCCCGAAGATCTCGGCCTCGACAGCCTTGGGCTGGTGGAGACCGTTTTTGCGATTGAGGAAGGGTTTGACATCTCTGTGCCTTTCAACGCGAACGATCCCTCCCAGGGGGAATTCGACATTTCTTCGGTCGCGGCCATCGTGGCGGCGGTCAAGAAGCTGATCGCAGAGCAGAAGGGCTGAACGGATGCGCCGCGTCGTGATCACCGGGATGGGCGTGGTGTCGGCCCTTGGCGAAGGGGCCGCGGCCCATTGCGCCGGGCTTGAGGCAGGACGCTCTGGCGTCAAGGAAATGTCCATCACCGGCATCGAACGCCTGCAGGTCACCATTGGTGGGCAGGCCGATTTCTTTTTGGGTGAGGACCGCTTCACCCGCTCGGAGCTTGCGCTTTACGACCGCACCACCCAGCTGGCATTGGTCGCCGCGGCTGAGGCGGTGGAAAGCGCAGGGCTGGTGCTGACTGACGAAGAAAGCCTGCGCGCCGCCACCGTCATCGGCACCGCGCTGACTGGCATGGGCACCATCGACGACGCCTATCGCGCAGTGTTCGAAGAGGGCAAGAATCGCGTGCACCCGTTTGTGGTGCCGCGGCTGATGGCGTCGGCGCCGTGTTCAAACATCTCAATGAAGCACGGGCTGAAAGGCCCCGCCTTCACGGTAACCACGGCCTGTTCCTCGGCCAACCACGCCATGGGCCAAGCGTTCCATCTGGTGCGCGGCGGCATGGCCGACATCGCGGTGACCGGCGGGGCCGAGGCACCGCTGGTGTTCGGCGTCATGAAAGCGTGGGAAGGGCTGCGCGTGATGTCGAAAGACGCGTGCCGCCCGTTCTCCAAGACCCGCAACGGCATGGTGCAGGGCGAAGGTGCCGCGATTTTTGTGCTGGAAACGCTGGAGCGTGCGCAGGCCCGTGGCGCGACCATTCTGGCGGAAATTGTTGGTTTTGGCATGTCCGCTGATGCAGGCGACATCGTTCAGCCCTCAGCCGATGGGGCCGGGCGGGCGATGCGCGGCGCGCTGGCCGATGGCGGCGTGAACGTCGAAGATGTCGGCTATATCAACGCCCACGGCACGGGAACCACCGCCAATGACCGGACCGAATGCCAGTCGGTGCGTGCGGTGTTCGGGGATCAGGCCGACCGGCTGATGATTTCCTCGACCAAGTCGATGCACGGGCACTGTCTGGGCGGCGCGGGCGCGGTGGAAATGGTCGCCGTGGTCCATGCGCTGCGCTCCGGCGTAATCTCGCCGACGATCAATTACGAAGAACCTGACCCTGATTGCGATCTGGACGTGGTGCCTAACGAGGCGCGGCGCGTCCATGTGTCAACGGCCATGAGCAATTCGTTCGCGTTCGGCGGTCTTAACGCCGTGATCGCGTGTCGCCGCTGGGACGGCTGAGGGCTGCACGCCGCGCAGACAAAAGCCCCGCGGCGATGCCGCGGGGCTTTTTCATGTCTGGTCGCGGCAGTGCGCTTACTTTTTCAGCGCGTTGTATGCTGCGGTGAAGCCCGACAGCGACAGCGAGACGACGATCTCTTTTTGCGGCGGTGCAACCATCGAGAATTTGGCGGCGACGCCTTTCTTCATCGATGCGACCAAGGCGGCCGGGATCGGCGACTGCAGCACGCAGCCATTGCGGTCGCACAGCTCAAAGGCGCCGCGGGTTGCCTCGCCGCTGTCGATCTGCACGCCCAGCCCGGGCTTCAGCATCACGCCAAGCGGCACCAGCACTGTGATCACCGTGTCGATCGTGCCCTGGGGGGTGTCGCGCGGGTCAATCCGTGCGATGCGCGCCAGCAGCATGTCTTTGCCCTCGGCGTCTTGGCCCTTTTGCTCCATAGCGCAGGCGTCGGATGCGGTGGCGCAGACGATGTTCCAAGCCCCATGGGTGGCTTTGATCTCGGAGATCGGCTTTGGCTTGTCGGTCTCCTGCGCGGAGAGCGCCAGCGGCGCGGCCAGAAGGCCAAGTGCGAGGGCGGCGCGGGACAGGGTTGTCAGCATGAAAAATCAGTCCTCAGCGGTTTGGTTCAGGTCCCGCGCGCCCGGTCTGCGGGCGGCGCGAGGGGCGGCGTCGGTTGCGGCGGGCCGGTCGCCCGTGCACTGCGCGCGATGACCTTATGCCTGCCTTGCAGACAGGGCGAAATCAAGGCCATTTCATCACCGACCGCCGCGGCCACGCAGCGCGGGTGCGCCGGTGCAGGCGGTTTGGCAAGGGAAAAGGGCGCTCGGAAGCGCCCTTTCCCAACACGTCGAATTGTTGTTTCCCGATCTGTGCCGGGCATGCGGATCAAGTCCGCGTGACGTGCCGTGTTTTCCCTGTCGGACTGGCCGGGCCATCCATCAACCGAACGCTAGGCTGAGTCGCGCACAGGGTCAAGTCTTTGATTTTCGAGAATATGTCGACGTTTGCGTAAGGTTTTCTGAAATTGCACCACGTTCATCAGCCGCCTTGCGCCGCCCGCCCGGCCATGGCCGGGTCCAGCATTCCCGCGCGGCGCCGACGTGGCCCCGCCAGCGTTGTCGCCAGCAGAATCACCCCTGAAACCACCGCGATCATCCCCGCCGCGCTGACCGCGCCATCAAAGCCGAACCACAGCGGTCCATAGCCCGCAAGCACATATCCCAGCACCGCTGAGGCCAGCGCGAACGCCACGCTCCACGCCGCTTGCGCCGCCAGCCGGTCGGTCATCATCCGCGCCGCCGCGGGCGGGCAGACGAACATGGCGATCACAAGGATTGAGCCTACGGCTTCGAACGCGGCGACCGCGGCGACGGCGGTCATGGTGGTCAGCGACAGGCTGAGCAGCGCAGTCGGGATCCCCTGCGCCGCGGCAAATCCCGGATCGAATGTGGCGATGGCCAGCGGCGTCCAGAACAGCCGCAGATAGATGATCATCGCCAGCAGCGTCAGCGCCAGCCGCAGCAGTTGCGGCGGGGCCCCGGCCAATGCCTCAGGGTCCAGCAGCGCGGCCCATCCGGCGGCGCCATCGAACCACACCAGACTTTCGAGCGACCCCATCAACGCGTGCTGCACATCAAGATGCACGGCTGAGGTGTTGGTCGTCTCCAGCAGCAACACCCCGGCCGCAAAAAGCGTGGTGAAGGTCACGCCCATGGCGGCCCCTGCCTCCAAGCGGCCGACGCGGCGGATCACTTCGATCAGCCCCGCCGCGATCAACGCCGCGGCCCCTGCGCCCAGCATCATCGGCAGCGCGCTGACATCGCCAGTGATCAAGAACGCCGCGACGATGCCCGGCAGCGCCACATGGGAAATCGCGTCGCCAATCAGCGCCTGCTTGCGCAACAGCAGAAAATTGCCCGGCAGCGCACAGGCGACCGCGGCCAACGCGCCGATCAGAATCGGCGACAGCGACAGCATCACGAATTCGGGCGATTGCAGCTCGCTCCACAGGCTCATGCGCAGGCCTCTGGCTTCATGCGGGCATCAAGATCGGCGATCTGGTCGGCGGTCAGCGTGCTTTCGATCGGCAGCAGCGCGTCATGGGCACCGGCAAGGGCCTCGTCCTCCCAGATGCGGCGCGCGAGGCGCCAGCGCGCTTCGTCCCGCGCGGCCTGCGCGGCGGCGATGCGGCCCGCATCGGTGGGCGCAAGGTCGCCGCGGATCAGGCGCGCGCGCTTCAGGATGCGGATTGAGGCGCCATCATAAATCGGTTCCCCACGGCTGAGCGCAAGCAAGCCCTGACGGCGGTGCACCCGGTGCGCGAACGCCCGCCGCGCCAGCACCGCGGCCACCGCCCCGCGCCGCGGCGCGAACAGCATTGAAATGACGAACAGCGCAAAGGCCGACAGCACGATCAGCGGGCCAGTGGGCAGCGCAGGCCCCGCCGCCGACAGCGCCGCGCCCATATGGCCCGAAACGCCGCCGATCCCCGCCGCGATCACCGCCATGGTCCCGACATCATCGGTCCAGAACCGCGCCGCCGCGGGCGGAATGATCAGCAGCGCCACGATCAGCACCACGCCCGCGACCTTTAGCCCGATCACCGTGATCACCAGCGCGATGCCCATCATCGCCATGTCCACCAGCGCCAGCGGCAGCCCCTGCGCCTGCGCAAAGCCCGGATCAAAGCTGACCAGCGTCAACGGACGGCGCAGCGCAAACACCGCAAGGCAAGCAAGCGCGCCAGCCCCGGCGATGGCCCATGCCTCAGATTGCAGCATCCCGGCGGCTGATCCCAGCAGGAACCCGCTCAGCCCCGCGGCCTTGCCCCAGGGCAGGCCTTGAATGATCGTCAGCAGCACGATGCCGAGGCCGAAGAACACCGACAGCACTGCGCCAATCGCGGCGTCTTCGGCCAGCCGCGTGAAGCGCACGGCGCGGTCCACCAGCACCAGCCCGATCCCCGCACTGACCGCCGCGCCCAGCAGCAGGCCGGGCAGCCAGCGCCCGTCATATCCCATTGCGGCCATGATCAGAAATCCGGCTGCGGCACCGGGCAGGGCCGCATGGCTGATCGCGTCCGACACCAGCGCGCGGCCGCGCAGCAACAGGAACGTGCCCGCCCCCCCGGCGGCAAGGCCAAGCAGCATCGCCCCCAGCGTCACCAGCCCGGTGTTGAACCCGCCTTGAAAGGTCAGCGCCCGAAGCAGCGCCGATATGGTGTCCGCCGTGATCATGGCTCAGGCTGTTTCCCGGACACGAGGCAGGTCCAGCTCCGCCAGATGGGCGGTGGCGAGGCGCCCGCCATAGGCGGCGCGCAGGTTGTCGGCGGTGAAGGCTTCGGCCACCGGGCCTTCGGCAATGCGCCGCACGTTCAGCAGCAGCGCGCGGTCGAAATAACGCGGCACGGTGGACAGGTCGTGATGCACGCACAGGACGGTGCGTCCCTCAGCCTTCAGGTCGCGCAGCACATCGACGATGGCGCGTTCGGTGGCCGCATCCACGCCTGCGAACGGTTCATCCAACAGGTAAAGGTCGGCACCTTGTGCCAGCGCGCGCGCCAGAAACACGCGCTGCTGCTGGCCGCCCGACAACATGCCGATCTGCCGGTCGGCAAACCCGTTCATGCCCACCCGCGCCAGCGCGGCCATCGCCGCATCACGGTCTTGGCGCCCGAACAGGCGGAACAGGCCTTTGCGCCGGTAAAGCCCCATCATGGCCACGTCGATCACGCGGGCGGGAAATTCCCAATCCACGCTGGCGCGCTGGGGCACATAGGCGACGCGGTCGCGCATCTGCGACAGCGGCTTGCCAAAAAATTCCACTGACCCGGCCAGACGCGGTGCAATCCCCATCGCGCCTTTCAGAAAGCTTGATTTGCCCGCGCCGTTGGGACCAACCACGGCGGTCATTTCCCCGGCAGGCAGATCTGCGTCGATCGAAAACACCGCCGGGCGTTCGCCATAGGCGACCGTCAGCCCGCGGACCTTTAGCGGAAGCGGCGTGCCCATCACGAAGCCACCGAGAGCTGGCCGCGCATCCCGCGGGCCGGTGCCGCGCCGCCCAGCGCGCGCGAAATCAGCGTGATGTTGTGGTCGAGCATGCCGATATAAGTTCCCTCATACGTGCCGTCTGGACCCATGGCGTCGGAGAAAAGCTCCCCTCCGATGATCACGTCGTGGCCCTGCGCGGCGGCACCTTCGATCAGCGCGCGCACATTGCGCGGCGGCACAGAGCTTTCGACAAACACCGCGCCGACCTTGCGCTGCACCAGCAGATTGACCAGCGATTCGATGCGCGCCAGGCCCGCCTCTGATTCAGTGGACATGCCTTGGATGCCTTCGACCTCAAAGGCGAACGCCGCGCCGAAATAGCCGAACGCATCATGGGCGGTGACCAGAAGGCGCGATGTTTCGGGCACTGAGCCGAGCATGGTATCGGCATAAATCGCCAGCCGCTCAAACTCCGCACGCAGGCCATTCGCGTTCATGGCAAAGGTCGCCGCGCCGGACGGATCCAGCGTGGAAAGCGCATTGCGCACAGGTTCAATCGCGCCGGCCCACAGCCGCGGGCTCATCCACACATGCGGATCGAAATGCGAAGATCCGTCACCCTTGGTGTGCAGCAATTCCTTGGGCAGCGTGTCAGCCACCGCCACCACATTGCGCTTGCGCCCCAGATCGAGGAGCAGTTCCTCCATCTGGGCTTCAAGGTAGAGGCCGTGCCACAGCACCAGATCAGCGCGCGCAAGGGCGGCGACGTCAGATCGGGTCTGGCGGTAGGAATGGGGATCAATGCCGGGGCCCATCAGGCCCTGCACTTCGATGCGGTTGCCGCCGATGCGGCGTGCCAGATCGGCGATCATGCCGGTTGTCGCCACCACGCGCGGACGCGGCAGCGCAAGGGCGGCATTGGGGGCTGCGGCCAGCGCACCCGCGCCCAGCATGGCACCCAACGCGCTGCGGCGCGATATGGCATCGGGTGCGCTGTGGCGCGTCATGGTGCCAACGGGCGCATTGCGGCGGTCATCAGGGGCGCGGTGGATCATTTACGCAAATCTCCTGCACCGCTTGGGTGCTTTTGCAATTCATTCGCAACTTGGTGGTGAACGTAGGGCCGCCCACCGCTTGCGTCAACGCCGCCGCATACCAATTGCGAAGACGTCGCAGCCGCCCCATCCTTGACTTGGGGCGGCATGGGCGCCGTTGTCGGCCCAACGCGCCCATGTGTGGTGCCAAAGTCACCCTGCGCCCCTGTGCGGCGGCGATATAAAAGGCCACGGCCATGATCGTCGATCCAGCGCAGCTGTGGCTGTTCATCCCCGCGGCGCTTGCGCTGAACCTTACGCCCGGCGCCGATATGATGTTCTGCATCGGGCAGGGTGCGCGCCACGGTCCGGGCGCGGGCGTCGCGGCGGCCTGCGGGATCGCGGTGGGCGGTCTGGTGCATGTGGCGCTGGCGGCGGCGGGGCTGGCGGCGTTTCTGGCCGCCAATCCCGCGATGTTCGAAGCTGTGCGCTGGGGCGGGGTGCTGTACCTGTTATGGCTGGCCGTCGGCGCGCTGCGCGGCCCGGCCCCCACCCCCGAAGGCGTGCGCATCGGCCCACGCGGCGGCCTGCGCGCGTTCCGCGAGGCGATCATGGTCAGCGTGCTGAACCCCAAAGTGGCAGTGTTTATTCTGGCGCTGCTGCCGCAATTTGTGGACCCGTCGCGCGGATCGCCGGGGGTGCAGTTTGCGGTCCTTGGGCTGATCTTCAGCGCTGGGGGCCTTACGGTGAATGGGCTGATCGGGGCCTTTGCCGGGGGCGCACGGCGCAAGCTGGCCGCGGGTGCTGGTGCGCCGCGCATCGCGCGCGTGCTGCGTTGGGGCACGGCGCTGCTGTTCACAGGGCTGGCCGCGCGGCTGGCGTTCGACCGCTGAGCCCCTGAAGGCGTGACGTGCGCGGATGCGGGATGCTACCCATATGGTGCGCGCCGACTCGCAGCCGCCCGCAAGAGATCGGCCCGGCGCGCACTAACAGTCAGGAAGGATTTGACATGAGCCATTCGATCCATTCGGGGCCCCGCGCCCTTTTGCGCAGCCTGAGCCGCCGCACCGCGCTGGCGGGTCTTGCCGTTGCGCTTGGCCTTTCGGCGCTGGCCGGACCGGTCGCGGCCGCCGACAAAATCGCGATCGGCGCGCTGCGCTTCACCTCGCATTCCCCGACCTTCATCGCGTTTGAAAAAGGCTATTTCGCCGATGAAGGCCTGGACGTTGACCTGAAATTCTTTCAGGCGGCACAGCCGATCGCGGTTGCCATCGCGTCAGGCGACATTGATTTCGGCGTGACGGCGCTGACCGGCGGGTTTTATTCGCTTGCCGACAAGGGCGCGCTGAAGGTGATCGGTGGGCTTTATTCTGAGACCCCGGACCATAACGGCATGGCAATCATGGCGTCGAACGCCGCCTATGAGGCCGGGCTGAAAACCCCAGCCGACATCAAGGGCCATTCTTGGGCGATGACGCAGCAGGGGTCCTCGTTCCACTACATCGCGGGCATGGTGGCGGATGCCAACGGCTATGCGCTGTCGGACATTTCATTGAAGCCGCTGCAGAAGGTCGGATCAATGATCGCGGCGGTGAAATCGGGGCAGGTGGACGCCATGGCGATGGTCCCGCATGTGGCCATTCCGCTGGACCGCGCCGGGGCCGCCAAGATCATTGGCTGGGTCAAGGATCTGGGCGCCTATGAGGTGACGACGATCTTCACCTCCACCAAAAATGCCACCGAAAACAGCGACATGACAGAGCGTTTCATGCGCGCCTACCGCAAAGGCATCGCCGATTATCGCGCCGTGATGCTGGACCAGGACAAGGACCCCGCCGCCACTGAGGCCATGGTCGATCTGATCCACAAATACGTCTACACCGACCGCCCGCGCGAAAAAGCCGCCCCCGGCATCAAAGCTGGTGCGGTGTTCATGGCTGAAAATGCCGCCCTGAACATCGATGATCTGCGCAAGCAGCTTGCGTGGTTCCAGGCCAACAACCTCGCCCCCGCGGGCATGAGCGTTGAGAGCTATCTCGACACCAGCTACGCCGTGAAATGACCCTGCAAGCGCGGCCGGGGCATCCCGGCCGTGCGGCCAAAAAGGGGGATGCGGCTTGAACCTGCACCTGAATGCGATCTGCCATTCCTATGGCGACACTGAGGTTTTGCGCGGCATTGAACTGACCATCGACGAAGGCCAGATCGTGTGCATCATCGGCCCGTCGGGCTGCGGGAAATCAACCCTCCTGCGTCTGATCGGGGGGCTGGAGCGTCCAACGGGCGGCGAGGTTCTGCAAATCGGTGATCCGCCCGAAGGCTGCCTGAACCCGCTGACCTACATCTTTCAGGACTTTGCGCTGCTGCCATGGCGCACGGCGCATGGCAACGTGTCGCTCGCGCTCGAAGACCACGCGATGTCCAAATCTGCGCGCGAGGCGATCATCGCCGACGTGCTGGCGCGCACCAAACTGACCGATTTCGCCCATGCGCTGCCCCGGCAATTGTCGGGCGGCATGAAGCAGCGCGTCGCCATTGCGCGCGCGCTGGCGGTGCGCCCCGCGGTGTTGCTGATGGACGAGCCTTTATCCGCGCTCGACAGCCAGACCCGCGACTTGCTGCTGGACGATCTGACGGAGCTTTGGGGGCGGGAGCAGTTCACCGCCGTCTACGTCACCCACAATCTGGCTGAGGCAGTGCGTCTGGGCCACAAGGTCGTCGTGCTGTCGCGCCGCCCCGGCGAAATCCGCGAAATCGTGCACATTGACATCCCGCTGGCAGACCGCCCCGCCCGCATGGCGGAGCTTGAGGCGCACCAGTCGCGCCTGTGGTCGCTGATGCGCGAAGAAGCCATGGCCGCGGATCTGGAGATCGTCGATGACTGACCTGACCCCGCGCCCGGTTCCATTCCGTGGCGGCGGCTTTCAGCCTCGCCCGGTGCGCTTTGTGGCGCTGATCCTGTTCGCGGTGATCATCACGGTGTGGGAGACAGGCTGCCGCATGGGCTGGATCAGCCCGATCATGCTGCCCGCCCCGTCGGAGGCATTTACGGCGTTCCGCAATCTGGTCGAATCGGGGCAATTGGCGCTGCATCTGAAAGCCTCCGCGTCGCGTCTGGCGCAGGGCTGGGTGTTCGGGACTTTGGCGGGGCTGATCGTCGGCTTTGCGGCGGGGCTGTTTTCCGTCGCGCGCGCAGGCGTGGTGCCGGTGGTGGCGGCTATCTTCCCAATCCCCAAGATTGCGCTGCTGCCACTGTTCATCATCTGGTTCGGGATCGGCGAGGAATCCAAGGTCGCCACCATTCTGTTCGGCGTGTTTTTCCCGACCGTGATCTCAGTTTACGGCGGGGTCGACAATGTGGACCGCGGGCTGATCCGCATGGGCCAAAGCTTTGGCCTGACGCGCTGGTCGATCATCCGCAAGATCATCTTGCCCGGCGCCATGCCCGCGATCCTGTCAGGGTTCCGGATATCAACCTCAATCGCGATCATCCTGCTGGTGGCCGCTGAAATGATCGGCGCCGAATATGGCATCGGCGCCTATGTGCTGCTGGCCGGAAACCTGATGGCCATGGACCAGCTGATCGCCGGGGTGGCGATGCTGTCGATGCTGGGCCTGACTGTGTCTTGGATATTGGGGAGGGTTGAGCGTTGGGCGCTGAGATGGCGATGACCTACGATGTGGTGGTGATCGGTGGCGGCGCTGGCGGCGTCGGGGCCGCGGTGGGTGCCGCGCAGGCTGGCGCGCGCGTGCTGTTGGTCGACGGGGCCGGGGCGCTTGGTGGCGCTGCCTCCATCCGCGGGGTGATAACGTATTGCGGCGTCTGGACTTTGGGCGACACGCCGCGCCAAGTGCTTGGCGGCGTTGGTGCGGATGTGTTGGCCCGGCTGGCGACGCGCGGCGCGATCTCTGGCCCCCAACGGTTCCGCGGCGTGTTCGCCACCTTTGACCCTGAGGCCAACAAGATCGTGCTCGATGAGGTCTGCGCTGATGCGGGGGTCGATGTCCGGCTGCATTCGCGCCTGATCGCGGCGACCCGTGACAGGGGCCAGATCACGTCCGTCACCCTGCACGACCATTCCGGCGCGCATATCGTGCATGCACGCGCCTTTGTGGACGCAAGCGGTGAGGCTGATCTGGCGTTTTTCGCCGGCGCCTCAACGCGTTATGGCAATGATGGGGCGGCCAATCTCGGGTCCCTTGCGACCCGGTTCGGCGGCATTCCCAAGGATGTGACCATCACTGCGGACCAGTTCTGCGCCGCCGTCACCGCCGCCAAGGCCCGCGGCGAGGGGCCCTTTGCCAAAGACCGATCCGTGATCCCGCGGCTGCCGATCAGCCATGATCTGGTGCTCTATGTCGCCAGCGTTGATTATGACCAGCGCGACGCTGGCGCCCACAGCCGGGCGGAGGCTGAGGGCCGCCGTCAGTCCCAGGCGTATTTGGGCGCGCTGCGCACCATTCAGGGCTGCGAGGATGCGTATATCGTGTCCACCGGTCCCGAATTTGGCGTGCGCGAAAGCCGCCATCTGAACGCGGTCCGGCAGATGACATGGGACGATGTGCAGGCCCGTGCGCGCTATGACGATTGCATCGCGCTGGGGGCTTGGGGCGCGGAATGGCATGACCGCGCGACGCTGGTCAGCACCATGGATTTTGCGCCCGACAAGGGCATGTATGGAATTCCATTGTCATGCCTGCAAAGCGCTGACACTGGCAATCTTTTCGCTGCGGGACGAACCGCCGATGGTGACCGGCTGGCAGGCGCCGCGATCCGTGTGATGGGCACGGCGCTGGCGACCGGGCAGGCGGCGGGGGTGGCGGCCGCGCTCGGTGCCGATGCGCAGGTGGTGCGTGCAGAACTGCGCCGCCAGGGCGGCGCGCTCAACGTTGCTGATCTTGACCGTCTGGGGCTTTGATAGATGAACCCGGCTGAATGGCTGATCCGCGCTGGCCGCCGCGCCCCGACCGCCCCTGCAATTTTGATCGGCGCGCATGTGCAGGCGGACTATGCCACCTTTGCCCATGAGGCCGCCGCCATCGGCGCGGCGCTTTTGGCGCGCGGCATCAGGCCCGGCGATCGGGTGGCGCTGTTCATGAAGAACCGCGCGGAATATCTGCCCGCGCTTTATGGGGCATGGATGGCCGGGGCGGTCGCGACCCCGATCAACGCCAAGCTGCACCCGCGCGAGGCGGCGTGGATCATCGGCGATGCCGGCGCGGCGCTGAGTTTTGCCTGCGCCGCGCTGGCCGCTGATCTGCCCGGCCCGGTGATTGTGGCCGGGGGCGATGACTGGCGCGCGCTGACCGCCCATGCGCCGATGGTGCCGGTGGCGATGGATAGCGGCGCGCCGGTCTGGCTGTTCTACACCTCAGGCACCACCGGGCGGCCAAAGGGCGTGACGATCACCGCTGGCAACATCATGGCCATGACGCTGAGCTATTTTGTCGATGTGGACGAAGTGACCCCCGATGACGCAATCCTTTACGCCGCGCCCATGAGCCATGGTGCCGGCCTTTATAATTTCATGCATGTTCTGCGATGCGCGCGCCATGTGATTGCCCCGTCTGGCGGGTTTGATGCGGCCGAGGTGCTGGATCTGGCGCGGGACATTGGCAATGTCTCGATGTTTGCGGCCCCAACGATGGTGCGCCGCCTGGTGGATGCGGCCCGCGCGCGCGGCGACACGGGCGCGGGCATCAAGACCATCATCTATGGCGGCGGCCCGATGTATGTCGCCGACATTGAGGACGCCGTCGCCGTCATGGGCCCGCGTTTTGCGCAGATCTACGGGCAGGGCGAATGCCCGATGGCCATCACCGCGATGACAAAATCTGAGGTCGCAGACCGCGCCCATCCGCGCTGGCGCGCCCGGCTTGCATCCGTCGGGCGCGCGCAATCTTGCGTTGAGGTCCGCGTGATCGACGCGCAGGGCCGCGATCTGCCGGTGGATGAGGTCGGCGAGATCGCCGTGGCAGGCGCGCCGGTGATGGCCGGGTATTGGAATAACCCCACCGCCACCGCCGATGCGATCCGGGATGGGTGGCTGCGGACCGGCGACATGGGCGCGCTGGATGCGGACGGCTATCTGACGCTGCACGACCGGTCCAAGGATGTGATCATTTCGGGTGGCACCAACATCTACCCGCGTGAGGTCGAAGAGGCCCTGCTGACCCACCCTTTGGTCCATGAGGTTGCCGTGGTCGGCCGCAAACATCCCGAATGGGGCGAGGAGGTGATCGCCTTCATCGTCCCCACGCCCGGCGCGGATGTGGACGGCGCGATGCTTGATGCCCATTGCCTGACGCAGATCGCGCGGTTCAAGCGGCCCAAGGCGTATGTGTTCCTGGATGGCTTGCCGAAAAACAACTATGGCAAGGTGTTGAAGACTGATCTTCGTGCGATGCTTTAAGTTGCCTTTGATGGTGTAGCGCGTTGATCGGTGCTGCCAGCTGCACCAATCGCGCGCGCCGCCGCCGACCCCCAGCATTTCTGGCGATGCCTTGATGCGCCGTGAGGGTGAAGGACGCCTTGGACGCCATAGTCCCCACGCCCCGGCGCTTTTTGGCGCGCATATCACCGATCGAGCGTGTCGATATTACCGCGCATTGTCCGCATCACCTGCAAAAACGTCTCAAGATCCTTAGGCGCGACGCCCTCGATCATGCGGCGCTCGCGCGCCAGCGCGATGTCGATGATCCGGTCGTGAAGGGTGAGCCCCCTCGCCGGTCAGCCACCATGTGCGGTGGCGCGGGTCATTGGTGCCCGGGCGCGATTTTGGCCAGCGCCCGCGTCGCCAGCACATGCAGCGACCCCCGCGACAGCGCATTGTGCGCCGTGACCAAAAAATAGGAAATGTAGCTGTTCAGATCGCGCACCCGGCCCCCATCGTGCAGCCGCACGGAGCTGGAGAGCCGGTGGTCGGGCCTTTGGCGCGCAGATGAAGCGGCGGCTGCAGCCGCACGGGTCAATGCGGATCCTTTGGGGGGCGGCGGCGTGGAGGGCATATCCGCCACGCGAAATGTGTTGAAGGCAAAGGCCCGCCTTGCCTGTTCAGGGGGTCAGGATCACCTTCATGTGGTCCAACGCATGGATGGCGTTGTTGGGCCGCCACACCGGGTCTCCGATAATCTCAATCCCTGAGACTTTGGCCGCCAGCGCGCTGAGGATCGCATCCCCTTCAGCGCGCGCCACCGATTGGCCGACACAATTGTGCACCCCGACCCCGAAGGCCAGATGCCCGGCGGGGCGGCGCCCGATGTCAAACCGCGTCGGGTCGGGCCATTGGTCCGGGTCCAGATTGGCGGACCCGAGCATGCACAGGATCTTGGCACCTTCGGGGATGGCGATGCCCGACACCGAAGTGTCCACAGCCGCGGTCCGGCAGAACGCGTGGACCGGAGAGGTGAGGCGCAGCGCCTCTTCAAGACACGGGCGCGCCAGGGTGGGATCGGCCCGCAGGCGCGCGTATTCGCCCGGATTGGTCGCAAGGCACCAGATCGCACTGCCGATCGCGGTGACTGTGGTGTCAACGCCCGCGGACAGCAAGGATCGCACCAGCATCCCAGCCTCGTCCTCAGTGATTTCACCGTCATCGGCAGCGGCATAGATTGCTGCGCCAAAGCCGTCTTGGGTCAGGTTCTCGCGCCGGCAGGCATTGGTGATCCACGGCACGATGTCGGGCGCGCGGGCCATCGACGCCCGGCGCAGCGCGTTGTCAGGGCCCAGCGCGTTGAACACCATCGCGCCGTAATCCACCAGCCGCCGCGCATCCGTGGCGCGCAGGCCGACCGCGGCGGGAAAGACCGTGGTCGCGAACGCTTCGGCCAGATCGGTGACCACGTCGATGTCCCCCGCCCCGACCAGCGTGTCGATCAACGCATCGGCCGCCATGCGGAAATCGTCTTTCAGCCCCGCGACCGCTTTGGGGGACATGGCGCGCAGGATCACTTTGCGGGCGCGCGAATGCTCCGGCGGATCAACCTCCAGCACGATCGAGGGGGGGCGCCACGGGGCCTCAGCCGCGAAATCGGCCAGCCCGACGCCGCGCGCTGAGGTGAAGCGCTGCCAGTCGCCGAACACCTCTCGGGTTTCGGTATAGCGGCCGCAGATCAGCATGGAATGGCGCGGGATATAGGCAAATGGGCCCTTGGCGCGCAGGGCCTCGGCGAACGGTGCGGGGTTGGCCAGCACCTCAGGCGCGTAGGGGTCGACATCCCAGACGGGCACGCCGACCGGCGGCGCAATGGCGCGGTGACCTTCGATCAGGGTCATTGGGGGCGTCCTCCGGATCGTGCGCCTTTTGATGATATGGCACCACGCGCCGCTGTGCCTGTCAACGCTTGCGCTGGGCGGCCCGGACGTAAGGTCGCCGGGGGCTTTTACTGCCACAGGAAAGGACATGCCATGATTTCGCCCGTCAGTGCGCCCACCATCGAAATCGACATCGCATCAGACATCGAGTGCCCGTGGCCAAGAAATATGGATTGACCCCCGAAGACCGCGCCAAGGCGCTCGGCGCGCATTTTCACCGTGCGCGAAAGCCCCCTCGTTCTTTCGGTGTTGAAATAGCGCTGGGCTGTCGTGAGGGGGGGGGAGTTCCGGGCTGCATGCTCCGCTGATGATCGATCGCGGCGATGCATTGGATCGCGTCAACCACGGCGCGCAGGTCGGTGATGCGTGGGCGACCAAGGCAGCGCGGCCCTTGCGCAAGGGGTGCGGCCTTGGTCCGAGGCATCGGCGGCGCCTTCCAGCTATCTGATCAACGACCGACGCCCCGATCGCGTGTTGCCGAACCTGCCGCGTGTTCATTCCCAGAACGGCAGAACGCATCTGAGATGTATTTCAAGGCATCGATTTAGGCGGTGTATGTCACTAGGCCGTGTGGACAAAGCGGATTCCCATAGCGCCGTGATCGTGATTCAAGGCTGGAAAATGGGAGCCAGCTTTGAATCGAAACCTCATCGACGACGCGACGTGGGCACTGCTTGCGCCGTTTC
>JBLGAC010000045.1:0-32735 GCA_047610385.1 Paracoccaceae bacterium | reverse complement strand
GCCTCGTCCACCCGGACATAGCGCTTCGCAACGCCGCGCAGCAGCCCGGCCATCTCGGAAATCCCGCGTGTCTTGGCGTTGTCCTTCCGCGCCAGCAGCCAGCGCAGCCCGCGTTCGGCAGTCTCAGACGTCACCAGAACCGCGAGGCTGGTGATCTCGGCGATCGGCATTTTGGCGTGCACCAGCACGGACGCGAAACGCAGAACCGAGGCGCGGTACAACCGGACCGTGTCGGGACGCAGCGGCGCGGCATTCGCATCAGCGTCCAGCGGGTCCGGATGCTCGAGGCTGAGGACATAGCGGTCGAGATCGCGCTGGAAGCTCGGCGGGAATGTCGCGACATCCAGTTTGATCGAGATCTTGCGGTTGGGCAGTTTGAACGTCTGGCTTGGCCACTCGGGGATGCGCCTGACCGCAAGGTTCCAGCAATTGGCGGCGGCCCGCGTGGCAACCTCGGGGGATTTGCTGATCTCGTTCAACACCATCGCGTCGTGGTAGGCCTCAAGGTGAGGGTCGCCAACATCCGCTGGGGCCACGCCCAACCGATTCAGAAAATAGACGAAGCGAGATATTGGCTGCACCGACAGATCGCCCGATGCCAGCACCGCCTCCCACAGCGGCCTCCATTCCGGCGACAGGTCGTCCTTTCGATTGAAGCGGCGCTCGACGACGCCGAACAGAACCAGCCCGGCACGCGCATCGCTGAGCGCGTTGCTCCATGACTTCGGGGTCAGGCCCGCCGACGCGGGCGCAAAACCCCCGAGGCGTTTTTGCAGCCACGCCGCATCGGCCGGAACATCCTGAGGCGCACGGCCAAGCGCCTTGGCCACGCGGCGCAGACCCGACTGAATGTCCCGGCGCCGCTCGTGCGAGAGGTTGCCGTGATCCGCGACCTTCGTCATGACATCGGCGAACATCGGCGTCCCGGGTTGCAGGAAGGCTGTTTGCAACTGGTGTGGATCGAAGCAGGACATCGGGAATACCGCCTTTGCTCAGGAGTGGTCTCGGGTGGACAGGACCGGACAGGGCGTCTGATTCGGGAAAAGCCTAGCACGGATAGTTAGGAACTTACGGAGGGTGCCTATTCCCAACGCCCTTGTAAGTCATTGACTTAGATAGACATTGATGGACGAGCGAGGTCACAGGCGCTGCCCCCTGCGATAGGCGGCGTGGGCGCTTTGGCTCACGCGCAGCAGGCGGCCGCCGGGACCGATGCGCAGCGCCTGCAGCAGGTCCGCGTCGATGGCGCGGCGCACCGTCTTCACCGAGCAGCGGTCCAGCGCGGCGACCTCCTGCACCGTCAGCAGTCGGTCATCCGCGCCGATCAGTGCGGGCTTGATCTTGGTCATGGGGCGTATCCTGAGGGCTGGGGTTCGGACACGCCGCTCCGGCCGCCTGCCGCGCCAAAAGCCGAACCAGCAGGCTCACCGCCGCATCGACTTGATGCAGGCGGCGGTCAGAATCTTTGGCCGGGGCGGGGATGCGTGTCATGCAGTGACCATGACGCGCCGGAACGAAGCATGTACAATGGTGCTGAGAGATCTATTTTGGATCGACTAATACACTTGGCTCGGCCAAGCGCAGTTCACCGAGCCGGAGTCCTGCGGTTCGGATGGCAGTGATCGGCAGATGACGCATGGGGGGGACGGATGGCCACGTTCGAAGATTCTGATGGCACGCACTTCATCTCCAGCGATGAGATTAGCAAGTCCGTTCCTTGGCGCCTGATGGACTATGAGGCAGCTGGGGCGGCCGGCGCATTGACAGACGAGCAGGTTCAAGAGATCGCGGTGCGCTTCGAGTTTGATCGGAACGAAATTGAGAGGCTGTCAATTTTTTTGGCACACATGCTCAACCCCCGCGAGAATCCCATGTGGGTGCCCATCGACCGGACGGTTGCAACAGCGCGTGCGAACAAGGAGCTGGAGAGAGCGCATGCTGAAATCTCCGCAGCGACGCGACAGCTAGCGAAAGCTGCCAAGCGGCTAGAAACGCTCTCCGCGAGCACAAGTGAAAAAAATGAGCTCCGGATGGAGCGTTTGAAGCTATCTATAGGTCAAGCTAGCGTTCATGCAGGCGACGCCGTCAAGGAGCTCCAAGCCATTGCTTCCACGCGCGATTTTGCATTGGTTCTCTCATATAGCCGTAAGGGCCGCGCCCGTGATCTCCACAGGAGGGCTGTAATATTTGCAGTAACTTTTATCTGGGACGTAAATGATCGAAATGTGACCTACACGACAGATTCTATAAGCGGTGAACGACGTGGGCAGTTTATAGATTTTACGAACGCAGTGGTCGCCTGCGTCACAGATCCACCCACGACGCTGCCCGCTGAAACCATCGTCTCGGAACTTCGGGTGCTGCGTCGTTCGACATAGCCGCCTAGAATGGATTCTGATTGTCAGAGTATGCATGACTAGAGCAAATCACTAGTTCATGCTCTCGGAGCCACAGCAGCGGGGGGGCGCTGATCATCCGTTCTGCGATGTCGCCACCAAGCTGTCCCCCGATCGCCAAGACCGCGCATGCAGCACGGACCGTCAGCGGCGGCTCCGGCTGACAACATGCGCCCAATCGACGGCGCGCAGTCCGGCCAGCGCCTCCCGCGCGGCATCGGTCAATGGCGGGCGCGCGCCAATCACGGAGAGCAATGCAGCCCGCGCCCTCAGGACCGCTGCATCGCCCGGAACGTGTTGCACGGCCTCCCAGGCGAGGCGAAGCGCGGCGTCCGCATCCTTGGGTGGCGCGCCTAGGTCCAGCAGCGCTTCAGCCGCCGCCACCGCGTCGTCGAGCGCCCGCGTCTCGATCCATGCGACGATATCCGGGCGCGCCGGGGCCGCCTCATGCAAACGGCCATGACGTGCGACCAGCAGATCGACTTTGCGGGCGAGCGCCATGCCCAAGGCGGCATGCAGCTCGGCAGCCTGCACCTCCACCGCATGATGCCAATCACCGCGCACCACCCGCTCCGCCGCCCGTCGCGCACGACCCGCGCCCTATAGAGCGGCCGCGCCGATCATCGGTCCAAGGATCACCGCCCCCGCCGGGCCGATCGCCACCAGCCCCACCACTGCGCCCGCCTTGGCACCAACCCCGGTCAAGGTCGCGCGCACCGCACCGTCAAGCGCGAGCCAGGCGGGAAGGTCCGAAAGCGGTATCTCCCCTCGCCAGACCTCGAACGCGCCCCTTGCCGCCCCGACTGATAGCGCGAAAAACGCCACCGCGGGATCGGCCAAGTCGCCCGCCGCATCAAGCGCCTCGGCGGTCATCGCCTCAACCTGATCCAGCGCAAAGCCATCCACCGTCGCGACCATCGAGGCCCACTCGGCGCCCGACGCCGCCGCCTTCGCCGCCAGTTCCGCATCGGCGATCACTGGGATGTCGGGGTATTTTGCAAAGTGCGTCCTAAGCAGATCCAGCGAGAGTCCGCATTTGACCTGCACCGGTGCGCCGTCCACGATCAGGTCGAAACCGGGCGTGTTGCTGTCAGGGGCGATGCTGGCGTCATGACCGTCTTCGATCAGACGCGCGAGGACGACACGCTCCGCCGCATAGCCGCGCAACCCAATCTCGGCCCCGCGGCTTGCCCAATCGCCTGCATGGGCGGCGAAGGCGAAGGGGTCTGAAACGTGCGCTGTGCGGGAAAAATCAGCCGCCGCCAGCACCTTCGGATCGATCGCTGCTGCGTGGAACATCATGTCGCCTGCGCACAAGACCCCCGTCGCGGCTGCGGCCACGCTGTCGAGATCATGGGCGCCGCGGGACGCCTGCGCCCAGCGGCCCGGCGGCGCGCCCGCCGCATCCGGCAGGGGGCGGCCCAGTCGCCGCTCGACCGCAGAAAGGCGCGTAGCCAGAGCCTTATCTGCATGGTTCCCGTCGCGCGCCGCGCGGCGAAAGGCGGAGACAAGCGCGGCGATGCCGTCCCGCTGATCCTCCAGCCCCCGCAGCGCCAAAAGCACCGCAGCCCTTGCGGCCACCGCCCCACGCGCGCGTCGCCCGAAATGCGCCAGCAGAAAACCCGAACCGGCAAGACCGGCGAGCAGTGTGACCGGATTGACCGCCACCGTAAGAAACGAAATCGCGGTTGAGCCGCCGACGAAAGGCAACACCGCCGACGCATGGGCCGCGAGGATATAGGGCGCGAACCCTGCGCCCGAGACGACCGCGGCAAGGCCTGCCCAACCGCCCCCTGCAGCGGCGAGCGCAATCGCCGAGGCGCGCCCTTGACGCAGGGCCTCCGCCGCTTTGGGGTCGAGACCTGAGCGGTTGGCGTTTTGCTTGCCCAACACCTCGAAGATCGAAGCGAACTCCCGCGCGACAACGTCAGGAAAAGACAGCGGCGGCGCAAACAGCGCGGACAGTCCATCCTGGCGCACCGCCTTCACCTTACGCGTCGTGCGGGAAAGCCAGCCGCCCTGTTCGTCGGCCAGCAGTTCTGGCGAAAGAACCTTCGCGGCCTGCACGCCCAAAGCGGCCGTCAGCCGGTGCAACCTGCGTGTCGACAACGGCGTCGCGCCTTTGACCTCGAGCGCATCGACCAGCGCCAGCCAAAGACGGTGGCGCAAGGCGGCGATAGAAGCCGTGGAAGCGAAGAGCTCCTTGGCCCGCGATGTCATCCGAGCGCCCGCATCCTCGATCCGCCGATCAACCAGCCGCGCGAGAGATGTCGCGGCGGCGCGCCCGATCTCAAGCGTCGAGGCGGCTTCGATCATGCCAATCAGCCCGCAGATTTCCTCGCGCGAGGCGAGGCCGAGCCCGGCGCCGATGGCGTCAGGACGGATCGGCGGCAGATCGGCGGCGGGGTCAGGCGTGGTTATGTTCATGGGGTGAGCGTATCTGCCTCGGTCGTGTGTAAATAGTGTGACAATCGCTGGGCGCACTTTGTCCATGCTGCCTAGCGATAGAGCCCTGTCGGAACGTAAATCTCCGCTGTCCCGGGTAGTTAACCAGCTTGCTATCACCGAAGGCAAGCCATGGCCTTCCGCCAAGAACTTAGGCGCAGGGGGATGTGATGCCGAGATGTGATGTTTGACGCGGTCGTAGCTCGGAAGGCGCGGCTTTCCTGCATTATCGACGGCGTCGGCAAGCAGCCGCGCGAAGATCTCATTACGTCCGCGATCTTCGGGACCCTGCGGTTCCTGACGCCCGAAGCCCGCGCGCTGGCGCTGGAAGCCCTATGCGGCCACCAGTTCGAGGGGGATGTCCTCATCTACCTCTGGCCCTTCTTTCAAGGCGACGGCGGGGGCTCCGAACCTGACGTCGTGCTGGAGGAGACCGTCGAGGGTCGGCGCGCCTACTGGATTGTCGAGGTGAAATGGGGCGCAGGGCTGGGCGAAGATCAGGCCGCACGCGAGATCCGCTCGGTCGAGAGCGGACATTGCCGCCGTGGCGAGCTGCCGAAAGGACCGCGACACGTCATGGGCTACACGCTGCTTGGGGCAGAGAAGAAACATGAAAAGGCGATCGAGGACCTTCGTGGCGGATATCCACAGACGCCTGCCATCACGGTCTGGACGTGGAAGGATATGTGCGACCGGCTGAGAAGCCTCGTCGACACCACGTCTGACACTGGGCTGGTCGCGTGGGCGAGGCTCGCCGCCAACTTCCTTGCGGGCGAACCGCAGGGTGCTGTTCTCGGACCATGGCCCGCCATGACGATGCCGGAAGCGTGCACCTTCAGCTTTGACGAGGAGTTCGAGCTTCCGTCCATCCCGGCAGTTCCCGAAACCCACTACGATTACAGAGAGAGCGAATGACCGGTATCGACAAAATTCTTTGGCAGTCGGCTCAGAACATCCTGCGCGCGCAGCAGAACCTCGACAAACTTTTCGGTGCGTTCAGGCTTGTCGAAACCATGGACAGCGATCTCGCAATCGTTGAGGAGGACGCAGACGCGACCGGAGGTGATTTTCTCCGATCGGTCTGGAATCTCTATTTCTTCATCAAGCGGAGCAATCGCGAGGATGCGGAGACCGAGGGTGCCCTGACATTGGTGATTCAGCTCACGTCGAACGAAGGCGACGAGGCCGACTGGGAGCACGGCAAGCGAGCCAAGGTGCTGATCGGTTACTCAGCCGGTCGGAGCCTGGAGGATGCGTGGGGATTCGACTCCGACGGTCCGAACGCGGCGGGCTATCGCGAGGATTGCGTTGCCCAAGCGCGGCATTGGACGATTGACGATGTCGAAGATCCGAGCTGGTTCTACGCGCTGCCCCTCGATCGCTTGACAAATGCGACGGCAGTGAGCGATTTCATCGCCGCCCCCGTCCGCGAGATCCTGCGCGGTGGCAAGGTCGACGATGTGCTTGGGAAGATCGAGGGAGTGCTCTGCCTGCCACCGAAGATGTGACGACAGGGGCGAGCGCCGGGGAAGGGCCTTTGCGCTTCCTCCCTCCATCGGGAGGCGCGGCGATCCCCTCCGTCAACGTCTGATGCCGCAGCAAGTGGCCCCGGCCACAAACCGGTCATCTGCTCTTGGCGCAGCGGATGACCGCTCATCGCCTAATCTGAACATTTGCCGCGGTGCACGCGATGTCCGGATCGAGATCAAAGATGCCGTTCGCTGGGGTAGGTTAAAAGTGACCTGCTCCCCTGAAATGTCCGCAGCCAGAGGTTGGCGTGTTCTCCATCGAAGGAGACGGACATGAGACGCAGCAGATTCAGCGAAGAGCAGTTCATCGGTATCCTGAAAGAGCATCAGGCGGGGCTGAGCGCGGCCGAGCTGGGCCGCAAGCACGGCATCAGCGATGCGACGTTCTCTTAGAGCCCGACTCATAATTCGACGGGTCCTGCGTGAAACCGCGCCAAGCGCCTGATCATAATGCGAATATGGGCGATCAGGAGCCATGCCTCGGCGCTGCTAATGGATGCCTCCCAGTCCTTCGCCAAGCGGCGGCATCGCCCGAGCCAGGCGAATGTTCGTTCGACCACCCAGCGCCGCGGCAGAACCTTGAAACCTCGGACGGCGTCGGAGCGCTTGATGATCTCGATCCGCCAATCGCCCTGGCCCTTCAGGGCGCCGCGCAGCTTCGGCCCGGCATAGCCTCCGTCCATTGCCCGCCAGGTGAATGGCACATTCGCCGAGAGGGGGCGAAGACATGGCGCAACCAAGGCCAGCTTGTGCGTATCGAACGCAGCACCATCGGGGCCCGTCGCGGTCCTGTACGCTGGCCGGATGAACCACGGCGCCAACCATCAAGCCGAGCGTGTCGGTCACTATGTGACGCTTGCGGCCCTTGATCCGTTTCCCGGCGTCGAAGCCGCGCGGGCCGCCGCTTTCGGTGGTTTTCACGCTCTGGCTGTCGATGATGCCCGCCGAGGGGCTGCTCGCCCATGAACTTCAGCAGCTGCGCACGCGGCAGCTTGCGCCGGAATACAACCGACCCGTCCGCTCCGGCGCCGTGCGCCTGGAACACGCTCGAGGCCAAATCCAGGCCGATGATGTTAACCTCGTTCATGGACGCTCTCCCTCGTAGCGGTGCTTCAACACCTGCCACCTTGGCACAGTCGATGCCGCCGGGGGGCGTCCACCCCATCGCTTACAATCCACGCACGAGCACGCCTCCTTCGGCAACGCCTTTTGCAAACACGCCAACCGCAGCTAACCCACCTAGACCATCCAATCCGTCCAAACCTCCAAAGATCGACAATCCAAACAAGAACCTCGACTCTGTTAAAGGCAACGGCAGCGAAACGGGTGACCTGGGCAATTCAGCCGGGACTATGGGTCGCGACGATTAAATCGAGACACGCATGGCAGCAAAGAGCCCTTTGCGTTCATTCTTAAAATGTTCAAGACTGATTAAATCTGACTGAATTTTTGTCTGTAAACAACCGGTGTTACACTGGTATTGCTTTTGAATAACTTCCGGAAGAAGCTTACGTTCTCATAGCCAGCATTCCGGGATATATCCTCAAACGATTGATCGGTATTTATTAGGGCCGTTTTTGCCGCTTCGACCCTTACCAGTTGCAAATACTTTAAGCAGGTCTCACCTGTTGCTGACTTAAAGCGCCGGCTAAACTGCCGTAGGCTCACGCCGGTTCTTGCCGCGAGTTCCTGCAGGTTGACGTTTTTTTGATAATTTTCGTCTATCCAGTCCTGAGCCTTCAGTATCCCTCTGTCATTGTGGTTTTTTTCCGGAACGAACACAGAAAAAGGCGCTTGGGAGATCCGGTCCAGATCCGCCATTGTACAACGCGCGCTTTGCAGAGCAATTTCCCGGCCACAAAATTTTCGGATCAGATACAGCGACAAGTTCAAATCCGCAGTGATCCCGCCGCCACAGAACAAATTCCCCTCGTCGGTGACCATCAGGTCTGTCCGCAGCTGCACCGCCGGATAGGTCTTTTTGAATTGCCGGGCCATGCCCCAATGGGTGGTCGCGCTCTTGCCGTCCAACAGGCCTGTGGCCGCCAGAGTGAAAGCGCCGGTGCAGACACTTGCCAGGTCCGCCCCGTTTTTACTCCATTTTCCGAGCCAGTCCACGCGTGCAATGTGAGCCTCGCTTTGCAAATCAAAAAAGAAACCCTGCGATGGGATAATGATCAAATCCACGTCCTTAATGTCGTGCATTGAGCAGGCAGGCACGACCGGAACCTCATTAAGAGCCATGACTGGTTGTCCGTCAGAAGTGACAATTTTTACTTCAAAAGCCGGGTCAGGGCGCTTGCCCATTGTCACATTCCACATCACCCCCGCCTGCAGGAACATATCCATTGGCGAGGCGATTGTTGATAGAACGCACCCTTCTGAAGCCAGAATAACAACTTTTTTCATACCAAATATGTCCTGATCAGACTTTAATTAGCCCTTATGGCGCTAAAAGCCGGTTCCGTCTTGCCCTAATTTTATCCCATCACCGTGCGGCCAAAAAACCGCGCATTCCGAAAAATTAAACTTAAGGATAAATCAATGCCCGCGTATATGATGTCGAAAGTGACCGTCACCAACAAAGAGAAATTCGAAAGCTACCTTACAGCAACAAAAACGGTAGGCGCGAAATACGGCGGCAAGCCGGTGGTAGTTGGCGCGCAACCCAAGATGCTGAATGGCGAAAGCGATGGCCATCACATGGTGTTTGTAGTTGAATTCCCGACGATGGAAAATCTCGACGCCTGGCACAGCTCTGACGAATACCAAGCGATTGTATCCTTGCGCGACGAAGGATCAGATCAACACATGGTGGCCTATGAAGGCAAAGTGATGTCGCCCTCATAACGATCCAAATGGGCGTCGTGCAGAGTGCTGTGCGACGCCCCTAAATCCCCTTCTCAGTAATCTGAATTACGCAAATACTTGAATTAGGATATTGAATGGCAACATTGCCCGATGTTTCAACCGATAAAAATGCTGCACCATGCATCAATGGCCGCTTCGACGGGCCGCACCGCAGCATGCTGATTGGGTAGCCAAAGTCCGCTAGGCCGTGTGGACAAAGCGCATCCAGCGATGGATTGCGGCAAGTTGGACGAAGCTGAGAGCGTGTTTGAGAAGGTGGATTCCCACCGCATTGGCGTTGTGATTCATGGGGTGTCGGAGTCCCCTATGCGAGACAAATGCCGATGCCCCGCCGCAAGCGCCGCGCCTATCCGAGCGACCTGACGAACGGCCAATGGGCCGCGATGAGCCGATGATCCCTGAGGCGGCGCCGGGTGGCCGCCCGCGCTGCGCGCCGAAGCGCGAGATCGTCGAGGCGATCGCGGTATCTGCTGCGCGCAGGCTGTTCATGGCGGCTGCTGCCGCATGATTTCCCACCCTGGCAGACGGTTTACCATTACCTGCGCCGCTGGGAGCGCGAAGGGGTGTGGGCGAGGGTTCATCACATGCTGGTCATGGCGGACGCAGCACTAAGCGCCACGCGCAAATCCTCCTCACGGAGAACCTTCGCAGGTGTCCTTGCACTTGCAGTCCTCGCTATGTGGTGAAAGCAGCCGAAGCTGTGTCGCAATTAATTCATATATCGTCAGATATGTAAATATAGAAATATAATGTTGAAATATTGGGTGATATTATGATCGCTTTTACTACTGGGGTGTCGGCCACCAATTGACCGCATGCCACGCTCACCAGCGTCACGAAGTTAGGGGGCCTGGACGCAAATAGCGCCCGAGGCGACGGCTCCTGATTCCTGCGAATTGAAAGGGCTGCCTGGGCCTTAATTAGCGCTGAAGGTCGGGCCTCACTGCCATCCCAGTAGTTAAGACGCGCACGCGCTTTCGGCCCTTTGCCGCCGTTCATGCGATCTGATGCGAATGCGGCTTCACCGATCCGGTCGTTCATGCTTGCCGCGGCATCTGCATCAGTGCAAAATCTGCGAGCAGGGACAGCTGACGTTATTGCGAACGACCGTCGAACGAGGGAATGCTGAGAAATGTTTACAAAAGTTGGTTGGGGCGTCAGCCTTTTGATCGTTATTTTTGGCTTCGCAGCCATTATCGCATCTTTTTTTGTTGCACCTGATGTCTGGTCTCCCGACTTCACTCGAGCGTCCATGAAGCAGTCGACGCTCTGGATGAGGCAGGGTTCAACGCTGGTATACCTCGGCTTACTCCTCGGGGTTTTTTGTGAAATAAGCCAAAAATTGAAAAAAAAGGACCCCCGCAGTGAAGTTCCTGAAGGTCTCGCGCAGCTGTAGTGCGAGGATGCTGTAGTCTCGCATTGCAGCTGAGCGGACGAGGCGACCGTTGTCGTCATGGCCGCTTTCGGCCCAGAACCGACTTTGGCGCACATCGCGGCGAAGGGTCGATCTTAGCCCTATTCTGCTCATTTGTCGGATCGCAGGGAACGGCAGCTATTGCGGCCGGACACAAACGTGCCAAAGCATCAAAGATTTTACCCAAGGGCTCTGACCGCGGCAACCTGTTGCCGGTCGGTTGCGTCGCTACGAGGGACGTAAACGACCGTTTTTGACCGGGCAGTATGGGCAGACGGTTCCTGATTGATGACGACAACAGCTATTTTGCGAGCGATTATTAATGTATCTATGATCCATGGATACCTTCGCAAACATAGGCTTGATTATTCTGGGTGCGGTGCTTGGTATAGGCTCGTCAGGCGCTTTCTGGTGGCTACAATCCCATTTTTGGGCGCCAAACATTAAGTTCTTGGAAGATCTAGCAGAATACGAATTGATGAGAGGAGAAAGCTTTTTCCAATGCGCTTTTAAAAATATTGGAAAGCGAGACATCATTGATCTGGACGTTCAAGTTCGGATCTGAATCAAGGGGTACATGGACGCAACTGGGTGGGCATATCATACTGTATCATCAAATGCCTCTCGCATCCCCTTGTTGGCGAATGACAAGATGAGACGGGTTCGGTTATTCGATACTAGAGAGAAGATTCAATTTATTGACGCCCTGTCGAAGTCAATACGTTCGGCGATTGAGAGCTGCGCGTCCCTCCGAGAAGTGTTGAATTTGGGGTCAGACGCAGCTGTGCGGGTTCATGTGTTTGGATACGATAGCTTCAGCGGATCGCGAAAGCACTTTCCATCACCCAGCTATCGGGTGAGTGACGTACGAAAAGGCACGTTCAGTGGTCTTGATGTCGTGCAGAATGATAGATTTCGCCAGATGCCAGAATCCGGCTAGCCGAAATTCATATCTTTCTGTCACCGGCGAAAAGGACCGTTTTTTTCCATCCCGAAAGTAGCCATTGTGCGTCGGCCCGCTTTGTCCGCACATCAGACCTTGGCACATCCCGCAGCGAATAGCAGCACTCCGCGCTGTGCTGCCATCCAGCCGTGGCAAAAACAACGACCGCATCGCGCCAATCGTCTCCGACGTTGCGGGAGATCCTATCGGCGGCAATAGCCCATGACCTGCCCATCGCCTGCGATCGGCACGCCGTCCGCTCTATGGTATTCTGCAATCTAGCGGAGAGCTGGGCGCGGTGTGCAAACATGCGCTTACACCGCGGCGCTATGCTCACTCGATCGCGCAGGCGTTGAGGCAGGCAAGGCCATCGAAGGAGGCTGCGCAACGCGCTCTGCAACGCGCCGTGACTCGTGGCAAAACCGCTGATCTGCCACAAGTGGCGAAGAGCACAGGCAATCGTGGTGGTTGCTGGGTGGTTGCTGCGCGAAGAGCGAATAATCGCTCCTCGCGCTAACCTGTTGAGAAGTATGGTGGGTGATGGCGGGCTCGAACCGCCGACCCGCTGATTAAGAGTCGTCAGGGCATTGGGTATCAGCGCTTCGCCTGGGTTCGGTGAACTTCTACATGTAGCTGATTTTGCGACATAAAGTCAGACATCGACTTCTATGGTGCACTCCTGAGTCATTGCTTTTTCGCTCTGCTGTGCTTACCTCCTGCTTACCCCATGCAAGGCGGAGGCGGGAAATGGCGACCCAGAAACTGTCGAAATCGGTGGTCGAGAAGCTGCCGCCCGGCCCGCGCGATGTCTTCGTCTGGGACGAGGCGCTCCCCGGCTTCGGTGTCCGGGTGAAGCCGAGCGGCGCCCGCAGCTACATCGTGCAGTATCGCGCGCGCGACACCGGAGCCTCGCGGCGCGCCACCATCGGCCGACATGGGCCGCTCCTGTCCTTCGATCAGGCCAAGAAACAGGCGCGGGCATTGCTCTCGGATGCCATGCGCGGCGCAGATCCCGCGGCGGAACGCGTCGAGGCGCGCAAGGCTCCGACGATGCGCGATCTTTGCGACGATTACCTGCTGCGCCACGCGATCCCGAACAAACGGCCCAACAGCGTCCGGAACGACCGCTCCATGATCGACCGTTACGTAGCGCCGATGCTGGGCCGTCGCCGGGTCAAGGACGTGACGCGCCGCGACATCGAGGATCTGCGGGCCGGACTGTCCGACCGGCCGTATCAGGCCAATCGGCTCGTCGCGCTGGTCTCCAAGATGTTCGCGCTGGCGATGTCATGGGGCTGGCGCGCCGACAATCCGGCCAAAGGTGTGGCGCGATACCAAGAACAGAAGCGCGATCGTTGGCTGAGCGAAGAAGAACTACGCCGTCTTTGGGACGCGCTGGAGCGTCATCCCAACCGGCGCGCGGCGGGCGCGGTGCAGTTGCAGGTGTTGACCGGGGCGCGCTTGGGCGAGGTGCTCGGCGCCCGGTGCAGCGATTTCGATCTTGATCGCGGCGTCTGGCGAAAACCCTCGCACCAGACCAAGCAAAAGCGCACCGAACACGTGCCTCTCAGCGGCGCCGCGCTCGATCTGCTGCTGGGACTGATCGCGGGGCGAAACGATCTGGACGCGTGGCTGTTTCCGGGGCGCGTTGACGGCCAACCGCTGAAAGAGATCAAGCGGTTCTGGGCCTCGCTGACGAAGATGGCCGGGATCGAGGGCTATCGGCTGCACGACAACCGGCACACGTTCGCCTCGCATCTGGTGTCGTCGGGGTTGAGCCTTGAGATCGTGGGGCGGTTGCTCGGGCACACCTCGGCGGAGACCACCAAGAGGTATGCGCACCTGGCGGACGATGCGTTGCGGGACGCGGCGGAGTCATTCGGCGGCAGGTTCTTGCGCTAGGGTCTGTCCCCATAAACGGGATTCCCATAGCTGGGCGGATTTGATTCAATCTCCTGAAGGAGGAGGTTGCCATGCGCCGTCACGAACTGTCCGACAAGGAATGGGCCATCATCCAGCCGCTGCTGCCGACGAAGGTGCGCGGCGTGAAGCGGGTGGATGACAGGCGGGTCATCACCGGCATCCTCTGGCGGTCCCGCACCGGCAGCCCATGGCATGACGTCCCGGAGCGCTACGGCCCGCGAACCACGCTCTACAACCGCTTCACGCGGTGGCGGACCGCCGGGGTGTGGGACCGTATTCTGGACGCAGTTTCCGCGGCTTATGACGGCGATATCGTGATGATCGACAGCTCCTGCGTCCGCGTTCACCAGCATGGGGCCGCGGTAAAAAGGGGGGCGAAGATCATGGCTACATGGGACGTTCCCGTGGTGGCCTGACCACCAAGATCCATGCCCTGGTCGATGCCGAGGGCCGCCCCATCCGCCTGATCCTGACGCCCGACCAGGCCGGCGACGCCCCTGCCGCCGCAGAGTTGCTCACAGATCTGGCACCCGGCGCGACCCTGCTGGCGGATCGCGCCTACGACACCAACGCCATCCGCAATCTGGCCGCCGAGCGCGGCGCTTGGGCGAACATCCCGCCGAAGACGACCCGCAAAGACGCCTTCAGCTTCAGCCCACGATGCGATCGGCGAATGTGTCGATGGCGAAGGCCACGTAGACAAAGCCTTGCCACGTGGACACATAGGTGAAGTCGCTGACCCACAACAGGTTCGGCGCCGGCGCCCGGAACTGGCGGTTCACTTTGTCACGCGGACAGGGCGCTGAAGTGTCAGGAACTGTTGTTTTGATCACCTTTCCACGCACAGCGCCACGGATGCCAATCTGTTTCATCAGGCGGTCCACAGTGCAGCGCGCCAGCGTAAAGCCCTCGCGCTTAAGCTGATGCCATGCCTTGCGGACCCCGTAGATCTGGTAATTTTCGTCCCAGACCCGCTTAATTTCGGGGCGTAGCTCTGTGTCACGCTGATGCCGCGCCGAGGCTTTGGAAGGGTCGGCGCGGCACGCCAGGCGGAGGTAATATGTCGACGGCGCGATCGGCAGGACTCTGCAGATCGACTCGACGCCGTAGACAACACGCTGATCTTCAATGGAGGCGATCGTCGCTTCAGTGGGCGGTCGAGTTCCGCCTGAGCAAAATACGCCGACGCTTTGCGGAGGATTTCATTGGCTTGGCGCAACTCTCGATTTTCCCGTTCAAGCGTCTTGATCCGATCCCGTTCCTCGGTTGTCACGCCGTCACGCATGCCACTGTCTTTCTCGGCCTGCTTGACCCATTCGCGCAAGGTCTGGGGAATACAGCCGATCTTCGGCGCAATGGCCGCGATCGCGCCCGCCTGCGTCTCGTATGAGCCTTGATGCTCAAACACCATCCGGACCGCAAGCGCGCGGACCTCAGGCGAGTAGCGATTTGCTATTTTTCTTTTCGTCATAACCATCATCCTTACTTAAGTTGATGGTCTCCGACAGACCCGGGGCGATTCACTGCGCGCCACCGCAGGTCTTCTTCGCCACGTTGGTTGGGTCGAGCGGAGCTTCGCTTGGCTCGAGTGAAGCCATCTCTTGGAAAAGACCGGGAAGCCCCTGTTGCAAGCGCCGAGGTGTGGCTCCCGACCTCCCATAATCGCATTCTGATCAGTTGCTTGGCGCAGGGTCACGCAGGGCCTGTTGACTTTAAAGGCGGCCGCTCACCGTCGTCGATTTTGATGAAGAACAGACCCCCCTGCCGAGGACGGTTCCGGACGGCAGGTCCGTCGCGCTCTCAGCGCAGCGCCGGCAGGACGTGCATCGCGTCCAGCGGTTTGCACGAAATCTCGGTGCAGGTCTGCAAGATGACGGGTCCGTCGATCAGGGTTTCGGCCATGGCGAAGAACTGCGCGACGGCGACCGACCCGTTGTGCGCGTCCTTGGCGGCCTCGGACGCGAACCGCTCATAGGTCGTGAAAACCAGCGGATCGGCCAGATCCTGCGAGATGTAGAACCCCACGGTGTCGGGTTCGTGTTGCGCCACATGCTGCGCCACCGCGCACAAAGCGTCGCGCAGGGCGTCGGCCCGTCCGGGCAGCGCCCGAATGACCGCGGTGATCGTGATCATGACATGCCTCCTGAAGCCTGGTGTCGGGCGCCGGGTTTGGGTCGGGCCGACCGCCTTGTCGCGGTCGGCCCTCAGGTGGTTGCGCCGTAGCGCCGTGTCAGGGTCGGCGGGGCCTATTTGGCTCCGCCGGTCCAGTCCACCGTCGCCTCGAACGCGGCGGCCGCGGCGTAGATCTTGCTTTCGCAATAATCGCCGCCCGTCAGCATCAAGCCAACCGGAAGCCCGTCGACCACCCCGCAAGGGATCGACATCGACGGGTGGCCCGTCACATTGAACTGCGAGGTGTTGGCGATCATCTCGAAGGCGCGGGTGATCACCTCGGTGATTGACGCGCCCGGCTCCGGCAGCTTCGACGCGACGATCGGCAGCGTCGGCATCAGTAGCAGATCGTAATTGGCGAAGACCGCGTCGTAGCTCGCCTTGACCTTGCGCGCCAGGTTCTGCGCCTTGGCATAGTAGCGCCCGTTATAGTGATCGATGCCATACTGACCGACCAACATGCAGACCTTGAGGCTTTCGGACAGATCGTCGGCCTTGGCGCGCCAGCCGGCATGGAAATCCATCAGACCGACGTCATAGGCGCCTTTCCAGTTCATGCCCATGCCATTGCCATGCATCATCTGCCACTGCAGACCCTCGATCGCGATCGGCCCCCAGATGGCGGAGGCCAGCAGGTGATCGGGGATCGAGATCTCCTCGACCGTGGCGCCCAGCTCACGATAGGTTTCGGCGGCGGCTTTGACGGAATCCGCGATGCCCGGCATCATGTTGGCGGCCACGAAGCCTTCCTTCAGGACGCCGATCTTCATTCCCTTGACGCCGCGATCCAAGGCTGCGGTGTAGACCTCGGTCTTGGGCGCGTATTGCCGAGGGTCGAGCCCGTCGGCGCCGGCCAGCACCTCAAGCGCCAGGGCGTTGTCAGCGACGCTGATCGTCATCGGGCCGGTATGGTCGATCGTGCTCTCGATCGGCATCACGCCGGTGTAGGGGACGAGGCCGTGGGTGGCCTTCATGCCCGCGATGCCGCAGAATGAGGCGGGCATGCGGATTGATCCGCCCTGGTCGCCGCCGATCGCCAGATCCACCGCGCCCGCCGCCACCAGCGCTGCGCTGCCCGAGGATGATCCGCCCGCCGAATAGCCCATCTTGCGCGGATTGTGCACCATCAAGGGCTGGGAGGTGTGGCTGCCGCCCGACAGGCAGAAGTATTCACAGACGGCCTTGCCCATGACGGTCGCGCCGGCATCCAGCATCCGCGTCACTATGGTCGCATCGGCGACCGGCACGAAGCCCGCCAAGGTCGAGGCGCCGTTGCTCATAGGGACCCCCGCCAGCGCCACATTGTCCTTGAGCGCGACGGTCATGCCCTTGAGCTTGCCCTCGGCGGCGCCCTTGACCTCGACCTTGCGGGCCCAGGCGCCAAAGGGGTTCTCCGCGGTGTTCGGCGTGTATCCCGATGTGCGCGGATAGGCGACCGGCGGCGTGAAATCGGGCTCGGCATCGACGATGTCATAGGCGTCAAGATTGGGCTGCATCAGCGTGTGGTAATCTTCGGCCTCGGCTCGCGTCAGGGTCATCCCCAAGCCTGCGGCTATCTCAAGAACCTTGTCTACGCTTGGTCTGGTGATGGTCATGGATCGTCTCCTCTGGGTCAGCTGGCGGTATTCTTTGTGTCAGGTCCTGAGGCCATGGTGGCCTGTAATCGACAGGGCGCCAAGCGGTCAGGATGCGCTCATGCCGATGAATTCGGCGACGGTTTCCGGGTTGTGAAGATCCTGCGGCGCCAGTTCGCCAGTGATTGCGCCTTTCTGGATGATCAGAACCCGCCCGGACAGGGCGGCGATGAAGTCGAGGTTCTGCTCGACCAGCACCAGGGACAGTCCCCGATCCCGCAGCGTCTTCAATGTGTCCACGATTTCCTCGAGGATCGAGGGCTGGATGCCTTCGGTCGGTTCGTCCAGCAGGATCAGTTTGGGGCGTGCGCACAGACACCGCGCGAGCGCCAGAAGCTGCTGCTCCCCACCCGAAAGCGCGCCGCCGCGACGATCCAGCAGCCGCTGAAGCCGGGGAAAGAGGCTGAGGATATCGTCGATCAACCCGAGATCCTCAGCCGCGCCGCCCGCCATGCCCATCCGAAGGTTTTCGTGGACCGTCAGGTCTGCGAAGATCTGCCTTCCTTGCGGCACGAGGCCCAGTCCGGCACGCGCCCGCTTGAAGGGCGGCATGCGCGAGATATCCTGCCCATCGAAGGTGATCGTGCCGCCGGTCGTCGGCAGATGGCCCATCAGCGTGTTCATCAACGTGGTCTTGCCCATGCCGTTATGGCCAAGAATGCCGAGGAATTCGCCCTCGGCCACGCCGAAGGTCACTCCGGCGAGAATTGGAATGCGGCCGTATCCGGACCGCAGCGCGTCCACCTGCAAGATCATGCTGCCAATCCTTTTCCCAGATAGACATCGCGAACGCGCGGATCACGCATGACGACCGCGACATCATCCTCGATCAGAACCGCGCCTTGATGCAGGACGGTGACGGTCTTTGCGATCATCTTGATGAACTGCATGTCGTGCTCGACCACGATCAAAGCGCGTTTCCTGTTGATCTCGAGGATCAGCTCCGCAGTGCGCTCGACCTCGTCATGGGTCATCCCCGCGGCCGGCTCGTCAAGCAAGATGAGCTCCGGCTCTCCGGTCAGCACGGTCCCGATCTCGACCCATTGCCGCTGGCCATGCGACAGCTGCCCGACCTCGCGGTTCGCGATCCCGGTAAGGCGCAGCTTTTCAAGGATCGACTCGCCCAGCTCGGTGGCGGCCGCCGGGATATGCTTGCGCCGCGCCGCGATCCACAGATTTTCGCGCACCGACAGGGCGTTGAACACGTTCGGCACCTGGGTCTTGATGCCCACGCCCAGACGCGCGACCTCATGCGGGCGCGCGCCAGAAATGTCGTGGCCCCGCAGGTGCACATAGCCTTCCGAGGGGCGCAGCTGCCCGGTCAGCAGTTTGAAGAACGTGGATTTCCCCGCGCCGTTCGGCCCGATCAGGCAGCGCAGTTCAGCCTCCTTCAGGGAGAAGTCCACAGTGTTCACCGCAGTGACGCCGCCGAAACGGATCGTCAGGCCGTTGGTTTGAAGCAGGGGCGTTGTCATATTTTCACCTTCACGCCGGTTTTGGCCGTGCCGGACTTGCTGCGGTTGATCCACGTCAGCGCCAGGTCTCGCAAGGTCGGTGCGATGCCTTTTGGAACCAGCAGAACGAAGACCACCAGGATCGCGCCAAGGATGAAATTGGCATCGAGAGCCTGCTGCGCCCCGATCTCGGTCACCATCCACTGCAGCAGCAGACATCCGATGACCGGCCCGATGAGCGTCCCGCGCCCACCGATGATGACCCAGATGATGATCTGGGCTGACAGGCCCAAGGCGAAGATCGTCGGGCTGACGAACGCGCCCCAATTGACGTAGAGCGCCCCGGCGAAGCCCGCCACAGCCCCGCCGATCATGAAGGTCACCAGCTTGTAGATCCTGGGATCATAGCCGAGGAGAGCGGCGCGCGTTTCATTCTCACGGATGGCGATGATGATCCGTCCGAATGAACTGGCGATCAGCAGGCGCAGCCCGAGATACACCATGATCAGCGCAAGTCCGGTCGCGATCCATGCCTCTTCAGGGCTCAGGATATAGCTGGCATCGCCGGGCATGTTGAAAGTCGGCACCCCGGGCATGCCGTTGAAGCCGCCCAACCGCGCATCGCCGATCTTGTAGAAATCGCCGGCGGTCGAATTGACCAGATTGAACAGGATCAGCGACACGGTGAGGGTGATCACCCCTAGATAGACGTCGCTGATGCCGCCGTAGATCATGAAGTACCCAAGCAGCGCCGCGAAAGCCACCGGCACCAGAATGGCGATCAGAATCGCGGGCGTGCTGTCGCCGAAGTTGATCGCCGCCACCGCATAGGCGTAGGCGCCGAGGCCGAAGAAACAGGTCTGGCCGAAGCACAAGATCCCGCCATAGCCCCAGATGAAGCCAAGGCTGAGCGCCAGCACCGCCATCGCGGCGAAGACGGTCAGCTGCATGACCTGAAAAAGGTCGACAAAGTGCGGCGCCGCGACAACGCCCGCCGCAACGACCGCCGATCCGATTAATGCGACCGTCATTCCACCCGAGCTCTGCATTACAAACGTCCCTTGAAGAATTTCCCGGCTATCCCGGTCGGAAGCATGCGGATCAAACCCACCGCCGCGACGAACAGGATCACCTCGCCAAAGACCGGCGTGGTCAGGAAGGCCGCGATCTGGTTGATGAAGCCGAACAGCCCGGAGGCGGTGATCAGCCCCCAGAGGATCGAGGTTCCGCCGCCAACCACCGTGATGAAGGCCTTGGCGATATAGGCCGCGCCCATGGTCGGCACGACCCCCGCGATCGGGGCCAGCAGCCCGCCGGCGAGACCGGACATGGCAGCGCCGACGCCGAAGGTGGCCATATAGACCCGCGTCGGATTGACCCCGAGGGTAGCGGCCATTTCCGGGTTCTGCATCACCGCCCGCGCGATCAGCCCGACGCGGGTGTAGCGCATCACCGCCCAGACCGTCGCCATCAGCAAGATCGCCATCACCGCCAGGAACGGGGTGTAGAGGCTCGACTGATACGCCCCGACGGTGAAGCTGCCGAGCGGCGAGGAGACCCCGGCGATGGTGTTCCCGAAGATCATCGTGGTGGCGCCGACGATCATGAGGCTCAGGCCCCATGTCGCCAGCATCGTGTCCACCAGGCGGCCATAGAGGAACTGTATCAGGCAGCGCTCCACGATGACGCCGACAAGACCGACGAAGACCGGGGCGATGACCAGCATGGCCAGCCATATATTCGCCCCGGCCGAAACCGAGAGCACCGTGGCATAGGCCCCGAGCATGAGGAATTCCCCATGCGCGAGGTTGATGATCTTCATCATGCCGAAAATAACCGCGAGTCCGGCGCTGATGAGGATGAGAGATGCGATGCCGTTGACGACATCCAATCCCACGATGATCGCGATATCCATTAAGTCAGACCTCAGATGTCGATTTCGTACTGCTTGGTGTCGGTCGGATTGGCCACGAGGTCGCAGACCGCGGACGTGTCCAGCGGCGCCTGCTGCTCGAACGTCTCAAGCACCTTCCATTTGCGGCTTTCGACCGTGGCGAGGAAGGTGTTGCGGGTGACGTGGTGGGTCTTGGGATCGATCACGACCTTGCCGCTCGGCCCTTCGAAGGTCAGCCCTGTCTCCAGCGCCTCGATCACCGGCATCCGATCTGTGGTCCCTGCCAGCTTCACGGCGTTGGCCCAGAGGTGGACGCCCTCATAGCTCGCCGCGGCCAGCTCGCTCACATAAGGCGTCTGCGCCCCGTGCCGGTCCTTGATCGCCTTGACGAAGGCGGCGCTGGCGGGCGTGTCCAGTTCCTCGAAATAGCCGTAGCTGCCCAGAACGCCGACGCTTTCGGAATCCTCCAGCGTGGCGGGCTCGTTCACGAGACCGAAGGTGGTGGACGCGATCGGGATCTCGCTTTTGAGCCCCGCTGCGGCCCACTGGCGGTAGAAGGCGGTGTGGTTGCCGCCGACCATCGCGGACAGCAGCAGGTCAGGCTTGGCAGCCTGGATGCGCGAAATCGACGGGCCGAAGTTGGTCACGTCCAGCGGGAAGAAATCGATCGCCAGCGCTTCGCCGCCATTATCCTGGACGTATTTCTTCATCCATTTCGCAGTGATCTGGCCGTAGTTGTAGTCCGCCGCGATGATATAGACCTTCTTGCCCCAAAGGTTCATCGCGTGGGGCACCAGCTTTTCGACCGTCTGCGCGGGCGTCGTGCCGGTGTTGAAGGTGTTGCGGTCGCAGACGCCGCCCTCGTAGAGCGTGTTGTAGAAGTAGAGCGTCTTGAACCGGCCGAAGATCGGTCGGATCGCCTCGCGCGAGGCCGAGGTGATGCCGCCGTGGATCACATCCACCTTGTCGCGGACGGCGAGTTGCTGCGCAAACTGCGTATAGAGCTGGATGTTGGACTGCGTGTCGTAATTGATCAGCTCGATCTCGCGGCCCAGCAGCCCGCCGGCGGCGTTCAGCTCCTCCACGGCCAGCATGATCGCATAGACCATCGGCTCGCCGGTCGCGGCCAGCGGACCGGCCAGGTCATGCAAGCTGCCCAGCTTGATCGGCCCGGTTTGCGCCTTGGCCATGCTCCCGATCAGGGACGGCGCCGCGAGCGCGATGCCCCCGGCGGCGGTGGTCTGGATGAACGTGCGTCGATTGACTGTCATTGTTAGCGTCCTTTGTTGATCGGCGTCGCTGATTGGTGGGAAAGGCTGGCCCGTCGACCTCGGTCACGATGCTCGGACCGCTTGGTGCGGCGTGGACGGGACGCGGGCGATGGCGGCCCGGTCGTGCAAAAGTTCCCTGCGCCTGAAGGTCCGAAAGTGGCGGTTCGCGATGAAGTGCATGCGCTCGGTCTCCCGGTGTTCGAGGGGCGGGGGGGCTTGCGCATCGGGCGTCGGGTGTGCGGCGTGGCCCGGCCGGGGGCTGCTGCGGGCGAAGGGCCGGGGCGCAGTGACTGGCAGACGGCGCCATGGGCGCCGCCGGTGGCGCGCGGGTCGCTGATCGTTTGCGTTGTTGTGTGCATGATCATGGCCCAAACGAAAAAAAGCCCCCTTGAGCGGTCGGAGGGACCGCTCGAGAGGGCTGTGCTGCCGGGCGCGAAGAGCGCCGAAATCTTGGTTGGTATGTCGATGCCACGAAGGTGGGGCAGCCAAAGGATCGCCACGGAATGGTACTCGCCGTCAAGATTTTTCAGAGTTTTCGCACGTAAAATAAGCGTTTCACTAAATATGAACAAGAAATGGGCAATTTTAGGTGGAAAATGCTTGGTTTTTGCGCGATTTTCGGCCAATGGCGGCCTTGAATGGCGCGTTGCGCCGAGTCGGCGGCATCGCTCTGTGGAGGTCCGCGCCGCCGTCCGGAGCCGCGGTGTCGATGCGGATCGCGCCACGTACGCCGCCCGGGAATTGTCGCGCCTGCCATCCGGTGATCCGCCGCCGCCAGAGATCTTGGCGCCATTTGATCGGCTGCCTCGACTGCCCGGTCCCGGCTGGACCTGCCTGACTGCGCCGCCGCCGCCCCCGTCAAAGCCGTTCCGGGCGCGCAATTACTCTGCGTCAGTGGCTCAGGGTGGGGCGTGGCGCAAGCTCGGCGCGCCGAGGGTGGCCGGCCGCCGCGCCATCGGCCACGGACGGTGGCGTGGACCGCCGCCGTCAGGCGCGGCCGACTCAGCGCTGTGGGCCGCGCAGGGCCGCCAGTGACTAATTATCGCACAGAAATCATGCATGGCTGATTAAAATAGCCTAAATTTACCGCAGAGTCAGTGATGCGCTGGTAAGATGTGCAATTCTTGTTAAAAATCTTGACAGCGGGGGGGGTCCCGTGACGATCCTTCACCTGCCCCACCTTTGTGGCATCGACATACCAACTAAGATTTCGGCGCTCTTCGCGCCCCGGCAGCACAGCCCTCTCGCGCGGTTTCTCCAACCGCACTTGGGGGCTTTTTCGGTTGGGCCAGGATCATGCAAAAAAATACGCTTAAGATCGGCATGCTGCTCTCGACCAGCGGCTCCTATGGCGCCGTTGGACAGTCGATGCGCGCGGGCGCGCAGCTCGCGATCGAGGAGGTCAATGCCGATCCCGCGGCCCCTGTCACGCTGGTCCCGGTCGAGATCGATCCGGGCTGCGTCGGCCCTGCCTATGTCGACGCGGCGCAGGCGCTGTTGGTGGATCACGGCCTGACCCATGTGCTCGGCCTCTACACGTCCTCAAGCCGCAAGGACGTCCTGCCGCTGTTTGAGAAGAATGACGCGCTGCTCTGGTATCCGTCCCATTACGAGGGATTTGAGACCAGCGACAACGTGATCTATACCGGCGCCGCCCCCAATCAGCACATCATCCCCCTCGCCCGTCACCTGCTGGCCCACCACGGCAATCGTGGATGGTTCGTCGGCTCCAACTACATCTGGGCGTGGGAGAACAACCGCATCCTGCGCGAGGCGTTGATGGACGCGGGCGGCGCCGTGATGGGTGAGCGGTACTTCCCCGTCGGTGAGACCAATTTCGGCGCACTGGTCGATCAGATTCTGCGTGACCGCCCCGATTTCGTCTTCACCACGCTGATTGGCGATTCCGGCTATGAATTCTTCCGCCTGCTGCGCGTCGCCGCCGTGGCGGCCGGGATCGACCAACCGCGCGTGATGCCTGTGGCCAGCTGCAGCCTGTCGGAGGCCGAACTGCCCCTGATCGGCGCCGCCGCGGCGGCGGGGCATCTGTCGTCGTCGGTTTATTTCTCGACCATACGCTCGCCCGAAAACGACCGCTTCACCGCGCGGTGGGACGGCCGGTTCGCCCATCTGGGTCGGGCCTGCGCCGACGCCGAGGCGAGCTATGTCGCCGTGCACCTGCTGACCCGGGCGGTGGCCAAGGCCGGGGATTTCGGCTTTGCGCCGGTGCGCGCGGCCGCGCGCGGGCTGCGCTTCGCGGCTCCCCAGGGGCTGGTGACGCTCGACCCGGACAACTTGCATTGCTGCATGCGCCCGCGCATCGGCAGGTCAGCCGCGAACGGCACGTTCGAGCTGCTGCACGAAGACTGCAGCCCGGTGCGGCCCGACCCCTATCTGGTCTGGGACACCGTCGCCGCATCGACCCCCTGCTATCTGGAGGTGGTGCAATGAAGGGCGCCATCATTCAGAACTTCCGCGGCATGCGCGCCTTGGTGATCCACCCGGACGACCACAACCGCCGGGTTTTGATCAGCGTGCTCGGCAAACTGGGCCTGAGCGTTCAGCCGCTGGACCCCCAGGACCCCGACCGCGCCGCATTGGCCGCGTGCGATGTGATGCTGGTCGATACCGACAGCGCCATCGAGGGGGCGCCCCAGTGCGGCGCCGCACCCTGCGTGCCGCGGATCGCGCTGATCGGCACCGAAGCGCCAAGCCGCCTCGCGCGCGTTGTGCGCGAAGGCTGCACCAGCCACATCCTCAAGCCGATCCGCAGTTCGGGCGTGTTCACCGCCCTGCTGCTGGCCGTCAACGAGCATGAGCAGCGCCAGAAGACCGCCCGCGAGATCGACGCCATGCGCCGGCGGCTCGCGGGACGTCGCGTCGTCACCAAGGCGGTGGTCGAGATGATGGACGTGCACGGCATCGATCAGGACGACGCCTATGAGCACCTCCGCCTCGCCGCCATGAACCGCCGCCTGCCCATCGACGACATGGCCCGCGAGCAGCTCGCCCGCTCCGGACCCGCCGATCTGCCGATCGGCGGCGCGTCCGAAAAACAACCCCGAACCATCCGAAAAAACGCCTCGTGCAAAAGGAGACCCAACCAATGAACATCTTCCAAAGCCAATGCATTTTGGCCGCGGCGCTGGCCGGATCCGTCATCGCCGCAATCCCGGCGCTGGCCGAGGACGGGCCGATTAAGATCGGCGTTCTCGAGGATCAGTCCGGTGATTTCGCCGCCGCTACCATGGTCAAGGTCCACGCCATCGAGCTGGCTGCCAAGGAGATCAACGATGCCGGCGGCATTGCTGGCCGCCCCATCGAACTGGTGATCTATGACACCCAGTCCGACAACCGCCGCTATCAGGAATTCATGCGCCGCGTCCTGCAGCAAGACAAAGTGGACGTTGTCTTCGCTGGCTTTTCATCAGCGTCGCGTGAAGCATATCGGCCCATCGTGAACCAGTTCGACGGGCTGGCCTTTTACAACAACCAGTACGAAGGCGGCGTGTGCGACAACAACATGATCGTCACTGGCGCCGTCCCAGAGCAGCAGTTCTCCACCCTCATCCCGTGGATGATGGAAACCTATGGGCCAAACGTCTACACGCTCGCCGCTGACTACAACTTCGGCCAGATCTCGGCCGAGTGGGTGCGCCAGATCGTGGCCGAGAATGGCGGCAAGATGGTGGGCGAGGAATTCATCCCGCTTGGTGTCTCGCAATTCTCCCAGACCATTCAGAACATCCAGGCGACCGAGGCCGATTTCGTCGTGACGCTTCTGGTGGGCTCGGCCCAGGCCTCCTATTACGAGCAGGCGGCGGCGGCCAGTGTGGCCCTGCCCATGGCGTCGTCGGTCAATGTCGGTCAGGGCTATGAGCACAAACGCTTCACCCCGCCAAGTCTGGCGAACATGTTTGTGACCACCAACTACATAGAAGAGATCGACAGCCCGGCCTCGAACGACTTCGTGGAACGGTTCCGTGGGATGTTCCCCGACGAGCCGTATATCAACCAAGAGGCTGCGAACTCCTACATCGCCGTCAACCTCTACAAGCAGATGGTCGAGCGGGCCGGCAGCACCGATCATGACGCGATCCGCGCTGTTCTGGGCGAGGGCGATGTCTGCTTCGACGGACCGTCCGGCAATGTCTGCCTTGACCCCAAAAGCCAGCACATGTCCCACACGATCTATCTGGCAAAGGTCGAGGACGACCATTCGATCACTTTCCCTAAAGTGTGGGAAAGCATCGCGCCCTACTGGCTGGGCGATGCGGGCTGCGATCTGACAAAGAACGATCCCAGCGCGCAATATACGCCGTCGAACCCGCCGCCGGCACAGTGAAGTGACGTCCCGGGCGAGGCTTCGGCCTCGCCTGGCTTCAACGGATTTCAGAGGCAAGGGGCACGGTGCGTGGATTTTTTAGCGATGATCTTTTCCTTCTTCTACCAGTTCGGTGATGCATTTTCCTTTCTTGTCATCTCCTGTGCGGGGCTTGCCGTGATCTTCGGCATGATGGGGATCATCAACCTGGCCCATGGGGAATTCATCATGTGCGGGGCCTATGTGACCGCCGCCGCCGCACGGGCCGGGGCGCCCCTGCCACTGGCTATCGCCTGCGGGGCGCTTGCGGCCGCGGCGGTGGGCATGGCGCTGGAACGCACGGTGATGCGTCATCTCTATCACCGGCCGCTTGATTCAATCATCGCGACCTGGGGGATCAGCCTGATCGCCACGCAAGGGGTGCTTATTGTGCTTGGGCCGACGATGCAGGGCGTGGGCACGCCGCTGGGCAGCATGGCCTTGGGTGAGCAGTCCTATTCCATCTATCGATTGGTGCTGTTCGCGGCGTCGATCGGGTTGCTCGGCAGCCTTTATCTGGTGTTCTATCAAACGCGGTTCGGCGTGATGGCCCGCGCGACCATTCAGCGCCCGGCGATGGCGCGCGCGCTCGGGGTCGACACAAAGCGGATCTATGGGCTGACCTTCGGGCTGGGCGCGGGGCTGGCGGGGCTGGCCGGCGGGCTCTACGCACCGACGATGACGATGGTGCCGACCATGGGGGCGACCTTTATCGTCGAAAGCTTCGTGACGGTTGTGGTGGGCGGCGCTGACATCTTTGTCGGAGCGGCCCCGGCGGCGGCGATCTTGGCGATCATCCGCGCCAGCCTGACCGCCTGGTACGGGCAGTTGTTTGGGCAGATCGGGCTGCTGGTCGCAGTGATCGTGGTGATCCGGCTCCTGCCCGGCGGCCTGTCGACCTTTGTAAAACGGTGGCAGCGATGAGCGCGGCGCCGATGGCCGATGCGGCGGCGACGCCGGCACGGCGGGGTCTGACGGTCTGGCTGGCACGGCTCGAAGGGCCGCAGACCATGGGGCGCGGCCCGGCCTTCTGGGCGGCGGCGGCGCTGGCGGTCCTGGCGGCGGCTCTCTATCCGATGGTCAGCGATGACTATACCGTCGGCAACGCGGCCTATTTCATGGTCTGGACCTTCATGGCCATGGGGCTGGGGGTGGTCTGGGGCTATTGCGGCGCGCTGAGTTTCGGTCAAACTGCGTTCTTCGGCCTGTCCGGCTATGCGTATGGCGTGATCACGATCAACATCGGATCGGCCTATGGGCTGACCTGGCTTGCGCTGATCTTGGCGGTGGCGCTTGGCGGCGCCTTTGCGCTGCTGATCGGCTATTTCATGTTCTACGGCCGTATCAAGGGCGTGTTCATCGGCATCGTGACCCTGTCGGTCACGTTGGTGCTGGAGACGTTCATGGCCCAAACCGCCGGGCCGCAATGGCGCATCGGCGAGGCGCGGCTGAACGGGTTCAACGGCATGTCCGGCATGCCGCCGCTGACCGTGCCGTGGGTCGGGGGCGATGTGGTGCTCTATTCGGGCACGGCGCTCTATTATGTGCTGCTGGGCATGGTGATACTGGTCTATCTGGGCCTGCGCATGGTGCTGAACGCGCCCTTCGGCAACGTTTTGGTGGCCATCCGCGAGAACCCTGAGCGTACCGAGATGCTGGGCTACGACATCCGGCTCTATCAAACGCTGGCGTTCGGTCTGGGCGGGGCGCTGGCGGGACTTTCAGGCGTGCTTTATACCGCGTGGGGGCAGTATATCACCCCGTCGAGCATGGGCCTGACCTCCGCCGCGCTGCCGATCATCTGGGTGGCGGTGGGCGGTCGGCGCGATATCACCGCGACGCTGCTGGGCAGCGTTCTGGTGATCGCCGGTTTCCAGTCCCTGACCATCTACGGCAGCCAATATGCCCTGATCGTCATGGGCGCGCTGCTGGTGTTCACCGTGCTGGTCACCCCGGACGGGCTGGTCACCACTGCGATGGACCGGATCGGACGACTGTTTGGAAAGGTGCGCCGATGACCCGGATTCTCGAAGTCTGCAAGCTGTGCAAGCGGTTCGGCGGCGTGACCGTCGCGCGCGATATTGACTTTGCGCTGGACGCCGGGGCGATGCACTGCCTGATCGGACCGAACGGCGCGGGCAAATCGTCGTTCTTCCGGCTGCTGCTCGGTGAACACTCGCCTGACAGCGGCACCATCACCTTCGCCGGCGAGGACATCACCGCGATGCGCTCGTTCGAACGGATCCGCCGGGGCATCAGCGTCAAGTTCCAGGTGCCGGGCATTTTCAAGGCGCTGAGCGTGCGCCAGAATCTGGAGGTGGCGTTCCAGCGCCATCTGCATGGCGCGAGCCTTAGCGCGACCGTGCGCCAGGTGCTGGAGTTCACCAACCTGACGGACGCCGCGACCACGCCGGCGGGGGTGCTTTCCCACGGCCAGCAGCAGTGGCTGGAGATCGGGATGGCGGTCGGGGTTGAGCCGTCGCTTCTGCTGCTGGATGAGCCGACGGCGGGCATGTCGCCCGACGAGACCCGCAAGACCGGTGAGATGCTTCACGATCTGAACGCGCGCGGCATCACCATTCTGGCGGTGGAGCATGACATGGCCTTCGTCCAGCAGATCGCGGACAGGGTGACGGTGCTGCATATGGGCGCGATATTCGCGCAAGGCAGCATCGCCGAGATGACCGCGCATCCGGGCGTTCAGGAAATCTATCTGGGAGCGGCCGATGAGTGACGCTGTTCTTCTCGAAGTCGAAGGCTTGTGCAGCGGCTATGGCGGCGAGCAGGTCTTGCAGGGGGTCGATCTGACCCTGAACGCCGGCGAGATCGTGGCGGTGATCGGCCGCAACGGCGTGGGCAAGAGCACGCTGATGCGCACACTGACCGGCCTTCTGGCCCCCAGCGCGGGGACGATCCGCATCGCGGGCCAGGATGTGACCGCGTCCCCCGCGAACCAGCGCGCCCTGCAGGGCGTCGGCTACATCCCTCAGGGCCGCGACGTGTTTCCAGATCTGACCGTGCGCGAAAACCTGCTGGTGGGCGAAGCGGCCGGAAAAGGCCGTGCGGCCCCCGACTACGACATGATCTATCGGTTTTTCCCGATCCTGAAAGACCGCGCCCGCCAGCGCGCCGGAACCTTGTCGGGCGGCCAGCAGCAGCAGCTGGCCATCGGCCGCGCCATGGTTGGCCATCCGCGGCTGATGCTGCTGGACGAGCCGTCAGAGGGCATCCAGCCGTCGATCATCAAAGACATCTCTCGTAATGTGAGAGAGCTGAACGCGCAAACCGGGGTGACGGTGCTGCTGGTGGAGCAGAACCTCGATCTGATCGTTTCCATGGCGCAGCGTGGCTACGTGATGGAGAAGGGACGGATCGTGGCGAGCCTCGGCCCCGAGGAGATCACCTCGCGCGATGAAGTGCGCCGGTATCTGACGATCTGATGGCGCCAAGAAACCAAACTGAAAGGGAGCTGAAACAATGAGTTGGATGGACACTTCGATCATGGCGCGCAAGGGCGTGGCCAAGGGCAAGGCGGGCGAAAGCCACACGATCACGATCGCCGATCAGGGGAAATTCCATTACGTCTACGGCCCCTATGTCGATCCGGTGCTCGAAGTCGCGCCGGGCGCCGTGGTGACCGTTGAGACCCATGACGCGTTCGAAGGCAAGATCACGTCGGAGACCGACATTCCCTCGCAGATCCTGAACTTTCCGTTCCTCAACCCCCAGACCGGACCGATCTATGTGACCGGGGCGGAAAAGGGCGATGCGCTGGCGGTGCGGATCATCTCAATCACGCCGCGCGGGCCGCAGCCGGTGGGCACGACTTGCATGATCCCTGAATTCGGCGGTCTGGTCGGCACCGGGTCCACCGCGATGCTGAACGCGCCGCTCCCCGAAAAGGTCAAAAAGATCAGGGTCGACACCGACGGGGTCTATTGGTCCGACAAGGTCACTTTGCCCTATGAGCCATTCATCGGCACCATTGGAACCTCGCCTGAGATCGAAGCGATCTCGTCGTTGCAACCCGATTACTACGGCGGCAACATGGACATGCCCGATGTCGGGCCCGGGTCGATCATCTATCTGCCGGTGAACACGGCGGGCGGGTATCTCTATCTGGGTGATTGCCACGCGATTCAGGGCGATGGCGAGTTGTGCGGCGTTGCGTTGGAAATTCCAGCCACGGTGGTCTTGCAGATCGACCTGATCAAAGGGCACGGCAATTCTTGGCCGCAGCTGGAAACCGAAGAGATGATGATGTTCATCGGCTCGGCCCGGCCGCTGGAGGACGCGGCGCGCATCGCCTATCGCGAACTGGTCCGGTGGCTCGCCGCCGAAACCGGCCAAAGCGAATCTGAGGCCTACATGCTGCTGACAATGTGCGGCAAGGTGCGGCTCGGGAACATGGTCGACCCGAAATACAGCGTCGGCGCCTCGATCGCGAAGAAATTCGCCAAATAGTCAACGACAGCGAAGGAGCACGGCGTGGATCTTGGATTGAACGGACTGAGGGCGCTGGTCACCGGCGGCAGCAAGGGCATCGGACGGCGCTGCGCTGAGATTCTGGTGGCCGAGGGGGCGCAAGTGTCGATCTGCGCGCGCACGGCGGCGGATGTGGCGGAGGCGGCCGCGGCGCTCGGCGTCCACGGCACGGCGGTGGACGTGTCCGACAAGGCCGCTTTGGAGGCTTGGGTTGCCGCCAGCGCCGAGGCGATGGGCGGCATCGACATCGTGATCGGCAACGTGTCGGCGCTGGCCGTGGCCGATGATGAGGCGGCCTGGCAGGCCGGTTTCGACACCGACCTGATGCATTGCGTGCGAATGGTGAACGCGGCGATGCCGTGGCTTGAGGCGTCCTCAGCCGCGTCGATCACGCTGGTGTCGTCGGTGTCGGGGCGCGAGATCGATTTCACCGGCCCGGCCTATGGTGCCTTCAAGGCGGCGTTGGCGCACTATTCGCATGGCCTTGCGTGCAAGCTGGCCCCCAAGGGCATCCGGGCCAATGCGGTGTCGCCGGGCAACACCTATTTCGACGGCGGCATCTGGCAGCAGATCGAAAGCGGCAACCCGGAGCTGTTCGCCACCGCGCTTGGCATGAACCCGATGGGCCGGATGGCGAAGCCTGAGGAGATCGCCCGCGGCGCGGTGTTCCTCTCCAGCCCCGCATCCAGCTTCACCAGCGGGACGAACCTGGTGATCGACGGCGCGCTGACCAAGGGCGTGCAGCTCTGACCTAGGGTCGCCGCGCGGCCCGGGGCCGCGTGGCGGACTTGCTGCGCCCAAGGGCCGGGAAATGACGGACCAGCCTTGCAGACCGGACCGGACCCGTCAGGGCACAGGCCTCGCGGACGGACCGCCCAACCGAAACGCCCCGTGCGGCGCCTGATATCCACGGCCCGGCGGCAGATAGGAAGCGACAATGACAACCGACCTCGCCTCGACCTCGCAGGATATGACCGCGGCGCTCGATCTCGAAGGCCTGACGATCGCGGGCATCCGAGACGGCCTCTCCTCAGGCGCGTTCACCGCCGAGGCGCTGACCCGCGCCAGCATGGCCCGGATCACCGCGCTGAACGGCACGTACAACGCCATCATCTTCGAGAACCCCGCCGCGCTCGACACCGCGCGGGACATCGACCGCCGCCGGGCGGCGGGCGAGCCATTGGGCCCGCTGGCCGGGGTTCCCGTGGTGGTCAAGGACCCGATGGACATGGTCGGCTTTCCCACGACCGCGGGGTGGAAGATGCTCTATTCCGGGGTGGGCGGGGTCGATCTGATGCCCGGCACGGACAGCCCGGTGGTGGCCCGGATGCGCGCCGCCGACGCGGTGATCCTCGGCAAGACCAACGTCCCGGTGCTGAGCCATAGCGGCAGTCATGCCAACGACAGCTGGGCCGGGCCGACCATCAACGTGGTGCTGCAAGACCGCATGCCGGGCGGGTCCAGCGCCGGCACCGCCGCGGCGGTCGCGTCCGCGATGTGCGTCGTCGGGCTGGCTGAGGAAACCGGCGGCTCGATCCAAAACCCGGCCTCGGCGCAGGGGCTGGTGGGGATCAAGCCGACGATCGGGCTGGTCCCGAATGCGGGCGTGGTGCCATTGTCGTCGAACCGCGACGTGGTCGGGCCGATCGCCCGCACCGTCACCGATGCCGCGCTTTGCCTCGACGTGCTGGCGGGCTATAGCGCCGAGGACCCCAAGACCTTGGCGAGCGTCGGCAAGATCCCGGCGGGCGGCTATGCGGCGGGCCTGTCCAAGGACGCGCTGCAGGGCAAGCGGGTCGGGCTGTTCGGGCCCGGCTGGCGCGACCAGCCGCTTTGCGCTGAGACGACGGCCCTTTATGCGCGCGCGCAGGCCGAGCTGATCGAGGCGGGGGCGGTTCTGATCGCCGATCCGTTCGAAGGCTCGGGCTTCAACGCGTTGCG
>JBLGAC010000044.1:0-32969 GCA_047610385.1 Paracoccaceae bacterium | reverse complement strand
AGGGGCGCTTCCCCGGCCAAGCCAAGCGGCCCTTGCCAGCGCGCGCCGCCCCCGCCACCCTGCCCCCGACCTTCCCAAGCCCCCCGGAGCCGTCATGACCCACGCCGCCCAGCTGCCCGCCGTTCTGAACCGCATCGACGCCGATCTCGACGCCTCGCTGGCGCGGCTGTTCACCTTGCTGCGCATGCCCTCGATCTCCACCGACCCGGCCTACAAGGGCGATTGCGCGGATGCAGCGTCCCTGTTGACCGCGGATCTTATGTCCATGGGGTTCGACGCCTCGGTGCGCCCGACGCCGGGCCATCCGATGGTTGTGGCGCACAGTCAGGCCAAGGGGGGCACGGACGAAGACGGCCCGCATCTGCTGTTCTACGGCCATTACGACGTGCAGCCGGTCGATCCGCTGACCCTGTGGGACCGCCCGCCGTTCGACCCGGCGGTTGAAACCCGCAGCGATGGCAGCAAGCTGATCCGCGCCCGCGGGGCTGTGGACGACAAGGGCCAGCTGATGACGTTCCTCGAAGCCTGCCGCGCCTGGAAGGCTGAGACCGGCACGCTGCCGTGCCGCGTGTCCATCTTGCTGGAGGGAGAGGAAGAATCAGGTTCCCCCAGCCTCGTGCCGTTCATGCAGGCCAATGCTGAGGAGCTGAAAGCCGATTTCGCGCTGATCTGCGACACCGGCATGTGGGACAAAAACACCCCGGCCATGAGCACGATGCTGCGCGGCCTGATGGGCGACGAGGTGACCATCGAGGCCGCCGACCGCGATCTGCATTCGGGCATGTTTGGCGGCCTTGCGCGCAACCCGATCCACGTTCTGTCCAAAATCATCGCCAGTTTTCATGACGAAGACGGGCGCGTCACCCTGCCCGGCTTTTACGACGGCGTGCCGGAGCTGTCGGCGGACATCGCGCGCCAATGGGCGGCGCTCGGGTTCGACGCGGGCACGTTCCTCGGGGATGTCGGCCTGTCGGTCCCAGCGGGCGAATCAGGACGCACTCCGCTGGAGGCCCTGTGGGCCCGCCCGACCCTGGAGGTGAACGGCATCGCCGGGGGCTATGCCGGGGCGGGGTTCAAGACGGTGCTGCCCGGGCAGGCGACGGCCAAAATCTCCTGCCGGCTGGTCGGGGATCAGGACCCGCACGCGATCCGCAAAGCCTTGCGCGCGCGCATCACCGAACTGCTGCCCGCCGATTGCACGGCCACGTTTCATGAGCACGGGTCATCAAAGGCCTGCGTGATGGATGTGACGGCGCCGGAATTTGAAGCCGCCCGCGTCGCACTGACCGAAGAATGGGGCAATGAGGCCGCGTTCGTGGGCTGCGGCGGGTCAATCCCGATCGCCGGGCATTTTCAGACCATTCTGGGGATGGAATCGATGCTGATCGGCTTTGGTCTCGAAGACGACCGCATGCATTCACCGAACGAAAAGTATGAGATGAGCAGCTTTCACAAAGGCACACGCAGCTGGGCACGCATCCTCGCCGCGCTGGCCTGATGGGCGCACCCGCGCACCTGACAGAGGCGCTGGCCTGACAGAAGCATCCGCCCGCAAACCTGGCCTGCGGCGCGGGTGCCTCAGCCCCCCACCGCGTCGCGATACACCTGCAAGGTCGCGCCCAGCATCGCCCCAAGGCTGAACTCCGCCTCCACCCGCGCGCGCCCCGCCGCGCCCATCGACGCCGCCTGATCAGGGCTCAGCGACAGCGCCGCCTGCATCGCGGCGGCCAAAGCAGGCGCATCGCCCGGCGGGACCAGCCATCCGGTGACCCCCGGGGCCACGGTTTCGCGCGCGCCGCCATGGTCAGTGGCGATCACCGGGCGCTCCATCGCCTGCACTTCGGCGGCCACGCGCCCGAACGCCTCAGGCTGGGTAGAGGCGCTGACCCCGACCGCCGACAGCTTCAGCGCCGCGGCCATGTCGTCGCAGCCGCCCGCCAGCCTCACCACCTGATCGAGGCCCGAGGCCGCGATCTTGGCCGAAAGCTCCAGCCCGAAGGCACTGTCGGGGTCAGCGCCGATCATCAGGCACAGGAAATCGTCGCTCCCACGAATGCTCCGCAAGATACGGGCGGCGTCGATGAACGTCTCCTGCCCCTTCCAGCGGGTCAGACGGCCGGGCAGCGCGATCACCGGGCGGGGGTTTTCCTCCAGCCCCCAGCGGCGCACCAGCTGGGCAATGCGTTCATGGGACACGGCGGCGGGGCTGAACCCCTCCATGTCCACGCCGCGATGGATGACGCGCACATCCTTGGCGAACGGATGGCGCGCGGCGATCACCCCGGCCACATGATGCGACACGGCAATGACAATCCGCCCGCGCGCCATCACCGAATTGTAAAGCCGCTTGCCGGGAAACCCTTCGGAATGCACCCCGTGATAGGTGGTGACAAAAGGCGTTCCGGTCATCCGCGCGGCGCGCAGCCCGGCCCAGGCGGGCGCGCGGGACCGGGCATGAACGATGTCCACCCCTTCGCCGCGGATGATCTGCGCCAGCTTGCGCGCGTTCGACAAAATCGCAAAAGGCGACTTGGCGCCGACATCCAGCTGGATCAGCCGACCGCCCGCGCGCTCCAACCGCAAGGCCAACCGCCCGCCGCGCGATGCGACCAGCGCGCGCCCGCCCGCGTCATGGATGGCGCGCGCCACATCGACGGTCCCACGCTCCACCCCGCCCTGTTCCAGCGCAGGGACCAATTGCAGCACCGTCAGCGGGCGCCCGGCGGCGTTGACCAGCGGCGCTGCGCCCGCGCCTGCCCGCCCGTCCGCAGGCCCGTGGACACGGCGCGCGCTGACGGCCATGCTTATCGCACCTGAAATTACCGTCTGGATGATCGAACACGCCATGATCCAAGCCTCCCCGACCGCGCCTGAATTTCTTGTGATGCCCGACGGGCGCACACTTGCTTACCATAGGCTTGACGGGCGCGGCGACGCCATGGCGCCAGGGGTGGTTTTCCTCGGCGGGTTCAAATCGGACATGGAGGGGACCAAAGCCCTTGCCCTTGAAAACTGGGCGCGCGCCCGCGAACGGGCGTTCCTGCGCTTTGATTACACCGGACATGGCCAAAGCTCTGGCGATTTTCTGGATGGCTGCATCGGCGCCTGGGCGCGCGACGCCAGCGACGCCATCGCGGCGCTGACCGCGGGGCCGGTGATCCTGGTCGGGTCGTCCATGGGCGGCTGGATTTCCCTGCTGCTCGCGCGCGCCTCGGCGGCGACGGGGGGCCGCGTGGTCGGGCTGGCGACCATCGCGGCGGCCCCCGATTTCACCGCTGACGGGATGGAGCCTGCGTTCACCGCCGCCCAGTGCGAAGAAATGGCCGCCACCGGGCGCATCGAACTGCCGTCCGAATATTCCGATGCCCCCTACGTCATCACCCGCCGCCTGATCGAGGACGGCCGCGACCATCTGGTGCTGCGCACCCCGCTGGATCTGCCGATCCCGATCCGGATGATGCAGGGCACGGCGGACACGGACGTTCCGATGGACCGCGCGCTGCTGCTGCTGGACCACATCAAAAGCCCCGATCTGCGGTTGGAGCTGGTGAAGGGCGCCGATCACCGATTCTCAGAACCGCGGGAACTGGCAATTCTGGCCCGGACGATGGATGAATTGACCGCCGCGGTCGCTGGCTAGGCAAACATGCCGGGCGCAGCGGTCAGGCTCATCCCTCGGTGCACACGCGGTGGAACGGCGGTGCGCATCAATTTTTACAAACGCCCAGCCATATCGACCGCCGCCCGCTTCGGGATTTTGGCAACGCGGCCCCTGATGCGCCCACATCAAAGCCGCGCTGGTCCGGCTTTTGCTGGTCCGGCTTTTGCTGGTCCTTGACACAGTTCCACTGGTGCCTACCCACCGAAATGACCGCGGGCAGATCAAATTTACCACTCGCGGCAAACCGCACATGCAGCGCCGAACGCGGCACAAATGCGCCGACCATTGCCGGCGCTGACCCTGCCCCTTGCGCCCACACCCGCCAATCCGGGCGCCAAAATTCTTCGCAGAAGAATTTTCCCCGCGAAACGATACCACATTTCGCCAATCCCGCTGATCTTTAACGCAAAACGGTTGCCCACTTGCCCGCCACACGCCATGCTCGCGTTTCGTTCAGGGAGGACGTGGGGGGAGCACCAATGCCTGCGGCAAAGCCGCTATTGACGGTCGAAGGACTGTCCGTCGCATTCGGACGCGGCAAAGACGCCGCGCTGGTGGTTGAGGACGTGTGGTTCACGCTGCGCCGGGGGGAAACCCTGGCCATTGTCGGCGAATCCGGGTCCGGCAAGACCATCACCGGCAAGGCGCTTTTGCGCATCCTGCCAAAATCGGCATCCATCACCGGCGGGCGCGCGATTTTCGCGGGCCGCGACGGGGATGAGGTCGACCTGTTTTCGGTTTCTGCCCGGCGCATCAGGGCGATCCGCGGGGGGCGGATCTCTATGGTGTTCCAAGAACCCATGAGCTCACTTTCCCCGCTGCACACCATCGGCGCGCAGGTGGCAGAGGCCGTGCGCCTGCACCAACCCGCCACGGGCGCGGAGGTCAAAGCCCGCTGCCTTGAGATTTTCACCGATGTGGGCTTTCCAGACCCTGAGCGCGCATGGCTCGCCTATCCGTTCGAACTGTCGGGCGGCCTGCGCCAACGCGCGATGATCGCCATGGCGATGGTCTGCAAGCCTGACCTGATGATCGCGGATGAGCCGACCACCGCGCTCGACGTCACCACGCAGGCGCAGGTGCTGGACCTGATCCGCACGCTGCAGGCCGACACCGGCATGGCCTTGATCCTCGTGACCCATGATCTGGGGGTCGTGGCGAACATGGCCGATCAGGTCACCGTCATGCGCCGTGGCCGGGTGGTGGAGGCTGGGCCCGTGGCCCGGGTCCTCAGCGCACCGCAGCACGGGTATACCAAGGCGCTGATCGCCGCGGCGCCCGAATTGCCGATCGATGGCGGGCGCGACGGGCGCGCAACGCCGGACCCGATTTTCTGGGCCAAGGGGCTGTCCAAGACCTATCATGGCAGATCACGCGCCTTTGGGGCCCCCGCGCAGGTGGTCAAAGCCGTGCGGGACATCGAACTGACCGTCGGGCGCGGCGAGACGCTTGCCATCGTCGGGGAATCGGGGTCCGGCAAATCGACTGTTGCCAAGCTGATGCTGCGCGCTGAGGAACCTGATCCCGGTGCCACAGTCGGCTTTCGCGGCCGCGACGGGCGCGAAGAAGACGTGCTGGCCATGTCTGGCGCTCAGCTCAAGGCATTCCGGCGCCGGGTGCAGATCGTGTTCCAGGACCCTTACGCGTCGCTCAGCCCGCGGATGTCCGTGCTCGACATCCTGACTGAGCCACTGCGCATCCACAAAATCGGCAACAACGCCGCCGAACGCCGGGACCGGGCCGCCGCGCTGATGCAGCGTGTGGGGCTGTCGCCTGACCATCTGGGGCGCTTTCCCCACGCGTTCTCGGGCGGCCAGCGGCAGCGTATTTCCATCGCACGCGCGCTGGCGCTGCAGCCCGAATTGCTGGTGTGTGATGAACCGACCTCGGCGCTCGACGTGTCGGTGCAGGCCCAAGTGCTCGAACTGCTGAAGGAACTGCGCGATGAAATGGGGCTGTCCTATCTTTTCATCTCGCACGATCTGACCGTGGTGGCCGATCTGGCCGACCGCGTGGCCGTGATGCGCCGCGGCCTGGTGCTGGAGGAAGGCCCCGCGCGCGCGCTGTTCACCAACCCGACCCATCCTTACACCCGCGCGCTGATCGCCGCGTCGCCGGAGCCTGACCTGAACCGCAGGCTGGATCTGGCAGCCGTGGCCCTCGGCGCGGGACAACCTGAAACCTGGGCCGACCCGTGGCGCTATGAGGGCGACGCCGCCCCAAGCCTGCAAGAAATCGCCCCAGGCCATTTCGTGAGGTGCGCCGCATGATCCGACCTTTGCTCACAGCCCGCGCGTCTTTCTGGGCGGGCGCGGCGCTGGCGGTGCTGGCCGTCCTGCCGGCAAGCGCCTTTACCATGCAAGAAAGCGCGGCGCTGCAGACCCGGGTCGCCTCTGGCGAGCTGGGCCCGGTGGTGGACCGTGCGCCAAGCGTCCCGTTCATCGTCGACATGAAGGGCCGCGGCCGCGTGGAAGGTCACCAAGGCGGCACGCTGCGCACCATCTTCACCCGCGCCAAAGACATCCGCTACATGGTGGTCTACGGCTATTCGCGGCTGGTGGGCTATGACACCGATTATTCGCTGATGCCAGACCTGCTGCAAAGCGTGGATGTGGAACAAGACCGCCGCTTTGTGCTGCATCTGCGCCCGGGCCATAAATGGTCCGACGGTCACCCCTTCACCACCGAAGATTTCCGATATTGGTGGGAAGACGTGGCCAACAACCCAGAGCTGGCGCCCGGAGGCCCGCCCGAACTGATGATCGCAGGCGGTGCACCAGCGACCTTCACCGTGGTGGATGAGGTCACGCTGATCATCGAATGGCCCGCGCCGAACCCGCGCTTTCTGCCCGCTTTGGCACAGGCCCGGCCACCCTTTATCTATCGGCCTGCCCATTACATGAAGCAGTATCACGGCACCTATGCCGACAAAGAACTGCTGGACAGCCGCTTGCGCGAGACCCGGTCGCGCAACTGGGCGCAGTTGCACAACAAAGTCGACAACATGTACAATTTCGACAACCGTGACCTGCCAACCCTGCAGCCGTGGATCAACACCTCAGACAAAAACGGCCAGCGTTATGTGCTGGTGCGCAACCCGTACTTCCATCGCTTCGATGCGAACGGCGTGCAGCTTCCGTATATCGACACAGTGGACATCGCGATTGCCGCCGCGGGGCTGGTGGCGTCAAAAGTGACCTTGGGCGAAAGCGATCTGCAGATCCGCTCCTTGGGCTTTTCTGACGCACCGGTGCTGAAAAAGGGTGAGAAGACTGGCAATTACCACGTCGACATCTGGTCAAACGGTGCCGCGTCGGAAATTGCGCTGTTCCCCAATCAGAACTACGAAGACCCGGCCTTCCGCGATCTGTTCCGCACGGCAGATTTCCGCCGCGCGCTCAGCCTCGGCGTTGACCGGCGGGCAATCAACAAATCAATCTATTACGGTCTGGCCAAGGAACGCGGGATGGCGCCGCTTGATCTCAGCCCGTTCTTCGATCTGGAACAGGCCGAACGCTGGGCGACCTATGACCCCGACCGCGCCAGCGCCATGCTTGACGCGCTGGGGCTGGACAAGCGCGGCTCTGACGACATCCGCCTGCTGCCTGACGGGCGCAGTCTGGAACTGGTGGTGGAAAGCGCCGGGGAACGCGGCGCGGAATCTGATGCGCTGGAACTGGTGGCCGAAAGCTGGCGCGACATTGGCATAAAGCTGATTTATCGCCCGCTGGACCGCGACATCCTCAGAAATTCGGCCTATCAGGGCGCGTCGATGATGCCGGTCTGGTTCGGCTGGAACAACGGACTGCCCAGCGCCGACACGCCGCCCACGGAACTGGCGCCGGTGGATCAGGCGAATTTCTCCTGGCCGATGTGGGGCCAGCACTTCCAGACCCAGGGCGCGGCGGGAGAGCCCCCGGACACCCCCGAAAGCGCGCGTCTGCTGGCGCTGTTCAATGAATGGAGCGCGGCAACCGACGAAGAAGGCCGCGTCACCGCATGGCGTGAGATGATCGAGATCCACGCCGATCAGGTCTTTGGCATCGGGCTGGTCAGCGCCGCGCCGCAGCCAGTGGTGGTGTCGAACCGGCTGCGCAACGTGCCCAAAAAGGCGATCTGGGCCTGGGATCCCGGCGCGCATCTGGGCGTGCACCGGATGGACGAATTCTTCTTCTCCAACTGACGGAAAAGGCGGGGGGCACGCGCAGCGCGCCCCCCGCCGACGCCCCGGACCGCCGCGCCGTCGCGCGGAGGAACCTGCGCCATGGCGCGCACGGCCGCCCGAAAGGCGGCGATGCAAACTTACTGAGGATCACGAGCCCATGGGCGTCTACATCATCAAACGCATCGGAACGATGATCTGGACGATGATCTTCGTCAGCGCACTGATTTTCTGGATCGTGAACCTGCCACCGGGCGACTTTCTGTCGAACCAGATCAGCCAATTGCGCGCCAGCGGTGAGGCAGCCTCCGTCGCCAAGGCTGAATTTCTGATGAAGCAATACGCGCTGGATGCCCCGCTGTGGAAACAATACTTGATCTGGATGGGGTTCATCCCCGGTCCGAACGGGTTCTCGGGCATCATCCAGGGCGATCTGGGGTGGTCGTTCGAACTTGACCAGCCCGTGGACTCGATCGTTGCTGAGGCGATGTGGATGACCATCGCGCTCAACTTCTTCGCCATCCTCTTTGTTTATTCGGTAGCGCTGCCGCTGGGGGCGATTGCGGCGGTGAAGGCCAACACCTGGATCGACTATGCCGCGACCTTCATCGGGTATATCGGGCTGGCGACGCCCAACTTCCTGCTGGCGTTGATCCTGTATCACAAGGGCGCGCAATGGTTCGGACTGCCGGTCGGGGGCCTGATGTCCAAGGAATTCGCCGATCAGCCGATGACCTTCGCCAAGCTGGGCGACATCATGGTCCACATGATCGTGCCGATCATCGTCATCGGCACCTCGGGCATGGCCGCCATGGTGCGCCGCCTGCGCGCCAACCTGCTTGATGAACTTGCCAAGCCTTACGTCACCACCGCCCGCGCCAAGGGCGTCGGGCCGGTGACAACCATCACGCGCTATCCACTCAGGATGGCGCTGAACCCATTCGTGGCCGATATCGGCAACCTTTTGCCCAGCCTCGTGTCCGGGTCGGTGCTGGTGTCGCTGGTGATGGGGCTGCAGACCATCGGGCCGATCCTGCTGTCGGCGCTGCGCAGTCAGGATTATTTCCTGTCAGGGTTCATTTTGCTGTTCGTCTCGGTGCTGACGCTGGTTGGCATGCTGGTGTCGGATCTGCTGCTCGCGGTGCTTGACCCACGCATCCGCTTTTCGGGGAGAGGCAAATGACCGCCCGTTTTCCCGCCGCCAAGGGCGATCCGCGCGATCCCGACAGCCACTATGTGTCGTCAGAGCCCTATGACCGCGTCGCCGATCTGCAGGTGTTGGACCGCAAGGATCTGGATGCGTCGACCCGGGTGCTGATCTGGCGGCGCTTTCGGCGCCACAAGCTGGCTGTGGTGTCAGGATTGTTCCTGCTGATCATGTATCTGTCGCTGCCATTTGCCGGGATGTTATCGCCCTATGACCCGGCAGAGCGTGACAGCGATGCCATCTTCGCCCCCCCGCAGGACATCGGCTGGTTCACCGGCGGGCATCTGGCGGTGACCTATCCCATGGAAAGCTCCATCAACATGGAGACGTTCCAGCCTGAATTCGTGCTGGATTACAACGATCCCCGCCCGGTGCGATTTTTGACCAATTGCGGCGGCGAATACCGTCTGCTGCTGATGATCCACACCAATTTCCGCATCATCTGCCCGCCCGAAGGCGCGTCCCTGCACATCTGGGGCGCGGACCGGCTGGGGCGCGACATGTTCAGCCGCATTCTGCATGGCGCGCAGCTGTCGCTGACCGTGGGGCTGATTGGGGTGGCGATATCGTTCGGCATCGGCATCGTCGTGGGCGGCGTTGCGGGGTATTTCGGCGGCTGGATTGACGCGATCGTGCAGCGGTCGATAGAGATTGTGCGCTCCATGCCTGAACTGCCGATCTGGCTGGCGCTGTCCGCCGCGATCCCACCAAACTGGGGGCCGGTGGCGGTGTTCTTCATGATCTCTGCCATCCTCGGGCTGCTGGATTGGCCAGGGCTGGCGCGCGCGGTGCGATCAAAATTCCTGAGCTTGCGCGAGGAAGACTATGTGCGCGCCGCCGAATTGATGGGCGCATCGACCACCCGCGTGATCGGCGCGCATATGATGCCGAATTTCATGAGCCATCTTGTGGCCTCGGCCACCCTGTCGATCCCGTCGATGATCTTGGGCGAAACCGCGCTGTCGCTGCTTGGCCTCGGGCTGCGCCCGCCTGCGGTCAGCTGGGGGCTGATGCTGAACGACGCGCTGGATCTGACGGCGGTTGAGATTTATCCATGGCTGCTGACGCCGATGATCCCGGTGGTGCTGGTGGTGCTGGCGTTCAACTTCCTCGGCGACGGGCTGCGCGACGCGCTGGACCCTTATTCCTGACCGCGCGGGGGGCCAGCCATGCGCATTGCACAGATCACCGACAGCCATGTCACCAAGACCGGCGCCTTGTGGAAAGGGCGCGTGGATGGCGGCGCAATGCTGGCGCAGGCGGTGTCGCGGCTGAACGCGATCGGGGTGGATCTGGTGGTGCATACCGGCGATCTGACCGACCGCGGCGATGCGGCCGCCACCCAGCGCGCCGCCGACATCCTGTCTGGCCTACGCGCGCCCTTGCGGGTGCTGCCCGGCAACCATGACACGCGCAGTGGGCTGCGCGCGGCGTTCCCCGACCAGCGCTGGGCGCCGGGCGATTTCCTGAACGTGGCTGAGGATATGGACGGGCTGCGGGTGGTTTTCCTCGACACGTCTGAACCGGGTGAAACGGCGGGGTGCCTGTGCCCTGCGCGCGCCACATGGCTTAAGGACGCGCTGGGGGCCGCGCCCGCGCTGATCTTCGCCCATCATCCGCCCTGCGCCATGGGTCTGCCGTTCATGGATGGCTGGCCGTTTGATGGGTCCGAAACCTTTGCCGAAATCGTGCAGGCCGCAGACGTGCTGCGCATTGCCACCGGCCATGTGCACGCGGCGGCTGATCGGCACTGGGCCGGAACGCTGGTGTCGGCCTGCCCGCCGCTGAACGTCGCGATCCCGTTGGACGCGCGCCGAGGCGCCCCGCTGCATTTTGTCATGGAGCCTCCGATGATCCGCCTGCATGACTGGGACCGCACGTTGGGGCTGCGGGTTCACAGCGTTCCACTGGCGATCGGCCCGGGGCCGTTTTTCTGGTTTGACCCGACCGCAGCCTAACCCCGGGCTGGACTTTTCGGGACCGCGCCCCACCTAGCGGTTCTCGCATTCCATTTCCATCGAAGGGATACGCCATGCGTTTCGCGCTTGTTTGGGCCGTCGTCTTTGTTGTCTTTCTCGGCGGCGATATGATCATGCTGCCCAACGTCATCGGCCCCTTTGTTGAGGCGCGGGTCGGCGCGATCATGCTGGCGGAGCCTAACTTGATCGCGGCAGCCGCGTTCTGGCTGCTGTATCCCGCAGGCGTTGTGCATTTCGCCGCGATCCCCGGTGCGCGCAGTGGCGACATGCTGCTTGCTGCGCGCCAAGGCGCGCTGCTCGGCCTGATGGCCTATGGCACGTATGAGCTGACGAACCTCGCGACCTTGCAAGGTTGGGAATGGTCGATGGTGGCGCTGGACATGAGTTGGGGCGCGTTCCTGACCGGCCTCGCGGCCGCTGCCGGTGCGGCAGCTGGCCGCAAGGCGTATCGGGGCTGAGCGGCGATCAGGCGCGGGCGATGCGCTTGCAACGCCCGCGCCTAAGCCCATCATCCCGGCCATGACAGGTAACGCCCCCTCCGATCCGACGCCGCTGCTGCGCATTCGCGGCGCGCGGCGCGTGTTTCCCACGCCGCAGGGGCCAATCACGGTTCTGGACGGCGTGGATCTTGATCTGCGCGCTGGCGAGACGCTGGCGCTGACCGGCGAATCGGGCAGCGGGAAAAGCACGCTCCTGCATCTGATCGGCGGGCTGGACGCCGCAGATGGCGGATCAATCCAGGTTGAGGGCGCAGAGGTCACCACCATGTCCGACGCGCGGCGCGCCGCCCTCAGGCGCACCCAGATCGGCATCGTGTTCCAGCAGTTCAACCTGATCCCCAGCCTGTCGGTGCGCGACAATATCAGCTTTCAGGCCCGCCTTGCCGGGTGCCATGACCCCGACTGGACGGCGGAGCTGGCTGAGCGCCTCGGGCTGACGCACATGCTGCCGCGCTGGCCTGAGCAGCTTTCGGGCGGTCAGCAGCAGCGCGTTGCCATTGGCCGGGCGCTGGCCGCCCGCCCCGCTTTGGTGCTGGCGGACGAACCAACCGGCAATCTGGACGAAGCAAGCAGCGACGCGGTGCTGGCGCTGCTGCGCGATCTGGCCGCCGGGGCGGGCTGTGGGCTGCTGATGGTCACCCATTCCGCGGCGATGGCGGCAAAGCTGGACCGCCGGGTGCACCTGCGCGCCGGGCGGCTGGCCGCGCCATGACGCTGCGCAGGCCCGGCGGGGCGGCGCCGGCTTTTCGCACCACCTTGACGACGTTGCTGAGCCATTGGACCAGGCGCCCCAGTCAGCTTCTGGCGCTGATCGTCGGGCTGATGTCCGCAACCGCGCTGTGGTCCGGCGTGCAGGCCCTGAACGCCGAAGCGCGGGGCAGCTATGCGCGCGCCGCGAACAGCTTTGCGGGCGGCGGATTGCCAATGCTGACCGCCGCTGACGGCGGCGCGATGTCTGAGGCTGCGTTCGGCGCGCTTCGCCGCGCGGGCTGGAAAGTGTCGCCAATCGTTGAGGGCTGGGTTGAATTGCACGGGCGCCGCCTGCGGGTGCTGGGCGTTGATCCGGTCAGCCTGCCGCGCGGCATGGGTCTTGATGCGTTGGCACCGGGCGGCGCGGGAACCGGCGATGGCACGCCCGCAGATTTCCTGCGCCCGCCTTGGCGCATGCTGATCGCGCCCGAAACCGCGGCTGAGATCGGCGTGACCGCGGGCGATGCCATCGCCCCCCTGCCCGCAGCCATCGTGTCGCCCCTTGCCGGGCCGGGGATCGCGCTGATGGACATCGGCGCGGCGCAGGCGGTGCTGGGCCGCCCCGGGCAGATCGACCGGCTGCTGATCGCGCCCGGCCTGCGCGCTGATTTGCCTGACCCGTCTGCAGTGACCGGGATCGCGCTGATCAACCGCCCACCGCCCGCCCGCGCTGATCTGGATGCGTTGACCGAAAGCTTTCACCTCAACCTCACGGCCTTTGGGATGCTGTCATTTCTGGTGGGTCTGTTCATTGTGCACGCCGCCATCGGGCTGGCGTTTGAACAGCGCCTGCCGCTGATGCGCACGCTGCGGGCGGCAGGCATCGCTGCCGGGGCGCTGGCGCTGGCGTTGGGGGTGGAGTTGCTGGGGATCGCGGTGGTGGCCGGGGCCGCAGGGCTGGCGGCGGGCTACGCCATTGCGGGCGCGCTGCTGCCCGATGTCGCTGCCACCCTGCGCGGGCTTTATGGGGCTGAGGCGCCGGACGCGCTCAGCCTCTCTCCATGGTGGTGGGCGGCGGGGCTGGGGATGACGCTGGCTGGGGCGGCGGCGGCCTCAGGGGGGGCGATCTGGCGCGCGGCGCGCCTGCCCGCGCTGTCGGTCGCGCAGCCCGAAGCATGGCGCACCGCCCAATTGCGCGCCCTGCGCCGTCAGCGCATCGCGGCGGTGGCGGTGGCAGCCGCGGCGGGGCTGTTCTGGGCCGTGGCGCCGGGGCTGCTGGCGGGATTTGCGCTGATGGCGGGGCTGATGCTGACCGCCGCCCTGACGCTGCCATCGGTGCTGGCGGTGGTGCTGGCGTTTGGCGCCCGGCGTGCGCGCGGGCCGGTGTCGGGTTGGGCATGGGCGGATGCGCGGCAGCAAATCTCAGGCCTGTCGCTGGCCTTGATGGCGCTGCTGTTGGCGCTGGCGACCAATGTTGGTGTCGGGTCCATGGTGCAGGGGTTCCGCGACGTGTTCCACGGCTGGCTGGACCACCGCCTGTCAGCCGACATTTATCTGCGTGCTGAGGATGCCGGTCAGGCCGACCGTCTGGCCATTTGGCTGAGCGCGCGCGGCGACGTCATCGCGGTCTTGCCGCGCTGGACCGCCGAAGGCCCGGTGGGCGGCTGGCCGACTGAGCTGAACGGCTTCACCGACCACCCCAAGCTGCGCGCCACCTGGCCGTTGATTGCGCAAATCCCTGACGCTTGGGCCTTGTCCGCGTCCGGCGCGGGCGCGCTGGTGTCCGAACAGCTGTCGCGCCGCCTCAACCTTAGCCTTGGGGACTTGGTGTCGGTGCCGACGCCCACCGGCGAATGGGCCCTGACCGTGGCCGGGATCTATGCCGATTACGGCAACCCCAAAGGCCAGATGCTGGTGGCGAACCGTGCGCTTGCCGCCCACTGGCCGGGGGCAGAGCGGCTGCGCTTTGGCCTGCATGTCCCACCCGGCACAGCGCCGGGTCTGATGGCAGCGCTTCGGGATGATTTTGGGCTGTCAAACGACCAGATGATCGATCAGGCCACCATCAAGGGCCAGAGCCGCGCAATATTTGAACGGACGTTCACGGTGACCTCCGCGCTCAATGCCCTGACGCTGGGGGTGGCGGGGGCGGCGCTGCTGACCGCGCTGCTGACGCTGGGGGCCGCGCGCCTGCCGCAGACCGCGCCGCTGTGGGCCATGGGCCTGCCGCGCAGACAAATCGCAATGTTGGAGCTGTCGCGCACCACGGCGCTGGCGCTGATGACCGCGGTCGTGGCGATCCCGCTGGGCATCGCGCTGGCGTGGATTCTGGTGGCCGTGGTGAACCCCGAAGCGTTTGGCTGGCGCCTGCCACTGCGCCTTTACCCCATGGACTGGCTGGTGTTGGCAGGCATGTCGGCGCTGACGGCGCTGCTGGCATCGCTGCCCTCTGCCTGGCGGCTGGCACGCACGCCGCCCGCGCGCCTGCTGGCCACCTTTGCAGGAGAACGATGATGCCAACACGCCGCGCCGCTTTGCGCCTTTTGGCCGGGGCCTGCGCGGCGCCGGGGTTTGCACGCGCGCAGGGCTTTGCCGGGCTTGGCAGCGACGCGCAGGGTTATGCGGTTCCTGATCCGCGCCGCGCGCTGGTTTTTCCCACCGATCACGGACCCCATCCGCGCTTTCGCATCGAATGGTGGTACATCACCGCCAATCTGACCGGCCCGGACGGCGCTGTCTATGGCATCCAATGGACCCTGTTCCGCCAGGCCATCGCGCCCGACCCGCAGGCGACCGGCTGGGGCGCGAGCGATCTGTGGCTGGCCCATGGCGCAGTCACCTCGGCAGGCGCGCACCGCTCGGCTGAGCAATTCGCCCGCGGCGGTGTCGGACAGGCCGGGGTTGTGGCCGGTCCGCCCTTTGCCGCGTATATCGATGATTGGGCGCTGGCGGGCGGTGATCTGGCGGGCCATGGCGCGCCGCTGACTCTGACCGCGAACGGGCCCAGGTTTTCCTATGCGCTGACGCTGTCAGCCGACGGGCCGCTGGCGCTGCACGGGGATGGCGGGTTTTCGGTGAAATCTGACCGCGGGCAGGCCTCGCGCTATTACTCGCAGCCTTGGTATCAGGCGGCGGGGCAGATCACGATCGACGGCGCGGACACCGCTGTGACTGGGCGCGCATGGCTTGACCGCGAATGGTCATCCCAGCCACTGGCCGCGGACCAAGACGGATGGGACTGGTTCTCGCTGCGTCTTCCGTCCGGCGCGGCGTTGATGCTGTTCCGCCTGCGCCACACCGATGGCGGGCATTTCCTGTCTGGATCGTGGATCGCCCCCGACGGAACCACCGAAGTGGTCCTCGCCGCGGACATCGCGCTGACCCCACTGGCGCACGCTGAGGTCGCCGGGCGCATGGTGCCAACGCGCTGGCGCATTGAGGTCCGGTCGCGCGGCGTGGATCAGGTGCTGACGCCCCTGAACCAGGATGCCTGGATGGACACCTCGTTCGCCTATTGGGAAGGCCCGGTGCAGGGCGATGCCGGCGCCATCGGGTATCTGGAGATGACCGGCTACTGATGCGCCAAGCCGCCCGCGCCACCGCCTGCAGCGCGCCGCGGGTGCAGCGGTGGCCACATGCGCAGCGGCGGGCGCGGCGCTCCCTTGATCTGGCCCGCTCAGCCGCGCCAGAACGCGACCGTGAACAGCACATAGACCGAAATCAGCTCCAGGCGTCCGACCAGCATGGTCACCGCCAGCAGCCATTTCGTGGCATCCGAAAGCGATGAGAAATTCCCCGCTGGCCCGATGATGTCCCCCAGCCCCGGCCCCACATTGGCCAGCGCGGTGGCCGCCCCCGACACTGCGGTCAGCGTGTCATGGCCCAGCATCCCCATCGCCACGGTCACCACGCCCAGCGTCAGGAAAAACATGAACATGAACGACATGACCGACCCAAACAGCTCATCATCCACCGGGCGGCCCTGATAGCGCGGCAGAAACACGCCGTGGGGCGAATGGATGCGTTTGATCTGCGCAGAGATCGCCGCGAACACGATCTGATAGCGAAACACCTTGACCGAGCAGCAGGTTGACCCGGCGCAGCCGCCGATCAGACCCATCAAGAAAAACACCGCCACTGCGAACGGGCCCCAAGCGTCGTAATCTTCGGATGAATACCCACAGCCGGTCATGATTGATGCCGTGTTGAACAGCGCCTTGCGAAAGGACAGCTCCAGGCTGTCGCTTTGGCCAGTGAAGGTCAGGAACGCCACCAGCGCCACGATAAACACCGCACCGCCAGCAAGGAACCCACGCACCTGCTCATTCTTCCACAGGGGTTTGGGGTTGCCTGACGCCATCTGCACCAGCAGCACGAAGGGCAGGCTCGCCACCACCATGAAGAAGGCAGCGATGTATTCCGCCGCGATCCCCAGATCGGTGAAGGAGCTGTCGTAATTCGCAAAACCCCCGGTCGAAATCGTGGTCATCGCGTGCACGATGGAATCAAACGCCGACTGGCCCGCCGCGGCATAGCTGGCCGCGCAAAGCGCCGTCAGCGCCGCATAAACCCACGACATGGAGGCCGCGATTTCGCCCGCCCGCGGCAGGATTTTGCCAAATGTCTCAAAGCTTTCGGACTTGAAGATCTGCATGCCGCCGACCTTCATCGCTGGCAGGAACCCCAGCGCCACGATCACGATGCCAAGGCCGCCAAACCAGTTCAGCATCCCGCGCCACAACAGCGTGCCCGCGGGCATATAGTCGAGCCCGGTGAACACGGTCGATCCGGTGGTGGTCAGGCCGGACATCGCCTCAAAGAACGCATCCGTAGCGCTGGCATGGGGCACGCCGAGCATGAACGGCAACGCACCAAAAATCGGCAGCACCACCCAGGACAGCACCGTCAGCAAGAACGCCTGCTGAAGCGAGAACGCCCCCCGCCGCGACGGCGCACAGGCCAGCGCGATGATCCCCCCACCGATCACCGACACAAAGCAGCCCAGCGCAAAGGCGCGCCAATTGGGATCCCCTGCGATCAGATCAAGCAGCATCGGCAACAGCATCGTCGCGCCCAGAAGCGCGACGAGCAGGCCGATCACATAACCAGGTGGGCGAATGTCAGTCATCGGGCCGACATTCCTCCGGGCCGGGGGGGGCTGTCAACGCTGGCCCAGCGGCAGGCACGGGCAAAGCGCCGCGGATCAGCCGGGGGCACCTGCGCGCTGTCGGGGCCAAATGACGTGCGGCAGGGCCGCGCCGTCATCCGTCTTCGCCGCCCGATCTGGCGGCAGACACCCCGGCTGATGCCATCGCGCCCCGGCCCGTCAGCCTGCCGCGACGGCGTCAAGCGCGCGCAGCACGTCGGCGACCAGATCCTCAGGGTCTTCAAGCCCGCAGGAGATCCGCACCAGCCCGTCATTGATGCCAAGCGTGGCGCGCTGCTCAGCGCTCAGCCGTTGGTGGGTGGTGGTGGTGGGATGGGTCACCAGCGATTTGGAATCGCCAAGATTGTTCGAAATCAGCATGATCTGAAGGGCATTCAGGAACCGGAATGCGCCTGCCTCGCCGCCCTTCACCTCAAGCGCCACCACAGTGCCGCCGCCGGTCATCTGCGCCTTGGCCAGCGCGCGCTGGGGGTGATCGTCGCGCCCCGGATAGATCGCGCGCACCGTGGCGGGGTGCCCTGCGGCCGCATCGGCCACGGCCGATGCGCCGACCGCCTGGGCACGCACCCGCAGGTCCAGCGTCTCAAGGCCCTTGAGCATCACCCACGCGTTGAACGGCGACAGTGCCGCGCCGGTGTGCTTCATAAATGGCTCAAGCTCATCGCGGATGAACTTCTCAGTCCCCAGCACGACACCGCCAAGGCAGCGCCCCTGCCCGTCGATATGCTTGGTCGCTGAATAAATCACCACATCCGCCCCAAGATCGAGCGAGCGTTGGAACACCGGCGTGGCAAAGACATTGTCCACCACCAGCCGCGCGCCGTTCGCATGGCAAATCTCGGCCACCGCGGCGACATCGATCAGCTCCAATGTCGGGTTGGCGGGGCTTTCGATGAAGGCGCATTTGGTCTCAGGCCGCATGGCGGCGCGCCACGCGGCCAGATCGGTGCCGTCGACCAGCGTGGTTGCAATGCCGAACCGCGGCAGCAGCGTCTCCACGATGAAAAGGCACGATCCGAACAGCGCCCGCGCCGCAACCAGGTGATCGCCGGCTTTCAACTGGCACATCAGCGCGGCGTTGACAGCCGCCATGCCCGACGCGGTGCCAAAGGCGCATTGCGCGCCCTCAATCGCGGCGATCCGGTCTTCGAACATGCGCACGGTGGGGTTGCCGTAGCGCGCATAGATGAACCCGTCCTCCTCGCCGGTGAACCGGCGCTTCGCGGTTTCGGCGTCAGGATAAACGAAGCCCTGCGTCAGATAGATCGCTTCGGAGGTTTCCCCATGCTGCGACCGATTGGTCCCGGCATGCACGGCGATGGTGCGGGGGCGAAGCCCCTTGATGTCGTTCTGGGTCATATAATGGATCCTGAGCCGCGGCCCCGGCCTTTGCGTCTGCGCCCCGACCGTCTGATCGGGCGCGCGGCATGACCCGCGCGGACCCGACCTTTTAGCGGAATGTTTAACGTGGCCCGCAATCCGGTCACAAATCGCCACGATGCTTTTGAATTACGCCCAGGCAGCCGCCCGGTCAACCCCTTGGCAATGACGATGTTCCGCGATGTTCACGGGTTTGCAACGCGCATGTCGTCATATGGCGGCATCGAGTGTCCATGAGCGTCCATGTCGGACTGCGCGTTGTTTTTTGGGGGGCAAGTCCTTGGCCGTGATCCATGTGACGGTGAGACGAGAGGGCCTGACGCTTCGCACCCCTGGGGGGGAAGCGGGCGGCGCGCAGGCGGCGGCAGGGCTGATGGCCGCGCTGGACCGCGTGCCACAAGGCGCGCCGGTGGCCGCGCTGATCCACGGGTTCCGGTTTGAACCGGGGCGCGGGTGCCACGATCCGCATGACACGCTGTTCTGCGCACGAAACCCGAGAGCATGGCCCGCGCGGCTCGGATTCAGCCCGCAGGGCCGACAAGACGGGCTTTGCATAGCATTTGGTTGGGAGGCGCGGGCATCTGGCACGCGCCTTTTTTCATGGCCGCGCGCCACTGGCACCAAAAACGCGCCGCAGATTGGCATCAAGGCCATGACCGCCGACCTCAGCAATGGCGCAGCATCCATTGCAGCCGGTGCGCCGATGGCACGGCGCGTGATCACCGCCGCTTTGCGCGCCGCCGCATGGCGCTTGGTGCCCGATCTGGGATTCGCGCAGGTGTATGAGCGTGCCGCCGAAGCGGGCCGCTGCCTCGGCGCCTTGATTGAGGTGATCCATGAGGCGCGCCCCGACCTGACCGTCGACATGCTCGCCCATTCGCTGGGCGCACGCGCGGCGCTGCATGCGCTGTCGGCGCCCGGCGCGGGGCGCGCGATTCTGCTGGGCGCGGCGGAACATGCCGTCACCGCGCGGCGCCTTCTGCCGCGCGACCGCCCCGGCGGGGCTGAGGTGATCAACATAATCGCCCGGCACAATGACCTGTTCGACGCGATGTTCGAAGCGGCCGCGCCCACCCCCATGCATGGCCGCCCCGGCGCGCTGGGGCGCGCGGGGCTGGGCGCGCGGGCGGGCAACTGGATCGACCTGCAGATCGACAACCCTGCGCACGAAGCGTTTCTGGCGGGCCGTGGCCTCATGCTCGGCGCCGCGCCTGGGCCGATTTGCCATCGGGGGTTTTATCAGCGTGAGGGTTCCATGCGTCTGTGGTCCACCATGCTGCGCGACCGCGCCCGCTGGTCGCCTGAGGCCCTGCGCCGCAGCGGTGCCCCCACCGATTTGCATCCACGTTGGAGCCGCCTGGCCGGCGCGTCCGCACCCCAAGCCCATGACGGCGGCGCGATGGACGCCCCCGCCTGAAGCCTCGCACCTCCTCTGCGCCCTGGTGCGCCGCGGCCGGGCGAGCGGGGGGCCTTGCTCCCCCGAGCCCGGCCCCGCACCTCCGCCCCTTGCCCTCAGCGCCGCGCACGCCCATCCTCCGGGTCGATCCATGTTCATCGACCCGGAGCACAGCATGCAGGCGCCCATTGAGCTTTTTTACTGGCCCACCCCCAACGGCTGGAAGATCTCCATCGCGCTGGAGGAATTGGCGCTGCCCTACACGGTCAATCTGGTGAACATCGGCAAGGGTGAACAGTTCGCGCCCGATTTCCTGAAGATCGCCCCCAACAACCGCATGCCCGCGATCATCGACCCTGAGGGGCCAGACGGCGCCCCCATCGCAATTTTCGAATCCGGTGCCATCTTGCAATATCTCGCCCGCAAGACCGGCCGTTTCTATGGCGAGACTGAGCTTGACCGCATCGAGATCGACCAGTGGCTGATGTGGCAGATGGGCGGCCTTGGACCCATGGCGGGGCAAGCGCATCACTTCCTCGCCTATGCGCCGAATATGGACCCGCCCAATGCGCTGCCCTATGCGCAGGACCGCTATCGCAATGAAACCAAACGCCTTTACGGCGTGCTTGACCAGCGGCTTGCGGACCGCGATTATGTGGCTGGTGCGTATTCCATCGCCGACATGGCGATCTGGCCCTGGGCCAGCCTGTGGGAAAAGCAGGAGCAGGACCTTACCCCCTTCGCCCACTTGCGCAACTGGCTGGCGCGCGTTGGCGCGCGGCCGGCGGTGATAGCCGGACATGGGGTGGCGCTGCACCTGCGCGTCGGGCGATAGGGCGCGCGGACCGGCAAAAACGTCGGCAGACCGCACAACCGTTCCGACGGATATTTTGCCAGGCCAGATGGGCCTGCTGGCGACAGCCAAGGCGCGCCACAGCCCCCGCGCTGCACCCCAGTTCGCCCTCCCCGGCGAGGGGCCCCGCCCCGGGGAGGGGCTTCAGGAGCGCAGCAATCTGAACGCTTCGGAGGCGCCCCACCCCGCAAGCAGCGCAACCACAATGGACAGCAGCCCATAGGCGGCGGGGTTTTCGCGTGACAGCGCGAAGATCCAGCGCTCCAGCCCCACCTTGCGCACGGTGATGTCGGTCTCGAAGATATCGGCCACTTCCCGGTTGCGCAGCAGGAAAACGCGGGCGCTGTAATCGCCCTCCACCAGGTTGGCGGGCAGCTTGATGTCGACGGCAAACAGGGTGTCTTCGACCGTGCGGATCACGCCCGGCAATTCAACGTAAAGCCCTTCGTCGCGGCGCAGGCGGATCACCGCCTCACGGAAATCCTCCGGCGCGTCGACATCTGCGGGGGCGCCGATCAGGCGCACCAGATGGTCGATGCCGATGCGGTGGCGCAGATCGTCAGTGTGGCTCAGCACCTCGTCCAGCGGCCCGGTGGAGGCGACGGCGTAGAATGACGGTGCCTCATCCACCAGCACCTCGTCGCGGTTGACCCAGATGCCTGCCACCCGGTCCTTGCGGCGCACCTTGACCGGGCCTGAGGGCCCGGCAATGGCCAGCACCACCTCTAGCTTGGCACCCTCGGGGGCGGCGCCCTTGATCGCGCCGAATACAAATATCTGGCTGCCTGAGAAATTGGCCGTGATCGACACGCGGTTCTGCGACAGGGCGGCGACAATGCCGCCCTCAGCGCCATCCTTGGCCTGCGCCAGAACCGCGCCCGCCCAGACCGAGAGCGTGAGGGCAGCCACCATCAGACGCAGCGCGGTCATCCCGTTGCTCCCGCAATTGAAAACAGCTCAGCGGGGCGCGCCACCAGATCAAAGGCCAGCTTGAAGCACACCAGCAGCACCAGACCCGCCAGCGCCACGCGCAATTGCTCAGCCTTAAGGCGCATGCCGATCCGCGCGCCAAACTGGGCACCGATCACGCCGCCGACCAGCAGCAAAAGCGCCAGCGCCAGATCCACCGTGTAGTTCTGGGTGGCGTGCAGCATGGTGGTGACAGCCGTGACGAACAGGATCTGAAACAACGAGGTCCCGACCACGACCGCAGTGGGCATGCCCAGCAGATAGATCATCGCGGGCACCATCACAAAGCCGCCGCCAACCCCCATGATCGCCGCCAGAACACCGACCATCAGGCCGATGCCGAACGGCGGGATCGCGCTGATATAAAGGTTTGAGACCCGGAACCGCATTTTCAGCGGCAACCCATGCACCCAGTTGTGGCGCCTGCGCTTGCCGATCCGGCGGGTGCCATTGCGCGCACGGCGCAGCGCCACCACGCTTTCGATGAACATCAGCCCGCCAACGATCCCAAGGAACACCACGTAGCAAAGCGAGACCAGCAGTTCGACCTGCCCCATTTCACGCAGCATCGTGAACAGCCGCACCCCAAGGAACGAGCCGAGCACACCCCCCGCCAGCAGCACCAGTCCCATGCGGAAATCGACAGTTTTGCGCCGCCAATGCGCCAACACTCCGGATGCTGAGGACCCGACGATCTGCGTCGCCCCCGTCGCCACCGCAACCGCAGGCGGAATGCCGATCAGGATCAGCAGCGGCGTCATAAGGAACCCGCCGCCAACGCCAAACAGGCCCGAAAGAATGCCGATCACACTGCCAAGGCCCAGCAGAAGAAAGGCGTTCACCGACACCTCTGCAATGGGCAGGTAGATCTGCATGCGCTGCCTTTCGCCGCGCGCCGCCTTGGCGGCGCGCCCATTCATCTACGGGGTCCGGCACCACGCCTTGACGCGCGCCTTACCATCCACCGTCAGCCGCGGGGCGGGGCCTGTCAAGGCACGGCCGCATGGATCTGCTGCGGCGCAGGACGCCGGTTCAGCCGCCACCGCCCGCGCGCCACGCGGCCCATGCCTCAGGCGTGTCCAGATCAAGCCGCGCGCCACGCCCCGGGGTTGCCACGTCAACGACGTAGTCTTCGTTGTCGCGCAGGATGTCGCGCGCGCCTTCATCCCCGGAAAGCCGCGCGAGGTTTTCAAAGAACCGCCGCCCGAACAGCACCGGATGGCCCGGGCGCCCGTCCGCATCCGTGGCGCGGCAGATGGCGCGCCCCTCTGCGGGGTCAAAGGCCGACAGCAGCCGGTCGATGTGTTCAGCACCGATTTCGGGCATGTCCGCCAGCGCCACCACAGCCGCATCCGCATCGCGCCGAAGCGCCGCAAGCCCCGCACGGATTGACGACGCCATGCCTTCGCCCGCCTCAGGGTTCTCAGTGATCCGCAGCGGCAGATCCGCCAGCGCCGCGCGCCGCGCACCGTCGCCCGCGCGGATCACGGCAATCACCTCATCGGCCGCGCTGTCGATCAGCGCGCGGGCGGCGCGGCGCAGGGCGGGCTCTCCGCCGACGTCTTCCAACAGCTTGTCGCGCCCGCCCATGCGTCGCGACGCGCCCGCGGCCAGCAATATTGCTGAGACGACGGGCCGTTCAGGCACCGCCGCCCCGCCTGCGCGCGGCTGCGGACGCGACGGAATTTCTTTCAGCAACCCGCCGACCCCCATGCCCGCAATGTCCTGCGCGGTGACAGTCAGGCCGCAGATGATCCGCTCCAGCACCCAATCAACGCCGTTGAGGGCGGGGGACCGCACGCAGCCCGGCAGGCCGATCACCGGGCGCATGCCCGCAGGGCCAGGCAACATTCCCAGAAACATCAGGTTGCCGGGATCAACCGGCATGCCGAACCGGTCCACATGCCCGCCCGCGCGTTCCACCGCGCCGGGGCCAACATCATGACGGTCTGAGGTCGCCGATCCTGTCAGGATCAACACCGCCTCACCCGCCAACCCATCAAGCGCGCCGGCCAGCGCGCCGATGTCATGGTCCACCCGCCGTTCATCCGCCAGATCAACACCCAGCGCGGACAGCCGCGTGCGCACTGCCTCGGCACCCTTGTCCAGCAGGCCGACCTTCATGCCTGGCGTCGCCGTCAGCACCAGCCCGACGCCGCGCAGCCGCGGCGGGTGCAGGCGCAGGGCCGGGCTAAGCCCCGCCAGCGCCGCGCCTGCCGCCGCCACCGCCGCGGCAGGGGCCGCATAGGGGATGATCTTGACCGTCGCCACCATCTGCCGGGGCCGCACGCGCGCATAATCGGGCAGCGTCGCCAGCGTCACGGCTTCGTGCAGCCCGTTCACCGCATTCACCCGCGCCGCATCCACCCGGATCACCCCCCCGGTCAGCGCATAGACATTGAGCCGCCCGGTGAACGGTGCCGCCAGCGACAGCCCCGCCGCATCCGGGTTCGGGACCAGCGCCCGCCCGATGGCGGCAGCGGCGGCGTCCTCGGCCACATCATCAGGGCCAAGGCGCGCGGTGGTGACGGTGGCAAAGCCCGCGTCGCGCAGGGTCTCTATGTCAGCTTGGGTCAGGCGCAGGCCCTTTTTCAGCCGCTTGACGCCCGCACGCATCGAATGGGCCAGCACTGCGCCGGCCGCGTCCTCAAGCGCGGTGGGACCAAAGATCACGCTGACGCCCCAGGGCGCGTGTCGGGGCGCGTGTCGGGGCGCGTGTCGGGGCGCGTGTCGGGGCGCGTGTCGGGGCGCGTGTCGGGGCGCGTGTCGGGGCGGCGCAGACGCTCTGTGATCTGGGCGATGATCGACACGGCGATTTCGGCGGGCGATTTGGCGCCGATGTCCAGACCGACTGGCGCGTGGATCCGCGCGATCTGCGCCGCGGAAAATCCCGCCTCCTGCAGCCGCACGACGCGTTTGGCATGGGTGCGCGTGGACCCAAGACACCCCAGATAAAACACCGGGGCCTTCAGCGCCTGCATGATCGCCGGATCGTCAAGCTTGGGATCATGGGTCAGCGTCACCACGGCGGTGCGTTCATCCAGACCGTGTTTGGCCAGCGCCTCGTCCGGCCAGTCGTGCAGGATCGTATCACCGGGGAACCGCGCCTGGGCGCCAAACGCCTCACGCGGGTCAACCAGCACCGCGTCATAGCCTGCCAGCCGCGCCATCGGCATCAGCGCCTGGGCGATGTGCACCGCCCCGACCACCACCATGCGCAAGGGCGGGTTGTGAACGCCCAAAAACCAGTCTCCGTTGGGCAGGAACCCAGACTTGTCACCGTCCATGGCGCGAGTCGCGGCATCGATCATCGGATCGGGCGCGCCGCGTTCAATCAAACGGCGTTCCCACGTTGTGGGGTTCACGGCGATGACCATGGCGCGGCGGGCGGCGCGCGCGGCCACCAGGTCTTCGATCATGGCGCGCGTCGGGCCGGTGCCAGTGCCGATCGGTTCCACCAGAATGCGGATCGTGCCGCCGCAGGCAAGACCCACGGCGAAGGCTTCGTTGTCCGAGACGCCAAATTCGATGATCCGCGGGCGCCCGTCCTCCAGCGCCTCAAGGGCCTCGGCCACCACCGCACCTTCGACGCAGCCGCCAGAGACGGAGCCCATGATCTCAGCCTCAGAGGATATCGCCAGCTGGCTGCCGGTGGGCCGCGGCGCTGAGCCCCAGGTCTGCACCACAGTCGCAAGCGCAGCGCCCTTGCCTGTCGCCAGCCATCCCAGCGCGATTTCGGGAATGCGGTCGTGTTCGGCGGCGGACATGGCGCGTGTTCTCCCAGATCAGCGGTGCAGGTTTTGCATGGCACCATCGCTGCGACTATGGCGAGCCATCGCGCCGCGCGCCAGTGGGCACAGGGGGAGACATTGGTGCCGCGCATCGCGCGCGCGGGGCAGAATTGACAACAGGCAGCACACGAGATTTTGAAACTGAGCATCAATCGTTATTTAATTGAATATAGTTAATTACCTGAAATCAAACAAGTGTAATTTTTCGTAAATACTAAACCTCCAAGATGTCAGTTTTTTCAATCATGGCGGCGATGCAGGGGCTGCTCGCCTGATCGGGGGTCAGCCCCCCCCACGCAGCCTTCACCAGCACCAAAACCCGATCAGACGCGCGCCGTTTCAGACGCGCCAACCCAGCATCACTGGCCCAGCATCACCGTTCCAGCATCACCGTTCCAGCATCACCGTTCCAGCAACGCCATCAGGCGGCGCTTGTCGCCAGTGTCGTCAGGCTTGGTCAGCGCATCGGCCAGATCTTGCAGGCTGTCAACATTGTGGCAGGCGCGGAAGCTGTCCGCATAGGGCAGCAGCACCTTCACCCCGCCCGCTTTGGGCGCGAACCCGTCCCAACGCAGCAGCGGGTTCAGCCAGATCAGCTTGCGGCTCGACAATTGCAACCGCTCCGCCGCGCGGCGCAGGCGTTCGGGGTCGTCGCGGTCCAGCCCATCGGTGATCAGCAGCACCACCGCACCCTGCCCCAGCACCCGGCGGGACCAGTCGCGGTTAAATTCCTCAAGGCAGGCGCCGATGCGGGTGCCACCTTCCCAATCCTGCGCCTCGGCGCCCGCGGCGCGCAGGGCGGTGTCCACGTCGCGCTGGCGCAGATGGCGGGTGATGTTGGTCAGCCGCGTGCCAAAGGTAAAGCTGTGCACCTTGGCCCAGCCCGCGCCCTTGGCATTGCTGGCCGCGTGCAGGAAATGCAGGATCATGCGGCTGTAGCTGCTCATCGACCCTGAGATGTCGCACAGCGCCACCAAAGACGGCCAACGCTCCACCTTGGCGCGGCGCTTCAGATCACGGATTTCGCCGCCATGGCGCATGGCGGCGCGCATGGTGGCGCGCCAATCGGGCGCCCTTCCATGGGGGGCAGCGCGGGTGCGGCGGCTGGCGATGGGTTTTACCGGCAGCTCAATCCGGGCGATGGCGCGGCGGGCCATGGCCTGTTCCGTCGCGGTCATCTGTTCAAAATCAAGGGTCTTCAGACGCTCATCCGTCGAAAAGGTCAGGGTGGCGTCAAGTTCAATTTCCTCGCCCTTGCCATCATCCTGCGCGGGCGGCGGGGGCGGCGCGTCGGCACCTTGCAGCAAGGCCTCAGCGGCGCGGCGTTCGGCATCTTTGGGTTTGTGTGGCTCAGAAGCACCGCGCACCATCGGCGACATCAATGATATCATATGCTCCAGAAACTGCGGGTCGCGCCAGAACAGCCGGAACACTTGCCCAAAGACCTGCCGGTGTTCGGGGCGCGAAATGAAGCACGCCGCCAGCGTGTGGTAGAAATCGCGTTTGGAGGAAAACCCCGCCGCCTCCACCGCACGGATCGCGTCAGCCACGCGCCCGGGGCCGACGGGAATGCCGGCGGCCCGCAGCGCGCGCGCGAAATGCACGATGTTGTGCGGCAGCTTCCCGTCCTCGGGGATGCCGAGATCGGCGTAGGTGGCCATCAGACAGGCTCCAACGCCCGTTTGGCTTCGGCCAAAATGCGCGTCGCTTCGGAGCCCTGAATTTTGGCGATGTCGTCCTGATATTTCAAGATTGCGCCCAGCGTGTCAGCGATCACCTGCGGCGACAGCTGCACCGCGTCCAGCGCCACAAGGCATTTGGCCCAGTCGATGGTTTCGGCCACGCCAGGCTTCTTGAACAGATCCTCGGTGCGCAATTGCTGCACGAAGGCGACAACCTGGCGCGACAATTCTTCCTGCGCCTCAGGGGCCTGCGCGGTCAGGATTTCCAGCTCACGCTCAAAGTTCGGATACTCAACCCAGTGATACAGGCAGCGGCGCTTCAGGGCGTCATGCACTTCGCGGGTGCGGTTTGATGTCAGAATGACGATCGGCGTTTCCGCGGCCTTGATCGTCCCCAACTCCGGGATCGTGACCTGGAAATCCGACAGCGCCTCCAGCAAGAACGCCTCGAACGGCTCATCCGTGCGGTCCAATTCGTCGATCAGCAAGACCGGCGCGCCGCCGGGCTGGGGGCGCATGGCCTCCAGCAACGGGCGCGAAATCAGGAATTCTTCTGAGAACAATTCCTCAGTCAGCGCTTTGCGGTCCGCGGTCCCTGCGGCCTCAGCGGTGCGGATCGCCACCATCTGCGCGGGGAAGTTCCATTCATAGACCGCAGAACTGGCGTCCAGCCCCTCATAGCATTGCAGCCGGATCAGGCGGCGGCCCAGCGCCTTGGCGATGGCCTTGGCGATCTCGGTCTTGCCGACGCCTGCCTCGCCTTCCAGAAACAGCGGTCGCCCAAGGCGCAGCGATAAAAACGCGATCGTCGACAGTGCGCGGTCTGCGACATAGCCCACATCGGCCAGGGTTTTCTGCATCTCGTCGATGGAGGTGGGGATCTGGATCACTGGGGCGGTCTCCTCATGTCACGTGTCGGGGTGCATGAAAGCGCCCGGAGGGGGGAAATCAACCCCGCCGAAGGCGCCGCACCGTTCAAAGTCGTCGCACCACAGGCAAGCAGCGCGGGATCGGGAGGGGGGCGCAGGGGGAGGGATATTTCCCTCCCCCGCCTGTGCGCGGGTCACAAAAGCACCATGCCGGCCAGGCTGAGGAACACAAAAAACCCGACCACATCCGTCACCGTGGTCACAAAGGTGCCCGAGGCCAGCGCCGGGTCCGCCCCGACCTTGTCCAGCGCGATGGGCACCAGAATGCCCGCCAGCCCGGCCACCAGCAGGTTGACCACCATGGCCCCGGCCAGCACCGCGCTCAGCCGCGGATCACCGTACCAGATCAGCGCGACGACCGCGATCAGCACCGCGAACAGCAGCCCGTTGGTGAACCCTGCCAGCGCTTCGCGCCCGATGATGCGCCACATGTTGGCGGGCGTCAGATCGCGCGTGGCAATGGCGCGCACCGCCACGGTCAGGGTCTGGGTGCCCGCATTGCCGCCCATGCTGGCGACGATGGGCATCAGCACCGCCAGCGCCACGATCGCTTCGATGGTCGCGTCGAACTGCATGATCACAAACGACGCCAGCACCGCGGTCGCAAGGTTCACCACCAGCCATGGGAAGCGCTGTTTCACCGTTTCCCAGACCTTGTCGGTCAGCGATTCGTCGCCGACACCGGCCAGCAGGCGCATGTCCTCCTCAGCCTCGTCATCGACTGCGGTCATTGCCTCGTCGATGGTGATCACGCCGACCAGGCGGCCATGGTCATCCACCACCGGGGCGGACATCATATGATATTGATTGAACGCATACGCGACGTCTTCAAGGCTGGTCCGCGCCCGGAACACCCGCATGTTGCTGCGCATCAGGTCTGACAGGCGCCGGTCGCGCCCCGCCCCCATCACCCGGCTGAGGGGTGCAAGCCCGACCGGCTTCAGCCCCGGGTCGATCAAGATAATGTCAGTGAATTCATCCGGCAGATCGTCGCGCGCCCGCATGTGGTCGATCATCTGCCCGACGGTCCAGAACGGCGGCGCGGTCACCAGATCGCGCTGCATCATGCGCCCAGCGACGTCCTCGGGGTATTTCAGCGCCTGTTCCACCGCCGCGCGGTTCACCGGGTCAAGCGCGGCCAGCACCGAGGCCCGCGCCTCATGCGTCAGATCCTCGATCAGATAGACGATGTCGTCGGCGTCAAGTTCCTTGGCCGCGGCGGCCACGTCCTCAGGGCGCATGGCCTCAAGCACGTCATCGCGCACGTCGTCTTCCAGCTCCGTCAGCACGTCGGGGTCCAGATCGGCGCCCAGCAGCCGCACCATGGCGGCGCGGTCGTCATGGTCCACCTGTTCCAGAAGATCGGCAAGATCGGCGGCGTGCAGCTGCCTGACCTCGCGCAGCAGCCGCGCGCGATTGCCCAGATCAACCGCCTGAACGATGCGCTGCACCGTCGCGCGATCAAGCCTGAAGTCGTGGTCGCGGTCGGGGCGAGCGTCGGGGCGAGCGTCGGGGCGGTCTGACTGGTCCGGTCGGTCGGTCATGTCGGTCCCCCTGATCGGCGCGGCGCGGCGAAGTCAGCAGAAGTAGCCGCGCCGCGCCGCCATTGGAAGCCCGCGCGAGGCGCTGGTGCGCAAGCATTTGTTGCCCGCCGCGCTGTCATCGTTAGGGTTGCGGGAATGTCTGCATGCGCATCTTCCGCGCGATGCCCCAAAGCCCCCATGCCAGACGCCCCCATCACGGAGACGGAACATGAAGCCCGCCCTGCCCTTCGCCCTTATCGCCGCACTGATGCTGGGCGCCTGCGCCACCGGCGGCGCCCCGCCCCCCGCGCCCGGCGCCGCGGCCCGTTTTGAAACCGGCGGCGGCGCCAGCAAGGAAATTCACCTGCACGGCGGCATGAAGGCAGAGCTGGAGGGCCAGTGGGAAGGGTCCTATGCGCCCTACGATCCGATCGCGGCCAAGGTGACCGGCCCGGTTGCAGGCGTCACGGCGCTGATCATCAAGGACATCGACGACACGCTGGCGCGCGGGCGCATTGTCTGGGCCCCGAACGCGGGCGACAGGTTCCCGGGCCGCGACTGGACTGCGGCGCTAACCCGCACCGGGCATTTCATGTTCCTGAACTCTCACGCCATGATGATGGAGCAGAACGGCGTCAGGTATATTGAAGCGGACATCATCCTCGACGACGGCGGCAGCTATCTGCACCGCTGGGTGAAAACCGCCGGATGACCGGATCGGGGCGGCGGCCGGCGCGCAGATGCGCGGACCGCACCGCCCCGAAACCGTGCTGTGGGCGCAGACCCGCGCCAGAAAGGAAACGCGATGACCGGTCTGTCCGTGCATGAAGACGCCCCTGTGCACAAAGATGCGCAGGCCGATCCGCTGGGCGGCCTGCGTGCCCCCGACACTGGGCCCCGGCGCATCACGCCAGACCGTCTGCGCGCCGCCGCCATCGCCGCCCAGCGCAGCGGCGCGCTGGACCGCGCCTTTACCGCATGGCGCGCCTATCTGCGCCTGCAGCCCGAAGATGCCGGGGCATGGTCCAATCTGGGTGCCCTGCTGCGCGCGCGCGGCGATCATGCCGCCGCTGTGGTGTGCCAGCGCCGCGCCAATGAGGCGCGACCCGGCAATCCCGCGATTCTCAACAACCTCGGCAACGCGCTGCAAGACGCGGACATGCCCGATGAAGCGCTTGAAATCCGCCGCCGGGTTCGCGGCCTTGCGCCTGACCGGCCCGAACCCGTCGCCATGCTGGCGGTGACGCTGCGCAGCCTCAACCGCGCGAAAGAGGCTGCGCAGATCGCCACAACCGGTGCCGCGCGGTTCCCCGATTTTGCCGATCTTCGGTTCCAGCAGGCGCTGTCGCTGCTGACACTGGGCGATTATGAAAAAGGCTTTGAAAGGTATGGCGCGCGCTGGGAGACCGGCGAAATATCACGCCCAGAGGCACCGGCCCCATGGTGGACCGGCCAGGACATCGCGGGCCAGCGCCTGCTGGTCCTGCCTGAGCAGGGGTTCGGCGACGCCATGCTGATGACCCGCATGCTGCCAAAGCTGAAGGCGCAGACCGGGGCCAAAGTGCTGCTGGCGGTCAAACCGCCGCTTCTGCGCCTGTTTCGCAATCTGCCCGGCGTCGATGCCGTGATCCCCGCTGACGGCCCGTTCCCTGAGGTTGACGTCGCCGTCACAATGATGGACCTGCCGCGCCTTGCGAAGCTGCGCAGCGATGCAATTCCGCCAACGCCCGATTTCCATATTCCGGCCGATTGCGTCGGCCGCGCCGCGCGCGTCTCTCGTCCGTTCAGCGCGCGCCTGAAGGTCGGGGTGATGTGGGCCGGGTCGACCAGTTTCAAGGGCGATCACAAACGCTCAGTCGCATCGGCGCGGTTCATGCCGCTGGCCGCGATCCCGGGGGTGCAGCTGTTCAGCCTGTACAAAGGGCCGCTGCTGGATCGGTTCCGGTCCTCAGCCGACAGCGCGGTGATGCTGGATACCAGCGGCGATGACCGCGATTTTGCTGATTGCGCGGCGATGATCCGCAATCTGGACCTGGTGATCTCAGTCGACAGCGCCGCCGCGCATCTGAGCGCGTGCCTCGGGACCGAGACGTGGAACCTGCTCGCCTATGCGCCCTACTGGATCTATGGCGAGGCTGGCGACACCACGCCATGGCACCCGGCCATGCGGCTGGTCCGCCAGACCGCGCCGGGCGATTGGGACGGCGTTTTCACCCGCATTGCGGCGATGCTGCGCGACCGCGCGGCAGACCACGCGGCCCGGTCGCATGGCGCGCAGGCCCGCGGACCCGCCGCGTGACCCTGACCGCGCCGATCGGCGCGGGGGATCTGATCGACCGCATCACGATCCTGTCGATCAAGGCGGCGCGTTTTGCCGACCCGCGCAAGCGCGCAACCGCCGCCGCCGCCTACAACGCGCTGACCGCGGTGCGCGACGCCGGGCTGCCGCAGACCGCCGACATGGCCGCACTGGCGGCCGATCTGCGCATGATCAACGAAGCGCTGTGGGACATTGAAAACCTGCTGCGCGCCCATGACGCCCGCAGTGATTTCGGCCTGGCGTTCGTGGCCCTCGCCCGCAAGGTTTACCGCGCCAACGACCGGCGTGCGGCGATCAAGGCGCGGATCGATCTGGCCGCCGGCACCGATCCGAGCGATCCCAAGGAACACCCCACTTACTGAGCCGCGCGCTGCGATCAGACCAGGGTGCGCCGTAATCTGGTCATTGCCCCGACAGAAGCCGACCAAGATCAGCCCGTCCGGCGCGAATATGGGGGGCTCAGGCCCCGGTTTTCATGCCCCACCAGCACCGCAGGCATCGGCGCCACTGCGTTGGCCGGGGATGAACCATGTGCACGCCAGCGATGGCGCGTGTGAACCGGTCACGAAAAAGGCCGCCGCAGTTTCCCGCGGCGGCCCGTTCGTGTCAGAGCTGGGCCCGAAAGCCCGGCCCGATTACGCGATGATTTTCGACACCACGCCGGCGCCGACAGTGCGGCCACCTTCACGGATGGCGAAGCGCAGCTTCTCCTCCATGGCGATGGGCGCGATCAGCTCGACTTCGAACTTAAGGTTGTCGC
>JBLGAC010000043.1:0-34438 GCA_047610385.1 Paracoccaceae bacterium | reverse complement strand
CGATCGGGGCCAACTGCCTTGCCAACCCGCGCGACTTTAAGACCCCGGTCGCGGCCTTTGAGGACCGCGATTGCGACGGCCGCGTGATCGTCAAATGGTGCGGGCAGTTCCATGAAACCCGCATCGGGCACTCTCCGTTGGACGTGGTGGCGTGGCACGGCAATTACGCGCCGTGCAAATATGACCTGCGCACCTTCAGCCCGGTGGGCGCGATCAGCTTTGACCACCCGGACCCGTCGATCTTCACGGTGCTGACCGCCCCTTCGGGCGTTGAAGGGACCGCGAACATCGATTTCGTGATTTTCCCCGAACGCTGGTTGCCGGCTGAGAACACCTTTCGCCCGCCATGGTATCACAAGAACATCATGTCGGAATTGATGGGCAACATTTACGGTGTCTACGACGCCAAGCCCAAGGGCTTCGTGCCTGGCGGCATGAGTCTGCACAACATGATGCTGCCGCATGGCCCAGATGTGGATGCGTTCGAAAAAGCCTCACATGAGCCGATGGTGCCGGTGAAGCTGGTGAAAACCATGAGCTTCATGTTCGAAACCCGATTCCCGCAGCATCTGACCGCCTTTGCCGCCAATGAGGCGCCGTTGCAGGATGATTACGTTGATTGCTGGACGGGCCTGAAGAAGAAGTTCGACGGCACCCCCGGCGAGAAGTGACGCCGCGCGTGCAAAAGGATCGCGCGCTGACCCGCGCGTGCAAAAGGATCGCATGGCGGCGCGGGGCGTGACAGGATCGCCCCGCGCCGACTTGCGCCCGACAGAATGACTGATGAGGACCGCATGCCCCTAGAGAAAAGCTGGGTCGAGGCCGCCAACGCGCCCGACTGTGATTTCCCGCTCAACAACCTGCCCTGGGGGGTGATGAGCCGCGGGGATGAAGAACCCGTCTGCTGCGTCGCCATCGGGGATCAGGCGCTGGATCTGGCGGCTTTGGAAGCCGCGGGCATCTTTGGCGATTTGTGGGAGGAGCCGGTTTTCGACTTTCCGTTCCTCAATGCATTCATGGAGCTGGGGCGCCCGGCATGGGATGCGGTGCGCGTGCGGCTGACCGAATTGCTGGCGGTGGATGGCGATGATCGGCTGTCCGGCGACGGGGCGTTGCAGGCGCAGGCCTTTGTGCCGCTGGCGAGCGCGCAGCTGCACCTGCCTTTCGTGGTGGTCGAATACACCGATTTTTATGCGGGCAAGCAGCACGCCATGAATGTGGGCACCATGTTCCGCGGGGCTGAGAACGCCCTGCCACCGAACTGGTTGCATCTGCCGATCGGCTATAACGGGCGCGCGTCATCTGTGGTCGTGTCCGGCACGCCGATCCGGCGGCCTTTGGGGCAGACCAAGGCACCGGATGCCGCCGTGCCGTCCTTTGGCCCAAGCAAACGGCTGGATTATGAGCTCGAGATGGGTGCCGTGGTCGGCACCCCGTCCGAAGGGCCGATTTCGGTGGCTGAGGCTGAGGACATGATCTTTGGCTATGTGCTGCTGAACGACTGGTCCGCGCGCGACATCCAAGGTTGGGAATATGTGCCGCTGGGCCCGTTTCAGGGCAAGGCGTTCGGCACCTCGATCAGCCCGTGGGTCGTGTCGTCGGCAGCGTTGGAGCCGTTCCGCCGCCCGATCCCGCCGCGCGAAGTGCCAACCCTGCCGTATCTGAGCGAGCCGCGGCCGGGCCTTTACGACATCGACCTGACCGCGACCCTGACCCCCGAAGACGGCGCGCCGACGACCATCGCGCGCACCAATTACAGCGTGATGTACTGGTCCGCCGCGCAGCAACTGGCCCATCACGCGGTCTGCGGCTGCCCGATGCGGGTCGGTGATCTGCTGGGGTCGGGCACGATTTCCGGCGTCGAAAAGGGATCTTGGGGATCGCTGCTTGAGGCTTCTTGGGGCGGCAAAGACCCGATCACGCTGGCATCCGGCGCCACGCGCAGCTTTCTGGAGGATGGCGACACCCTGACCATGACCGGCGTGGCGATGGGCGACGGGTATCGCATCGGTTTTGGAACCTGCGCGGGCGCGATCAAACCGGCGCGCGGGGATTTCCCCTCCAAGCCATGACCGACCCGTTCGCGATTGACGGGTTTCTGCCCTACCGCATGACGCGGATCGCTGAGGAAATCTCTCGGCGGTTCGCGCGGGCTTACAAGGATCGGCACGGCATGACCCGCCCAGAATGGCGGGCCATCGCCATCATCGGCGCGCGCGGCGCGGTGACGGCGGCGCAGATCCGCGATGACAGCACCATGCACAAGACCATGGTGTCGCGCGCCGTGACGGGCCTGGAAAAGCGCCGCTGGGTGACCCGCACGCCGGTGGCTGGTGACGCGCGGTCTGAGACGCTGGCGCTGACCCGGCAGGGGGTGGATGCCCACCGCGACCTGATGGGCATGGCCCGCGCCTATCAAGATACGGTGCTGGCCGAACTGGGCGCCGACGCGGGCGGGCTGCTGGACGCGCTGGCGGCGATGGAGGCGCGGTTCAACATTGATCTGCCGCCCTGATTTCATTGGATAAACCAATACGGCACGCCGCTTGATAGTTACAAAATCCGCCGCCATTGTTGCGCCGGAAACCAGATAGGATGACACCCATGGCCAAGGCTTTCGCGTCCCAAGGCGATCTGAGCGAGAAGAAGATCAGCTTTACCGAAGTGGGCGACGGCCTGTGGGCCTTCACGGCTGAGGGTGACCCCAACACCGGCGTCATCATCGGTGACGACAGCGTGATGATCATCGACGCGCAGGCCACGCCGCGTTTGGCGAACATAGTCATCGAAAAAATCCGCACCGTCACCGACAAGCCGATCGAATGGGTGGTGCTGAGCCATTATCACGCGGTTCGGGTTCTGGGTGCCTCGGCCTATGGTGCGCCGAATGTTGTGATGTCGGATGCGGCGCGCGCCATGGTGGTTGAACGCGGGCAGGAGGATTGGGACAGCGAATTTGGCCGCTTTCCGCGCCTGTTCGAAGGGCATGAAAGCATCCCCGGTCTGACCTGGCCGACCACCGCATTTTCGGGCCGCATGACGGTGTATCTGGGCAAGCGCCGGGTGGATCTGATGCAGCTTGGCCGTGGGCACACTGCGGGGGACATCGTGGCCTATGTGCCTGATGCCAATGTGATGTTCACCGGCGATTTGGTTGAATACAAATCCGCCTGCTATTGCGGCGACGCGCATTTCGCTGATTGGCAGGGCACGCTGGCCGCGATCCGCAGCTATGACGTCGACGCCATCGCGCCGGGCCGCGGTGATGCGCTGGTCGGGCGCGGCATGGTCAACGAGGCCATCGACCTGACCGCCGATTTCCTGCTGAGCACCTATCGCCCGGTCGCCCGCATCGCGCAGGGCGGCGGCACGTTGAAACAGGCGTGGGATGCGTGCCGGGCCGCCTGTGATCCGAAATTCTCGGACTACGCGATTTATGAGCATTGCCTGCCGTTCAACGTCGCGCGCGCCTATGATGAGGCGCTGGGCATCGCCACGCCGCGCATCTGGACGGCGCAGCGCGATCTGGACATGTGGGCCGCCCTGCAAGGCTGAGGCCGGGTGCAGGGAGGGCCTGTCGTGGCAGTCTCTGCACCCCTATCGTCTGACTGACACCCGTATCGGGGAGGATCGATCATGCGCTACACCTACGGCGAATTCCCCTATGCCACCCCGCCCGCGCTGATGGGCGAGGCTGAGGCCCGCCGCAACGTGGTGATCGTGGGTGCGGGTCCGGTGGGTCTGGCCATGGCCATTGATCTGGCGCAGCGCGGCGTGAAAAGCACCGTGCTGGATGACAACAACGTCGTCTCAGTCGGCAGCCGCGCGATCTGCTGGGCCAAGCGCACGTTGGAGGTTTTTGACCGGCTTGGCGTCGGGCGGCGCATGGTCGACAAGGGCGTGACGTGGAAAGTCGGGCGCACTTATCACGGCGCAAACGAAGTGTTCCGCTTCGATCTGTTGCCTGAGGACGGGCACGCGATGCCCGCTTTCATCAACCTCCAACAATATTACGTTGAGCAATATCTGGTGGAGCGGTGCAGCGATTTCCCGGATCTGATTGAGCTTCGGTTCAAGAACAAGGTGGTCGGGGTCGAACCCAGCGCGCGCGGTGTAACCGTGGCGGTGGACACCCCCGACGGCGCCTATGATCTGCACACCGATTGGCTGCTGGCTTGCGATGGGGCGCGCTCGCCGATCCGGGTGGCCATGGGCCTCGATTTCGACGGGGTGTTGTTCGAGGAACGCTTCCTGATCGCGGATATTGAGATGAAAGGCGACTTCCCGCCTGAGCGCCGATTCTGGTTTGAACCGCCGTTCCACGAAGGCCAGTCCGCGCTGCTGCACAAGCAGCCCGACGACATTTATCGCATTGATCTGCAACTGGGCTGGGATGCGGACCCTGAGGTCGAAAAGCAGCCCGAACGCATCATTGGGCGCATTGAGAAGGTGGTCGGGCATTCCGATTTCACGCTGGATTGGACATCAATCTACACCTTCCAGTGCCGCCGGATGGAGCGGTTCGTGCATGGCCGCGTGGTGTTTGTCGGTGACAGCGCCCATGTGGTCAGCCCGTTCGGCGCGCGCGGTGGCAATGGTGGCATTCAGGACGTGGACAGCCTGGGCTGGCGTCTGGCGGCGGTGGTGGGCGGCGCCTCAGACACGCTGATCGACGGCTATGACGTTGAACGGGTGCAGGGCGCAGATGAAAACATCCTGAATTCGTCCCGCTCCACCCGCTTCATGTCCCCTGATGATGGGGTGGAGCGGGTGTTTCGCGACGCCGTGCTGGCGTTGGCCGACCGCCATGATTTCGCGCGACCGATGGTGAACCCGGGGCGGTTGTCGCTGCCATGCCGCTATCGCTGGGGGGCCGATGCGCCCGACAGCGCCGATTTGCCCGCCCGATCTGCCCCCGGTTGGCCCGCGCCAGACGCGCCTTTGGGCGGCGGTTGGCTGCTGGAAAAGCTGGGCCGCGGGTTCGTGGTGCTGGGCATCAACGCCGATGTGGCGGCGGTCGCGGGTGCTGAGGCGCTGCGGCTGGACGCCGACCCCTCCGGCCCGCTGGCAGCGCGCTATCTGGGCGATGCGCCCGGCGCGGTGCTGTTGATCCGCCCCGATCAGGTGATTGCCGCGCGCTGGACCGCGTTTGATGCAGGCGCTGTGCGCAAGGCGTTGGACGCGGCATGAAGGACACTTCGATGACCCTGACCCTGACGCCCAACATCCCCGACCCGGACGGGTTCTACGCCGCCCTTCTGGCCGCGCACAAACCCCTGAATCCGGCGCAGTCTGAGGCATTTAACGCAAGGCTGATCCTGATTCTGGCGAACCATATTGGTGACCGCGCGGTGCTGGATCAGGCGCTGAAGGCCGCAGATGCCTGATCGCTGGTCCCTTGCCCGGGTGTCGATGCCGCCGCCAGAATCGCTGGTTTTACAGATGTAGCGCCCCGCCCAATGCTGCCAGCGCGGCCTCCTGCACCGCTTCGCCCATGGTCGGGTGGGCGTGGATGGTGTCGGAAAGATCCTCCATCCGGGCACCCATTTCCAACGCCAATGCGGCGCCGCCCGCCAGTTCAGACACGCCTGCGCCGACCGCCTGCACGCCCAGCAGCAGGTGGTTGTCCGCCCGCGCCACCGCGCGCACAAAGCCGCCCGTCGCGCCCAGCGTCATCGCCCGGCCTGATGCGGCATAGGGGAATTCGCCCACAACCACATCATGCCCTTCGGCCTTCGCCTCAGTGGGCGATAGGCCGACGGACATCACCTCAGGGTCGGTGAAGCACACTTCGGGCATGGCGCGCTTGTCCCATTCGCGCGATTGCCCGGCGACGATGGCGCCGACCATTTCGCCTTGGGCCATGGCGCGGTGGGCCAGCATCGGATCCCCGGTCACGTCGCCAATGGCATAGATCCCGCGCATGGATGTGGCGCAGCGCCCATCTACCTTGATGAACGGCCCGGACATGGTCAGCCCCAGCGTATCGAGGCCAAGCCCGTCCAGCATCGGGCGCCGCCCCACGGTGACCAGAATGCGGTCCGCGGCGATCACCTCAGCCCCATCCGGGCCTTCGATGGCCAACCCGTCATCCACGGCGCCGACCGCTTTGGCACCGGTGATGACCCGGATGCCGAGGGCGTTCAGACGCTCTGCCACCGGGCGCGTCAGGCCCGCGTCCCAGCGCGGCAGAATGCGAGGCCCAGCCTCCACCACAGTCACCGCGGCACCTAGCTTGGCAAAGGCGGTCCCCAGCTCCAGCCCGATATAGCCGCCGCCGACCACCGCCAGACGCGGCGGCACATGGTCCAGCGCCAGCGCCTCGGTCGATGACATCACCCGCCCGCCAAAGGGCAGGAATGGCAGCTCGCTGGGGGCCGATCCGGTGGCGATCACGATCATCTCAGCATGGATGCGGTGCGGCTCTGGCCCGTCCAGCGCCACGGTCTTGCCATCAAGGAACCGCGCCCGGCCCGCCAGCACGCGGACCCCGGCGCGGGCCAGCAGCCCGTCCACCCCGCCGCGCAGCTTGCCGACGATGCCGTCTTTCCAGCCCACAATCGCGGCCATATCAATCTCAGGCCCAGCCGCCAGCCGCAGCCCCGGCACAGCGCCGGATGCGGCGGCGCGCAGATGCGCTGCCTCATCGCCCGCGTGGATCAGGGCTTTGGACGGAATGCACCCGACATTCAGACAGGTGCCCCCGGTTGGCCCGGCCTCCACCACCACCGTATCCACCCCAAGGCGCGCGGCGGTCAGCGCGCAGACATAGCCGCCGGGGCCCGATCCGATGACCAGCAGTTTCGTTGTGATCTCGGCCATGGGTCAGATCTCCTCCATGAACAGGCGGGCGGGGGTTTCCAGCAGGCGCTTGATGGTCTGGACGAACACGGCCGCGTCCCAGCCGTCGATCACCCGATGGTCAAAACTGGCGGAGATGTTCATCATCTGCCGTGGGCGAAACGCCTCTCCGTCCCACATGGGCCGGGTGCGGATGGCGTTGGCCCCGATGATCGCCACCTCAGGCGCGTTCAGAATCGGCGTGGTCACGATGCCGCCAAGGGGCCCGAGCGACGTGAGCGTGATCGTCGATCCCGACAGCTCCTCGCGCAGGGCGGTCCCGTCCTTGGCGGCGCGGGCCAGACGCGCGGCCTCCTCGGCGATGTCGCGAAGGCCGCGGGCCTCCACATGCCGGATCACCGGGACCATCAGGCCGCCGGGGGTCTGGGCTGCGATGCCCAGATGCACACCGCCGATGCGCCGAATGCGGCCTGCATCCGCATCATGCAGCGCGTTCATTTCAGGGTGCTGGGCCACTGCCCGCGCGATGGCCAGCGCCAGGAACGGCACTGGGGTCAGGCGCGGCGTGTTCGGTGCCTCGTCGTTCAGCGACTTGCGCAGGGCCTCCAGCGCGGTGACATCCACTTCCTCAACATAGGTGATCGACGGAATGGCCGTCGTCGCCGCCATCCGCTCAGCGATCCGCCGCCGCAGGCCGATAATGGGGATGTCTTCGACCGACAGGTTGGGCTGGCGGCCCATGCGTTGGGCAGGCGCGGTGCCGGGACCGCTGACAAACACGGCGTCCAGATCTTCATGCATGATCCGCCCCGCAGGCCCGGTTCCCGCAACCCCGCGCAGGTCGATCCCGGCATCTCGCGCACGGCGGCGCACGGCGGGGGCGGCCAACGGTGCGTCGCCTTCGGCCCGTGCAGCGCGGGCCGGTCCGGGTGCCCGCGCCGGTTTGGCGGCGGTTGCAACAGGCGCGGCGGTTGGCGCGGGCGCAGGCGCGGGGGCGGCAACGGGCGGGGGCGTGGAGGCGCCCGCTCCCTCCGTCTCAACCTTCACGTCGCTTTGGATCCCCACCAACCCGGACCCGACCGCGATCCGTTCACCAATCGCGCCTTCGACCCACATCACCTTGCCGGTGACCGGCGAGGGCACCTCCACCGTCGCCTTGTCGGTCATCACCGCGGCGATCAGGTCGTCTTCACGCACCAGATCGCCGGGCTTCACATGCCATTCGACCAGTTCGGCCTCGGCCACGCCTTCGCCCACATCGGGCAGCTTTACGATATGCTCGGTCATGGCTCAGGCCTCCAGCAGCGCGCGCATTGCGCGGCCGACCCGGTCGGGGCCGGGGAAGTAGTCCCATTCTTGGGCGTGGGGATAGGGCACGTCCCAGCCCGCGACGCGGCGGATCGGGGCCTCAAGGTGCCAAAAGCACCGCTCCTGCATCAGCGCGACCAGTTCGGCGCCATAGCCGCAGGTCAGGGTGGCTTCGTGCAGGACCATGCAGCGGCCGGTTTTCTTGACGCTGGCCTCCATCGCCTCGGCGTCGAACGGCAGCAGGGTGCGCAGGTCGACCACCTCGGCGTCGATGCCGGTTTCCTCAGCCGCGCACAGCGCCACATGGACCATCGCGCCATAGGTCAGAATGGTCATCGCCGAACCTTCGCGGCGAATTGCGGCTTTGCCCAGTTCGATCACATGGCGGCCCTCGGGCACCTCGCCCAGCGGGTGCTGCGCCCAGGGGGCGATCTTGCGGTCGTGGTGGCCATCGAACGGGCCGTTATAGACGCGCTTTGGCTCCAGAAAGATCACCGGATCGGGGTCTTCGATGGCGGCGATCAGCAGGCCCTTGGCGTCATAGGGGTTCGAGGGCTGCACGACTTTCAGGCCTGAGACATGGGTGAACAGCGCCTCAGGCGATTGGGAATGGGTCTGGCCGCCGAAAATGCCGCCCCCGGTGGGCATGCGGATCACGATGGGGCAGGTGAACTGACCGTTGGAGCGGTGCCGGATGCGCGACGCCTCCTGCGTGATCTGGTCATAGGCGGGGAACATGTAGTCGGCGAACTGCATTTCGATGCACGGCTTCAGCCCATAGGCGGCCATGCCGATGGCGGTGCCGACGATGCCGCTTTCGTTGATTGGGCTGTCAAAGCACCGGTTGGGACCGTATTTTTCCTGCAAACCGGCGGTGCAGCGGAACACGCCGCCGAAAAACCCCACATCCTCGCCGAACACGACCACGCGGTCATCCTCGGCCATCTTCACGTCCATCGCGTCGCGGACGGCCTCGATCATCGACATGCGTGCCATGATTTACAGCCCCATTTCCTGTTTCTGCAACCGAAGGTGTTCGGGCATCTCGGCATAGACGCCGCGGAAGATGTCGCCGCCGGACACGCGCCGCCCGGTCAGCAGGGTGCCGTTGGCCTCGGCCTCGCGCTGGACGGTGCCGATATGGTCGAGGATCTCAGCCTCGGCCTGGATGTGGCGTTCCTCAGACCACGCGCCGCGGGTGATCAGATGGGTTTTCAGCCGCGCAATGGGATCCCCGAGCGGCCAAGCATCCGATTCTGCGCGTGGGCGGTAGGCCGACGGATCATCGGCGGTGCTGTGCGCCCCCACGCGGTAGGTGACCCATTCGATCAGCGTCGGGCCATGATTGCCGCGCGCGCGTTCAATCGCCCAATCAGCGGCGGCCAGAACAGCCAGATAATCGTTGCCGTCCACCCGGATTGACGGAAAGCCATAGCCGTGGGCGCGCGCCGCAAAGGTCGCGTTTTCACCCCCGGCCATGGAGCTGTGGGACGAAATCGCCCACTGATTGTTCACCACGTTCAGGACCACCGGTGGGCGATAGACCGACGCGTTCAGCATCGCGGAATGGAAATCGGAACTCGCGGTCGCGCCGTCGCCGATCCAGCCCAATGCGATCTTGTCATCGCCAGACATCGCCGACGCCATCGCCCAGCCCACCGCCTGCACGAATTGCGTGCCCAGATTGCCCGAGATGGTGAAGAACCCGTGGTCGCGCGCCGAATGCAGCACCGGCAGCTGGCGGCCCACCATCGGGTCTTGGTCATTCGAATAGATCTGGTTGAACATGTCGATCAGCGGATAATCGCGCCCGACCAGCAGCCCCTGCTGGCGATAGGTCGGGAAATTCATGTCGCCTTGATCAAGCATCCGGGCGACGCCGCAGCCGATCGCCTCTTCGCCGGTGCATTGGACGTAAAAGCTGGTCTTGCCCTGGCGCTGGGCGATCTGCATGCGCTTGTCGATGGCGCGCATGGTCATCATGTCCCGCAGGCCCGCCAGCAGGCGGTCATCGGTGGCGATGTCGGCCACTGCCTCGGCCCACGGGCCTTTGGCGACGCCGTTGCGGTTCAGCACCCGGACAATGGAATAGGCCATGTCGTGGATGTCGATGGCGGGGGTGTCGATGGGGGGGCGCCTGACCTCACCCGCGCGCGGGATTTTGACATTGCTGAAATCAGGCGCGTCGCCAGGGCGCACATGGGGCGCGGGGATGTGGACTGAAAGCGGCCCACCCGGGCGCACGCCGGGGCGGTGGTCTGAGGTCGGGGCTGACATGGCGGATCCTCGGTGCGGGCTGGGCTGCGGGCTTCGGCGCAATTTGTACCATTATGCGCGCCGGGCGGCGCAATGTTCACGCGTTCCGGCCCTCGTAAACCGCGATCTGTGCAGCTATCCTGCGCGAAATATGGTTTTGGGAGGGAATTCATGCCCATCGATGAGATCGACCGCCGAATCCTGCGCGAATTGCAGCGCGACGGCCGCATCACCATGGCCGAACTCGGGGACCGGGTGGGCCTGTCCTCAACCCCCTGCGGCCGGCGCGTCGCGCGGTTGGAGGCCGATGGCGTCATCACAGGCTATGCGGCGCGGGTGAACCAGCGTGCGCTGGGCCTGCCCGTCACCGTGTTCGTCGCGGTGGAGCTGGAAAACCAGGGTGCAGACACATTGGCGCGGTTCGAAAGCGCCGTCGCCGGGTTTGAGGAGGTGATGGACTGCTTCCTGATGACCGGTCGGCAGGACTACCTGCTGCGCGTGGTGGCCGAGGATCTGGAGGATTATGAGCGCTTTCTTCAGCATAAACTGACCCGGATTGAGGGCATCCGATCCATCCGATCACGCTTTGCCTTGCGGCGGGTCGCGGGGCGTCCGGACCTGCCGATGGGCGGCTGACCAAAGCACCGCGCGACCGCTGCTGCGCCCGGCTGCTCCGGCGCGCCCGCGCGGCGAGAGCGGGCGGTGGCACCGGGTTGCAAAGACCGCCCGGCCTTGCGGTTCCGCCTGAATTTCGCCGGTCGGGTGCCCTGTGGCGCGCCTTGCCTTGACCCCGCCCACGCCACCGGCGCAGTTTCGGCCAAGACGTGTCGCATGGACGGGGATGAGCGTGATGGACGGGACGAAAGCGGGCAATGAAGCGCCAACGGCAGGGGGCGCGATTTTTGCGCGACTGAAGGCGCTGGGCGTGACCCATGTGTTCGTGAATTCGGGCACCGATTTTCCGCCCATCATCGAAGGTCTGGCCCGCGCTGCGGCGGCGGGCGAAGACCTGCCAATCGCGATCATCGTGCCGCATGAGCATGCCGCGCTGGGCATGGCGCAGGGCATGCATTACGTCACCGGCGGGCCGCAGGCGGTGATGCTGCACACCAATGTCGGGCTGGCGAACGGCGCGGCAGGGGCGATCAACGCCGCCATGGACCGCACCCCGCTGATCCTGATGTCGGGCCGCACACCGACCACCGAGGCCGGGCGCTTCGGGTCGCGCACCGTGCCCATCGGCTGGGGGCAGGAGATGCGGGACCAGACCGCCTTGGTGCGTGAGGTGTCCAAATGGGATTATGAGCTGCGCTTTCCTGAGCAGATCCTGGACATGCTGGACCGCGCTGCTGCCATCGCCTGTTCGGCGCCGCCGGGGCCGGTCTATCTATCGCTGCCCCGCGAAATCCTGTGCGAGGAGGTGCCGCAGCTCGATCTTTCCGCCCCGCCCAGCATGGCACCCGTGCGCGTCGCCCCGCACCCGGACGCCATCGCGCGTGCCGCGGATCTGCTGTCGACGGCTGAGCGCCCGCTGATCATTGCGCAGCGCGGTTGCGGCACGAAGGCGGGGTTTGACGCATTGGCCGCCCTGACCCGCGATTGGGCACTGCCGGTTGCCCGCTGGTGGAACAACGCGCTGGCGTTGGCTGAGGATCATCCGATGCATGTCGGCGACGACCCAGGCCCGTGGCTGGCGCAGGCGGACGTGATCCTGTCGCTCGACAGTCTTGCGCCCTGGGGGCCGTCAATGCATCCGCTGGCACCGGGCGCGAAGGTGATCCAGATGGGGCCGGACCCGCTGTTCGCCCGCGCCCCGGTGCGCAATTTTGCAAGCCACGTGACCGTGGCCTGTGAGACGTCTGACGGCATCGCTGGGCTGGCTGCTGAAATGGTGCTGCGTGTGCGCGGCCCTGTAGTGGCGGCGCGGGCGGCGCGGATCAAGGCCGCCTCGGACGCCAACCGCGCCGCGGTGCGCAAGCGGGCGGAGGATGGCGGGACAGGCCCGCGCATGACCAAGGATCATGTGGCCCTGCATCTGGGTGAGGCGATCCGTGGGCGTAATGCCACAGTGCTGTCAGAACTGGGCGTGACCCTGGCGCCGCTGGGCCTGACGGAACACGGGGCGTGGCGGCAGGAGCCGCATTCGGGCGGCCTCGGCTGGTCGTTCCCGGCGGGCATGGGCATGAAGATCACGGACCCGGATCGGCTGGTGATCGCGACCATGGGGGATGGCAGTTATCTCTTCTCCAACCCCGCGGCGTGTCACCAGATCGCCGAGGCGATGAAGATCCCGATGCTGATCCTGGTGCTGAACAACGAGGAATGGGGCGCCGTGCGGGGGTCCGTGATTGGCATGTACCCAGGCGGAGCGGCGGCGCGGGCAAACGTGATGCCGCTGACATCGCTGAAGCCGGTGCCAGATCTGGTGATGATCGCCAAAGCTTCGCGTGCATGGGCGGAGAGGGTGGAGACCGCTGGCGCCCTGCCAGACGCCCTGACCCGCGCGATCGCGGCGGTGGATGATGGGCGATGTGCGCTGTTGGAAATCATGATCGCCTGAGGCCCTCGCCAGCGCAGGCGATACCGGCCGGGGCAATGAGACGGTGGGGTTTGTGCAACATTTGCAGCACCGCCCAAGCGCGCCCTTGCCGCCGCAGCAACGGTCGGGGGGCGGTCGGGCCGCAGGGGGGTCAATCCCCCCAAGGGCCGCATTTGGGATCGGACATTGCGGTGCGCCGGCCCGCGGCGGCAGTCGCCGCTGGGGTTGCGCGGGTGGCGGAGGTTGGCCCTCCGCCACCCGCGCAACCCCGGCAGGGGCCTAGTTGACGCGGGTCCAGTCCTGACCGCGGCAGAAGAACAGAACGCAGCCTTCGACCTTCAGCACCTCACCCTCCAGCGCCATGTTTGCGCTGTAGGTCTTGTCGTCATCGGGTGCCCAGATCTTGCCGTCGTCCCATTTGCCGGGGCCATCAGGTGCCATGCCCATGATGATCGCTTTGCCGACCAGATCCTTGGCCTCGGTGTTGAAGGCCTCGGTGATGATCCCGCAGGTCTTGCCAGCGTCGTCGCCGCAGGGGCCAACCGCGACGTGCAGGTAGCTGCCTGTGTCGGAGACCTGCGTCTTCCACAGCCCGCCTGCGTCCTGCGCGAGCGCCTGGCCGGCGACCAGAACCGCCGCGATGGTGATGAGACTGCGCATGATATGATCCTCCCGTTTTCGTGGACAGCATCTGCGCGAAATTGCGGCGCCGTCAACGGTGACCCAAGGGCAGCGGGGGCGCCGCAGCGCCCCCGCCCGCTATCACACTGCGATGATGTTGCGGTCCGGCCCATAGGGAAAGCCGGTGATGTTCACCACGTCATCCTCGCCGATCACCAGAATGTCGTGTTCGCGGTAGCCGCCGGCGCCGGGGGTGCCTTCGGGGATGGTCAGCATCGGCTCCATCGACACGACCATGCCGGGCTCAAGCACGGTGTCGATGTCTTCGCGCAGCTCCAGCCCTGCTTCGCGCCCGTAATAATGCGACAGGACGCCAAAGGAATGGCCGTAGCCGAACGACCGGTATTGCAGCAGCCCCTCCGATTCGTAGAACCGGTTGATCTCTGCCGTGATGCCTGAGCAGGTCGCGCCGGGTTTGATCAGCGACAGGCCCAGTTCGTGCGCGGCCACGTTCGCCTCCCACATCCGCAAGGACGCCTTGTCTGGATCCCCCAGAAACAGCGTCCGCTCCAGCGCCGTGTAATAGGCTGAGATCATCGGGAAGGTGTTGAGCGACAGGATGTCCCCCCCCTCCAGCTTTCGCGTGGTCACCGGGTTGTGGGCGCCGTCGGTGTTGAGGCCGGACTGGAACCACACCCAGCTGTCGCGCAGTTCGCTGTCCGGGAAGCGGCGGGCGATCTCCAGCTCCATCGCATCGCGGCCTGCCATGGCAATGTCGATTTCGCGGGCGCCGAGGCGGATGGCATCGCGGATCGCCTCGCCGCCGATGTCGGCGGTGTTGGCGCCAGCGGTGATCAGCGCGATTTCCGCCGGGGATTTGATCATGCGGCGGGACATGACCGCGGGCGCGATGTCGATGTGCTGGGCGCCGAGGAACTCTGCCGCCTTGGCCGCCCCCACCAGCGTCAGGTGATCGCCTTCAATCCCCAGCGTTTTTGGCGCGCCGAGCACGGATTTAACCGCGCGCCAGTAATTGTCGCGGGTCCAGTCGGTGTAGGTCAGCTGATCGAACGCGGACCGGCGCGCGGGCTGCCCACCGTCGATGGCGGCTGAAATCAGGACCGCGCGGTCGGCCGTGACCGCCAGCCCGTAGGACCGCCCGAAGCTGCAATACAGAAACCCCGACAGGTACGCGATGTTGTGCATTGAGGTGAACAGCGCGGCATCACAGCCAGCCTTGGCCATTTCATCGCGCGCGGCGGCGATGCGGGCGGCATATTCATCAGCGCCAAACGGCAGCGGCGCGTCGGGGCCGTTGGGGAACGGGTGGAACGCAGGACGAGTGTCAGTCATGGGAGAAATCTCCGGCCATGGGGCCCCGCAGCTAATGCCGTGGGGCGTACATATCCGGGCGTTCAGGACGGGACGGGCTGGCGCGCGCACGCGCTTCGGCGACGCCATCGCCGAGGGCCTGATCCCTTCATAACCCCGGACAGGGCCATCGCGCTATCGCGAACGCGACTGTGCGGTGTCGCTAAGGGGCCTCGCCGATCTGGTCCAGCAGGGCCATGACCGCGTTGGCATGCGCCGCCTCGCCGATGGGGCCGCCATTCGGGCCGAATTGGCCATACACGGCGAGGAACGCGTAGCCGTGGATCAGGGACCAGACCTGCGCCTCAATCACTTCATGCGCCACGCCTTCGGGCACAAAGGGTGCGCAGACATCTTGCAAAACGCCGTAGGCGCGCGCCGCCGCCTGTTGCAGGCCCGGATCGGGGGCGGCGACCTTTCGGCCCTTGCTGAACATCAGGGTGAACAGCGCGTCATGGTTCTGCGCAAAGCGCAGATACCCGCGGCAGATGGCGTGCAGGCGCGCGCGGGGCGTGTCGGCGCAGGCGGCCTCATGCTCCATCGCGTCGGCAAACAGGGTGAAACCCCGCTGTCCGATCGCGGCCAGAAGGCCGGGCAGGCCATCAAAGTGATGGGCCGGGGCGGCATGGCTGACGCCCGCGCGCGCTGCGCAGCGGCGCAGGGTCAGCGCCTCCAGCCCGCCTTCGGACAAAAGTGCGCAGCCCGCGTCGATCAACGCGTCGCGCAGGGGGGAAGGGGTTTGCCTGTTCATGCATTCACATGTGGCTGCGCGCCTTGACACTGTCAAGCACTTGCTTACTTTACACTGTCAAGCAACCCTGATCGGAGACCTGCCTCATGCCCGCCGCCAGATTTTCCCAACCCGTCTTCTGGACGCTCTCATTGCTCATCGCGCTGTCGTCATGGCGCTTCATGTTCGGGGGCGTTGAACAGACGATGGAATTTGTCGCCTACCACGCGCAGGAACGGCGGGTGGCGTTCTTTGCCCATGTGGGGCTGGCACCGGTGGCGCTTGCGCTCACGCCATTCCAACTGTCGGCGGGGCTGCGGAGGCGCAGGCCCGATCTGCATCGGTGGATGGGGCGGGTTTCAGCGGTGGCAATTGCGCTGTCGGGGATCGGCGGGCTGTCCATGGCGATCGGCACAAATGCGGGGCCGGTGGCGGCCTGGGGATTCGCGCTGCTGGCCGTGGTCTGGGTGGCGTGCATGGTCATGGGTGTGGCGCAGGCGATGCGCGGACGGCTGGCCGATCACCGCGCCTGGATGATCCGCACCGCCGCGCTGACGCTGGCGGGGGTGACGCTGCGGCTGATGCTGCCGGTTGGCCCAATGGCGTTCGGATTGCCTTTTGATGCGGCGTATCCCGCCATCGCTTGGCTGTGCTGGATCCCCAACCTGATCGTGGCCGAATGGGTGCTGAGACGCGAAAAGGCCGGACCCTGAGGTCCGGCCTTTTATGCTTCCGCCTAAGGCGGATGGAGCGGGCGAGGCGATTCGAACGCCCGACCCTAACCTTGGCAAGGTTATGCTCTACCCCTGAGCTACGCCCGCGCTCCGTGAGAGTTCGTATAAGGATTTCGCGGGGCGGTGCAAGGGGGTTTTCGCGCCAACCCATTGCGGATCCCGAAATGCAAAAGGCCGACCCGAGGGCCGGCCTTTTGATCGCCGCAATGGAGCGGGCGAGGCGATTCGAACGCCCGACCCTAACCTTGGCAAGGTTATGCTCTACCCCTGAGCTACGCCCGCGATCCCTTGCGTGGAGCGGGTTATTATGGATTTGTTCCCCCGACGCAAGAGCGTTTTTGCCCCCACCCCACTGCGCGCCCGCGAGGCCTTCGGGATCGACGCAATTCTTTAACCAAGATGAAACTCCGCACCCCGATGCTGGCCCCGCCTGCCCGAAGCGCAGGCAAGCCATGGATCGGAGCCTGAATGCGGATCCTCTATCTTACTTTTGAATTTCCACCCGGTTTCGGGGGGGGCTTGTCGACCTATCTCGGGCAGGTCTGCCGCGCCCATGCGGGCAAGGGGCATGACGTTTGGGTGCTTGTGCTCGACGGCTCGCAGCCCGAAGGGCAGCATGAATGGGCTGACGGCGTGCATGTCGTGCGGTTTGCGCCCGGCACGCGGCGCGAATACGACTGGTTCGGGCATTGGCCCGCGGCCTCCGTGGACATTGCCGACCGCGCCGCAGCGCTGGTCGCGCGCGATGGCAAATTCGACGTCATTGAGACGCCCGACGGCTTTGGCCTTGGGTATATGGTGCTGCAACGGCGACTGACCGGCGACCCGGCCTTTGCCGATACGCCCGTGGTGACGCTGGCGCACACGCCGACCTACATGATCGACCGGCTGAACGATCAGCCGACATTCCAACTGCCGGTCTATTGGCACGGGGTGATGGAGAAATTCTGCCTGCTGGCCGCCGACGCGGTGATTTCGCCCAGTCAGGCGCTGGTGGATCGGTTGGAGGCGGATCTGGGCAAGCCCCTGAACGCCCACATCATCCGCAACCCCTATGCAGTGGCGGACGGCCCGATCCAGGCTGACGCGCCCGATCCGCAGCATTTCTACATGGCCTCGCGCCTCGCGTATTGGAAAGGGGCGGAGCGGCTGCCCCGCATCATGCGCCGCGCTTGGGGCATGGGGCTGGACGCACCCCTGAAAATGTATGGCGGGGATACGGAATTCGCGGCCTCAGGCGGCATGATGCGTCGCCATCTGGAAACCCGATTCGCGCCGGAGATCGAGGCCGGGCGGTTGGAGCTGTGCGGCGCAGTTCCACGCGCGTGCATCGACCGTGACGCTGGGCGCGCCATCGCGCAGGTGCATCCGTCGCTGTTCGACAATTTCCCGTATTCGGTGCTGGAAAGCATGGCTGCAGGGCAGATCACGATTCTGCACAACCAAGGTGGACATCTTGAGGTTGTGGAGCATGGCGTCTCGGCCATCGTTGTGGATATGGAGGACGAAGACGCCGCCGCCGCCGCCCTGCACGCCGCCGCGGCCATGACGCCGCAGGCCCGCGCCAAAATGGGCCGCGCGGCGCGCGAGGCTGTGCAGGCCGCCTGCGATCCGGACACGGTGCTGGCGCAGAAAATGGCGGTTTTCGCCGATCTGAAAGCGCGCGGGGATGTGCGGCGCAGCTTTCCCTTTATCGCTGGGCCTGCCCGCGATGTGACTGATCTGAAAGCCGGGGGCGTCGCAGGCCGCCTGTCGGTCGTCATCCCGTATTTCAACATGGCCGCCTTCATTGATGAGACGATGGCCAGCGTTCTCGCCTGCGACTGGCCTGAGGTTGAGGTTGTTCTGGTCGATGACGGATCGACCGACCCGGTCAGCGTCGAAAAGCTGACATCGCTGGAAGCCGCGGCCGCTGCTTGGCCTGAGGGGCGCATCCTGCGCGTGCTGCGCGGCGCCAATGCTGGTGTCGCGGCGGCCCGCAACAAGGGCGCAAAGGCGGCGACGGGCGCTTTGATGGCGCTGCTCGATGCAGATGACATCGTCTGCCCTGATTATTATTCGCGCGCGATCAACGTGTTGAATTCCTATGACAACCTCGCCTTTGTCGGCGCCTGGAATGAGGATTTCCGCGACGCTGACGGATCCACGATCCGCGTCTGGTCCACCTGGAACCCCGAACCGCCGAGCCAGCTGATCTTTAACCTCACCAACTGTCAGGGGCTGATTTATTGGCGCGCCGCGTTCCTTGAGGCGGGGCAGCACGATCCGTCGCTGAGGATGTTCCTCGACGATTGGGAATCAGTGATATCCTTGATGGCGGCGGGGCTGAGGGGCGCGATGCTGCCAGCGCCGCTGTTTCGATACCGGATCAGGGATGCCTCAATCTTTCGGTCCAAGCGGGGGCTGTGGCAGGTGAATTATGAAAAGATCGCCCTGAAGCACGCCGCCTATTTCAACCAGTTCGGGGCTGAGATCGCTGCGTTTCTGAACGCCAACGGGCCGAACACCAATTATCACATCCCCGGCCAGCCCAGCGGCCACCGCGACGGAGAGGTGCCGAGCGCAGAGCCTCATTGGGTGCGTCAGGCGCGTGAGCACCGGATTATGGGGGTGATGGCCTTCATGTCCGATTTCTTCGTGCACACAAGGCTTGGCCGTATGATCAGCCGCAACCGCGTGATTCACCGCATCGCCCAACGCCTGTTCTGAACGCAGGGAGCGGGCGGGCTCGGGGGACTGCCGCCCCCGCTCGCCCACCCGCCGCGCGGCTTCGCGCGCGGGCACCCGGATGTCAGACGGAGTGGGGAAGTCTTGGTTGCGATGGGCGCGTCATGTCAGGCGAAATTTTTCCTCTGATCGGCGGGGTTGTTCGGTGATGCGCCGCAGCATATGTGACGATCAGACACCGTGCCGCAATGACGAGGGGGATCCGCGCCATGTCCGACACCGCAAAGCCGACCGACGTGCCTGAGAAGCTTTCGATCTTGCGTTCAGCAGGTGTGGCGCTGGCCACGGTGCTGCCCACTTATCTGACAGAACGGTACCGCACCTGGCGCGACCGGCGTTATGCCGAGAACGCCACCTGGTATGCCCGGCTGGCCAATGACGGCCAGCGGCCGCGCGCGATGATCGTCAGCTGCTGTGACAGCCGGCTTGACGCCGTGGCGATGTTCGGGGCCGAGCCTGGCGATCTGTTCGTGGTGCGCAACGTCGCCAACCTGATCCCGCCCTACAGTCCTGACCATTCGCATCACGGCACGTCCGCCGCGATCGAATACGCGGTGCGCAACCTGAAGGTCGCGCACATCGTCATTGTCGGGCATTCCAATTGCGGCGGCGTCGCGGCGTGCCATGACATGTGCTCAGGCAAGGCACCGGAACTGGACGGCGAGGGCAGCTTTGTTGGCCGCTGGATGGACATCCTGCGTCCCGCCTATGAAAAGGTCGCGGCTGAGGGCGGCGCATACCCAGACCAGCTTCAATCGCTGGAAAAGCATGCGGTGCGCCATTCGCTCGACAACCTTGCCGGGTTCCCGTTTGTGGAAGAAGCGGTGAAGGACGGTCTGCTGTCGCTGCACGGGGCGTGGGTGGATATTGCGAAGGGCAAGCTCTACACGCTTAACCCCGAAAGCGACCGTTTCGTCGAAGCGCGCGCTGCGGACTGACGCGGGTCAGTTCCGCGCTGGCGGGACCAGCAGCGACAGGATGTAGGCCGCGCCGTCATGGCGCCAGACCTGTGGCCCGCCCCGCGCGGTGACCAGCAGGTCGCGCCGGCCGTGGGCGCCAGTGGCGGCCACGGTGACGTCGAACGCCTCGAACTGTGCGATTTCCGTCGGGGCCCCGCTGGCCCCGACGCGGTACACCCAATGCGCGCAGCCCGACACGGTGCAGAACTGCGCCGACGCCCCCTTGATGATCACCGCGGGGGACGCGTTGGGCACGTTGGGCGCAAGGCCGATGCGAAAGTCGTCTGGCAGCGCCGTCAGCGCGCCGGGGGCACCTAGGCTCGCTGTGTCCCAGAACCAAGCGAAGACATGCTCAGCCTCCGCAGGCATTTCATCGCGCACGCCCAGCCACACGATGTCCAGCGCGGCGTCGAGCGGGGTTTCATACGAGTCGAGCGTGTCGGGCGAGAACGCCGCGTCGCCCGTGTCAGCGGCGTAGCTTTCGCCGGTGAATTTCTGCACGGAAGGGCGTGCGCCGCCGGTGATCACCAGATCCGCCCAGCCATGGGATGAGGACGTGGCGATCTGCACGGCACCGACCGTCTCCAGCACCTCAACCCAGCCATCAGTGGTGCGCGCCAGGATCCACAGCCCGCACAGCGAGGCGCCGCCTGTGTCCGTGCAATGCGCCCCGGCGCGGCCGAGCGCGACCAGTTCTGGCGGCGCGATCCCGTTCAGATCGCAGCGCGCAAAAGCAAACAGGCCGTTTTGTGGGATCTGCAGGCTTTCGGCCTCGGCAAAGTCGGGCGCGAAGCGTTCAAGCGTCACCCGCCGTTCCGGTGTGCTGAGGGTGTCGAGCGTCATCGCCCCGGCAATCACGCCGTCCGGCCCGGCGCACAGCGCCTGTGCGGACGCGGTCGGGGCGGTGAGCAGCGTCAGAGCGCCCAGCATCAGAGTGCAGGCGGCTAAGCGATTTTGGGTCAAGTTCATCATGGCGCGACGCTACGCCGCCCCGCTGCGCGGCTGCAAGCGGGACCGGTGGCGCGATGTGACCACGGCGCGCGCCTGCGGCGGCGGCGACACAGGGCGCTGCGTTTACGGGATGTAAACCACCTTGGGGCGACATCTGGGGTCGCCATGCATCGCTTTGACCGCTGCCTTATCCATGCCGGAATGCCCAAGACCGGCTCCACCTCGCTCCAGACGTTCTTTGCGGTGAATCGCAAGGCGCTTTTGGCGCGCGGCGCGCTCTATCCCGCATCGCTGGGGTGGCGCAATCATGTGCGGCTGGCGGCGGCGCTGCACCCCGCGCCCACCCCGCAGCTGAAGCTGGCGATCACTGAGACCGCCGCCACGGATGCCGATGACCTGCGCGCGCAGCTTGCCGATGGCCTGACGCGGGAGGTCGCGGACGCCTGCGCTGAGGCCGATGCCGCGGGGCGCAAGCGGCCGGGGACGTTGCTGCTGAGCTCGGAGTTTTTCTGGAGCATGCCTGACGGCGATGCCCTGCTGCGCGCCCTTGCCGACTGGGTTGCCGAAAGGGCCGTGCGCGCTGAAACGCTGATCTATCTGCGCCGCCAGGACGCTTTTGCCGTGTCCATGGCCAGCACCCGCGCGCGGGACGGAGAGCCGGGCGAAGGCTTTGCCGCGCCGATCTTTCCCACCACTCCGCGGCGCGCCTATCGCTACCCCAAATGTTTGGCCGGGTTCCGGGATGCATTCGGGCGGGATGCGGTGACCCTGCGTCTTTTCGATCCGTCCGATCTGATTGGCGGGGATGTGATCTGTGACGCGCTGTCGGTCTGGGATCTGGGGCCAGAGGACGGGCTGATCCGCCCACCACGCCGCAACCCGTCGCTCAGGCCCGCGATGCAGGCATGGCTGGGGCATCTGGCGACGCTGGATCAGGCGCGCTACGGGCGGGGGGCAAATGCGGGTGCGCGCGACGACAAGGTGGATCTGTCGGCGGTGATTGAACGGCATGGTGGCCGCGGGCGCCGCCCGTCGCAGGAGGAGGCCGACGCCTTCATGCAAAAATTCGCCGATGGCAATGAACGTGTGCGCGCCGAATGGTTTGTGGGCCGTGCGCAGCTGTTCAACGATGACCGGCCATGGCCCGAAGACGCGGATCCGCCGCCCTCAGCCGCTGATCTGATGGCGGTGACCCATGATGCATTGCTGGTGAAAGAGGCTGAGATCGCGTGCCTCAACGCCCGTCTTGCCATGGCTGAGGGGCGGACCGTCGACGCGCTGGCCGGTTTTGCCCGCAGCGCGCGGCTGAACCCCGGCGTCGCCGCGACCGCGTTGGCATGGGGCGAGGCGGCGCTGTCGGGCGATGCGGATGCCGATGGATTGCGTCTGTCGGCGGCGGATGTGGCGCGCGCGCTGGACCTTTGTGGTGGAGGAGAGGTCCCGCGCACGTCGCTCAGGCTGTTGCTGGGGCGGCTGCAATTGGGCGCCGGGGATCACGGCGCGGCGCTGGCGACAGCGGAGGCACTGGCGGATGACCGCCCGCGTCTGGGCCGCGCGCTGCATCTGGCGGCCGATGTGCGCAAGGCGGCGTTCCGCGCGGGGCGGGGCGGTAAAGCCACCGACCGCAGCGCATGAAAAAGGGCGGCGCAGGGGTCCCCACGCCGCCCGAAATTCTGATCTGCGGGTCAGCCTAGGGCGCTGCGCACCTCGGCGCCCGCCTGGCAGAAATCCATCCGGCCGGGATAGCGTGATTTCAGCGTGCCCATCACCAGGCTCAGATCGCGCAGCGACTTGGCCTTGGTCTCCGCAATGGCGGTGGATATGGCGCGGCTGCGTTCTTCCTCCGACAGCGGGCGGGGCAGGAATTCGCGGATGATGGCGATCTCATCGCCCTCGCGCGCGGCCAGTTCGAGGCGCCCGGCCTCTTCGTAGCTGCGCACGCTTTCGTCTCTCTGCCGGATCATCTGGGTGAGGATCTGGACAAGCTCCTGCTCCGGGATGCAGTCGGGGCCGTCATCGGCCCCGCGTGCGGCGATGTCCCGGTCTCGGATGGCCGCGCAGATAAGGCGAAGGGTGCCGACCCGAGTGGGGTCGTCGGCACCCATGGCCTTCTCCAGCGCGGCTTTGATGCGGTCTCGCATGAAGCAGTCCTGTAGATGAACAAAAGGTTTCTGACCCTACACGATCGCACGTGAGTCGCCAATGCGCCGTGAATTATGGCAACACCATGATTTATAAAGGATTTTTTTATGGCTGAACGGGCGCTTGACGCCATGCGGCAGCGCACTTACCTTGCGGCGGTTTCACGACAGCTTTGGAGGGCTCGCACGATGTCCGACGCCATGACCCGCGCCGCGCTTGGCGCTGCATCCGCACGTCTCACCGCGTGCCTCGCGCTTGCCGACGGAACGGTGTTCATGGGGCGCGGCTTCGGCGCGACCGGCATCGCCGAGGGTGAGCTTTGCTTCAACACCGCCATGACCGGCTATCAGGAAATCATGACTGACCCGTCCTATGCGGGCCAGATCGTGACCTTCACCTTTCCGCATATCGGCAATGTCGGGGTCAATCCTGAGGATGATGAGACCGCCGATCCGGTCGCCCTCGGCATGGTGGTCAAATGGGACCCGACTGAGCCGGCAAGCTGGCGCGCCGCTGAGACCTTGTCTGCATGGCTGGCCAAACGCGGCCGCATCGCCATCGGTGGCATCGACACCCGCCGCCTGACCCGCGCGATTCGCCTGAATGGCGCGCCGCATGCGACCATCGAATACCGTGAAGATGGCAATTTCGACATTGAAGCACTGGTGGCGCGCGCGCGGGCCTTTCCGGGGCTGACCGGCATGGATCTGGCCAAAGACGTCACCTGCGCCCAGTCCTATCAGTGGGATGAAATGCGCTGGGCCTGGCCCGATGGCTACACCAAGCGCACCGGCCCTGGTCGCCGCGTGGTGGCGATCGATTTTGGCGCCAAGCGCAACATCCTGCGCTGCCTGGCATCGGCGGGTGCCGATGTGACCGTGCTGCCCGCCACCGCAACCGCTGAGGAGGTGCTGGCCCTGAACCCTGAGGGCGTGTTCCTGTCCAACGGTCCCGGCGATCCCGTGGCGACAGGCGAATACGCCGTGCCGATGATCAAGGGCATTCTGGCTGCCGGACTGCCGATGTTCGGCATCTGTCTGGGCCATCAGATGCTGGCCCTGGCGCTGGGTGGCAAGACCGTGAAGATGAGCCACGGACACCATGGCGCCAACCACCCGGTGAAAGATCTGACCACCGGTAAGGTTGAAATCACCTCTATGAATCATGGGTTTGCGGTCGATGGGCAGACCCTGCCCGAAGGTGTTGAGGAAACCCATATCTCGCTGTTCGACGGATCGAACTGCGGCATCGCGCTGAAAGGCAAGCCGGTGTTTTCGGTGCAGCATCACCCAGAGGCAAGCCCCGGACCGCAGGACAGCTTTTATCTGTTTGAACGTTTCATCGTCTCGATGAACTGAAGCGTTAACCTTTAACTCCAAAGTAACTATCGCTCCCGCACTCTCCTGACTGGTTCAATCGGTTGGAGAGCGCGTTGGCGCCCATGGACGGATCAGGCGGCGCCGCAAAACAGCGCCCGGTGGGCGGTGCACGCGCGGCGTCGGGCGGCAATGTGCCGCCGCCTTCGGGCCGTCGGCTGGGGGAAATCCTGCTGGCGCGCCGCGCCGTGACGCGCACCGATCTGCTGGCCGCATTGCGCCGCCAGGCCGCCCAGGGCCCCGGACGTGCGCGTCTGGGGGAAATCTTGACCGCGCAGGGCAAGGTCGCCCCCCGCGCGGTGGCTGAGGCGCTGGCAGAGCAGCTGGGTATGGTGTTCGCCGACCTTGACGCTGACCCCCCCGGATTGCGCGACATTGATCCAGCCCGCATCGCCGCCTGCCTGCGCCACCGTGCGGTTCCGTGGCGTGTGGCGGGGGGCGATGTGGTGCTTGCGGCCGCTGATCCTGAATCGTTGCAGGGGCGCGAACAGGCACTGTGCCGCGCCTTTGGCCTGCCGCGCGACGCCCGCATCCGGTTCGCGGTCGCAACCGGTGACGCCTTTGACCGCCTGATGCTGCGCCTGCATCCCGAAGCCCGCGCCACGCGCGCCCGCGCCCGCACCCCCAAGGCCCTGAGCGCCGAGGCCCTGATGCGCCCCGGCCCGCGCATCGCCATCGGTTGCGTCATCGTCGGCGCGGTTCTGGCGCTGCTGTTCGCGCCGTCCTGGACGCTGCCAGCGGTGTTCATGGCAGCGCTGTTTCTGAACCTGATCAATCTGACCTTTCGGGTGGCGGTGACGGTCGCGACCCTGTCGGGCCCATGGCGCGCGCCCGCCCATGCACGCCGTGCTGAGGGCCGCGCCCTGCCGCGCGCCGCCGCGGCGGAGGCGGCGTTGCCACGTATATCACTGCTGATCCCGCTTTATAAGGAACCGGGCATGGCGCGGCCTTTGATCGCCGCGCTGTCACGCCTGGATCACCCGCCTGAGAAGCTTGAGGCGGTGATCGCGTTGGAGCCTGACGACACCGCCACCGCCGCGGCGTTGCGCGCGCTTAATCCTCCGCCATGGGTGCGGATCATCGTGACCCCTCCGGGCCTGCCGCGCACCAAACCGCGGGCTTTGAACCACGCGCTGGATTTCTGCCGCGGGGAAATCGTCGGGATCTATGATGCTGAGGATCGCCCCGCCCCCGACCAGCTGTCGCGGGTGGCCGAGGCGTTCGCGCAAGGGTCCGGGCGGTTGGCCTGTGTGCAGGCGCGCCTTGCGTTTCGCAACGAACATGACGGCTGGATCGCACGCTGCTTTGCGGTGGAATACGTCACCTGGTTCCACCTGGTGCTGCCGGGCATGGCGCGACTGGGGATGCCGATCCCGCTGGGCGGCACGTCGGTGTTCTTTCGCCGTGCTGCGTTGGAACGGATTGGCGCCTGGGATGCGTTCAACGTGACTGAGGACGCCGATCTGGGCATGCGGCTGGCGCGGGCGGGCTATGTGACCGGCCTCGTGGACACCGAAACCGTGGAGGCGGCGACCAAGCGCCCGCTGGCCTGGATCCGCCAGCGGTCGCGCTGGCAAAAGGGCTATCTGATGACGTGGCTCGCGCATATGCGCAGCCCGCTGCGCCTGTGGCGCGATCTTGGGACCGGCAGGTTTATCGGGTTTCAGGCACTGTTTCTCGGCTCCTCAGCGGCGTTTCTGGGCCAACCACTGTTCTGGAGCGTTTGGATCTGGTGGCTGCTGATCGGCCCGCCATGGGATGCGAACTGGTTCCAGGGCACCCTCGGAACGGTTTTGTTCACCGGGCTTCTGGTCGGGCAGGCGGTGGCGGTGACCACGTCCTTGATCGCGCTGGCGCGGGCGGGGCGGCTGCGGCTGGCGGGCGCAGCGCTCAGCCTGCCGCTGTATTTCCCGCTGGGCGCCTTTTCGGCAATGAAGGCGTTGGTTGAGGCCGCCTTGGCCCCCGATTTCTGGGACAAGACCGACCACGGCGCTGAGGACAGCTGACCCTCACCACTCCCCTCCTCCGTCACGCAGCCATTGGGCGCGCAGCTTCTCGCCGATCAGGCAGTCGATGCGTGGCGCGCGGCGGCGCGGCGTCAGCGACAGCTGTGCGTGGATCACGCGGGGGCCCGGGATGCCGGCGATTTCCAGGATCAGCTTGCGGCGGATCGTTTCGGCGAATTTCGCCGCATCCCAGACCGGGAGCACGAAGCTTTGTGGTCCGCCGATCACGCAGTCTTGGTAATAGATGTCGAGGTCGCGCAGGCTGAACAGCCCATCTCTGGCATTCATCATCAAGGGCAAGCCGTTGATCGTCACCCCCGCGGCCACCGCCGCGTCACGCGCCGCCGTCACCGCTGGCCCCGTGTTGTTCGGCCCGTCTCCGGAAATGTCGATGACGCGCCGCAGCCCGTCGAATTCATTGCGCGCCATATCGGAGACCGAAAATCCGATAACGTCGGAAATTGAGGTGCCAGTGACAGCCTGAACCGGGTGCCATGTCAGCAGCTCCGCCACCTCACGGGCGCTTTCTGGGCCGTCGATCAAGGTCCAATCAATCACTGTCTCACGCTTGCCGGCCCCGGCCCATTCCACATAGGACACCGCAATCTGGCCCAAAAGCCCGCTTTGGATCGCGCGGTGCACTGCTGGATCGCGTAAGGCGGCGACATAGCCGGCGCGCTGGATCCTGAGCTCATCAATGTCCATGGAGCGGGAGATATCGACAGCGAGCATCAGCTCCACATCCACCTCCGTCGCGGCGGCGGGCGGGGCGAGCAGGGCAGCGGCAAGGGCGAGCGCACGGATCATGGCACCAGTTGGCCACGGGTCGCGCGCGTGATCAACGGGCTTGGCTCTCAGCCTGTGGGAAGTTCGCGTCACGGCGGCACGATGCCAGGCGATCTGGGCAGATCGCGGCGATGCAGGCGAAATCGCAGCCGGTACGAGGTGATTGTACCGCGGACATGGCGCGGCTGCGTCGGGCAGGTGAGAGGATGTTGGCCATGGGCCCAGATTTTTCGCAGACAAATCTGACTTGGTTGCAAAATTCTTCTGCGAAGAATTTTGCGCCGCCCCCGGACGGGGGCGGCGCGGGCGCTCAGATGCCACCCATCGAGATGTATTTGATCTCAAGGAAGTCTTCTGCGCCGTATTTCGACCCTTCGCGCCCGAGGCCTGAGGCCTTCCAGCCGCCGAAGGGCGCTGCCGCGTTCGACGGCATGCCGTCATTCACGCCGACGATGCCGTATTCCAGTTCTTCCGCCACACGCCAGCAGCGGCCGATGTCACGGCTGTAGAAATACGCGGCCAGACCGAATTCGGTGTCGTTGGCGTAGCCGATCACCTCGTCCTCGGTGTGAAAGCGGAACAAGGGCGCGACCGGGCCGAAGGTTTCTTCTTTTGACACTTTCATGTCCTGGGTCACGCCGGTCAGCACTGTGGGGGTGAAGAACGTGCCGCCGAGCGCGTGCTCAAACCCGCCGAACAGGACCTTTGCGCCTTTGGCGAGGGCGTCGTCCACATGCGCTTGTGCCTTGTCGACGCCGTTCTGGTCGATCATCGGCCCGATCGAGGTTGAGGCCGAGAATGGATCGCCGACCAGCAATTCGCCGACCTTGTCCGCGAGCTTTCGTGCGAATTCGTCATAAACGCTGTCCTGCACGTAAATGCGGTTGGCGCAGATGCAGGTCTGGCCGGCGTTGCGGAATTTGGACCCCAGCGCGCCCATCACTGCTTCGTCAAGATTGGCGTCGTCGAACACGATGAACGGCGCGTTGCCACCCAGCTCCAGCCCCAGCTTTTTGATGTCTTTCGCGCATTGCTGCATCAGCACGCGCCCGACCTCGGTTGAGCCGGTGAAGGTCAGCTTGCGCACCTTGGGGTTGGCGCACATCTCAGCGCCGATCTTGCTGGCCGACGTGCCGCAGACCACGTTGAACACGCCCTGAGGGAAGCCGGCGCGTTCGGCCAGCACCGCCATGGCAAAGGCCGAGAGCGGGGTCTGCTTGGCGGGTTTGACGACCACGGTGCAGCCGACAGCCAGCGCAGGCGCGATCTTGCGGGCGATCATCGCGTTGGGGAAGTTCCACGGTGTGATGGCAGCGACCACGCCGATCGCCTGTTTGATCACCACCAGACGCTTGTTCGTCGCGGGGGCCGGAATGGTGTCGCCATAGATGCGTGGCGCTTCTTCGGCATACCATTTGACGAAGCTGGCACCGTACATGATCTCGCCGCGGGCTTCGGCCCAGGGCTTGCCCATTTCGAGGGTGAGGATCGTGGCCAGGTCGTCGATGTTTGCAACCATCAGGTTGTAGAGCGTCATCAGCATCGAGGCGCGATCGGCGGCGGTCAGGCGGGCATAGCCCTTCTGCGCGGCATAGGCGGCGTCGATGGCGCGGCGGGTTTCGTCCTCGCCGCAATCGGCGCATTCGGCGACGATGTCGCCGTTCGCGGGGTTGGTGACCGCGAATTTTTTGCCTGAATCACCATCAATCCATGCGCCGTTGACGTAGGACTGACCGGTAAGAAGCGACGGATCTTTGAGCTGCATTGCAAGGGCCTCCCTGAGCATGTTTAACGACACACCTAGCGGCAGGATGACCCTTGGGCAATGGAAACCGCGTGGCGGCAGGGGTGGCGGTGACGCGGCCACCGAGCTGCGGAAAATGCAGCCTTGCCGTGGTGCGGTGTCAAATTGAGGGGCCTGCCTTGCGGTCGCGTTGACATTGCGCTGGCCTTGGCCCAAAGCAAAAGATGTATTCAGCGGGACGGCCCCGGCGCGGGCCGCCGAACGAGGAGGGCCTCGATGGCCAACAAGATTTATGCGTCCGCAGCCGAAGCCCTGAGCGGCGTGCTGAAAGACGGCATGCTGATTGCGGCGGGGGGCTTTGGCCTTTGCGGCATCCCTGAGAACCTGATCGCAGCGATCCGCGATTCCGGGGTTAAGGACCTTACAGTCGCGTCAAACAACGCGGGGGTCGATGATTTCGGGCTTGGCGTGCTGTTGCAGACCCGTCAGGTCAAGAAGATGATCTCCTCCTATGTCGGAGAGAACGACGTCTTCATGCAGCAGTATCTGTCCGGCGAGCTGGAGCTTGAGTTCTCGCCGCAAGGCACGTTGGCTGAACGTATGCGCGCTGGCGGTGCTGGAATTCCCGGATTTTACACCAAGACCGGCGTCGGCACCCAGATCGCCGAAGGCAAAGAAGTTAAATCTTTCGGCGGCGAGGATTACCTCCTTGAGGCAGGCATCTTTGCGGATCTGGCAATCGTGAAGGCGTGGAAGGCGGACGCGCAGGGCAATCTTGTGTTCCGCAAGACCGCGCGCAACTTCAACCCCAATGCCGCGACCTGCGGCAAGGTCTGCGTCGTTGAGGTTGAAGAGATCGTGCCAACCGGGTCGCTGGATCCTGACAAGATTCACCTGCCAGGGATTTTCGTGCACCGCATCGTGCAGGGCACGTTCGAGAAACGCATCGAAAAGCGCACTTTGCGCACGGCCTGAGGCCCTGATCTGCCTGAGGCCCTGATCTGATCGTGCGCGCCCCGGCGGCGCATCGCTCCGGCGCGCGTTCCCACCCACCCGCCCCACGCGCGCCGAACCGACGCGCCGCCGGGGCGAGAGATGACTAACAGGAGAAGGCCCATGGCCTGGGACCGCAATCAGATGGCCGCGCGCGCGGCGCTGGAACTGAAAGACGGCATGTATGTGAACCTCGGCATCGGCATTCCGACGCTGGTGTCCAACTACATCCCCGAAGGTGTCGACGTGACGCTGCAATCGGAAAACGGCATGCTGGGCATGGGTCCGTTCCCGACCGAGGACACCATTGACCCCGATCTGATCAATGCCGGCAAGCAGACCATCACCGAGCTTGATCGCACCTCATATTTTTCGTCGGCGGACAGCTTTGCGATGATCCGTGGCGGCAAAATCAACATGGCCATTCTGGGCGCCATGGAGGTTGCCGAGAACGGCGATCTGGCCAACTGGATGATCCCCGGCAAGCTGGTCAAAGGCATGGGCGGCGCGATGGATCTGGTGGCGGGCGTGCAGCGCGTTGTCGTGATCATGGATCATGCCAACAAGCGGGGCGAATCCAAGCTGCTGAAGGCGTGCACCCTGCCGCTGACCGGCAAGAGCGTGGTGCACCGGATCATCACGGGCCTTGGTGTGTTTGATGTGGTTGAGGGTGGATTGGCGGTGATTGAGATCGCCGACGGCGTGGAAATGGCCGAAATCCGCGCCAAAACTGAGGCGACGCTGGTCGATTGACCGGGCGCGCCGCGGATGGATCGAGGGCCTCTTCGGGGGCCCTTTTTCGTGCGAAGTCAGCCCTCGGCCGGGGCAAATCAGCCCTTGGAGGGGGTAAGCTCGCACGGGTCGCGGGCGCCTTCGGGCGGGGTGGCGCAGCGGGCGCGCAACACTTCGAACCCCGAGAGCGCGCGCGCGACGTAGTCACGGGTTTCGGAATAGGGCGGCACGCCACCATGGCGGGTCACCGCGCCTTCGCCCGCATTATAGGCTGCGAGGGCGAGCAGCGCGTCCTGATCAAACATATCAAGCAGAAACGACAGGTAGCGCGCGCCCCCGGCGATGTTCTGCGCTGGGTCGAGCGCATCGCGCACCCCGAATCGCCGTGCGGTTGCAGGCATCAATTGCATAAGGCCTTGGGCACCCTTGGGACTGACCGCGTTGGGTTGCCCGCCTGATTCGACCGAAATTACAGCCAGAAGCAGAGTTGGAGACAAATTTTCCCGTTTCGATGAGCGAAACAATGCGGCGCCATATTCACGCAGAACTTGGTCGGCCACGCGGTCGGCGCCGCGGGCCACGCCGCGGCGCGACAGCTCTGGCCCGAGGGTGTTGAGCACCTGAGCAAGCCGTTTCGGGGCGCCGGCCTCGCGGGCAGGGCTGACGGAGTCCCAGAACCACTGAGAGCGCGTGGTGGGCGTGCTGGGGCGCTGGCCTTCAGGAGGAAAAGTGATTCGTTTCAGTGTCCCACGATCAGGCGGTTGCACAGTGCGGAAGGTGAACACGGCATCTGATGCAACCTGAGGAAGCCCTGTGGCCATCGCTGATAGCGGCCCCGTTCCCATCGCGCATATGCAGAGACCGACCAAATATCGGCTGATTATCATCATAATCGGTTCATTTCGTTCAGTTGACCGCAGGTTGGAATGAAGGCGGCTAAACGCTTCCCCTGCCGGGTCGAGCTGAGTTATAAAGTGACCATCACATTTTGCTAACATGTATCGGTCGCCTCGCCATGCTTTCCAAAATATGCAGCCATATCGCCGCGTCCCTGTCATCCCGCTCCGGCGCGGTGACCGTTGATTTCGTGGTGCTGACGGCGGGCATTATCACGTTGTTCCTGCTTGTGATTCAACCGATCTATTCCGGGTCGCGTGGGTTGGTTGACGAAATCAACACCATGCTCGTTTCGCACGCTTCGACGATGTCGGACTGATCTTTTCGTTGCTGGTTTGAGAACAACGTCGAAACTGAGCCACCATGACTAAATTTTGAACAACATAGAATCCTTGAAGGTCGTTCTTCAATCGTGCATGGTCAGAGGACGAAGCGCAGGGAAGCTCCCCCGCTTGGATGTCTGAGAGGACATGTGTGCCGATCCCGCGTGGGATCTTTTTTTGACCGGAGGCAGCTCAGCTTCTGGTCTCGTGTTCGGAGGGAAACCGAAATGAGCTTCATCACCGCTATTCGCACCGCCATCGCAGACAAATCCGGCGCCGTCACCGTCGATTGGGTCGTGCTGACCGCCGCTGTGGTTGTTCTGTCGATCGGCGCCATCTCCGCGCTCGACGGCGGCATTGATTCGATGATCACCACGATCAACGATCAGCTGAACTTCTCGAACGTTGCCTCGCAGGCCGAAAGCTCCTGATCTGCGGTTCGGACCTTTCGCGCGGGCTGATCGCCTGACGCTTGATGCACGGACCGTCCCTCGGGTAAAACGAGGGGCGGTCCTTTCAGTTTCGGAGTCCCATGCGCGTCCTGGCCCTTATCATCATCGTCGCCGGTCTGTTCCTAGCGGGAGGGGCCGTGTGGTATTTCTACGGCCAAGTGAAGATGGCGGAGGCGCGTCTGCGCAACCAAGGCCCGCAGGTGATCCGCGTGCCCACTGTGTCGATCGCGGTCGCGAACGGGCCGTTGCGCTATGGCCAGACGCTCGACGACAAAGTGGTCCGGCTGGTGGATTGGCCTGAGGACGCGCTGCCTGAAAATTCGTTCCAGGGCCTGGACGATCTGTTCAACGAAAACGGCCCTGCCCGCGTTGTGCTGCGGCGCATGGAAAAGGGCGAACCGATCCTCAAGAGCAAAGTCTCAGGCTTTGGGGAACGTGCGACCGTCGCCGCGCTGCTGGATCCAGGGATGCGCGGCCACACGCTGACGGTCAACGCCAAAAGCTCGGTCGGTGGGTTCCTGCTGCCTGGCACACATATCGATATCATCCTGACGGTTGATGACCGGTATGAGGGCCTGAAGACCTATTTCCTGCTGCAGAACATCGAAGTGATCGCGGTCGATCAGGACACTGACACCGACCGGATTGCTGCGCGGCTTGCGCGCACGATCACCGTGCAGGTCACACCCGATGAGGTGAAGGCCCTGACGCTGGCCGAACGGCTGGGCAGGGTCGACATCACCCTACGCGGTTTTGACAATGACGAGGAACTGAGCAGCGAATCGCTCAACCGCCAGCAATTGCTTGGCGAAACTGCGCCTGAGGCACCGGTGGCGCCAACTCCGGATGTGACGGTGCGGGTGCGCAAAGGCTCAGACAGTCTTGAGACCATGAAGGTGGAGTGAACGAAGCCGTGTTCACTGTGGCGCCAAATCCCGCCCCTCGGTTTCTTTCCCCTCTGCCGCCCCTAGCCTGGCCCTAGCATACTTGTCATGTGGGCTGCTCGGGGTAGTGTCTTCATGCTGCGGAGAAGCAAGGATTTTTCACGGCGAATGAGGGTTTCGGGAGCAAGTGATGAAGGTGTTGCGTATCGTCTGTCTCGCTGCGGCCGTCGCGGCGAATGCTTTGGCAGGGGCGCCCGCATGGGCGCAGGACGGCGTTCTGAGAGTAGCGCGCGGTGCCGCATCGCAGGATGTCACGGTCGACGTTAACCGCGCCGTCGTGCTGGAGGCCATTGCGCCTTTCGCCGAGGTGTCGGTGGCAAATCCGGGGATCGCCGACGTGGCGGCTCTGTCGAACACATCCATTTATATTCTGGGCAAACAGTCGGGACGCACCACGCTGACGCTGTTGGGCGAGGGCGGACGACTGATCGCCAACGTCACCGTCTATGTCGGCCCAGATCTGGCCGAGCTGAAGGACCGTTTCGCGGAAATTCTGCCAGGAGAGAAGATCGACGTGCGCACCGCCAATGACGGGCTGGTGCTGTCGGGCACGGTCAGCAGCGCGGGACGTCTTGCACGCGCGCTGGAGCTGGCGGAGCGTTACGCCCCCGGCCGGATCAGCAACATGATGACCGTCGGCGGCACCCAGCAGGTGATGCTGAAGGTCCGTTTTGCCGAAGTGCAGCGCAACGCGTCCAAAGCGCTTGGGTTCGACTGGGAATTTGGGTGGGTCGGCGATGGCAATCTTAATGACGTTGCTGGAAGTTTCAACGGGGCACCGTCGGGTGGCAGCCTCCTGACCGCAGCTTGGCGCGCCGGTGGCTTTTTTGCGGAAATCACCATAGATGCGCTTGAGGGTAAGGGCCTGGCGCGCACGCTGGCAGAGCCGAATCTGATTGCACTGTCGGGCGACGCCGCCACCTTCCTTGCGGGTGGCGAATATCCGATCCCGGTTGCCAGCACCAACGATGGCATTTCGGTCGAATACCGTCCCTTTGGCGTCAGCCTCGGGTTTACGCCCACCGTGCTCGACGACGACATGATCA
>JBLGAC010000042.1:0-34693 GCA_047610385.1 Paracoccaceae bacterium | reverse complement strand
CTAGTGCGCTGCGATCAGTCTTTGCGCGAAACCCTTGCAGGATCGACGATCAAGGCCGGTGACACCGTGGTCATCAAGGCGGTCGACACTGAGATCCTCGGGTTTCGCGAAGGCAGGGCCGCCGGACACGCGGTCATGGGCACGGAGCCGTCGACCGCGCGGCGCACCGCATTGGTTGAAATTCTAGTTGGCCCCAATTCAAAGCCGCTGCATCGGATGATCGGGCGCCTGCATTGGCGGCGCCGGTTCGGTGTTTACCCCATCGCGCTGCACCGCAAAGGGGCTGTGATGGACATGCGCCTGTCGACTGCAAAGCTGGCGGTCGGGGACACGTTGCTGTTGGAAGGCGCGCCTGACGACATCGAACGTCTGGTGCAAGAAGAACAGCTGATCGTGCTGTCATCGTTCAAGTCCCGGGCCTTTCGGCGCACCAAGGCACCGATCGCCGTGGGCACAATGGTCGGCGTTGTGGTGCTGGCCGCATTCAACGTGGCACCGATCCTGACGCTTGCGCTGATCGGGGTGGTTGTGGTTCTGCTGACCAACTGTATCGATGCAGATGAGGGCGTGGGATCCATTGATGGCCGGTTGCTGCTGCTGATCGTGTCGATGCTGACGCTGGGCAGCGCGTTGGACAAGTCAGGCGCGCTGTCGTTGATCGTGACCACCGCATCGCCGCTGCTTGCCGGGGTGCATCCGATCACCGCGCTCGCCCTCGTCTATATTCTGACATCCGTGCTGACGGAGCTGGTCACCAACAACGCTGTCGCAGTTCTGCTAGCGCCCATCGCAGCGGGCGTCGCAGTTCAGCTGGGGCTAGATCCGCGCCCTTTTGTTGTTGTGGTGATGTTTGGCGCAAGCGCTAGCTTTGCAACGCCCATCGGCTATCAGACCAACACGCTTGTCTACAGCGCGGGGGGATACCGGTTCACTGACTTTTTGCGGATCGGCATCCCGATGAACATCCTTGTTGGCGTGGTGACTGTCGCACTAGTGCCGTTGATCTGGCCGTTGTCACCATAAAGCTCTGCAGCGGCGCATGCGACCGGGTCAGACGCGCCTTCTTGTGGATGCGTGGGGCGTGCTGCGGGCGTCACGGCGACCCCATCCAATTCAGCAAATCGACAGGATCATAAGCGCCTGAGATCGCACAGATATTCTTATGTCGGCATCCCAGATTTTAGCGCTTTTTGGGGCAACCAACCGGGGGGGCATCCCCGTGGCCGGCACCTGCTTCGGATCCGTGAAATGCGACACCGCCTGCAGGGTCGACATGCCTGAGAGCGGATCGCTCAACTTCATTGGGGGCAGGGCGGTCGGATTGCGTTCCTCTCGCCTCTGTCGGCTTGGATTACCAGACGGCAGACCAGCAGAATTCACTTCTGTCGGATATTTGAAACTGCTAATTTACGGGGGCAGTCCATATCCGGAATGCGAAGCGATTTTCAGGGCACCGCCAATCATGATGGCACTTCACCGCAGCGGCCTTCTGGCAACACTTCTGTCTGTTGCCGCGATGCCGGCGATGGCAGCGACGCTAGGTTTTTCGCTCAAGGTTTCCACTGCTGGGGCGCTGGGCGGCACCTTCGACGCGCCGGGTTTCACACTGACCAACCTCAGCGATTCAGGGCTGAATATTTCGTCGATTCTATTCAGCATCGGCAACACCGCGTACAACTTTGATTCCGTGACGCAGCTGGGCGCGCCCGCTGGCGGCACTGCGACGCGGACTGTTGGTGATGCAGCGAATGGTGGTGCACGCACAGATACGTTCAGCATCGCGTTCACCAGCTTCGATCCGTCGGAGGTGGCAACTTGGCGGGCCGAAATCGATCCCGACTCGTTCAACCAGGTCGCTGACTTCCGCAAAGTGTTTTTCAACAATGGCGGGTCAACGATCTCGAACAGCGTCGCCACAGTGATGTTTTCGAATGCACGCACGTTAGAAGTGACGCTCTCGGGGTCATTGACCGGCACAACCTATACGTTCTTCGCATCTGAAGAAAGCCTTACGGCAATTCCGGTTCCGGCGACACTGCCACTGCTTGCGGGTGCCTTGGGCCTTCTTGGGCTTATCCGCCGCCGCGCCACTGCCTGATCTATGCCATGACGCGGTAAAGGCCCAATCGGTGGGACAACGCCGGTTGGGCCCGTTTCATGGGCGACCTGTTCGAATTCAGTGGCTGGTATGAGGGTTTTGCAAAAATCATCCGCCGTTAGGGCAAAGTCCATGCCCCCAAAAAGCAGTGGGCCGCATGTCGGTTCAGCAATCAACGGGAACAAAATTGGCTCAATTGGCCCTCAGGCGAGGGAGGGTAAAATCACCCTGACGCCAGCGCAGGTGATGATTATTTTGGAGACATGATGGGGGATTATTAGCATTAATTATATCGTTTTCCCCAAAATATAATTATTATTTAATTGGGTTTATATATACGCCGCTCGCAGCAAAATAAAACAGCAGTGAGAAATCGTGTGCAATAAAAAAATCGCTCTTGTCTTTATCTGATAAGTTTATTCAATATTTTCCATATCTAAATTCAGGTGCAGGATAATTCACAGATAGATCGTCATTGCCACGATGACCGTGAGTTTGTCGACCCTCGATGGGGTACCGAAGAACAAGTCAACACGTCAACTGACCCCAGATCACAACCCACGCCAGCAGGTCGAACCCGTGGGCGGCGATACAGATTGCGCCCAGCACGACACCGCGCTGCGCGGCCTGGGTGATGACGTGACCGAGGTGCTGGAATACGTCGCCAGCACGCGACAACGTCAACGGGTCAATGGTAGCAGGGTCTCGTTATTGCAGTGCAAGTTTTAAGGTTGTGCATGGCCTGCACGGCAGGGGCAAGGCCTTAACGCAGGCACCACTGCCACCACGCCTGATCGCGCACTTCTGGCCTGGCCCCAGCCTACTGGTGTATGTCCTCGTTAACAAATACGCCGATCATCTGTCGCTCTATTTTCCATGCCAGATCTTTGATTGGGACGGACGTACTTTGGGCCCCTCTGCGTTGACCAGCTGGGTTGGCCAGTTGACAGCCTTGGTGGATGTCATCGGCGAAATGCGTTGGGTCCTCTCAGTCGGCTGCCGGGCAATCGTTAAGAGGGGGCGTCGGCAAAGCGGCGGCGGCGCGGATATGGGCTTATGGCTATGATGAACAGCCACCAAACAGCATTTGTTTCAATTGAATGAAAATTAGTCAGCATTAAATATATCATATGGCGAAATATTTCGGCTGGGTGCAGGTATCTTCTCGGTAGATTTCTGCGCAGTCTATTGGCCTTCAGGTGACTGCATTCACTGATAGCGCCTGCTTGGCAACAGACAGCTGTGCCGGGCTTGAGGGCCTTCTCTAGCTCCAGGAACATCAACGGGGTCGCTTACACAGCCCATGTGCGCCGCAAGTTTGGGGACGTCCGGAGGGTGCGTGGATCGCTGCCAGACAGACGCGTCAAGATCGGGCCAACGAAAATAACGCTTATGCTGGAGTACCTAAAGGTGTTGTTGCACGCCCAACTGCCCGGCATCCGAGGCAAGTCGCCGCTGACCGAGGCGATCTGATGCACCTTGGCCCGCATAGCACAGATGTGGCCGCATGTGAGTCACGGTATTTTGGAGTCGGATATCAATATCGTTTAAAATACGGAGATTGCAGACCTTTAGCGTCTCGCTATTTCTATTTATTTATGAAAAATAATAAAGATATCCGTTGTCAAGCGGGTAATTATGATAATTAATCATAGATTAATACTGATATATGAAATTCGATGCCAATCAGCTAAACTATTTCGGAAGATTATTATAATTTTTTAAATATCGGTGGATGATTTATTTTGACTCATGTTTCATAAAAGGGAGTCCCATCGATTGCAGATTATTATTTAAAATCCCAAATTTTGGGAGATTTGCCAAGGCTGATCACCATTTATTGCTCACACAAGCGCAGTTTTCGCGCCTACAGCCGCTTTTGCCCAATAAGCCGAGAGGCGTGCCGCGGCTCGATGACCGGCGGGTGATCAGCGCCATGGTCCATGTGATCCGCAACGGGTTGATGTGGCGCGATGCCCCCGGCCGCCGATGGCCGGCACAAAGCCCTCTACAACCGTTTTGTGCTTTGGCGCCGGGTGGGCGTATTCGACCGGATTTTCGCCACGCTGGCCACTGAGCGCGCGGCAACCAACACCGTCATGATGGAGCCAAGCCCTCCTCCAAACACACCGCACCGCACCGCGGCGAGCTTGCGCAAAATGAGGCTGTTCTTCTCCGCATCGGGCGGACCAAAGGAGGCCAGACCTCCAAGCTGCACGCGGGTTGCGATGTGGACGGCAAGCCATTGATCCTGCTGCTCACCGAGGGCCAAATCAGCGATTATCGCGGCGCTGGGACTGTCCTGCGGGGGCTCCCGGACGCGAAGACGATGCTCGTGGACCAAGGGCGTCGAGGCGCGACTGGTTCCGCGCGGCCCTAGCCAATCTGGACATCGTCCCCTGCATTCCTGGGCGCAAGAACCGCAAAGCCCCGGCCATCTACGACACTAAAACCTACAAACAGCGCAATCTGGTTGAGCGCATGTTTGGCAGGTTCAAGGACTGCCACTGCATCGCAACCCACATGGAGCACTGCGCTCGTACCTTCATGAGTCTGCATCGCAGCAACCGTGATATTCTGATTATGAGTCGTGAGCCTAAGGTGGATTGCTGCAAGGTGTGGTGAAGTGAAAGTTAATAAAGATAATCTTTGATCGCTGATTTTATATTTAACAAAATAAATTATCAAAAAATATCCAAAATTTAGATATTTTTTGTGAAAAAATTAATTTGTATAATGCAATTTATAAATAAATGTGTCCAGTTTGATTACATAATAAAATTATCTATGATTATCGCCGTAGTGAAGTCGCTCAGTGTCATTATTTTATAAATTCATCATGATTTTTATTGTATTTTAAAGTGGAAATCGCAGAAATTTTCCGTGAAATATCTATCGATCAACACCAATGAATGCCCCATTGAACTATGATGACTTGCGGCCGATCAATATTCAGCTCCAGATTTCGATCTGGGCTTGATGGGGGTCGCCTTTTGTTCACACGGCCCAGTCGGTGGTGGACGAAAGCGTTGCTTCTGTGACATTGGATTTTACGTCGATATGCAGTGCGTTGGCGGCAGCTTTGATCAATGTGGCGACAACCGCTGGGAAAGTTGTTGCAAAAACTGAACGGTCACAGCTTGGCGACCTTGACCCCGCCCCCCTCTAGCGCGCGGCGCACCGCGTGGGCGATGGCGACGGCTTCGGGCGTGTCGCCATGCATGCAGATCGTGTCGATGCGGGTCGCAATGCGCTTGCCGGAGCGTGCGATGATCGCGCCCTCGGCGACCATTTCAGCAATCCGGGCCGCTGCAAAGGCCGGGTCATGGATCATCGCGCCCGGCTCGCTGCGGTCAACCAGCGTGGCGTCGTCATTATAGGCGCGGTCGGCGAAAATCTCGCCCGCCCAAGGGCAACCGAGATCGCGGACCACGTCCTCCATCGCCGTGGCGGCAAGCACCATGATGACGATGTCCGGCGCGACGTCCAGCGCGGCCTCATAGCAGGCGCGGGCCATGGCGGGGTCTTGGGCAGCCATGTTTGACAGCGCGCCGTGCAGCTTCAGATGGCGCACCGATCCCCCCGCCGCCCGCGCCATCGCCTGCGCGGCGCCCAGCTGATAGCGGATCATGTTGCGCAGCGTGTCATGGGGCAGCGTCATGCGCCGCCGCCCAAAGCCCTGAAGATCGGCAAAACCGGGATGGGCGCCAATGCCGACACCCTTGTCCACCGCCAGCGCCATTGTGCGCGCCATCACGTCCGGGTCCCCGGCATGAAACCCGCAGGCGATGTTGGCTGATGTCACCACATCCAGCAGCGCCGCGTCGTTGCCCATGACCCAAGGGCCAAAGGATTCGCCCATATCCGCGTTCAGATCGACCTGTTTCACAGCATTTTTCCCATGATGTTCACTCCCAGCCGGTGATGGCACCGCCGATCAATTGATAGCTCAGCAGATCGTTCATGTATCGCGGGTCGCGGATCAAAGGGCGCAGTTTGGTCCGCAGGCCCGCCTTTTCGGCAATGGCGGCGCGATGGGCGGCCAGCGCCTCAGGCAGATCCACAAAGCGGAACCGCAGCGGCGCGCCCGGCCTGGCCTGCGCCACCATCGGCAGATCCGCCGGGATCACCGAGCCGATGCGCGGATAGCCCCCCGTCGCCTGACATTCGGGCAGCAGCACAAAGGGCGCGCCGTCGCCGGTCATCTGGATGTCGCCGGGCACGATGATTTCTGACAGGATGTTCAGCTGCCCCTGCGCGGCAAAGGGCGCGCCGTCAAAGGCAAGGCGCATCCCTTGCCGGTTGGCGCGTTGATCGCGGGAAAAAGCGGTGGCTTCGAACCGTGCCAGTGTTTCGGGCGTGAACAGCGCGGTCTGCGCGCTGGTCAGAATGCGGGCGGCGCCGCCGGAAAAGCGGTCCTGCGCCGCCAGCACCTGCCCGGTTTGGCCCTGCGCATCCGGCCCCACCGGCACTGCATCGCCGGGCGCCATGGCGCGGCCCAGTCCGCTGGCCAGATGCACCGCGCGGGCACCAAGGCGCAGCGGCGTGTCGATGCCGCCGCCCACATGCAGATACCCATAGACCCCGCGCCGCGCCGCACCAATGCGCAGGCGCTGGCCCGGTGCCAGCATGTGGCTGGCGTTCCACACAACTGATCGGCCATCGATCGTTGCGTCCATCGGCGCGCCGGTCAGCGCGATGCGCATCGGAGCGGTTGGCGCGAATTCCCCGCCAAAACCCGCCATTTCCAGCGCGGCGAGATCCCCGCTTTGCCCCAGCAATGCCGCCCCTTCGGCCAACGCCAAACGGTCGGCAGCGCCGCCGCGCGACAGCCCGTGCGCCAGATGGCCTGGGCGCCCGCGATCCTGCACCGTGACGCTGGGCCCGCAGCTGATCACCTTTAACGCGCGGGTCATGGCAGCGCCTCACAGGTCGCGCCGCCATTGCCCGCTGCGGGATCGCGGCGGATGGCGGCCATGGTTTCCGGCGTCACGGCGTGGAACGTTGCCTCGTCGCCGGGGCGCAATGCAAAGGGGTCGTCTGCGTCGGGGCTGAAGCAGCGAAATGCGGTCTGGCCCACATGGCGCCACCCGGTTGGTCCGGGGGCTGAGAACAGCACAAGCTGCCGGATCGCCACCACCAGCGCGCCTTCGGGCACGCGGGCGGTCAGCGCGCTTTGCCGTGGCAGGTTCCATGCTGGCGGCAGGACGCCAAGATAGGGTTGGCCCGGCCCGTGGCCGATCGTCAGCACCTGCACCCGCGCCGCCGACAGATCCGCCGCAGCATCCTGGGGCGTCATGCCTGTGTGGCCAGCGGCCTCAGCCAATTGCGGCCCAGCCTCGCCGCCATAAACCGTCGGAATGCGCCACCGCCTGCGCCCGCCCGGCAGCGGAGCGGCAAGCCAATCGGCGCTGGCCAGCAGATCGCGCAGCCGGGCGCCCAAGGCTGCATGGCTCAGGTGCAGCGGATCGAACCTGACAAACACTGAGGTGAGCGTGGCAGATGTTTCCTCCACACCCGGCCAGCTTTCGCGGACCAAGGCGGCGCGAAACGCCAGCGCGGCGCGGTTGGCGCTTTCGGTCAGGATGCCTGAGAACGTGACCAGCATTCCCGTCATGCCGATGGGTGCCAATCTGGGAAAGACAGTAGGCGGGGCGGCGGTGTCGGACATAGGGTCATCCGGTCAATGGAGAAAGGGCGAACCAAAGCGAATCATGCGTCGAGGCGTGTGCCCTTGACAGATTTCCCTTGCATCATTGGCAAAACGCTGAGAATTTGTAAACGTTATGACGACGAAAAAGGAATGGGGCGCGCAAAGCCTCTCCATGACCAGCAGCAGGGAAACCATCCGATGAAGCTGAACATTGCAGCGGCCTTTGCCGCGGCCCTCGGTCTCGCCGCTCCGGCCGCGGCCGATAGTTGGGACATGCCGACGCCCTACGGCGACGCTATTTTCCACACCGCGAACATCGCGCAGTTCGCCGCCGATGTCGCCGCCGCCACGGACGGCGCGCTGACCATCACCGTGCATTCGGCGGGATCTTTGTTCCCCCATGCGGAAATCAAGAATGCCGTGCGCTCACGCCAGGTGCCGATCGGAGAGTTCTTCCTGTCGCGCCTGTCGAACGAAGATCTCGCCTACGGGATCGACAGCCAGCCCTTCGTCGCCACCAGCTATGACGAGGCAGCCAAGCTGTGGGCCGCGCAGAAGCCCGCGGTTGAAAAGCTGTTGGCGGGGCAGGGGCTGAAGCCGCTCTTCTCAGTGCCGTGGCCGGCGCAGGGCCTGTACACCAAGGGCGAAATTGCGACGGTCGAAGACCTTGCTGGCCTGCGGTTCCGCGCCTACAACGCCGCGCTTGAAGAATTCGCCACCCTCGCCAATGCTGCCCCGGTGCAGATTGAGGCATCCGACATCGCGCAGGCCTTTGCCACTGGCCAGGTGCAGGCGATGATCACCTCGCCGTCGACTGGCGCGAACTCCAAGGCGTGGGATTTCGTGACCCACTACACCACCATCGACGCTTGGGTGCCCAAGAACATCGTCGTGGTGAATAAGCGCGTTTTTGACGCCCTGTCGCCTGAGGTTCAGGCCGCTGTGATCGCCGCCGCTGCCACCGCAGAGACCCGCGGCTGGGAAATGTCAAAAGATGAGGCCACCACCAAGACCCAGGTGATGGCAGATAACGGCATGATCATCGTGGCCCCCAGCCCCGCGCTGGTCGCCGGGCTGAAGGCCATTGGCGCGCAGATGCTGGACAACTGGAAAGCCGGTGCCAGCCCCGACGCGCTTGAGGTGCTGTCGGCCTATCAGGCGAACTAAGACTGACCATCCCCCCCGCGCCGCGCGCGGGGGGCTTCTCATGTCCGGCGCCTCGGGGCGCCAATTGGCGGGATACGCGGATGCTCCGGGCGCTTGACCTTCTATATAAAGCCGCGGGGGCAATCGCCGCGCTGTCAATTCTGGGGATCAGCTTGCTGGTCACCGCGCAGGTGTCGCTGAACATTCTGGCGCGCATCGGTGGGCCGGAGCTGTCGTATACCATCCCGTCCTATGCCGATTTCGCAGGCTATTTTCTGGCCACCGCAACCTTCATGGCGCTGGCCTATACGCTGCGCGCTGGCGGTCATATCCGGGTCAATCTTGTGGTCCAGGTCATGCCGCCCCGCGCGCGCTGGGTCTTTGAGGTGCTGGCCCTGTCGCTTGGCACCGCGGTGGCGGGCTGCGCCACATGGTTCAGCGTCGGGCTGATCCGTGAAAGCATCGCATTTGGCGACATGTCCTACGGCATCGTCGCGATCCCGCTATGGATGCCGCAGACCTCGATGGTCACGGGTCTGGGGCTGTTGACCGTCGCGCTGCTGCACACATTGGCCGAGGCGTTGATCGCCGGGCAACCCATCCTCAAAGACGCCGGGTCGGAGTAAGTTCATGTCTGATCCGTTGATTTTCGGCATTCTGCTGACGCTGCTGCTCAGCCTTCTGGCCGGGGGTGTCTGGGTGGCGCTGGCGCTGTTCACCATGGCCTTTGTCGCCATCACCGCATTTTCGACCGCGCCTGCGGGGCTGGTGCTGGCCACCACCATCTGGGGGCACAGCCACAGTTGGCCACTTGCTGCGCTGCCCCTGTTCATCTTCATGGGCGAGATTTTGCTGCGCTCGCGGCTGTCGCAGGACATGTTCTCAGGCCTCGCGCCTTGGCTGGGGCGCGCGCCGGGAGGGCTGCTGCACGTCAACATTCTGGGCTGCGCGATCTTTGCGGCGGTGTCGGGGTCCTCAGCCGCGACCGCCGCGACCATTGGCCGGATGACGGTGCCTGAACTGAAACGCCGCGGCTATCCGCAGGATCTGGTGCTGGGCACGCTGGCCGGATCGGCGACGCTGGGGCTGCTGATCCCGCCATCGATCATCCTGATCGTCTATGGCGTGGCGACTGAGCAATCCATCGCCCGCCTGTTCGTGGCCGGCGTCTTGCCGGGCATCATGCTGGTGGCGTTGTTCGCAGGCTATGTGGCGGTGCGCGCGTGGATGAACCCCGCACTGATCCCACGAGAGGACGCGCGCCCCACCCTTGGCGAAAAGCTGCGCGCGTCGCGCCGCCTTTTGCCGGTGATGGCGCTGATCTGTGGGGTGATCGGGTCGATCTACACCGGCGTCGCATCCCCCACTGACGCCGCCGCCATCGGGGTGGTGCTGTCTGTGGCGCTTGCACTGGCCATGGGCGGCTTTGGGCGCGCCCAGTTCACCGACGCGCTGATGGCCGCCACGCGCACCTCATGCATGATCGCCTTTATTCTGCTGGGCGCGGCATTCCTGTCGATCGCCATGGGCTTTACCGGCATTCCGCGCAATCTGGCCGCATGGATCGGCACCTTCGATCTGTCGCCCTATGCGCTGCTGGCGGTGCTGACGGTGTTCTTTGTGGTGCTGGGGTGCTTTCTGGACGGGATTTCGGTGGTGGTGCTGACCACATCGATCATCCTGCCGATGGTTGAGGCAGTCGGCATCGACCCGCTGTGGTTCGGCATCTATCTGGTGCTGGTGGTGGAGATGAGCCAGATCACCCCCCCCGTCGGGTTCAACCTGTTCGTGATCCAAGGGCTGACCGGCATCAACATTCTGCGGGTGGCACGCGCAGCGCTGCCGTTCTTTCTTCTGCTGATGCTGGGCGCGCTGCTGATCACCATCTTCCCGGCCATCGTCACCTGGCTGCCCAACGCCATGGGCAACTGACGCCTTACAACGAGGCAGCCGCCCGGCTGGCCTGATCGTATTGGCCGGACATGGCGCGCAGCATGGTGGCGATTTCGCTGAGCCGCGCGCCGTCAATCCCGCCCGATTGGCCCGCCAGCAGGCATTGCTGGCGGATGGTGCGGTAGGCTTGGCACAGATCGCGCCCGGTCGCGGAGGCTTGGTAGAACACCTCCTTGCCGCGCTTGTCTGATGTGAGCAGCCCAAGCTTGAGCAGCTTGCGCAGCGCGTAATTCACCGTGTGCCCGTCTTCGATGTTCAGCATAAAACAGATGTCCGTCAGCCGCTTTTCGCGGTCACGGTGGTTGGTGTTGTGCAGCACCAGGATCTCCAGCGCGCTCAGCTCCGGCATCCCTGCGGCGGCCATGCAGCGCTGCATCCAGCGGGTGAAGGCGTTGTAGGCGATGATCAGCCCATATTCGAACTCCGACGCCTCCCAGCCTTCGCCCTCAGCAAGATGGCGGGAGGAGACGATGCGGCGGCGATCTTCGGTGGGCATGGCCATGAATTTCCTGCAAAACGCTGACGATTTACCAGCATTTTGCCATGGAAATGCACGTTTGACGAGGCGCATTCCCCCCCCGCTGCGCCGCGGGGGGGAGGGGGATCACTGTTTGGGGAAATAATCTTCGCACACGCCGTCGCGGTAGACATCGGCGGTGCAGCAATGCAGGCCGCCGCCGAACGCATAGGCGTCGCGCAGATCGACCTCGATCACCTCCATGCCCAGCTTGTCCATCTGCTCAGCCTGATAAACCTCAGATTTCTCAACGCAGACGGTTTTGGGATCAAGCACCAGCACATTCATCGACAGCCATGTTGACGAATAACACAGCGGCGGCGGGGCGTTATGGGCGGGCTGGGCGCTGTCCACGATCTCCCACCCATTGCGTTCAAACATCTCACGCTGGGCCGTGGGCAGGCGGCGTTGCGGGTTGTTCAGGATCAGCCCCGGACGCAGCGGCGTGAAGGTGGCGTCGATGTGGATCGGGTAGGGATCGCCGGGAAAGTTGACCGCATGCACCCGGTGATCGGTGAAATGGCGGCGCAGCCATTCGATGCCCTTGAGGTTGGTGGTGAAGCCGTGCTGCACCACCAGATCCTTGCCAAACCGCAGCACGTCGGCGGCGTCGAACAGGGGTTCTTCCTCAGTGGTGACGAAAAACTTTTCCTCAGCCCATTTCAGGCGCTTATCGACGCCAATCTTTTCCGAGAGGTAATCTGGGTGGTAATCGCGGTCGGTCAGGCGCGGCTTGGGCGCGGCCTCATGCCGGAAATTGAGGTCTTCGTTCCAGTATTGCTGCATCAGCGGGCGGTAGTTCAGATATTCGAACCACCGGCAGCGATAGCTCATGGTTGCTTCAAGGATCTCATGCCCGACAGTCAGCAGCACGTCGCGCGGCGGCATGCAACCGAACTGGCTGTCGGTGTGAAAATCAGGCGTGGTCGCGGGCAGGGCGTGGTCGATGCAGGTCGGGCGATCCACCCGCACCCCGCGCGCCTGCAACTGCCCCACAAAGGTGTCGAGCAGCGCATTGGCGCGGTCGATGCTGTCTTGCGGCCTGCGCCCCCACATGCCGCGCATGTCGCTGTCTTCGGGAACCTTGGCGTCAAGCGCGGGTTCTGCGGGTGGAATGTGACCATCATCGGCGCGCCCGACGATCACATGCCGCAGCGGATCCCATTCGTTCCAGCTGTTGACTTCGGTTTTATCGGGGGACCATGCCATCGTGAACTCCGTCAGAAAATGTTGCTGGGCACGAAATCTGACGGCGCGCGCGAATGCAAGCGCAATGCAGGCGAGCCCGGGCATTCACCTCGGGGCCCGCATCGCCAAGTCACTTTTGGGGGCGCTTCCAGTTCTGGCCATCGCAGAACAGGCTGACGCAGCCTTCGACGCGCATCGCTGTTTTGCCCAAGGTGACTTGCGCGTCATACACCTTGTCGGTCGCGGCATCCCAGACCTTACCGTTTTCCCATTTGTTGTCATCCGTGGCCTCAAGGTCCCAGAACAACGGACGGCCGACCAGGTTCTGATGGGGTGAATTGATCACCTCGGTCACGGTGCTGCACAGCTTGGCCGCGTCTGCCGCGCAGGGCTGAACGTCGACCAGCAGGTAGGCACCCGTGTCGTCGGTGATGGTCTGCCAGACCCCGAACGGTTCATTCGCTGAGGCCTGTGTGGCGAAAAGGATGGTCGCTGCGATAAGGGTGTATTTCATAAGATTATCTCCCGTTGGTGGTTTTGATTATTCGGCGGTGGCTTTGGTTTTCTCAGTCAACCGGAGGTCATTTTGCTGCGCCAAGGCGCTGATGACCTGTGCGATGTCGCGCACCGCCGCACCGGCAGCGGGCACAATCCCCGCCCAGTTTTGGAACCCGTGGATCAGGTCAGGATACACGGTGTGTTTGACCGGCACGCCGTCGCCCGCCAGCTTTTGCGCATAGCGCGCACCATCATCGCGCAGTGGGTCAAACCCTGCCGTCGCCACAAAGGCTGGCGGCAGGTCCGCGTGGCTTGCCGCCAGCAGGGGCGACAGACGTGGGTCGCGCAGATCTGTCCCCTCGGGGATATACTGCGCCGCGAACCACGCCATAACATCGGCGTCCAGCCCGTAGCCCTTGGCGAAATCGCGCGCTGACGGGGTGTCCCGAATGGCGGTCACTGACGGATAGATCAGCATCTGCCAGGCACAATGGGGCCCGCCGCGCCTGCGCAGGTCCAGCGTGACGGCGGCGGCGATGTTCCCGCCGGCCGAATCCCCGCCGATGCCAAGCCGCAGTGGGTCAAGCCCCAGAAGGAATGCATGGCGCACGATCCAGCCAAAGGCGTCATAGCCGTCCTCAATAGCGGCGGGAAAGGGATGTTCAGGCGCGCGCCGATAGTTGACTGAGACGATGCACACGCCCGATGCCATGGCCATGGCGCGGCATGTATTGTCATGGGTGTCGAGATCGCCGATCACCCAGCCGCCACCATGGAAATAGACCAGTGCGGGCGCGTCAACCACGGTGCCGACAGGCCGATAGACCCGGAAATCCAGGCCGCGGCCGTCCAGCTCCATCCGCTGGTCTTCGACCGAGCAATCGATGGACACGGTGGCCTCAAGCTTGCCGACCATCGTCTTGTAATGCGCGCGCGCCTCGGGTGCGGTCATGCCGGTCATGCTTGGGGCGGTTTGCGTCGCCGGGGCAGACAGGATGGCCCGGATCGTCGGATCCAGCCCCTGCGCCGGATGCGCGGGCGCGTCCACATCTGGCCGGGCAGGGGCCCAGTGCGGGGCGGCATCGCCGGCAGGGCGCGGCGCGACGATGAAATCATCAAGGTTGAGGCTGCGCATCTGATCGGCGAAATCCTGCGCATTGCCGGGAAACAGCGTCTCATTGCGGCCGTTTGACCCGATATACCAGCTGTCGCAACCCGTGGCCCAGACCGTGCCTTGCAGCCGGGTCTGGATGTTATCGCTGTGCGCGGCGGAGGCCTCAGGCTTGACGCTGATGAGTTTATCGCGCGCACCGTATTTGATCGCTTCGACGATCCAGTTGACCGATTGTTCAATCAGATACACCACTGAGGTGGTGCCCACGCCCGCATTTGGGCCCGTCACCATGAAATAATTGGGCAGCCCCGGAACCATCGCTGATTTGTAGGCGTCGGCGCGGTCCTTCCACAGATCAGCCAAGGTCAGGCCGCCCGGGCCGGTGATTTGAAGGCCCAGTTTATGGCCATCAAGGTCAAAGCCGGTGGCATAGATGATCGCGTCGACAACATGGTCCCGCCCGGTTTGATCAACGATGCCGCGGGCGATGATTTCGCGAATGGGGTCAGTGACCACCTCCACAGCGCCGCTGTTCAACGCAGGCAGAAAATTGTCAGAGATCAGGATCCGCTTGCAGCCCAGTTCATAGTCCGGGATCAGCTTTTTCTGAAGATCGGGGTCAACAATCTGCGATCTGATGAAGCGCTTGATGTCATCGCCTGCGATTTGGCGGATGGCGGAGTTCACGACAATGGGGAATAGGCAGGTGTCGCGGTCGGTGAACATCTCATCGCGGATTGTCTGCATCGATTGGGGGTCGGCGCGGAACGTGGCCTGCTGTTCTGCCGAATAGGCAACATCGTCGCGCGGGGCGATAAAGTTTGGTGTGCGCTGGAACAAAGTGATGCTGCGTGCGGTCTTCGCCAGCTCTGGCGCTGCCTGAATGGCGCTGGCGGCGCTGCCGATGATGGCGATGCGCTTTCCCTTGGGGTCAAACCCATGATCCCAGCGCGCGGTGTGCATCTGCACGCCCTTGAATGCCGGGCGGCCCGCAATGTCGGGGATCAGCGGCTTGTGCAGCCCGCCGCTGGCGTTGATCACATAGAGCGACCGCATGATGGTGCCGTCAGTGAATGTGGTGATCCACAGCGCGGCGTCTTCGTCGAACACCAAGTTTTGAATTTCGCGGCCCAGATGGATCTGATCGCGCACGCCGTATTTGACGGCGCAGTGATCGATATATGCCTGGATCTCAGGCTGGGGGGCGTAAAGCCTGCTCCAACCAGGGTTCATTTCGAATGAATAACAATAGAAATGTGAAGGGATGTCGCACGCAGCGCCGGGATAGGTGTTCAGCCACCATGTTCCGCCGATGCCGCTGCATTTGTCATAGACCGCAAAGCGCGTGATCCCGTTTTGCTTCAGCCCGATGGCCGCGCAGATGCCAGAGAACCCAGCCCCGATGACCAGCACATCCAGCGGATCGCCATCCTTGGTGGCCATGTCGGCCAAGGCGCGGCTGTCATCAAGATCGGTCTTTATTTCAGCGAACCGACCTTCGACAAACGGTGCCAGGTCGGGATGGGTGAAGATATAGAACCGGTTCTCAGCGATTTTTGCCAAGGTCCATTCAGCCACCGCCGCGGGGTCAAGCCCGGCCGCAATCGCATCAGCAATCTGCTGGCCCTGCGCGGTCACCTCACGCTCCGCCCCGCCGTTTTGCAGCGACGGGCGCGCCTTTGATGTGTCGTTGATCGCGGTGCGCACCCAGCCTGGGCACAGAACGCTGACCGCAATGCCCATCGGTGCCAGTTCCTGACGGATCGTTTCAGAATACCCGACCACCGCGTATTTTGTGGTGGTGTAGGGACCACCCCCCGCCATCGCCAGATGCCCGGCCATGGATGCAGTGTTGATGATGCAGCCGCCCTCACCTTGGGCCTTGAGGATGGGCACAAAGGTTTCAACCCCGTGCACCACGCCCATCAGGTTGATGCCGACGATCCAGTTCCAGTCTTCAATCGCGATCTCTCCGGCCGGGCCGCCCAGCGACACGCCTGCATTGTTGACGACCACATGCACCTTGCCGAAACGGTCCAGCGTCGCCTGCGCCGCGCGCGCAACCGCTTTGGGGTCTGAGACATCGCACAGCACATGCGCCGCATCGATGCCCAGCGCCCTCAGGGTTTCACACGCCGATGACAGCGCCGCGGTGTCGATATCCGCAAGCATCACCTTTGCGCCTCGGGCACCCATCGCGTGGGCCAATGCATAGCCGATGCCGCCAGCGGCCCCGGTGATGAACGCAACTTTGCCTGTGTAATCTTTCACGTCGAACTCCTTTGGCTTGAGGATTGACATGCTTACGGAGTAAGTAAATGATGTAATCATAACTTACCAAAAGGGCGAACCGCTTGGAATACTTCAATCATTTGCGCCAGCTGGTCGCCCTGGCCGACACCGGCAATTTCCGAAAGGCAGGGCAAAAGCTGGGCGTGTCGCATTCTGCCGTCAGCCAAACCATCAAGCGCCTTGAGGAAAGCTATGGCGTTGCCCTGTTCGACCGATCGGGCGGGACCACCGTGCCCACGGCATTTGGCGAAAGGCTGATCGTATCGGCCCGTCTGGCCGTGAACGAAATGGAGGCCGCAGGGCGTGACATTCTATTGATGGACAATTTCGCCGCTGGCCGTCTGGTGATCGGTGTTGATCCGTCGGTCAGCGAAAGCCTGCTGTCGATCCCGATGATCAAGATGATGAACCAGTATCCGTTGCTTCAGTTCACCGTGCGTGTGTGCAGCCGCGGACGTTGGGAAAACATCCTGACCGCACGGGAGATCGACATCTATTTCGGCCTGCAACCGGATCGGGAACTGAGCGAGCTGCGCTACCGCAAACTGACCCTCCAACCGCCTGCACTGCTGTGCCGGGCGCACCATGATCTGGCCGACCGCGATACCATCACCCTGCGCGATCTGAAGGCGCACACCGTCATCGGTGGCGATGCGCCGGATTGGTTTCTTGGGCGCATCATGGACGCTTATCCCGGTGAATTTGAAAGCCTGCAGGATCTGCGCAATACCTTCCTGACATCGCAGGATTTCGGGTTGCTGCGCCAATTGCTGTTGCAAACCAACGCCGTTGCCGTCGTGCCGGAATTCGTCATGCGCCATGAACTGGAGCAAGGCCGCGTCAAACGCCTTGTGGTTGACGGTTGGCCATTCAATTCGGGCACGATCTCAGGCGTTGCGGCATGGTTGCAAGACCGCCCGCTGCCCCCATCAGCCCAAAGACTGATGTCTGAGGTGCAGAAGATGCTGGGCCAAGCCATGCGCTTGGCCAGCATCACCCGCTGATCCGCACCTAGGCCCCGGTTGCTTTGCCGATTGCAGCAAGCGCGGCGCGGTGGTCGGCGCGGGTCAGGCGATAGCGGCGCAGGAAGGCGATCGACAGCAGATAAACCCCGATCACGATGACCACATAGACCGGCGCAATGCTTTGCATCGTTCCATGGGTGATCGCGGGGCCGGTGCCTTCGCCAAGGCTCAGCATCACACCTGACACGAAGATGCCAAAGCCGGTCACCACTTTGCGGGTGAAGGAAAAGGTCGCGAAATAAAGCCCCTCCGCCCGGTGGCCGGTCCGGGTCTGGTCCTCATCCACAAGGTCGATGATCATTGAGAAGGTCACCGCGCTCAGCAACACCGCGACGGTGGTGGTGACAAAGGTGGACCCGGCGATGATGTAGAACAGCGCGGATGATTTTTCCGGCGGCAGCAGATCAAAATATTTGGCGATGACCAGAATGACCGACAGCACCATGGCCGCCCATGACAGGGCCAGCGCGACAGATTTCTTATCTCGGCCCCGCACCACAAAGGCTGCTGACAGATAGGCGATGACCGCCGCGGGCACCATTGTCAGCGTCACCAGCGCCAACTGCGCGGTGCTCAGCCCAAAATAATACACCCCGAAATATAGCTGCAAGGTGGCAATGACACCCGCAACCAGGTTGGCGAACAGCGCCGCGATGAACACTGAACGGAACGAGATGTTCGCAAATATGTGGCGGATGTTGCCAAGGAAATTGAACTCATACCCGTGACTGGCACGGTCGGGCTTGCTGAAATGCATGGCTGCACGATGCGTGCCCAGCGAGGAGATCAGCATGGCAATCACCATCACAATCGCGGCCACGAGGGCATAGTCCTGATACCCTTCAGGGTTCAGGATCCCGGGGTCATAATCGACCGAATCTGGCAAGAACACCCGATAGACCACCACGGCCATCACCACCCCGCCGATCCAGCCAAACATCAGCCGCAGCCCGGTGATCGCGGTGCGCTTGTCGTAATCATGCGATATCTCGCCGATCAGCGCGGAATTGGGCACCTCAAAGAAGGTGATCGCCAACCGAACGATCACCGCCATCGCGGTCAGATAGGCGAACAGGGCAAACCCTTCGACCGCCGGGGGGTTCCACAGCCAGAAATAGGTCAGCGCGATGGGAATGATCGACGCATACATGAACGGGTGCCGACGCCCCATCCGAGAGCTGTGCCTGTCAGACAAATAGCCGACCCAAGGATCAGACACCGCGTCGAACAGCATGGCGATCAGCAGTGCGACCCCGACCAGATACGCGGGCAAGCCAAGCACCTGATTGAAATAAATCATCAAGAACGTGGAGAACCCGTTTTCCTTGATGCCGTAAGCAACGGATCCCACGCCATAGGCGATGATGGAGCCGATCCCGATTTTTCCTGTCGACATGGATTTCCCCTTGTTCCGGGAACATCTGACAGACTTTTACCAATTCGGTAAACTTGGTAAGCAAATATAACCAGGCAAGAATTCCCACACCGTTTCATGATCCGTTCTGGTACCTGCGTTGCTCGCGGTTCATGGGGGCGATGCAGGGGAAAAGATCCGTTGTTCAGCCATCTCCGGGCGGACCCGGCGACGGCGAACCGGGTGGTCAAGCGCCAAGCGACGCGATGTAGCGCAGGGCGGGCACGCTTGGCAAAAACGCATATGCCCCGCCGCGGGTGTTGACGAAGCGTGGCAAGCCATCAAGGCGCACCGTCTTTCCGTCTTTGACGGGGATGTCGAAAAAGCTCCCCTCCCCATCATTGACGCCCAGCAGCGGATCATTGGTTCCGGTGATCTGCGGATCCTGCAGGCCAAGGTTCAGCCAATCGCACATCACTGCCTCAAACTGGGCACCCAGATTGGCACACATGAAGTTGCCCAGAAGGCCGCGTTTTTCCGTGTCCCGCTTGGTGGGGTCATAGGGGGGGCCATAGGGCGTGCCCCGCCGCACCAGTCGCCGGGTGTTGTTGGCGACCCTTTGGACAATCGTGCCGCCGCGCGGGTTGCAGCGCCGGATATGCGCGCCGTGGGGGCAGTTCACGCCGTCATCCCGCGCAAACCCGACGCCGGCGTCATAATCAAACGCGGTCTCTGAGATCTTTTCACCACAGGGTGTCTCAGGATTGGGGGTGTGGGGCGACAGCCGCAGCGGTGTTCCATTGCGCCAGCGCCCGCATATTTTGGCAGCAACCAATTCGCGCATCGCCGCATGAGGCGAGGGCGCGCCAACCCATTTCTTCTCACTCCCCGGAGGCAACAATTCATCCCCATGAGGGCCCTTGAGCAAGAAGGTCGCGGCGGTGTCGAGATAATCCTCAAACCCGGCCACGTCCTGCTCCAACACCCGGAACGCGTTGAAACAGCCGAGCCGCCCAAGCGCGTCAGGCTGCGGCACGCGGCACTCTACGCCCTCATAAGCCGTGCGTAACCCCAGAAGCAGCGAGCCGAGCGGCGCGAGCGGTTGGCGGTCCGGCGTGCGTTCAGGGTCATGGATGCCGACAAAACGCGGCTGCGAAATGCCGTCCTTATAGCCAAAATGCACGTTTGCGCCGTCATAGGCATTGCCCTCAACAGCGCCCAGAAGCGTGAAGGCGGCGCCGCTCTCAAAGGCCTGCAGCTGGCTTTGCACAAGGTCGAGATGATCGCGGTCATCGGCATGGATCGTGGCCACCACATGGATGCGATCGGGTGTGTCAAAGGGCTTGTCCCACAGCCTGGGATCACTGGTGCCCACATCGCCCAGCTTGACCGCGCGTGCCACCATGCCTTGGGCAAATTCAATCGGAAAACACGCGAGCGAGGCGTCAGGCACGCCAAGTGCGCGCAGCCCGCCAAAGGTCAGCCCGATGTTGAAGCAGGTCTCAGGCTTGACGCCGTTGGGCCATTCGCGGGCCGTGGTGATCGCCGGAGCCCCGTCGGTGCCCGCCACGGCAGCGGCCAGAAAGCGCCTCGCTGCAGTTGGGGTGTCGACCATAAGCATCAGGTGCCGCACCCAGTTTCGCCGATAGCCGCGCACGATGTTTCCCTGAAGATCGGCAAGGTGTTCTTGCAGATACTCAGCCTCCAACGAGGAGGACGCCACCGCGCTCACCAGCCGACCCCAAGTTTGTGGCGCACTTGCGCGGCCGAGAATCCTGGATAGCGACGATATCCGCTGCCGAGAGAAATATTCGGATTGGCCCTCAGCTGCAATATCAGCTTTCGCGGCAGCAGACGAAGATTGTCATCCATGGGAGAGGTCCCTCCGTTCGTGGTGTTCCATGCCGCGAGCACGTCGGTCGGCATATCTGGAACTTGATACATGTCGTGGTCATGAACCCATTCAATAAAGGCCTCGACGTTTTTCTCGCATGGGATCACTGCGTCGCCACCTTCGATCTGGCCCACAATCGCGTCGAACACTGCACCAATCGTGGAAATGAAATCGCGAATGTAATTGCTGAAATCACCATCATAGACTGAAATCATGCACAAGTTGTTGTCGACAATAACGAACTGTGCAAAATTCACGGTGCCAACATTGTCAAGCCCGGCGTAAGCCGCATCCAGGTTGTCAGCAATCGCCTGCACCGCCAGCGCGCGTCCGATTGGCGATTTTTCCTTCAAAGGCATCACAAGGTTCATCATGTTCTGAAGGTTGTCGCCTGGCTGGGTCGCGAACGGGACACCGCCGGGCTGCGGCTTGGTGGGTGTGCGCCAAGCCGCAGCCCGGCACCAGTATTCGCCGCGCGATGAATTTGAACAGCGCCGTTTCAGGCAGGCTTGCGACCAGCCGATCGAACCCTGTTTTTTCGGGGGTCATTGGCCTGCCTCCCCATGGAACGGGCAGGCCGTGCCGCCGCGCATCTGCCGTGAGCGTTCATCGGCATCCCGGCGGGCCCTGAGGACCGGATCATCCGACACCTCAATCCCATGTGTCAGGCGGCAGAGATATTGAAGGCCAGCTTTTCGCAATCGGCGTCTTGATCTTGCGCGATGCCGGTCACGTACAAGCAGCCCATCGCAATCTTGATCCGCTTTTGCGGCCATGGGTGGGTCGGATCGTCAAACGCGTCGCCAGCCTCGCCAATGGTCATGTTGAGGATGAACCGCGCCGGCCATCGCGCCAGCCGATCCTTCAGCTCGTTCAGCCGATAGACGTCCGCCCTCGGCTTTCCGGGATCGGTGGTCTCCACCCCTGAAACCGGCTGCCACGTGAACCGCACATGACGCCGTCTTTCGTCAGAGCCGACGACCACGAACGTGTGGACGGCATGATAGGTCGCGCGCGCATAGCTGACGGGGGCACCGATCGTGGCGGCCTGCAAAATGGCCGGCGCCGCATCATGGTTGCGATTGGCATAGGTGAGCAGGTCGGCGGCATTGCTTTGGGTCTGCCCCGGCATCGGATCAGGCAGCGGCGGGATCAGCTTGAGCATGTTGAAGATCCTGGTCCACACGGTTTCGCGTGAGATCGGGCGTGGCTGCGCCGCTGCGGTCAGGTCAAAGAATTTTTCGAGCGTCGGTGAAAAGAATTCCCGCAACGTCATTGAGATCAGGTCCGTGTCCCCAGGCGAGAGGTGGAACCGCAGCGCCATCCCCCGCGGGTCAGACCAGCCGTCGTGCTGGACCGGGCTGCCAGAGCCGTTGGAGAAGCGGATGGTGGTTGGAATTTTCGTGCCATTGAAATGTTCGGCGATGCAGTATTCGCGCGCGGCGGGCAGCGCAATGAAGTGCCCGGCCGCTCCGACGCCGATTGTGTGTATCGGCCGTGTTCCAGCTTTGTGGTCCGGCGAATCCGAGATTACGGCGTCAACCAACCTCTGCGCCAACTCAGGTTCAGTCATTGAGATGTTTCCCCTTTGAAATCAACTGGTCTATCGATCAAAAACGCACCCGGAAGATTGCGGGCCCTTCATCAAAGCGCCAGATCTTGCACCACCTCCAACAAGTATGCGCGCACTTCGAGAAGCGAGAGCGTGCGCCCGCGCGCCGCCGCCCGATCGAATGCTGCGGCACCCATCCGCGCCCGCGCTCGGAAGATTTCTGCGCCGTCTTGCCGAGCTTGAGCGGAGAGCCCTGCAGCGCACCCGCAATGACCGCGAGCTGCGTGTCAGCCCCCAGCGTGAACAGCAGCGACAACAGTCGGCTGATGCACGTCCAGACGTAAAAGGTTGCGCCATGCTCAGGCAGCGCCATCAAGGCCTCGATCTCATTGACCAGCGCCTTTTCAGGGGGCACCTGCTTGGCCTTGATGGCCGAAGCCATGCCGTTGATCCGCTGGATGCCTAGCAGGTTCCCGGCAATTTTGGCCCATTCGACGGAGGTTTCGAGCTGCTCGATCGCCCTTTCGGGATCTTCGAACCGGGTCACGCCACCCTTTGCAAAGTAGATATAGCCGATCAATGAAGGCTGGCTGACCAAGGGCTCGGCGCGCGACAAGGCCTCAATCAGCGCCCGCGCACCGTCAAGATCGCCCATGCGCGCCTTGACCAGCGCTGCCATGGCCATGTCGATGATCTCACAGGCAAGATCGCCTTCTTTGCGGGCCTGCGCGATCGCTCTCAGGTGACAGCTGATGAACTTTGCGGGCTCTCGTGACCAGAACGCAATCTGTCCGGCGACATGGGGCAGCCATCCTCGGCTGGACTTGCCGCCGCTCGCCTCAAGGACAAAACCCCGGTCGATCAACGCGCGCGCCGCATCCGGGTCGCCGCGATCATGGAACATGTGTCCCGCGGCGGCGGCCAGCAGCATGGGCGCCTCTGGCAGCGCATCGGCCCCGGGGCGCGCCATGATCTGGCCTGGCCAGGCGCTGGTTTCCGACCCGCGATGGAAATAGCCGAACATGAACAACGGCCCCACGATGGCAGTTGCAAGCCTGAGGTCCTGAGGCAGCGCACGTTCAAGCGCCGACCGGATGTTGCTCAGATCCGCAAGGATCGCGGCGGCTGCGTCGCGTTCCCGCTCACCAGCGAACCGCGCGCCCAGTTCGCGGCACCGCGCGGCCATCACCTGGCCGTGGCGATGCTCCACCTGCCGTGTCAGACCGGCTTTCTTAAGCTTTTCACGTCCAAAGGCCTGCACAGTCTGCAGCATGCTGATCCGCCGCTTGCCTTCGACATGCGCGCTCAGGAAAGAACTGTCGATCAGCTCCTCAATGCTGTCGAGAACGTCGACCTCGTCCTCTATCTGCTCTGCACAGACCGCCAGCCCCTGATCTTCTGCAAACGGGCCTGAGAACACCGAAAGAAGCGCCAGCACCTGGCGGCTGGTCGGATCGAGCAGGTCGTAGGACCAGTCCAGCGTGCGGCGCAACGTCTGCTGCCGCCCCGCTTTGCGCTGCGCCTTGGACTGCCACAGATCAAGCGGCGTATCCGCGGCGCGCAGGATCCGTTCCAGCGCAAAGCGCTTGAGCTGACCTGCGGCGATCTCGATCGCAAGGGGGATGTTATCAAGGCTGTCGCAGATGCGCTTCATCAAGCACATGTTCGCAATTGTCGATCAGCAAAAGCGCGTTGGAGTCTCGCAGACGGTCCAACACCTGAACCCGCCGATCGGCGCCGGACACCAGCGGGATCCCGAGCGTTGAGGCGAACACCGGCCACGGGTCGCTCTCACGCTCCAACGAGGACAGCTGCACCATCCATGCGCCGTCCGGAAAGTCGGGTTCAAGCGCACCTGCCAGTTCCACCGCCAGCCGGGTTTTGCCAATGCCGCCGGGGCCCAAAAGCGTCAACATCCGCGCATTGACGGCCATGTCCCTGAGGTCTTGCAGCTCTGCCTCACGCCCAAGAAAGGAGCTGAGACTGGTCGGCAGATTGCCATTGATGTGTTCGCGTTTGCCCCCGATCGGCGCGAAGCTGTTCGGCAGACCGTCCGCGACCACCTGAAAAGACGCGCAGCTTCTCAACGCCCTTGAAATGATGTTCCCCCAGATCAAGAAAGCTGAATGCCGCATGGTCCTGCGCGGCGATGCGCCGAACCGCTATGTCCGAAATCAGGATCTGATCGGAACAGGCCGCGCCTTCAAGCCGGCTGAGCATCGACAGCGGCAGCCCGAAGAAATCATTGCCGCGCGCACGCGCAACGCCCACATGCACGCCGCAACGGACCTGAAGCCGTCCGGTCCCGGACCATTGCGCCGCACGCATGTCATGCTGGGCGGCGATGGCCGCGTGCGCCGCGTCTGCCGCATTGTCGAACACCGCAATAACGCCGTCGCCAGTGTGCTTGAACGGATTTCCGCCAAAACGGCGAATTGCGCTATGGAGCAGCCTGTCATGCAGGTCCATCGCCACGAACGTATCGTTGGGATGGCGTCGGTGAAGGACCGAACTGCCAACGATGTCGGTCGAGAGAAAGGCGAATTCCCTCGCTTCACCGATGATGGCCTTTGCAGGCAGGTTTTCGATTCGAGATCTGCTCTCGCTCATCGCTTTTTGATCCACCCCCAGCGCAGGCTAAAGTCTCTCATCGTGCTGTTTACGTTGCAAACACTTGCAAGCCCGACGGTTGGTCATGCGGGCATGTGGGAAATAATAATCACTGATTACCATATTCAGAAACGAAATCCAGACATATGGGGCAAAAAGCCGGCCTGATCGGTGCAGGCAGCCGCCCAATAGCGCCCTGCCGCGCGATCGACCTGCGCGCGTGCGATCGGAAGGCCAACTTTCGATGTCAGACCCCACTGCCAAGCATTTGATCGCGCACCGGACGCAAATCAGCCAATTATTCGGACGCACAGCCCGGGCCGCACAATTTGCGCGCCGCGCCGCGCGGCCCGTCACAACGCAAGGGCAGCAGGTCTTGATGGGCCCGCAAGTCTCCGAATGGCGCTACCGGCCGGGCGGGCGTCATTCGCGTCGACGACGGTCTGGAATACGTCAGCGAAAAGCCCCCTCTCAGCGATAGTTTGCATCGCCTGCCGATTGCCTGGCAGGGCATTGAAAATGCCCGGGAGGGGGTCAGCAGATCGCTGCCCTTTTTTGGACTTCCCTCTCATCCTTGAGGATAGCGCATCCCTCCGTTCGGGAGATGAGGTTGCGCCATCAAAACCTGAGGTCAGATATCTAGGGCGAAACAGGGTTGATCATTGATCGGCGCGCGCTGAGGCGGGCCAAACAAGTGGCTGTGCGGTTCGATCGATCACTCCAGAAACACCTGGATACGGTCGCTGGCACCATGGGCGTCGATCACGGTGATGGATGCGAAGCCCGGCCCGTCGGGGCTCCAACGTGTCGCCCGCTCGTACGGCTCGGCGTCCAGACGGCGACGATTGACCAGCCAAGTGAACGGCGGCGCACCTTCAGCGCAAGCGCGCCGCGATCAAGGCCCACCGCGTCCTCGCCAAAGCCTAAGGCGACCCGCGCGCCATCGGGTGGGAACGCGATCTGCGGCGCGACCACCAGCGCCGTCAGGCCCGAATGCGGCCTGCGCAAGCGCTTCAACGGCGGCGGCAATTGGGCATTTGAGGTGATGAGAACCCCCGGCGGCGGCGGCGGCAGCGACACGCGCCCAAGACGAGCGAAGGCGTCAAACAGGATCGGTGCTGCATCTTCAAGCCCCGATATCCCAAGCGCTGGCACCCCGTCAGGGCGACCCAGCCACATGCCGGCGACATGTTTGCCATCGAACCCGATCGCCCAAGCGTCGCGATGGCCATAGGAGGTCCCGGTTTTGAAGGCCAGCCAGTTCGCGGTCGCCATCGACGGTGCGGGCGCACCGGCAAGAATGTCGGATATCTGCCACGCTGCCTGTGCGTTCAGCACCTGCCTTGGCGCCGTGTCGGCGTGGACATCGGCCATCCGCTCGGACAGCGCCACTGCCTTTCCGCCACGGGCGATCGCCGCATAGCGCGTCACAAGATCGCGCAGGCTGAGCCCGACGCCGCCAAGCCCGATGGCCAAGCTGGGCACCTGCCCATCAGGCAGGCGGGGGGTGAGACCGGCTCGGCGCAGCCTCGTCAGCAGCGGTGCTGGTCCCACCGCGTCAAGCGCCATCACCGCGGGGATGTTGAGTGACAATTGCAGGGCGCGCCGAACGCTGACAGTGCCGCGAAACACCTTGTCGAAGTTTTGCGGAACATAGTCGCCAAACGCGGTGGGGCGGTCTTCCACCATGCTTTCGGGATAGGCGAGGCCTGCCTCAAACGCCAACCCGTAGATCAGTGGCTTGAGGGTCGATCCCGGCGAGCGTGTCGCGCGCATCATGTCGAGATACCCACTCCGGCGCTGGTCGAACAGATCGGGTGAACCGACGGAGGCAAGTACTTCACCGCTGTGAAAGTCGGCCACGATCAATGCCGCTGAAAGGTCAGGCCCCAAACGCACGGCGTGATTATGGACCAGCGTTTCCAGCCGCGCCTGCAAAGCACCGTCGATGGTCAGACGGTGCACCTTTGTGCCGGGCGCCTCGCGTCGGACCCGCTCTGCCATGTGCGGGGCAAGCATCGTGAAACGCAGCCTGCGTGTGGGGATCGGCTCAGTCCGGGCGGCGACGGCGTCGCCTGGGGCGAGGACGCCCGTCCGCTCCAACCGGGTCAGCACCTGATCGCGCGCGGCGCGGGCCGCGCGCGGGCGGCGGCCCGGACGGCGCGCCTCGGGCGATTGGGGCAAGGCCACCAGCAGTGCGGCCTCAGCGGGGGTAAGGCGGCGCGGTTCTTTGTCAAAATAGCTCAAGCTTGCGGCGCGGACCCCTTCGATGTTTCCGCCATAAGGTGCCAGGGTCAGATAAAGCGAAAGGATCTGATCCTTGTTCAGACGCCTCTCCAGCGCCAATGCCACGCGGGCCTGCCGGAACTTGGCCGCGAAATTCCGGCTTGGGGTTTTTTTCCAGCAATCGTGCGAGCTGCATCGTGATGGTCGAGGCACCCGATACGATCCGCCCCGCACGTAGATTGAGCGCCGTCGCCCGCAGCACGGCCCATGGGTCAACGCCGGAATGGCGGTGGAACCTGCGATCCTCATAGCCAAGCAACTGCGTGAGATACCCACGGTCCAACGCCTCCAGATCGACCGGCAACCGCCAGCGTCCGTCGGGGGCGGTGAAGGCGCGCAGCAACATGCCGCGCCGATCCAGCACCGTGACTGAAACCGACGGCGACAGGTTCGGCAGATCCGTCGCGTCGATCCACCGGTCCGCCGCCCGCAGGCCAGCGGCGGCCAGAACCACACCCACAGCCAGCGCGGCGGCGGCGCGGCGCATGCCTCGCCCGATCATCTCAGCGCGCCGGGGCCAGGATTTCGACGATCCCGGTTTCGGTTCGGGCGCGCAGGCTGGGGCGATACATGTCCACGACGACAGCCGCCGGGTGATGGTAGCGGCCCGGCGTCACAGCGCGCACGATATACGCAAGCTGGATCTGCGTGTCGTGGTCCTGATCCACCGCCGGCAGGAACCGGTCCACGCGGAACTGCGCATGCACGATCCGCTGATCGGTATCGAGCCATTCGAGCGCATCCAGATCACCCGCGCGCAGAAGGTTGGGGGTGTCGATCTCAAACCCGGCGGGCAGCGGGTCGTCGATCATCAGCCGCGCCTGACGGGCATCCTGCGCGATGATCGAAAGCCTGACCACCAGCTGGGCGTTCTGCGCGATTGTCTCGGGGGCGACCTGCGTGCCGGTCATGGTGAAATAGCTGCGTTCGATGGTGTAGCCATTGCCTTTGGCGGGCTGCGGTTCGGTCGGAATGCCGAAGGTGGTCAGAACCGCATTGATTGGCCGAGGCCCGCGGTTCTCAATCACCAACGGGCCGCTTGCGGCGAGCGTATCGGCGTCAAACAGCCGGATCAGGGTGCCTTCAATCGGCACTTGGTTGACCAAGATCGCCCCGGCAGACGCGTCCTTGATCAAGGCATGCGCTGCAAGCAAGGTCCAGACCTGCTCTTGGGTTGATCTGCGCGCGCCCCCCAGCGCCGCGATCCATTGCGCCAGCGCGTCAGGGTCCAGCGCCTCCGTCCCGCTTTCAAGCGCGAGCGTAAGCACGCCGGCAGCGTCGCGAAGGTCCGATCCGTAATCGGCGCGCCAGCCGTGGTCCGGGCCCTTGATCCGCGTGATCTGGGCGCGCGCGAGACGGAACATCATTTGCGACCGCTGCGTTTCGCCATAAAAGCTGGGGGCCGCCGCAATCTGCGCCTTGGCCAGCGGGGTTGCCAGCGCTCCTGCCTTCTCGTTGGCGTAATAGCGAAGGTCGCCGACTGACGCCATTCCTTCGCGCGCCAGCACCATCAGCGCATAGGCGACACCCTCGCCGCCCTGTTCAAAATCCTCGGCATAGGCGATCTGATTGCGCAGATTGTCCAGCGCCGCGGTGAAGGCGATCTGCGGCACAGCATGCCCGGCAGCTTGTGCCCGGCTGAGGAAATCGGTGATATACGCATCAAGCCACAGATCGCCCGCGCCAGGTCGCCAAAGGCCGAACGCACCCGAACCAGATTGGTTGGCAAGCACCTTGCCGATCGCCACCGCAACGCGCTCGGCCACGTCGCGGCGTTGGCCAAGGCCCATAGCTTCGGTGACTTCATCGAAATACAGCAGTGGCAGTGCGCGTGATGCGAGCTGCTCAGTGCAGCCATAAGGATAGCGGTCCAGCGCAGTCAGCAGCCCGGGAACGTCGAGAAGCGCGAGCGGGCCGATCGCGAAAGACGCGTGGCCCGTGCCGGGCACAAGCTCGCCGAACATGTCAGGGCCGAGGGCGAGAAGGCTGCCATCGGCCTTGAGCGTGACGCGGCGCTGGCGCGTGGTTTCCGGATCGTTCACCCTAATCGGCACGATCAATGTCTTCTCCAACCGGTCGCCGCCCGGCGTGGTGACGACCACATGCAGGGCGGGGTTTGCAACGCTGAGCGCTGAGACAGACGCCTCCAGCACCATGCGCCCGGACGCGCCAAGGGCAACGCGCTGCGGGCCATCCCAGCCAATCGCCAATTCAGGATCCGCCGTCACGTCGACCGTCGCAATGCCGACGGGTCCAAACGCATGGGTCAGGTCAATCTGAACCCGGCTCCGGTCACCGGGCGCAAGGAATTGGGGGCCGCTGAGCGACACAATCACCGGATCGCGCACCAGCACGTCCTTGGCCGCGTGTCCGACGCCATTCTTGCTCCAAACCACCGCCATCAGCCGCACCGACCCGTTGAAATCGGGCAAATCAAAGCTTGCGGTCGCGCGTCCATCGGCCCCCACCCGGATCGGTCCATTGAAGAAGGCGAGCAACCTCTCAGTCGGGGGCCGCGATTGGCCGCGCATGGCAGCTGCATCGCCGCCCGACCGAATGCGTCCGCGCGCGCCTTGCATTGCGTCGATCAAGCGCCCGTAGACGTCGCGCAGCTCGATCCCCAGCCTGCGCTGCCCGAAATACCAATCCTCAGGCGCGGGCGCCTTAAAGCTGGTGAGGTTGAGGATGCCGACATCAACCGCGGCGATGGTTGCGTAGGCGACCTCTCCCGCAGGCAGGTTGCTGATTTCGATGGTGGCATCAAAGCGCTGGCGTGGTGGGGCCTCATCGGGCGTGGCGAAACGCGCCGCCAATTGGCGCGATCTGGGATCAACCGGCGCCCAAGCCAGCCCGATGGCGCGGGTCGGGTTGCGTTTTTGCGCATTGGACATCGGGCTGATCAGCGTCGCCGTGACATAGGCGCCCGGCCCCCTAGGCGTCAGTCACTGGCAGCTCAACCACGGTCTCTCCGGGCATTACGTCAACCGCGCGCATGTCGATCAGCCGACCGTCCATCACCATCACCAGCGCCTTGCCTGCGCTGCGAGAAACAAGGCGCACGCGCGCGGTGTCCCCGATCTGATAGGCGGGCTTGTCCAACCCGACCTCAAGCCGGTCAGGTGTTTGTGAGACACCAGCCGCCGTGTGCCATCCCGCAGCAAAGCCAACGCTGGCGGCGGTATGCGCGCCATCGCGGTTGATCACCTTCAGCTCATACCGGCCCCAGCGCACCGGCGCTTCGATCAGCGTGGCGGCATCGCTGTTCAGCGCAGATTCGCCGCTTGCGACGCGCTTGCGGGTGACCAGCGGCTCATAGTTCCAGCTTCCGTTGATTTTGTACCATTGATAGCGCGTCTCAACCCGCGACAGGGTCCAGGCGACGCGATCAAGTGCGATGCGCTGGGCGAGCGCCCCGACCGCGATCATTTCAAACCGTGCAAGGCTGCCTTCCTCTGCGGTGCCATCGAACAGCGGCTTGATCCCGATGCGCGGGCCGTTCGGCATCAAGGCGCGGGTCAGCGTGCGCTCCACCGGGCGCCCGGACGTGTCGCGCGCACGGATGATGGCGGTGATTTTGAGCGGCTTGGTGACCGGTGCCATTTTTGGCAGGCGCAGCGGCACGGTTGCGCGCCCTTGGGCGTCGGTTTTCAGGCTGGAGGGCAGGGCCTCAAGCCGGGCATTCACTTGCTCATCATGCAGGCCAAAGGCGAAGCCCGGGAATGCGGCCATGGTGTCGCTGGCTGACACACGGGTCTCACCCTCAATCGCCAGCCCTGCGCCGATGCCGCCGTGAAGATAGCGCGCGGCAACTGAGACATTTAACCCATCCGCCGCGGCAACCGGGCCGTCGGGCGCGGTCAGATCGAAATCAATCCGCTCAGGCATGAAATCTTCGACCAGAAAAGCGGCGTTGGCCAGCGCGGGCGCTTTGGCATCGGCATGGATCGCCATACGCCACGTGCCGCGCTGCGCCTCAGGGTCGAGCGCGATGTCAAATGCCCGCCCTCCCGCACCTTGATCGATGAGCTGGCTGCGTGAATGCTCCACGCCATCGGGGCGGGGGGCGATGGCGGTCAAAGACAGGTCTTCGATGGCATTGGCGCGCGGGTCGCGGGCCAGAATGGTTGCATGGACGGTCTCGCCGGGGCGATAGGCGCCGCGCTCCGTGGTGGCAAAGACATCAACCGGCCCGGACGGCGCACGCCCGCCGACGCCGCGGTCGGAAAGATCAAAGCTGGGGCGCGAAAGATCGAGAAAGGCAAAATCGCCGCCCACAGCCGTGGCCTTCACCAGCGCGGGCGCCGATCCGCCTTGTCCTCGCGTCAGGCCCGGCGCGAACCGCGCGTAGCCGTCAGCGTCTGACATTGCCTCGCCCAGCACCTCATTGTTTCTTGCAATCAGCCAGAGCTGAAGCCCTGCCGACGCCTCAGCGCTGGACAGCGCGCGTGCGAACACATGCAGCCCATCTTCGCCCGTCATCGCAGTCAGGCCCAGATCGGTGACCAGAACCATTGCGTCGCGGCATCTTCCCAGCGTGTGTCTTCGCCCGGGGTGCGGGCGGTCATCGCGTACGCTCCCGGTTCAAACGTGGCGATTGCGTCGCCGATCGCGATTGCGGTGGTCACATCTGCGTTCAGCTTGCGCTCCACTAGGCCAAAACCGGTCCAGACCTCCTCGCCCAGTTGATCGCGCAGCCTGTCTTCGTGATAGGCGTTGAGCTGGCTGTCAAAAAGCCCATCTTGAATGATGGCCATCAGGTTTCGGTCGCCCACGCGGTGGATCTTGATCGCGATCTCATCAAGGTTAACCGTCACCACGGGAATTGCCGCAGGCCCGCTTTTGGGCAGCACATAGGCCCGGCCGGTGAAGCGGACCGAAGGCGTGCGATCCCGTACCGCGATTTCAAGATGCGCTGAGCGCGCCAACGTCTCGCCATTCGCGGCCGGCAAACCAGCGCGCAGGGTGATGCTGTAGCGCCGCCCGTGGGAGACGCCTTCCACGCAGATCTGCCGATCCTTCGTCTCGACCGGCAAGTCCTCGCCCTCAACCCTGACATAGGGGGCGTAATCGAACCCGGTCTGGTTCAGCGGCTCCGACATGGTCACGCAGATGCGCGGCGCGGCGGCGTCGGACTCAACGCTGTGCGCCAGTATCCGAAACCCATGGCGAGAGATCGCGAGGGTTAGGGCCATGTAGGTTTTTGCCTCGGGCATGAGGTCGTAGGACAGGTGCCGCGCCACGATCATCGCGCGGCCCTGACCGCGCTGTTCCAGCGCCATGGCAAGCTGGTTCAGGGCTGCGGCTTGCTGGCCCGGCGCTTGCGCCCGCAGATACCCGTTGATCGCGGTGGGGGCAGCGTTGCGCCGGGCAGCCCGCTGATTGGCCTCAGAGCGAAGGTAATAGCCCGAAAGATCAGTCCAGCCCTGCGATGTGTCGAGGAGGTTGAGCGCCGCGCTCTGAAAGGCCACAGCCATGTCCCATTCACCCGACCGCGCCGCATGTCGCGCCGCCCTGCGTTGCGCCGCACTGCGCGCCGCCGCGACATCGCCCATCGCGGCGTTTTTGTTCGCCCGATGCTGCGCGCCCAAAGCTGAGGCCAAGTCGCGCGCTTGGGCAAGGTAGCCTTCGGGCAGGAAATTCAGATCGGTGGCCCGCCGCTGCGCAAGTGCGAGCGCCTCTGGTGGCGCATCAACAACCAGCGCTGAAATCGCGCCTTCGAAATCTATCACCCGCTCAACGTCTGATTTTAGAAAACAGGCCGCTGAGGGGCCGTTATAGGTGAAGGCATGGCATGCGCGGTCGCTCAGACAGGCGCGTTGGCAGGCGTCGAAGTCACTGCCAAGGATTGACCCGATGTCGCCGCCGTAGAAATCAGTGTCCTCGGCCACGACACTGCGACGCTCGGGAACAAATGATTCCGATGCAGGCGCATAGGCCGCGCCGATCATCACAAGTGCTGCGGTGCAGACCGCGCGGGTGGAAAATGTTCTGAACAATGGCATATCGGCGCCTCCATCAGGCATTGATCCATATCTGGCAAATCCGCGAGATGTATTGATCCATGTTCTTTGAGGCGACATTCCCGCTCAATCGAGGCGAGGAAGCGGCGTGAACGCGATGCCAAAGACACAGCGCTGGCCTGCACGTTCAGCGCAACGCGGCCACCCATACTGGCGCTATTGCCGCCGCGGGGGTTGCAACAAAATCGCGTAGATGGTTGGTCATACGTCCGTAGTTAACAGGGCTTATGAGCCGAATTTTGTTGGCTGATTGATTGAGGATATTCCGATTGGAAAAGGCGGCTGCGCCGAGGCCCAGATCATGGGCATCCTGCGTCAGGCCGGGGGCAGCGTGCCTGTGGCCGAGCCCATGTCGTGAGCACGGCATGATGCCGCTGCCCGGCAGGCTTTTGCGCAGCAAACGCCGAGAGGAAGCGCGCGCATTTAATAAATGGCGATCCATTTAATGGCAGGCAAGTGCGCATATTTGCCGTGGGTCAACGTCGGGGTCCTCTCAGCAATACAAATATCGCCTGCTGTGCAGCGGATGGCCGTGACGGCGGTGGTCCGCTGCGGGGTCGGCATCGCTGTGGCCTGCCGGGCCTTTGGCTTTGGCAAGACCTGCTTTCACTACAGCCCCGGACTGAGCGGCGAGAACGAGCGGATCACCAAACTTTTGATCGGGCTGACCAACGCCAAAAAAACTTGGGGATTCAGCCTGTATCTGCGCAAAGTAAAGGGCGATCTGCGGAGAAATAAGCGCGCCTATTCGTCTGGTGATCAGGTGATTTTTTGTACTCACCATCAGGTGCATCGACCGCGAGCTGGAGCGAACCTGCCCATCAAACGTCGAAAGCGATTGAAACGCGACAAGCCCAAGCGATTGCCCACACCAGACGCGCCCAACATAGCCAAGTCCATCGTTGCCTCTTTTCACGTATTTTAAATGCCCGAGAAAGGGCAACGGGACGATTGGGCTGAGACGCGGGGGATTTCGATCCAGCACGTCCAGCCAGGAAAGTCTCAGTTGAAGGTCGATGTCGAACACTAAAATTGGACTGTTCGGCATTTATTTATGAATTAATAAATCATTTAGGGGGTAAATACTTCGACGCGCAATGGATGTGGGCCTAAAGCCATGAACGCCCGAACATTACTCTCATGGTTTGAGGGCAAATTATTGCCGGGCAATGGGGCATCGACGGCATAGCCCGCGCCCAAAATCTGAACGCGGCCGTGTAAATTCTGCGACTGACCCCCGCCAAAAATGGGGGGATTACCATGGCCGTCACAAGCGCCGAGGCGTGGCTCACGACCGCTCATTGAGGTGGCTCGGTTTGGTTGAACAACTTCCGGGTGTTTCTTAGGTGGATTTCCGCCTCGTTTACGCCACCGCCACCGCCGCCGCCGCCGCGGCCGCTTCGGGCGTCTGCGCGTTGAATCAGGCCTGATCGGGGGTTTTCCCGTCAAACGACGAGTGGGGCCGCCGGCCGTTGTAGAGGCTGAGATATCGC
>JBLGAC010000041.1:0-36546 GCA_047610385.1 Paracoccaceae bacterium | reverse complement strand
GCCTAGCGCGGCGGCGTTGCCCAGATCGGTGCCGACAGGCTGGTCAGGAACGCCTCAAACGCCTCAGCAATCTCAGCCTTGGGGGCCTGGCTGTTATGGGCGTAGCCCAGTTCGGTCAACACCGCGTCGCCGCGTGCTATTTTAAGCAGCGCAAACGCGGCGATCTGAGTCTCCCAGCTCAGGCCCATGTCCAACGCTTCGGCCAGCAGCGTGTCCATCTGTGCGTGCGCATCAGGTGCCAATGCCTTGGTCCCCAGTTCTTCGCGCGCATGGCCCACCAGCCGGTCGCGCAGGGACCGGCGCGTCACCGGGGTCAGGTGGCCGACTTGTTCTTCACGGATTTTCAGCATCGCCATGGCTCCCCTGCCCGCGTCCTGCGCGCAGGGCAAAGCATGCCCGCAGCATTGCGTGCTTGCAACATGGCCAATCACGTTCTTTGATGATGTTGACCATTCGGACAAATCGCGGATCGCCCCGCACCCCACTGCAAAAGGATCGCCCATGGGCTGGCTCAGCACGCATGTCCTCGACACCGCGACCGGATCGCCCGCCGCGGGCATGAAGATAGAGCTGTTCCGCCTGTCTGCCGACAGCCGCGATCTGATCGCATCGGCGGTGACCAACGGCGACGGGCGCACCGATGCGCCGATGCTGGAAGGTGCAGCCTTTCGCCCCGGCGCCTATGAGCTGGTGTTTCACTGCGGCCGCTATTTTGATGCGCTGGGTCTGGACCTGCCCAGCCCCAAATTCCTGTCCGACGTGCCGATCCGCTTTGGCATCGCAGACGGGGCGGCGCATTATCATGTGCCGCTGCTGGTCTCTGCGTTCGCATATTCGACCTATCGGGGCAGCTGATGCGCAACGCATTGCATTTCATCCTGAACGGGGACCGGGTGGCGCTGGCAGGCATCGACCCGCGGACCACGCTTTTGGACTGGCTGCGCGAAACCCGCCGCCTGACCGGCACCAAAGAAGGCTGCAACGAAGGCGATTGCGGTGCCTGCACGGTGACGATCACGCGGCTGGATGGCGGGCGCGCGGTGCGCCGTCCGGTCAACGCCTGCATCGTGCTGATGCCGATGCTGGACGGCGCTGCGGTGACCACGGTTGAGGGGATCAGCGCCCCTGACGGGCGCCTGCACCCGGCGCAGGACGCGATGGCGCGCCTGCACGGGTCGCAATGCGGGTTCTGCACGCCGGGCTTTGTCATGGCGCTGCACAGCGATTACCCCAACGGGCGGCGCGATAAGGCCGGGGTCGCGGATGCGGTGGCCGGGAACCTGTGCCGCTGCACCGGCTACGGCCCGATATTGGCAGCTGGCGACGCGATGCATGACGACCCCGCGCCCGATTGGGAACCAGATCTGACCCCGATGCTGGCCGACATGGCCGATGATGATGCGCTGAAACTGACCGGCGGCGGCGCCGTGGCCCATGTGCCGCGCGATGAGGCGGCGCTGGCCCGCCTGTTGGCCGCCCATCCCGACGCGCTGCTGGTCGCGGGCGCCACCGATGTGGGCCTGTGGATCACCAAGCGGCTGGACCGCCCGCGCGTGATGATTTTTCTGGGCCGCATCGCTGGCTTTGACCGCATCGAAGATATGCCTGAGGCGCTGACCCTTGGCGCAGGCGCGACCTGGGGCGACGCGCATGGCGCGATGGCGCGGCTGTCGCCCGATCTGGGGGAACTGGTGCGCAGGGTCGGTGCGGTGCAGGTGCGCGCGTCGGGTGCCATTGGCGCGAACATCGCCAACGGCTCACCGATCGGTGATGGGCCGCCCGCGCTGATCGCGCTTGGCGCGCAGATCACCTTGGGATCGGCCACCGGATCGCGGTCCTTGGCTTTGGAGGATTTCTTTCTGACCTATGGGGAACAGGACCTGATGGCGGGGGAATACCTTGCCTCAATCCGCATTCCACGGCCCAAGGACCCCGGCAGACTGAAGGTCTACAAAGTCTCAAAGCGCTTTGATCAGGACATCACCGCGGTGCTGGGGGTGTTCGATATTGAGGTGGTCGCTGGCATGGTCACATCTGCGCGCATTGCCTTTGGCGGCATGGCCGGGATCCCCAAACGCGCCCACGCGGTGGAACAGGCGTTGATCGGCCAGCCGTGGGATGCGGCAACCGTGGACGCCGCCCTGCCCGCCTTTGCCCGCGATTTTCAACCGATGGACGACATGCGCGCCTCGGCCTCCTATCGCCTGAAGCTGGCGCAGAACCTGCTGCGCAAGGTCTTTGCGGAAACCGACGCCCCGGTGCGTCTTGTCGGCCCCAGCGCCTGGGCGGAGGGGGCGGCATGAACCGCGACATCCGCGAACGCCGCGACCGCGCCGCCATCGCCGCCGCCGCCCGCACTGGCGCTGAGGCGGTCGGGATCGTCGGGGGGGTCACCACATCCTTGCCCCATGACAGCGCGCTGAAGCATGTCGCCGGGCGCGCGGCCTATGTGGACGACATCCCCACCCCGGCCAATTGCGTGCACATCGCGTTTGGCCTGTCGCCGGTCGCGCATGGCAGGCTGCGCGGCGTGGACCTGACCGACGTGCGCACCGCGCATGGCGTGATCGACGTGCTGACCGCCGCCGATATTCCCGGGCGCAACGACAGTTCTTCCTCCGCGGGGGATGAGCCGTTGCTGGCCACCGACATGGTGCACCACCAAGGCCAGCCGGTGTTCGCGGTGATCGCGCGCACCCATCTGGATGCCCGCCGCGCCGCGCGTCTGGCCACGTTTGACATCGACGAATTGCCCGCCCTGATCACGATTGCCGACGCGATGGCCGCGAAAAGCTGGTTCGACCCGCAGCCATACCAGTTCACCAAGGGCGAGGCTGAGCCTGCGATCGCCGCCGCCCCCCACCGCCTGCAAGGCAGCATTGAAATCGGCGGGCAGGAGCATTTCTACCTCGAATCGCAGGCAGCATTGGCGATCCCCGGTGAAGATGGCGACGTGACGGTCCATGCCTCCAGCCAGCACCCCACCGAGATCCAGCACAAGGTGGCCGATGCGCTTGGCGTCCCGTTCAACGCCGTGGTGGTGGAGGTCCGGCGCATGGGCGGCGGCTTTGGCGGCAAGGAAAGCCAAGGCAACGGCCCCGCCATGATCGCCGCCATCGCCGCCAAGCGCCTGAACCGGCCCGCCAAAATCCGCTATGACCGCGACGATGATTTCGTGATCACCGGCAAGCGCCATGATTTCGTGATTGATTATGATGTGGGCTATGATGACGAAGGCCGCATCGAAGGCGTTGTCTTCGACCAGAAAGCCCGCTGCGGCTGGTCGCTGGATCTGTCGCTGCCGGTCTGTGACCGCGCGATGTTCCACGCCGACAACGCCTATCATCTGCCCCATGCACGCATCCGGTCGTGGCGCTGCCGCACCAACACCCAATCCAACACCGCCTTTCGCGGCTTTGGCGGCCCCCAAGGGCTGGTTGGCATTGAACGCATGCTCGACCACATCGCCCATGCGCTTGGGCGCGATCCGCTGGAGGTCCGGCGGGTCAACCTTTACGACCGCCCCGGCGGCGCCCGCGTCATGACCCCGTATGGGATGGAGGTTGAGGACAACATCCTGCACGACCTGATCCCGGCGCTTGAGGTCCAATCTGATTACCACGCGCGCCGGGCTAACATCGCGGCCTTCAACGCCACGTCAAAGCACCTGAAACGCGGCATCTCGCTGACGCCGGTGAAGTTCGGGATATCCTTTACCCTGTCGCATCTGAACCAAGCGGCGGCGTTGGTGCATGTCTATACCGATGGCTCAGTCCATATGAACCATGGCGGGACGGAGATGGGCCAAGGCCTGTTCGTCAAAATCGCGCAGGTGGCCGCGACCGCGTTCCAGATTGATCTTACCCGTGTCAAGATCACCGCGACCAATACCGGGAAATCGGCGAACACCTCGCCGACGGCGGCGTCCTCGGGCACGGATGTCAACGGGATGGCGGTGTTAAACGCGTGCCAGATCATCCGTGCGCGCATGGCGGACCATGCTGCGGTGCTGCTGCAAACCAACGTGGAAAACATAGAATTTCGCGGTGGGCGGATCTGGGCCGGGGATCGCAGCGTGTCGTTTCCGGACCTCGCCAAGGCGTGTTGGATGGCGCGGATCCACATGTCCTCAACCGGGTATTACGCCACGCCGAAAATCCACTGGGACCGGCCTGCGGGCAAGGGGCGCCCGTTCTATTACTTTGCCTATGGCGCCGCGGTGACCGAGGCGATCATCGACACTTTCACCGGCGAATACCGCCTGACCCGCGCGCACATCCTGCACGATGCCGGCCGGTCCCTGAACCCGGCGATCGACATCGGCCAGATTGAAGGCGGGTATATCCAAGGCACTGGCTGGCTGACCACCGAAGAACTGTGCTTTGACGCCAAGGGCCGTCTGAGCACCCATGCGCCGAGCACCTACAAGATCCCCACCGCCTCAGACCGCCCCGACATGACCATCAAGCTGTGGGCTGAGGACAACCGCGAGGACACCATCCACAAATCCAAAGCGGTGGGGGAGCCGCCGTTGATGCTGGGCACCTCGGCGTTCCTTGCGCTGTCGGATGCCTGCGCCGCGTGCGGGCCACATTTCCCCAACCTTGACGCCCCCGCAACGCCTGAGCGGGTGCTGCGCGCCATCGCCACCGCGAACGGAGAGCGGTGGTGAGCGGCTTTGATCTGGCGGCCTTGCGCGCCGCCACCCTGCGCCATGGCCGCGTGACGCGGGTTGTGGTGGCGCAGGTCCGCGGGTCAGCCCCGCGCGATGCGGGTGCCGCGATGCTGGTCTGGGATGGCGGGTTTTCCGGCACCATCGGCGGCGGCGCGCTGGAATGGGAGGCATTGGCCGAGGCCCGCGCCCGCCTGTCTTCGGGCCAAGATGCAATGCGATCCTGGCCGCTGGGCCCCGGCCTTGGCCAATGCTGCGGCGGGGCAGTGACCGCAGCGTTTGAGGTGTTCGATGCCGCGCGCGCCGATGCGATTGACGACGACGCCCCGGTCCACGCCCGCCCCATTGGCGATGCAGGCGCCGACATGCCCCCCGCCATCCGCGCCCATGCCCGCGCCGCGCGGGCGGGCGAGGCCGCGCCGCTGGCCTTTGCGCCCGGTTGGCTGTCGGAGCGTCTGTTCCCCGCCCGCACGCCGCTGTTTCTGTACGGAGCCGGACATGTGGGGAGCGCGATCGTTCGGGTGTTTCAGGGCCTGCCCTTCGCCATCACCTGGATCGACACCGCCAAGTCGCGGTTTCCCGACCATTCCCATGACGCCATTGCGCTGGTCGCCGCCAACCCCGCCGACGCCGCCGCATTGGCGCCTGCGGGGGCGGTGCACATGGTGATGACCTATTCGCACGCGCTGGATCTGGAGATTTGCCACCGGGTGCTGGCGCGCGGGGATTTTGCGCGGCTTGGCGTCATCGGATCGGCGTCAAAATCAGCGCGGTTCCGCGCGCGGCTGCGCGGGCTGGGCCATGGCGACGGCACCATCGCGCGGCTTGAATGCCCGATCGGGCTGCCCGGCCTTGGCAAGGCCCCCACCGAGATTGCCGTGGCGCTCGCCGCCGATCTGATCGCGGCACCTGCCGCCCGCAGCGTTTCACTACCGGAGGCCGCGTCATGACCCCGCTTTTGTCGCTATCCGGCGTCACCAAGCGCTTTCCCGGCGTGATCGCCAATGATGATGTGGGGTTCTCGGTCGCCCCGGGCGCGATCCATGCGCTGCTGGGCGAAAACGGTGCCGGAAAATCGACGCTGGTGAAGATGATCTACGGCGTGCAGCAGCCTGACGAAGGGACCATGGCGCTGCTGGGCGCGCCCTTTGCCCCGCGCAGCCCCGGCGAGGCGCGGGCTGCGGGGGTCGGCCTTGTGTTCCAGCATTTCTCGCTGTTCGATGCGCTGAGCGTGGCCGAAAACGTCGCCCTTGGCCTGCCCGCCAATCAGGCCGGGCGCGATCTGCCAGACCGGATCCACAAGGTTTCAGCCGCCTATGGGTTGCCGTTGGAGCCTGGCCGCATCGTCGGCGAATTGTCGGTGGGCGCGCGCCAGCGTGTGGAAATCGTGCGCTGCCTGCTGCAATCGCCCAAACTGCTGATCATGGATGAGCCGACATCCGTGCTGACCCCGCAGGAGGTTGAGATCCTGTTTCGCACCCTGCGCCAGCTGCGCGATGAGGGGGTGTCGATCCTTTATATCTCTCATAAGCTTGAGGAAATTCGCGCGCTCTGTTCCCACGCCACCATCCTGCGCCACGGCAAGGTGGTCGGTGCGTGCGATCCGCGGGTCGAAAGCGCCAAGGGGCTGGCGGAAATGATGATCGGCGCCGAACTGGCCGCCCCCAAAGCCCGAACGCTGACGGCCGGTGAGGTCCGGTTGACCGTGCGCGGGCTGTCGGCGCCTGGGATCGGCGCGTTCGGTGTCTCGCTGAAGGATATCGGGTTTGATCTGCGCGCGGGTGAGATCCTCGGCGTCGCTGGGGTTGCGGGCAACGGGCAGGATGAATTGATCGACGCACTGTCCGGCGAAATCCCCTGCGCGGCTGATGCGATCGTGCTGGGCGGCGCGCCGATTGGCAAGTTTGGCCCTGACAAACGCCGCCGTCTGGGCCTGTGCACCGCGCCCGAAGAACGGCTGGGCCACGCCGCGGTCCCGGATATGAGCCTGACGGAAAACGCGATGCTGACCGCGCGCGCCCGCGCCCGGCTGACACGCGGCGGCGTGCTGCACCTGTCAGCGGCCGAGGCGTTCGCCAAAGCGGTGGTCAAGGCGTTCGATGTGCGCACCGCGGGGGTCGATCATGCGGCGCGGTCCTTGTCGGGTGGCAACCTGCAGAAATTCGTCATGGGGCGGGAGATTATGCAAGATCCGAGCGTGCTGATCGTCGCCCAGCCCACATGGGGCGTGGACGCAGGCGCCGCAGTCGCGATTCGCGAGGCGCTGCGCGACATGGCGGCGAAAGGGACGGCGGTGATGGTGATCTCGCAGGATCTGGATGAACTGATGGAGCTGTCGACCACGCTGTCGGTGATTTCTGGCGGGCGGATGACCGCGCCGCGCCCGGCGGGGGAAATGGATGTCGAAACCATCGGCCTGATGATGGGCGGTGCCAATGCCGCGGAGGTCCCCCATGCTTGAACGCCCAATGCTGGAGAAGCGCAAAGAACCATCCCGCGCCATGGCCTGGGCGGCGCCGCCAGTGGCGGTGATCTGCACCATGATCGCGGGGATGATCCTGTTTGCCGTCCTTGGCAAAGATCCGTTCGAAACCGTGCGCCTGATTTTCATCGAACCGTTGATGACCCCGTTCGCCCGCGCTGAATTGCTGGTGAAGGGCACGCCGCTGGTGCTGATCGCGCTGGGGCTGGCCATGGGGTTTCGCGCAGGGGTGTGGAACATCGGGGCAGAGGGCCAGTTCATCATCGGCGCCATCTGCGGCGGCGCCGCGGGGCTGGCGGTCTATGACGTGGCCGGGATCTGGGTGCTGCCGATGATGGGGCTGGCGGGCATGGCCGGGGGCATGGCCTGGGCGATGATCCCGGCCATCCTGCGCATCCGGTTCAACGCCAACGAAATCCTGGTCAGCCTGATGCTGGTCTATGTGGCCGAGTTGTTGCTGTCGGCGCTGGTGTCGGGCCCGCTGCGCGATCCCGCCGGGTTCAATTTTCCCGAATCGCGCCTGTTTCATGACAGCGCCACCATGCCGATCATCTTGCAAGGCACCCGCGCCCATGCCGGGGCGCCGCTGGCGCTGTTTGTCGCCGTGGCGGGGTATCTGCTGCTGCAACGCCATGTCTTTGGCTTTTCGGTCAAGGTCATGGGGCAGGCGCCGCGGGCCGCGCGGTTTGCCGGCTTTTCCCAAAACCGGATCATCGCTGGCACTTTGGGCATTTCCGGCGCGCTGGCAGGCCTTGCCGGGATGATGGAGGCGTCGGGCCCCGTGGGCCAGTTGGTGCCCGCCCTGCCCGCGGGCTATGGGTTCACGGCGATCATCGTTGCGTTTCTGGGCCGCCTGCACCCGGTCGGCATTGTGCTGGCGGGGGCGTTGATGGCGCTGACATATATCGGCGGCGAAAGTGCGCAGCTGATGATGCAGCTGCCTGCCGCCGCGATTTCGGTGTTCCAGGGGATGCTGTTGTTCTTCCTGCTCGGGGCAGATGTGTTCGTGAACCACCGCATCCGGTGGCGGAGGGCTTTGTGATGGATCTGTCGTCTCTCAACCCGGTGGCGATCATGGTCGCGCTGATTGTGGCCGCGACGCCGCTGCTGTTCGCCGCGATCGGGGAACTGGTGGTGGAAAAATCGGGGGTCCTGAACCTCGGTGTCGAAGGCATGATGATCGTGGGTGCCATCGCGGGCTTTGCCGGCACTTATGAAACCGGATCGTGGTTTCTGGGGCTGATTGCGGCAATGGCCGCGGGGGCCGCGCTGGCGGCGATGTTTGCGTTCATGACCCAGGCGCTGCTGTCCAATCAGGTGGCAACCGGGCTGGCGTTGACGCTGTTCGGGCTGGGGATCGCGGCGATGCTCGGCCAACCTTATTCAGGGATCAAGGCGCCGACATTTCCGTCGATGAACATTCCGGGCCTGTCGGATCTGCCGGTGGTGGGGCAGCTTTTGTTCAGCCACGACTATCTGGTCTATCTGTCGCTGATCCTGACCGCCGCGACTTGGTGGGTGCTGACGCGCACCCGCGCCGGGCTGATCCTGCGCGCGGTCGGGGAAAACCACGATGCAGCCCATGCCATCGGCTATCGCGTGGCGGTGATCCGCACCTGCGCGATCATGTTCGGCGGGGCGTGTGCGGGGCTTGGGGGCGCGTATCTCAGCCTTGTGGCCACGCCTTTGTGGGTGGAGGGTATGACCGCCGGGCGCGGGTGGATCGCGCTTGCCATCGTGGTGTTTGCCGCATGGCGGCCGTGGCGCGCGATGCTGGGGGCCTATGTGTTCGGCGGCGTGACCATTGCGCAGCTGAACCTTCAGGCGCTGGGCGTGTCGGTCCAGAGCCAGTATTTGTCGATGGCGCCCTATCTGGTGACGATTGCGGTGCTGGTGCTGATCTCTGCCGACGGGGCGCGCAGCCGGCTGAAAGCACCCGCCTGCCTCGGACGGCCATTTTTCGCCAGCGCGTGACCGGCTGAAAGCGTTTTTTAGCACCTTTGCCCTAGCGTGAGCGCCCTGTGGTTGTTTCGCGTGGGGGTGAAGTGCAATGCGCTATGACGTGACGCGGGGGGAGGCTGTTGTTGACGGTCTGATCGGCGAAAAAATGCCTAAGGCTTTGTTGCAAGACAATGATCCACGCCTTGAACGCTGGCCCGTGCCCGACCCTGAGGACCCAGCCATTCTGATTGCCGCCGCCGCGATGGCGCGCCGGACCCTCGGCGCGCCAATCGCCGCCGCCGCGCTGGTGGGCCGCCAATCGGGCGTGATCTTGCCCGCAGGGGCCGGGCCGCGGCGGGCGCTGTCCATCGATGATCCGCTGCTGCGGGTGCTGCGCGGCACCGACGATGCGGTGGCGCTGGTGGACGCGTCGGCGGACCCGCGCATGGCGGGCAGCGCCCTGTGCGGTGCAGGCATCGGCGCCAGATCAATGCTGGTTGCGCCGATCCGCCTGCAAGGTGGCCCGGCGATCGGCGTGCTGGCCGTCGCGGCGCAGTGCATCAGCGGCGTGGACGATGTGCACCGCCTTGACCTGACCCAGCTTGCCGAACGCACGGCGGAGGAAGTGCTGGCGCGCCACACAGCGCGCACCGATCCCGCGACCGGGGCGCTGTCGATAAATGGCCTGATCGCCGCGCTGGGGCGCGAAGCCCGCCGCCGCGCCATGCACGGACGCCCCGCCGCGCTTGCAGTGCTGGTGTTGTCGCCGGCGCTGGGGGCCCCGCGCGCCTTCGACCCCGCCGCCTATCGCTGCGCTGAAGAACAATCCCTGGCCGGTGAGGCATGGCTGGTCGACAATGACCCCCTGCCCCCGCAGATCCTGCGCATGGCGGCAAAGCAGATCCTGAGCGTGCTGCGCGAAAGCGACGTGCTTGCCGGGGCGCCGACCCCAACCGAAGACCTGGCGATGGACGCCGCCCTCGACACCCCGTTCGTGCCCCAGACTGAGGGGCAGACCTGCCAAGCGCTGTTGATGCCTGAAACCACCGCGGCGCAGGCATTGGTCTGCGTGCACCGCATCCAGGGATGGCTTGCGTCGGTGGACCTGCCCGGCGCGCCCGGGCGCCATATCTGCGCCATCGCGGGGGTGACCGAGATCGCGGCCGACGCAACCGGCGGCAAGCCCGCCGCGCACGCTGCCCTGCGCCGCGCCTATGACGCGGTGGCGGCCGCGCGCCGCGACCGGGTGTCTGCGGCGCTGACCCCGGTGCCTGCCTGACCTTTTGTGCCGCCTGCCCGCCCCACGCAGGGCGGCGGCGCATATTTTTTCACCGGTGGGGCGGCGCAAGCCCACATCATGGGCATTTTCCCCATGACGCCCACGTCGCGCGCGGCTAACCTGCCCGGTGAACCGGGGCTGACCGCGCGAAAGATCCACGCGGGCGGGCCACGGACCCCACCCAGCAGGAGGCACTTTTTCCATGATCATCAGAAGAACAGCGCTCGCGCTCATGGCAGCCGGGGCCGCGGCGCTCGCGCTCGGCGCCCCGGCGATGGCCGAAGGCAAAAAGAAAATCGGCTTCATCTATGTGGGCCCGGTCGGCGATCTGGGCTGGACCTATGAACATGACCAAGGCCGCAAGGCGGTCGAAGCGGCGTTCGGCGACCAGGTCGAGACCTCATATCTTGAAAACGTTCCTGAGGGCCCAGACGCTGAGCGTGCCATGCGCCAGATGGCCCAAACCGGCCACGATATGGTTTTCACCACGTCTTTCGGCTTCATGAACCCGACGCTGAAGGTTGCCAAGCAGTTCCCGAACGTCAAGTTTGAACATGCCACCGGCTATAAGCGCGCCGCCAACGTGTCGACCTATTCGTCCCGCTTTTATGAAGGCCGCCACGTGATCGGCCTGATCGCCGGGTCGATGACCAAGTCGAACACCATCGGCTACATCGCCTCGTTCCCGATCCCTGAGGTCGTGCGCGGCATCAACGCAGCCTTTCTTGCCGCGAGATCAGTGAACCCGGCGGTCAAATTCAAAGTGATCTGGGCCAACACCTGGTTCGATCCGGGCAAAGAGGCCGACGCCGCCAACGCGCTGATCGAACAGGGTGCCGACGTTATCTTGCAGCACACTGACAGCCCCGCCGCCATGACCATTGCTGAGGACAAGGGCATCTTCGCCTTTGGTCAGGCATCGGACATGATGCAGTTCGGTCCGAACGCGCGCCTGTCCTCGATCATCGACAACTGGGGGCCCTACTATGTCGCCCGCGTGCAGGCGCTGATGGACGGTACCTGGGAAAGCACCGACACCTGGGGCGGCATCGCATCGGGCATGGTCGGCATTGGCGAATTCTCCAGCCGCATTCCTGCTGACGTGGCCGCCAAGGCCAAGGCCGCGCAGGCCGCGATTGTTGCTGGCACGCTGCATCCCTTCACCGGGCCGATCAACAAGCAGGACGGCAGCGTCTGGCTTGCCGCTGGCGAGACCGCCGATGATGGCACGCTGCTCGGCATGAATTTTTATGTTGAGGGCCTTGAGGGCGAACTGCCCAACTGAGCCACGCCGCAAGGCAAAGAAATGGGGGCGGGTCCGGTCGGGCCCGCCCCCATTTTCATGCAAGTTCACGCAAGCGTGACAGAAATGCAAAAAATATACCGATCAGGCGCAAGGCCCCCTCGTATTTCGGACACCGGGACCCTATCTGTTTGAGACGGACGAAGACGCGGCCCTCCACCCGGAAATCCCGCTGCGCCGGCCCGCCACCAGAAGGTCAGGACCCATGAAAGCCTTTCTCGCCACGCCATTTGTGTTTGCAGCATTGGGCTACCTCGCCCTGCTCGCCGGATCGCCTGCCGTCGCCGGCTTCTGATACCCAAAGGACGGCGGGCCTTACGGGTGCCGCCGCCCTTCCCTCGCCGCGAATGCGCGGTGGCTTTCTCGCCGCGAATGCGCGGTTGACGATGCCCTTCGCGCAGATCAGCATCTGCGCATGATCGCCCGAACACTCCCCCCCGACAGTCCGGTCTTTTCCGCATTTCGCCAGGCGCCGGCATGACCGCGCCCACGGCGCGGCGGCTGATCCTCGGGCGCACGCTCAGCCTGTTTGACGATCCGTTTCATGCGGACCCGGACGCCTGCGCCACATGGCATGACCGCGGCGCGGTGCTGATCGAAGACGGCCACATCGCCGCGGTCGGCGAGGCGGCGGCCCTGCGCGCCGCCCATCCGCGCGCCACCGTCGAAAATATGGGCGACGCGCTGCTGCTGCCCGGCTTTGTCGATTGCCATGTCCATTACCCACAGACCGCGATCATCGGCAGTTGGGGCAAGCGGCTGATCGACTGGTTGAACGGCTACACCTTTCCCGAAGAACTGCGTTTCAAGGACCCCGCCTATGCCGCAAGGCAGGCTGAGACATTCCTTGACCTGCTCGCCCTGAACGGCACCACCACCGCGTCGGTCTATTGCACCGTGCATCCCGAAAGCGCTGAGGCGTTTTTTGCCGCCGCCCATGCCCGCGGGCTGCGCATGACCGCAGGCAAGGTGATGATGGATCGCAACGCCCCCGACGGGCTGCTGGACGATCCCGCGCGCGGCTATGATGAAAGCAAAACCCTGATCGGGCGCTGGCATGGGCGCGGGCGGCTCAGCTATGCAATCACGCCGCGTTTCGCGCCCACATCGACCGACGCGCAGCTGGAGAGCGCGGGGCGCCTGTGGCGCGAACATCCCGATTGCCTGATGCAGACGCATCTGTCCGAACAGCACGATGAAATCGCTTGGGTGCGGGACTTGTTTCCCGACGATCCTGATTATTTCGGCGTTTATCAGCGCCATGGCCTGACCGGGCCAGGCGCCATCATGGGCCACGCGATCCATCTGGAAGACCGCGAAAAAGCCGCGCTGATCGCGTCGGGCGCCGGGGTTGCGCATTGCCCAACCTCCAACACCTTCATTGGGTCGGGCCTGTGCGATGTGGCGGGGCTGAAGGCGGCGGGGGTTCCGGTGGGGTTGGCGACGGACACCGGCGGGGGATCAAGCTTTTCGATGCTCACGACCATGCGCGCGGCCTATGAGGTGTCGCAACTGCGCGGCACGGCCCTGCACCCGGCGCAATTGCTGTGGCTGGCGACGGCAGGATCGGCTGAGGTGATGGGCCTGGGCGACAAAATCGGCCGCCTGAGCGTGGGGATGGAGGCCGACCTTATCGCCCTTGATCTGCGCGCAACCCCTGCCCTGCAAGCGCGAGAGGCCAGGGATGACAATCCGTGGCACGCTTTGTTCGGCGCGATGATCCTGGGGGATGAACGCTGCGTCATCGGGACATGGTCTGGTGGCTGGCGGCTGCGTTGAAAACGCAATAAAAATATCCGAATGCGTTTGTGCGGTCGTAGAGTCCATGCGATCAAAGCGGTTCGTGAAGGAGCTTTTCCAAGCTCAACGACTTGTTTTCCGGTAGCCTGCGCACACCATACCGGTTGCGTTGCCTTCAAAGTGACAGGGCCTCCTCATGCGTTCAAATTTGCCCAAATTGCGTACCCTCCTGTCTGCCGCACTGCTTGCGCTTATTGCGCTGCCAGCGGCCGCCAATTGCGATCCGGGCGAAGTGGTGATCCGCTTCAGCCACGTGACCGCGGTCAAGGGACATCCCAAAGGTGAGGCAGCGGCAGAGCTTCAGTCGCGCATCAACCAAGAACTGGATGGCCGCGCCTGCATGGAGGTGTTCCCCAACTCCACGCTCTTTTCTGACAATGATGAGATGTTCCAGGCGCTTCTGGACGGCAATCTGGAGCTGGCAGCGCCCTCCATCGCCAAAATGTCGGATCTGTCGCCAAAATTCCAGCTGTTCGACCTGCCCTTCATGTTCCGTGATCTGGAAAACGTGATCGACTTTCAGTACACGCCCGAAGGCGAGGCGCTGCTGAACGCCGGGCGGGCGAAGGGGTTTGTCGGGCTGGCGTATTGGATGAACGGGATGCGGCAGATCTCAGCCAACCGGCCGCTGATCCTGCCGCGCGACGTGGCTGGGCTGACCTATCGCGTGCAAGGCTCTCCGGTGGAGTATGCCTATTACAAGCTGATGGGGGGCAACACGAAAAAGCTCGCCTTCTCAAAGGTCTATGGCGCGCTTGAATCGGGTGAGGTCGACGGGCAGGAGAACACCTGGTCGAACATCTACACCAAGAAATTCTACAAGGTTCAGGATTCGATCACTGAGACCAACCACTCCCTGATCGCCTATATTGTGGTGACGTCAGCCAGGTTCCTCGATGGGCTGGACCCGGCCCTGCGCGCAGACTTTCAACAGATCCTGACCGAAGTGACCCATGAGCGGAACCGCTTCGCTTTTCAGCTCGATGAGGTCAACCACGCCAAGATCATGAACAATGGCGGCAAGGTGAACCGGCTGAATGACGCGCAGCGCGCGGAATGGGTCGCGACGCTGAAACCGGTCTGGGCCGAATTCGAAGACGCCATCGGTGCCGATCTGATTGCCGCAGCGCAACGCTGACCGGCCTGCATGTAATAAAAAAGGCGGCACCCTTCGGTGCCGCCTTTTTTTTCAGCCAATCGGCGCTCAGTCTTCAAGCCGCGTGATCAGCACCACGATGCGGGGTTTCTTGCCCCACCAGCGGCGGCAGACCCGGCCGATGGCGCGGGTTGTCACGCCCTCCAGCCCTTCGTCGGTGCGCTGCTTGCGACCGGCCTTTTCGATGTCAGCGTCGATGGCGTCCCAGATCAGGTCTTCCAAAGGCTCGGGCCAGCCGACATGTTCGGTCGGGCCGCCGATGATCTTGACCTCGGGGTCCGCGGCCAGCACGCCGTCTTCGTCCACCACGATCGCCGCGATCACCAGACCGTTGCGCGCCAGTTTCAGGCGGTCACGAACCACACCGTCCAGCGCGCCGACCAGCGTGTGGCCGTCAAGGAACAGCTTGCCCGCCGGCGCATGGTCCACAATCACCGGACGATCACCACCGATGGATGCAATCGCGCCGTTTGCCGCGACGATTGACGGGACGCCGCGCGCCTCAGCCAGCGCCGCGTGCGACGTCAGGTGGCGATGCTCACCATGCATCGGGATGGAGATCTTGGGCTTGATCAGGTCGTACATCGTTTCGATGTCACCGCGCCGCGCGTGGCCCGAGACATGGATACGCCCGCCATTGTCGTCATCAAACACGGTCACGCCGCGTTCCGAAAGCTGGTTATACAGGCGATACACGCCCTCTTCGTTCCCCGGAATGGTCTTGGAGGAGAAGATGACCGTGTCGCCTTCCTTCATCTCAACCGTCGGGTGGGTGCCGCTGGCGATGCGTGCCAGCGCCGCGCGGCTTTCGCCCTGCGATCCGGTCACGATGTAGCAGACCTTATCGCGGGGCAGGTTCTCGGCATCATCCTCAGAGGTGAGCGACGGGAAATCGGTCAGCAGGCCGATCTGCTGTGACACCTCAACCATCCGCTTCATCGCGCGCCCAACCAGCACGATCTGACGGCCCGTCTGGCGCGCCATCAGCGCCAACCCGCGCACGCGTGCCACGTTGGACGCGAATGTGGTCGCAGCGACCGCGCCTTTGCAGTTGCGCATGATTTCCGCGAGCGGGTCCAGCACCTCAGCCTCAGAATGGCCTTTGCCCTCGACCAGCACGTTGGTGCTGTCGCACACAAGGCAATGCACGCCTTCTTCGCCGATTTTGCGGAAGGCCTCGAAATCAAAGCCTTCGCCCATCTGCGGCTGGGCATCGACCTTGAAGTCACCGGTGTGCAGAATGCGCCCTGACGGTGTGTCGATCACCAAGGCCGCTGCCTCGGGAATCGAATGGGTGATCGGCTGGAAACGGACCTTGAAGGGCCCGGCCGTGATTACTTCGTCGCGCTCAACCAGACGCACCGCTTTGGGCGACAGGCCGTTTTCTTCCATCTTGCGGATGATGTGCGCGGCGGTGAAGGGCTGGGCGTAGATCTTGGCCTTCAGGCGCGGATGCAGATGCCCCAAGCCGCCGATATGGTCTTCGTGGGCGTGGGTGATGAAGATGCCAACCAGCTTGTCAGCCTGTTCAGCGATGAAGGCGGGGTCCGCCATCACCAGATCAATACCGGGGCTGGTTTCCATGTCGCCGAAACCGACGCCGCAATCGACCATGATCCACCGGCGCTTTGCGCCCTGACCATGGCCATAGAGGTACATGTTCATCCCGATTTCGCCTGCGCCGCCGAGGGCGGCGAACACGAGGTCGTGGTTCTTGTTCATTGTGGTTCTTTCACGTTCATATTCAATCTGCGTATCGCCACAAGGCCCCGCAGGGTGAGGCTGTCGTCAACCTCGTCGATGACGTCGGTCCCGCGCGCGAACAGAGGCGATAGCCCCCCAGTCGCGATGACCTTCATCCGTTTGCCGCGCTCATCCATGATGCGCCGGCACAGTCCTTCGAGCATGCTCACATAGCCCCAGTAGATACCGGACTGCATGCATGCCACCGTGTTCAGCCCCACAACCCGTTCAGGGCGCGTGACGTCGATTTCCGGCAGGGCGGCCGCGGCCCCCTGCAACGCTTTCAGCGAAAGATTAACGCCCGGGGCGATGATCCCGCCTTCATAGGCGCCATCGGCACCAACCACGTCGAAAGTGGTCGCGGTGCCAAAATCGACGACGATCAGATCGCCGCCATATGTTTCAAATGCCGACAGGGTGTTGACCAGCCTGTCGGCGCCGACGCGCGCGTTCGGGTCCACGCGGACCTCAATGCCGATCACGCAATCGGGCTTTCCCACCACGATCGGCCGGCAGCGGAAATATTTATCCGCCAACACGCGGATGTTGAAGATGGTGCCCGCCGCGGTCGAGGACAAGACCACTGCGTCGATGTCGCTGGGCGACAGGCCCACATGGTGCATCAGCTGCCGCAGCCAGACAAAGTATTCGTCCGCGGTGCGCTTGACGTCGGTGGCGATGCGCCATTCGCCCTGGAACCGCCGCCCGTCATGGATCGCGAAGACCGAATTTGTGTTGCCCACATCGATGGCCAGAAGCATGGGTCTCTCTCCCTATCTGGGGCGACGCCGCTGTTTCACGGGAAAAACACGTCGGCGGCGGATATAAGCCGCCGCGCGTTTCCGGTGTCTAGAACAAGACGACCGTCCGCGTCCAGATCAGCGAACAGGCCGCGGACAGTCTCATGGGGCAATCTGGCCTCAATGATCTCTCCGATCCGGGCGGCGCGGGACAGAAAAGCCGCGCGGATCGGGGCAAAGCCATCGGTGCGGTAGATCGCCTCCCACCGATCCCAGGCGGCGGCAAGAATGTCGAGCGCGGCTTCAGGCGTTGGCGCGGGTGCAACATCGGACACCGCGATCGGCGCAAAGGCCGCGGCCGGATCGCGGGGCGGCGCGTGGCGCAAGTTCACCCCGATGCCAACCGCGAGCCACGAAATGCCCCCCGCCCCACCTTCGCTTTCCAGCAGCACGCCGGCGACCTTGCCACCGTTCAACAGCGCGTCATTGGGCCATTTCAGCGCCACATGTGCGTCGGGCGCGCAGGCCACCAGCAGATCAGCGACCGCAAGGCAGGCGACAAAGCTGAGCAGCGCAGCCTCAGCCGGCGTCATGGCCGGGCGCAGCAGCAGCGTGGCTGACAGATTGCCCGCAGGCGCCGACCACGTCTTGCCCCGCCGCCCCCGTCCCGCGCTTTGATGCAAGCCAAGCAGCCAGACCGGCCCCGCCTCGCCCGCATGGGCGAGGCGGCGTGCCTCTTCGTTGGTGCTGTCGATCTCAGCGAATATCCGGCGCGCGATCGTCATGCAGGTCAGTGGAACAGCGCGGCGGCGGCAGCTTCGGCAAGCTCAGGCACGCCGAACATGTTCACAACCGGGGCGGCACCGAACACCATCAGCATCGCCGCCAGCCCAAGCGCAACCCCGTGCGGCGCCGGCAGAACGCCCGTCAGCGAAGCGCCCTGATCCTTGACATACATCAGCAGCACGATGCGCAGGTAATAGAACGCACCGATCACCGAGGCGACCGCACCAGCCAGCGCCAGTGGGATCAGCCCAGCCTCAACAGCGGCCTTGAACACATAGAACTTGCCAAAGAACCCGACCAGCGGCGGAATGCCCGCAAGGCTGAAGAACAGCGCCGCCAGCGCCAGCGCCTGCATCGGCTTGGTTTTCGACAGCCCCGCCAGATCGCCAATGTTGGTGACCGGGGCGCCGTCGCGCTCCATGCACATGACATAGGCGAAGACGCCCACATTCATGGTGACGTAGATCGCAAGGTAGATCAGCAGCGATGTGGCACCTTCAGGCGTGCCCGCGGCCAGCCCCACCATCGCAAAGCCCATATGGGCAATCGACGAATAGGCCATCAGGCGCTTGATGTTGGTCTGCCCGATTGCGGCGATCGAGCCGAGAAACATCGATGCAATCGCGAGGAAGGTGATGATCTGCTGCCAATCCGCCACCGCATCGCCGAAAGCGCCATAAAGCACCCGCGCGAACAGCGCCGCCGCCGCAACCTTGGGCGCGGTGGCAAAGAACGCGGTGACCGGCGTGGGGGAACCTTCATAGACGTCCGGGGTCCACATATGGAACGGTGCCGCTGAGATCTTGAACCCAAGACCCGCGCACAAAAACACCAGCCCGAACAGCAGGCCCATGGACACGCCTTCTGCATGGATCACTGCAGAAATCTTGGCAAATTCAGTGGCACCGGTATAGCCATAGACCAATGATGCGCCATACAGCAGCAAGCCAGAGCTGAGCGCGCCGAGCACGAAGTATTTCAGGCCCGCCTCAGTGGAACGCACGCTGTCACGCCGGAAAGCCGCAATGATATAGAGCGAGAGGGACTGAAGCTCCAGCCCCATATAAAGGCTCATGAGATCCCCGGCGGAGACCATGACCATCATCCCCAGCACCGCCATTGCGACGATAATCGGGAATTCGAACTTGAGCAGGTTGTTGCGGCGCAGATAACTCTCAGACAGCGCCAGCGTGACCGCGGAGCCGAGCAGGATCACCACTTTGGCGAACCGCGCGAACCCGTCGGCGATGAAGGCACCGTGGAAAGCAACCACTCGCCCGTTTTCAAGACCCACTTCGAGGGCCAGAAGCGCGAACACACCGGAGGTGACCCAGATGAGCGTCGAGGCCCATTTGTCCTGGCCACCATAGACGCACACGAGCAGCGCGGCCATCGCGTAGATGGCAAGCGCCAGCTCCGGCAGGACGGCCTGAAGATCGTCGGCAAGCATCTCTCTTCGATCCTTTCAGGGTCAGTGCGTGGCGACGGGCGCAGCGTGGCCCGCAGCGCCCGCGCCGTGATCGACCGCAGCGGCGGCCACAGACCCGACATCAAAGCCGGCGGCGACGACCGCATCATGCACGCCGCCAACCAGATGGCTGACGGACGGGCCGAACATATCGGTGGCGAGGCTGGGATAAACCCCCAGCAGCAGGGTCATGACAATCAGCGGCGCAAACAGCAGCTTTTCCCGGCCCGTCAGATCCTTGATCTGGCTGAGCGATTGCTTGATCAGGTCCCCGAACACCACCCGGCGGTAGAGCCACAGCGCGTAACACGCCGACAGGATCACGCCCGTCGCGGCGCCAAAGGCCGCCCAAGTGTTGACCTGAAAGACGCCCGCGATGGTCAGGAATTCGCCAACAAAGCCTGAGGTGCCCGGCAGGCCGACATTGCCCAAGGTGAACAGCATGAACACCAGCGCATAGATCGGCATCCGGTTCACCAGCCCACCATAGGCTGCGATGTCGCGGGTGTGCATCCGGTCATAGATCACCCCAACACACAAGAACAGCGCGCCTGAGATGAACCCATGGCTGAGCATCTGGAACACCGCTCCATCAACGCCCTGCTGGTTGGCCGAGAAAATCCCCAGCGTCACAAAGCCCATATGTGCAACGGAGGAATAGGCAATCAGTTTTTTCATATCCTCCTGCATCAGGGCGACGAGGGATGTGTAGATGATCGCGATCACCGACAGCACGAACACGAAGTCGGCCATCAGATAGGATGCGACCGGGAACATCGGCAGGCTGAACCGCAGGAATCCGTAGCCGCCCATTTTCAGCAGCACGGCGGCCAGCACCACCGACCCGGCGGTCGGTGCCTGCACATGCGCGTCCGGCAGCCAAGTGTGCACCGGCCACATCGGCATCTTCACTGCAAAGGATGCAAAGAACGCCAGCCACAGCAGCGTCTGCATCCCGCCAATGATCTGCCAGCCCAGAATGTCGATCGGGCCGGTGTCAAAGGAATGGGTCAACAGCTTGGCAATGTCAGTGGTGCCAGCATCCGCATACATCGCGATCATCGCGATCAGCATCAGCACTGATCCGAGCAGCGTATAAAGAAAGAATTTATACGATGCATAGATGCGGTTCTTGCCACCCCAGATGCCGATGATCAGGAACATCGGGATCAGGCCAGCTTCGAAGAACAGATAGAACAGCATCATGTCGAGCGCGCAGAACACGCCAATCATCAGCGTTTCCAGCAGCAGGAACAGCGCCATGTATTCCTTGACGCGGACCTTCACCCCCCAGCTGGCACCGATCACCACCGGCATCAGGAAGGTGGTCAGCATCACAAACGGCAGCGAAATGCCGTCCACGCCCATCTTATAGCTCAGGCCCAGCAGCCATTCGCCCTGTTCGACGAACTGAAAGCCGGTGTCGGACGGGTCGAACCCGAACATGATCACCAGCGACAAAAGAAAGGTCGCCGAGGTGGTCAGCAGCGCGACCATCTTGGCGTTAAGTTGCGCCGCGGCATCGTCACCGCGCAGCACGAGAACCAGCACCAGCGCCCCAACGAGGGGCAGGAAGGTGATGAGCGAAAGAAGGTTCGACATCAGTGCGCCCCCCCGGCGCCGCCGCCTATGGACATGAGGGTGATCAGGGCGGAAATCCCGATCAACATCACGAAGGCGTAGTGAAACAGAAAGCCCGACTGCATCCGGCCCGCAAGCCGCGTGACCCAGGGGATCAGCCCCATGGCGATCCCGTTGATCGTGCCATCGACCGCATCGCCGTCGCCGCGCTTCCACAGGAAGGTGCCGAGACGCTTGGCCGGTTTCACGAAGATCGCGTCATAAAGCTCATCAAAATACCATTTGTTGAGCAGAAACAGATAAAGGCCCTGATGACGCTCCGCCAATTGTCCCGGCAATTCGGGACGTTTGACGTAAAAGATCCACGCGGTGAACAGACCCAGCAGCATCGCCACGAAAGGCGACAGCGCCACCCAGACCGGGACCCCGTGATAATCGTGCAGCACGTGGTTGCCCTCACCAATTGCGATTGCGGGGCCAAAGAAGTGTTCGGAATTGTGGCCGACAAAGTTACTGTAGAACAGCATGCCCGCCAGCACCGCACCGCCCGCCAGCAGTATCAGCGGCAGCCGCATCACAAGCGGCCCTTCATGGGCATGCTCCCAATGCTTTTTGTCGCGGGTTTCGCCGTAGAAGGTCATGAACATCAGGCGCCACGAATAGAACGACGTGAACAGCGCCGCGACGATCAGCAGCCCAAACGCGTAGGTGGAGGCCGCGTTATGTTCACCCGCCGCGAACACGCCTTCAATGATCGCGTCTTTCGACACAAAGCCCGCAAAGCCAAACGGCACGCCGAGAATGTCGTAGCTGAACGGAATGCCAACACCAGTGATGGCGAGGGTGCCGAGCATCATAGTCCAGAACGTGATCGGGATCTTGGACCTGAGCCCGCCGTATTTGCGCATGTCCTGTTCATGATGCATCGAATGGATGACAGACCCGGCACCAAGGAACAGCAGCGCCTTGAAGAACGCGTGCGTGAACAGATGGAACATCGCCGCCTGATAGAACCCCACACCCGCGGCTGCGAACATGTAACCCAGTTGCGAGCAGGTCGAATAGGCGATGACGCGCTTGATGTCGGTCTGCACCAGACCCACGGTCGCGGCGAAGAACGCGGTTGAGGCGCCGATCACGGTGATGATCACCGGAACCACATGCGCTTCTTCAAAGATTGGCGACATGCGGCACACCAGAAACACGCCCGCGGTCACCATGGTGGCGGCGTGGATCAGGGCCGAGACCGGGGTCGGACCCTCCATCGCGTCGGGCAGCCAGGTGTGCAGGAACAGCTGCGCCGACTTGCCCATGGCACCGACGAACAACAGGAACCCGATAATCTCAGCCGCGGGCCAGTCGGTCCACAAAAAGCGGATCGAAGCGTCACCAAGCGCCGGAGCAGCCGCGAAGATATCTGTGAAATTAATGCTGTCGGTCATCACGAACAGCCCGAAGATGCCAAGAACAAAGGCAAAGTCACCGACGCGGTTGACGATGAACGCTTTCATCGCCGCCGCATTGGCCGACGGTTTCTTGAACCAGAAGCCAATCAGCAGATACGACGCGACGCCCACGCCCTCCCACCCGAAAAACATCTGCAGCAGGTTGTCGGCCGTCACCAGCGCCAGCATCGCAAAGGTGAAGAACGACAGATAGGCGAAGAAGCGCGGCTTGTGGGGGTCGTCCTCCATGTAGCTGATCGAATACATGTGCACGAGGCTGGAGACCGATGTCACCACCACCAGCATCACCGCGGTCAGCGTGTCGACCCGGATCGCCCAGTCAGCCGACATCGACCCGCTATCAACCCAGCGGAACAGCGTGGTGATCTGGGTCCCGCCATCATGGGTCAGCAGCACGATCCACGACAGAAAAGCACAGGCGAACAAGACCCCGGTGGTCACGTACATCGCCATTTTCTCGCCGATCTGGCGATGCCCGAAGCCCGCGATCAACGCGGCGGCCAGCGGGGCCAGAAGGATGAAAGTTACCATCTTGCGTCAGCCCTTCATCACGTTGACGTCTTCGACCGCGATCGAGCCGCGGTTGCGGAAGAAGCAGACCAGAATGGCCAGACCGATCGCGGCCTCAGCCGCCGCGACGGTCAGCACGAACAGGGTGAACACCTGCCCCGCCAGATCGCCGAGATGCGTTGAGAACGCCACGAAGTTGATGTTGACCGCGAGAAGCATCAGTTCGATCGACATCAGGATGACGATCACGTTCTTGCGGTTCAGGAAGATGCCAAAAATGCCGGTGACGAACAAAATCGCCGCAACCGTCAGATAGGCTTCAAGGCCGATGGCCTGGGTTTCCATGGTTCTTGTCCCTCTCGCCCGCTCAGATGCCCTGGCCGGGCTTGATGTCTTTCAGCTCGACCGCCTCGTGACGCTCTCGGTAGATCTGCTTGAGGATGTCCTGCTTTTTAACCCCGGTGCGGTGGCGCAACGTCAGCACGATCGCACCGATCATGGCCACAAACAGGATCGCACCCGCCAGCTGGAACATCAGCACATAGCGTGTGTAGATCAGCATCCCCAAGGCACGGGTGTTGTGAATATCCTCTGGCGCGGGGGTGATGGCGGCGCGCATGTCTGGTGCCGACCCAGCGATCGCCCAATTGCCAAAAACCAGCGCAAGCTGCACCAGGATCACGACCCCGATCAGCAGCCCGACAGGCAAGTAGCTGGTCACCCCAGACTTCAGCGCAGCAAAGTCGACGTCGAGCATCATGACCACGAACAGGAACAGCACTGCGACGGCACCAACATAAACGATGACCATCAGCATCGCGACGAATTCAGCCCCCATCAGGACAAACAGCCCCGCCGAGGAAAAGAACGCGAGGATCAACCACAGCACCGAATGCACCGGGTTGCGGGCCATAACGACAAGCGCCCCAGCCGTCACGGCCGTGAAGGCGAAGAGATAAAAGGCGAGCTCGGCCACAATCATTGCTGCGGTCCTTCCTCTTCAAAAACTTCGAGCGCTGCGTGCAGCGCATTGATCGGCGCGGGCAGATCGCCGTGATGCGCCATCTGCGTGATGATCTCTGCCCCGGCCGCGGTGCCAAAGCGTGCCTGCAGCGCACGATTGGGCACCTCGGGCAGCGCCCTGCCCCGGAATGGGGCGGTATACGGGTGATCGAGGTTCATCGGTAGGGTGCGTCCAAGGCGAGGTTGCGGGCGATCTCCGCCTCCCAACGCTCACCATTCGCGAGCAGCTTGTCCTTGTTGTAGAACAGCTCCTCCCGCGTCTCGGTGGCGAATTCGAAATTCGGGCCCTCAACGATCGCGTCCACTGGGCAGGCTTCTTCGCAAAAGCCGCAATAGATGCATTTCGTCATGTCGATGTCGTAGCGCGTCGTGCGGCGAGACCCGTCATCGCGCGGTTCAGCCTCAATGGTAATGGCCTGCGCGGGGCAGATCGCCTCGCACAGTTTGCAGGCGATGCAGCGTTCTTCGCCATTGGGATAGCGGCGCAGCGCGTGCTCACCCCGGAACCGGGGGCTGAGTGGGCCTTTTTCATGCGGGTAGTTCAGCGTCACCTTGGGCTTGAAGAAGTACTTCATGCCCAGACGGAACCCCCCGATGAAATCGGACAGCAGAAAATAACGAGCGGCGCGGGCGTAGGAAAATGCCATTTCTATCCCCTCCAATCAGCGCAAGTAACCAGGCACGCCATACATGGCGAGCGCTGATGAGATGACGACCCAGCCGAGCGACATCGGCAGGAACACTTTCCAGCCAAGACGCATCAGCTGATCATACCGGAACCGCGGAACGATCGCCTTCACCATCGAGAACAGGAAGAAGATGAACACCGCTTTGCCGATGAACCACAGCACACCATCGGGCAGTCCGGGCACCGGCGACAGCCAGCCACCGAAGAACAGGATGGTCATCAGCGCGCACATCAGCGTGATCGCCATGTATTCGCCGATCATGAACAGCAGGTACGGCGTGGAGGAGTATTCCACCTGATACCCGGCCACCAGCTCTGATTCAGCTTCGGGCAGATCAAACGGCGGGCGGTTGGTTTCCGCCAGCGCCGACACGAAGAACAGCACCACCATCGGCAGATGCGGCAGCCAGAACCATGAGAACATGCCAAAACGCCCGTCCTGCGCCTGCACAATTTCCGTCAGGTTCAGCGACCCGGCGGTGATCAGCACGCCGACGATGATCAGGCCGATCGAGACTTCATACGAAATCATCTGCGCCGCGGACCGAAGCCCACCGAGGAACGGATATTTCGAATTCGACGCCCAGCCGCCCATGATCACGCCGTACACCTCAAGCGAGCTGACGGCAAAGATATATAGGATGCCGATGTTGATGTCCGACACCACCCAGCCATCCGAAAACGGGATAACTGCCCACGCAATGGTCGCCAACACGAACGACATCATCGGCGCGAGGAAGAACACGACCTTGTCCGCGCCTGAGGGAACGATCACCTCTTTCAACGCGAATTTCAGGAAATCGGCAAAGCTTTGCAGCAGGCCGAACGGCCCGACCACGTTGACGGATTTGCGCAGCTGCACCGCGCCCCAGACCTTGCGGTCCATCCACAAAAGGATGGCCAGCGAGACCAGCAACAGCGCCGTGACCAGAAGGCACTGACCAAGGATGATCAGGCCGGGAACGCCAATGTCGGACCAAAAATCCATGGGCTTACTCCGCCGCGACCTGCAGGCCGCGCTCCTGTTTCAGACGGCTCAGCTCAGCCATAGTGGTCGACGCCCGGCAGATCGGGTTGATCAAGAAGTGATCGCGCGCGGACCCGGCAAAGGGCACGGCCGACAGCGGCCCCTCAGGCAGCGTGCCCAGATCCTGCGCCGGAACGGTGTCGATCCGCGCCAGATGCGGGACCTCTTTGAACATCGCTGCGCGCAGGGCACCGACACTGTCATACGGCAGCGTCTTGCCAAGCGCCGCCGACGCTGCGCGCAGGATCGCCCAGTTTTCCTTGGCCTGCCCCGGCGGAAAGCCCGCGCGGTTGGCCATCTGCGGGCGCCCTTCGGTGTTGACGAAGATGCCCGATTCCTCAGTGAACGCGGCGCCGGGCAGGATCACGTCAGCGCGGTGTGCGCCGCGGTCACCATGGCTGCCCTGATAGACCACGAAAGCGCCGGGGGCGATGTCAATCTCATCTGCCCCGAGGTTCCAGATCACATCCGCGCCAAGCGCTTCCTTGATCCCACCATCTGTGGTGAAGCCCAGATCCATACCACCGACGCGGCTGGCAGCAGTGTGCAGGATCAACAGCTTGCTGCCCGATGCCGCAGCCTGTTTGACCGTCGCGGCCAGCACCGCGGCGCCGTCTTCGCGTGTCAACGCCGCGGCGCAAAGCACGATCACCGAGTTTTTGGCACGGATCGCGTCATCAGTATGGCCCAGCGCGGCCGCGAAACCATCAGTGCCGACCCCCATATGGTCATACGGATAGGTCAGATCGACCGGCACGCCCATCAGCGCGATCATCGCGCCATTGGACCATGCCTTGCGGATGCGCGCGTTCAGCACCGGCGCTTCGTCGCGCGGGTTGCCACCGATGATCATCACCGCCTCAGCAGTGTCGAGATCTTCGATGCACGCGGTCCCGGCATAGGCAAAGCGATCAGCAGGCAGGCGGGCGCCATCAGTGCGGCATTCGACCTTGCCCTCAAGGCTGTTGATCAACTGCTTCAGGGCAAACATCGCCTCGGCAGGGGCCAGATCGCCAGCGATGGCGTTCACAGCTTTGCCGTCAGCGACGGCGCGGATTGCTTCGAACGCCTCAGCCCAGGTGGCTTTGACCAGCTTGCCATCCGTGCGGATGAACGGCGTGTCGAGCCGCTGGCGCCGCAGTCCATCCCAGATAAAGCGAGAGCGGTCCGACAGCCATTCCTCGTTCACGCCGTCATGGTTGCGCGGCAGGATGCGCATCACTTCACGCCCACGCACATCAACCCGGATGTTGGACCCCAGCGCGTCGATCACGTCGATGCTCTCGGTCTTTTTCAGCTCCCACGGGCGGGCGGTGAAGGCATAGGGCTTGGAGGTCAGCGCGCCAACCGGGCACAGATCAATCACGTTGCCCTGCAGCTCGGACGTCAGCATGGCGCCGAGATATGACGTGATCTCGCTGTCCTCACCGCGGCCTGTCTGGCCAAGCTCGGGGATGCCTGCGACCTCAGTGATGAAGCGCACGCAGCGGGTGCACGAAATGCAGCGCGTCATGGAGGTGCCGACCAGCGGGCCGAGATCCATTTCCTCGGACGCGCGCTTGGGTTCGCGGTAGCGGCTGAAATCAACGCCGTAGGCCATCGCCTGGTCCTGAAGGTCGCATTCCCCGCCCTGATCGCAGATCGGGCAATCAAGCGGGTGGTTGATGAGCAGAAACTCCATCACCCCCTCACGCGCCTTTTTGACCATCGGCGAATTGGTCCTGACCACAGGCGGTTCACCATCGCGGCCGGGCCGCAGATCGCGCACCTGAACCGCGCAGGACGCCGCAGGCTTGGGGGGGCCGCCGACGACTTCGACCAGACACATGCGGCAATTGCCAGCGATGCTCAGGCGTTCGTGGTAGCAAAAGCGCGGAATTTCCACACCCGCCACTTCGCAGGCCTGAAGGATGGTCAACGCGCCATCCACTTCGACGATCGTGCCGTCGATATCGATTTTCTTTAGGTCGGTCATGGGGTTCACTCCGCCGCCATCGCGCCCATGCGCCCGGTCTTGTTGGCCTTGATGCGGTCCTCGATCTCATTGCGGAAGTGCCGCACAAGACCCTGGATCGGCCAGGCCGCCGCATCGCCGAGGGCGCAGATCGTGTGCCCTTCAACCTGTTTGGTCACGTCGAGCAGCATGTCGATTTCCTCGACCTCTGCCTCACCGCGCACGAGGCGGTCCATGACGCGCATCATCCAGCCGGTGCCTTCGCGGCAAGGCGTGCACTGGCCACAGCTTTCATGCTTGTAGAATTTGCTCAGCCGCCAGATCGCCTTGATGACGTCCGTCGACTGATCCATCACGATCACCGCCGCGGTGCCAAGGCCCGAGCGTTGTTCGCGCAGCCAGTCAAAATCCATGATCGCGTCATCGCAGATGTCCGCAGGCAGCATCGGCACCGAGGACCCGCCGGGGATCACGGCTTTCAGGTTCTTCCACCCACCACGCACGCCGCCGCAATGCCGGTCCAGCAGCTCACGCAGCGGGATCGACATGGCCTCTTCAACCACGCAGGGGTTTTTCACATGGCCCGAGATGGCGAACAGTTTGGTGCCCGAATTGTTCGGACGCCCGAAACCCGCGAACCATTCCGGCCCACGGCGCAAGATGGTCGGCGCGACAGCGATGGATTCGACGTTGTTGACCGTGGTCGGGCAGCCGTAAAGGCCAGTGTTTGCCGGGAATGGCGGCTTCAGGCGCGGCATGCCTTTGCGGCCCTCAAGGCTTTCCAGCAGCGCGGTTTCTTCGCCGCAAATATAGGCGCCCGCACCGTGGTGCAGGTACAGCTCAAAGTCCCAGCCAGACCCGGCGGCGTTCTTGCCCAACAGCCCGGCATCATAGCATTCGTCGATCGCCGCTTGCAGGGCCTCACGCTCCCGGATGAATTCGCCGCGGATATAGATGTATCCAGCATGGGCGCCCATGCCAAAACCGGCGATCAAGCAGCCTTCGATCAAGGAATGGGGGTCATGGCGCATGATCTCCCGGTCCTTGCAGGTGCCCGGTTCGGATTCGTCGGCGTTCACCACCAGATAATGGGGGCGACCGTCAGATTCCTTGGGCATGAACGACCATTTCAGGCCGGTCGGGAACCCGGCGCCGCCGCGGCCGCGCAGGCCCGAAGCCTTCATCTGGTCCACGACCCAGTCACGACCATTTTGGATGAGACGGTCAGTCCCGTCCCAATGGCCGCGCGCCCGCGCGCCGGCAAGGCTGCGGTCCTTCATCCCGTAAAGATTGGTGAAAATGCGATCCTGATCCGCGAGCATCGGTCAGCTTCCTTTCCCGGCGCGTGCGCGCCAGACCCTGATAATCGTCCACAGCGCCCATCCGAGCGCCGCAAGACAGAGCATGTCGATGAGAAATGCGAAACGGATCGGCCAGCCCATTTGCCCCCCGAGCAAAGACAGGCCAACCCAAGCAAGCATGGCCACCACGATGACCTTGCTTGCCAGCCGGATTTCGGCCTTTGCTGCTTCGGTGCGCTTTTCGGCGACCATTCCGCTTCGCTCCTCTTCCTGCAGGCCCGCTTATGCGGTGCCCTGCTCCAACTCTGCGATGGCCTTCGCCGTGGCGGCACGTCGCGCCGCCGCTGCATGGGCCGCCGCCTCGGCCGCAGCAAGCTCAGGATCGATCCTTGCGCCTGCGTCGGTCGTGTTCGTCTCCGCCGTAGCGGGTTGCACAGGCGCCGAGGCACGAATGGCCGCGAGCGCCGCGCGCTTCATCTGATCGGCCGAGGCACGCGCCTCAGCCTGCCTGTGGGCCTCAGCGACGTCCGCTTTCGGGGCCACCGCCGGGGCCGCAGGCTGCGCCATCGCCGCCGCAGCCACCTTTGCAGCCGCTTTGGCCGCTGCCTTCGCCTCAGCCGCCGCATGGGCCGCCGCAACGGCACCGTCATCTGCGGCCTTAGGGGCCGGTGCTTCAGCCTTAGGGGCCGGTGCATCAGCCTTGGGGGCCGGTGCTGGCGCCGCGGCTGCAACCTTTTTCGCCGGAGCCGCTTGGGCCGCGTCAAGCTTCGTGCGCAGCGCGGTCTCGGCGCTCAGCGCGGCGGCGCGGGCGACGCAGCGTCTGTTGAACCACCACGCAGCGCCGGTGAAGATGACCAGAAAGCTGACCGCCATCATGAAAAAGCCACCGCCAACGATCGTGGTCGCGACTGCGCCCAGACCGGCCGAGGCGGCGAGGCCAACGATCCGGCAGGTGTCGTTCCGTGCGCCTTGCGTCATTGTCCCGTTCCCCTCAACTGTCGGCGTGGGCGTTGGCCCCTGCCATCCTCAGTCCCTGATCGGCGCGGGGCATAAGCCGCCGTCGCCAATCCGATGTTCGTGCGGCCTGACGGCCCGTGCATGGTCCTCATCGCAGATCCTCCCCTATGGCAGGATCCGCGGCGGGATCATGCCCCGGACACGCCCCCGCCTTTGTTGCGCGCCGAGAATTCAGTCTCGCCGCCAGCGGCCAGAATCTTTGCCTGGCTCACCCAATCATCGCGTTCGGCGCGGCCATTTAAGCCTTTGAGCGCGCCGTCCACCCAAGCGATCTCCGCCTGTGTCCACGCGGCGATCTGGTCGAAATGATAGACCCCAAGCGCGTTCAGAAGCGATTGCAGCTTTGGTCCCACGCCTTTGATCAGTTTCAGATCGTCGCCGCCCCCGTCAGGTGCCACTGTCAAAAGCTGCGGGCGACCGTCAGCGGGCGCGCTGCCAAGGGCCAGAACCGCGTCCGCCTCGGCGCTTTTGCGTGCGGCGGCGGCTTCTGCGGCGGCATGGGCGGCGGTCAGTTCGGGATTAGGCGCGGCGACGGGCGTGGGCGCAGGAACGACTGCCTTGGGCGTGGCGGGCGCAGCGGCATCGGCGGTGCCCCCAGCAAAGGCGTCCTCATCCATGATCCGCGCGATGGTGTCGCCCTTGGCTATGGCCAGCGTGACCGAGGCGTTGGCACCATTGCCGGCCTCACCGTCAGGCAGCACCAATGTCAGGTTTCCGCCCTTGGGATCGGCGGCGAACCGGCCATTCTGCGGGCCGGGCTTCGGCACTTCGCCGCGTGCAAACGCATCAAGGATCGCCGCAAAGCTTTGCTCGGTCAGGTCCTCATAGAAATCCTTGCCGATCTGGACCATCGGCGCGTTTGAGCAAGCGCCGAGGCACTCGACCTCCTCCCACGAAAATTTCCCGTCGGCGGAGATGGCGTGGGCCTTACCAGCGATTTTTTCCTGGCAAACCTTGATCAGATCTTCAGCACCGCAGATCATGCAGGACGTGGTGCCGCAAACCTGAACATGTGCAAGGGATCCAACAGGTTGCAGCTGGAACATAAAGTAAAAGGTCGCGACCTCTAGCGCACGGATATACGCCAGCCCCAGCATTGAGGCGACGTGTTCGATCGCCGGACGGGTCAGCCAGCTTTCCTGTTCCTGCGCACGCCACAGCAACGGAATGATCGCCGAGGCCTGACGGCCCTCAGGGTATTTCGCGATCTGCTTCTGCGCCCAAGCTTGGTTGGCAGGCGAGAACGCAAAATCAGCGGGCTGTTCTTTGTGAAGACGACGGAGCATTCAGTGTTCTCCCACGCGCATGTCCGCGAGAGGCTGCGCGCTGCGCAGGGGACCCCCGGTGAAAAAAATGTCTTTCATGACGGGTGGGCCGTGCCGACGCACCGCATCTGCTCCCGCGACACGGATGCGGGCAGCACGTGATTCTCCCATCGCCCCAATCAGTGCCTGGCCGTAGCGGCGCAGCCGCATGGACCGCAACCAGTCACGGACCTTGCCGCCGTGACGGTCACCGCGATGTTTGTCAATGAAGACCGCAGCGCCCCCGCCCCAAAGCCAAAGCTTTTCGCTCGCATTGTCATGGGTGGCATTCGTGGACACTCCCCCAACATGCTGCGGCCGAACCCCGGCGACCTTAACCACACGGCAACCGGCGGCATTCAGGCGCACACAAAGATCCCGATCTTCAAAATAGAGAAAGAAATCTTCGTCAAAGCCATCCACTGCGCGGAATGCATCTGTGCGTAGCAGCATGAAGCATCCGGCAGTCCAGTCGGCGTCCGCGAGATCCTGCCGCTGGCCACGTGCCTCCGAGGAAAGAAGCCCAGCATCTGGCGCTCGGTCTGCGGCCGCGACGCAGTCGGCGACGCAACCGGCGACGCAACCGGGATACAAGAGCATGTCTGGATTGAGTACCAATCCAAATTCAGTGTCCACGCGTCCCATGCCTGCGTTTACCGCAGCGCCAAAGCCCCGGTTGCGGTCCAGCGCGACGACCTCAAGCGGGTCATGTGACTGCAAAGCAGCCAGCTCAGGATCGTGAGAGGCGTCAGCGACAACCACTTTCATATCTGCAGGAAGAGTCGCGAGCAGACGGGAGATAATTTCAGCCGAATGATACGCCACAATCACGGCTGTGACCCGCGGCGACACGAGAGCATCATCCTTGAACCGGCTATTCGCCGCAATCGTGGACATCATCGGTCAATCTCCCCGAACACGATGTCGAGCGAGCCGAGGATCGCGGACACGTCCGCCAACTGATGCCCGCGGCAGATGTGGTCCATGGCCGCCAGATGCGCAAAGCCCGGCGCACGCAATTTCGCACGCCACGGCTTGTTGGTGCCATCGGCCACTAGGAACACGCCAAATTCGCCTTTGGGCGCCTCAACGCAGGTGTAAACTTCACCCGCGGGGACATGGAACCCTTCGGTGTAAAGCTTGAAGTGATGGATCAGCGCTTCCATCGAGGTCTTCATGTCACCGCGCGACGGCGGCGAAAGCTTGCCACGTGCGATGACCGGCTGGCCCTTGCATTCATCAAGCTTTGCAATCGCTTGGCGAATGATCTGAACGCTCTCCCTCATCTCCTCCATCCGGCACAGATAGCGATCATAGCAATCGCCGTTTTTGCCGAGCGGGATCTGGAAGTCGAACTCATTGTACAGCTCATAGGGCTGCGCGCGCCGCAGATCCCAGCCAAGGCCGGACCCACGCACCATCACACCCGAAAAGCCAAGCGCCTGCGCCTCTTCAGGCGACACGATGCCGATGTCGACATTGCGCTGCTTGAAGATGCGGTTGTCGGTCAACAGCCCTTCGAGATCGTCGCAGACCTCGAGGAACGGATCGCACCAGTCCAGAATGTCCTGCAGCAGTTGCTGCGGCAGGTCCTGATGCACGCCGCCGGGGCGGAAATAGGCCGCGTGCAGACGCGCGCCGGACGCCCGCTCATAAAACACCATGAGCTTTTCGCGTTCTTCAAAGCCCCAGAGCGGCGGCGTCAGCGCGCCCACATCCATGGCCTGCGTGGTCACGTTCAGCAGATGGTTCAGGATGCGCCCGATTTCGCAGAACAACACCCGGATCAGCGACCCACGGCGCGGAATGTCCACACCGACCAGCTTTTCAATCGCCAGACACCAGACATGTTCCTGGTTCATCGGCGACACATAATCGAGCCGGTCAAGATAGGGCAGGTTCTGCAGGTAGGTCCTGCTCTCCATCAGTTTTTCGGTGCCGCGGTGCAGCAGGCCGATATGCGGGTCCACCCGCTCCACCACTTCGCCGTCAAGTTCGAGCACAAGGCGCAGAACGCCATGTGCTGCGGGATGCTGCGGGCCGAAGTTGATGTTGAAGTTGCGGATGCGCTGCTCAGGCGTTTTGAATTCGCTGCCGTCCATGATCAGGCCCCCTTCTTCTCATCGCCGGGCAGGATGTATTCCGCGCCCTCCCACGGGGACATGAAGTCGAACTGGCGGTAATCCTGGGTCAGGGTCACAGGTTCGTACACCACGCGCTTTTGTTCTTCGTCGTAGCGGACCTCAACATACCCGGTCGTCGGGAAATCCTTGCGCAGCGGATGGCCGCGGAACCCGTAATCTGTCAGGATCCGGCGCAGATCGGGATGGCCCGAGAACATGATCCCGAACATGTCGTAGACCTCACGTTCAAACCAGTCTGCGGCGACGTGGATGCTGCTGATCGACGGGACAATTTCATGTTCGCGCACCTCTGCGCGCAGGCAGATGCGCATGTTCTGGTGCATCGACAGGAAGTGATAGACCACGTCAAAGCGCCGTTCCCGGCCGGGCCAGTCCACACCGGTCACGTCCACCAGCGTGGTGAAGCGGCATGAGCTGTCGGTTTGCAGGAATTTCACAATCTGCGGGATCTTGTCGGCGGCGACCGTCACGGTCAGCTCGCCGAACGCGACGGCATGGCTGATCACCGCGTCAGACAGCTTTGCGTCAAGCAGCGCGGCCAGCTCGTTCAGAGCGTCGAGATTTGGAGCGTCCAACATGGGTCCCTCTCAGCGCGTGATGGTGCCGGTGCGGCGGATTTTCCGCTGCAGCTGCAAAATGCCGTAAAGCAGCGCCTCAGCAGTCGGGGGACAGCCGGGCACATAGATGTCGACGGGCACGATTCGATCGCAGCCGCGCACCACCGAATATGAATAATGGTAGTACCCGCCGCCATTGGCGCACGACCCCATTGAAATCACATACCGCGGCTCTGGCATCTGGTCGTAGACCTTGCGCAACGCCGGGGCCATCTTGTTGGTCAGCGTGCCAGCCACGATCATCACGTCTGACTGGCGCGGGCTGGCCCGCGGCGCAAAGCCGAAGCGTTCAACATCATAGCGCGGCATTGACGTGTGCATCATCTCAACCGCGCAGCACGCCAGACCAAAAGTCATCCAGAACATTGACCCGGTGCGGGCCCAGTTGATGACGTCATCAGCGGCAGCGAGCAGAAAGCCCTTATCGGCCAGCTCATTGCTCAGCTGGCGCGCCATCTGTTCTTTGTCGGCGCCTGCGGAATTTTGCAGCGCGGGGGACGCGCCGGGCACGATCAGCCCGCCGGGCGTGGTGGTCTGGCCGATCACTCCCATTCGAGCGCTCCCTTCTTCCATTCATAGGCAAAGCCGACGGTCAGCACCGCAAGAAACACCATCATCGACCAGAAACCAAACAGCCCGACATCCCGGAACGCAGCAGCCCAAGGGAACAGGAAGGCGATTTCAAGATCGAAGATGATGAACAGGATCGCAACCAGATAGAACCGCACATCAAACTTCATGCGCGCATCGTCAAAAGCGTTGAACCCGCATTCGTAGGCACCGTCTTTTTCCGGATCGGGGCGGCGGATCGCCAGCACCACGGCCGACAGCATCAAAACCAGCCCAAGCCCGATGGCCACGCCAAGAAAGACGAGGATCGGGAGGTATTCTCGCAAAAGATCTTGCATTGCATCACTTTCGGTTGCCGGGCGAAACCCGGCGCTTGGGAGCCTTTGGCATTCGGCGCCGCAGCGCAACCAAGTCTCGGTGAAGTATCTAATCCGCGGCCCCCAACAGGTCAACCGGCGGGAGCGTCTGCGCCCCCTGCATCGCGGGCGCTTGCATGGCCGTGGCGCGGCAAAGTGCATGATATGGAAAAGAAATTTTTAACAAGTTGCTGCATGCATTCGCATACATAGGCATTTTTCGCCGCCACCCGACGGGCGGAAAACTTGGCGCGCGCAAGCGGTTAAGGGACCCGGCCCGCAAAGCCCTGCGCGCCGCCCACGCCCCGTTCGGGCAGCTGCGAGAGATGAAAAGCGCAGCGCGCGCGGACTGCTTGGCGCCTAGTATGACAAAAGCGCGCGGGGCCTTTTCGCACGCACACACCATCGCCATGACTCGGTTCCACTAGGTGGACGTGGCTGTTCAAAAGCCGCTCGGGCCAGCGAAGGAAGAAAAGGGGGTGAGTGGCGCGGTTGACGGGGCTCGAACCCGCGACCTCCGGCGTGACAGGCCGGCACTCTAACCAGCTGAGCTACAACCGCGCATCGCGCCGGAAGGCTGGGACATCGGAAGCGTTGGCGCGGTTGACGGGGCTCGAACCCGCGACCTCCGGCGTGACAGGCCGGCACTCTAACCAACTGAGCTACAACCGCAGCTGCGCCGCTTCCCGATGTCCCGGGCCGTTCTGGCGTGGAGCGGTTTCTATGCGCAGCGGCTGGGGGCGTCAAGCGTCTTTCACCAAGGTTTTCAGACCTTTTGCACATCAGACCGCGGGGCGCGCGAAATCTGCGGTGGGCGCGCCCCCTTTCCCGACCCGCTCTGCAGGTCTAGGTAAGGATGTGACCATCAATCCTCGCAAAAGGAGCCTGCGGCATGCTCAAGGATCTCATCGCGTTTTTCCAGGCCCCGGGCGCGCCGTTGCGCAAGACCGATCAGCCCCTGGCACTGGCGGCGCTGATGGTACGCATCGCGCGGGCCGACGATGACTTTGCCCCGGCCGAGCGCGCCGCGATCCTGGCCCAGTTGCGCCGCCGCCACACGCTGACAGAGGATGACGCCGCGGCGCTGCTGGCCGACGCCGCGGTCGCTGAGGCCGAGGCCCCCGACACCGTGCGCTTCACCCGGATGCTGAAAGCCACGGTGCCCTACGAAGACCGCGCCGAACTGATGGAGGCGCTGTGGCGCATCGTCCTTGCCGACGGGACGAGGGATGCGCATGAGAACGCGCTGATGCGCCAGCTCGCGCCCCTGTTGGGGGTCAGCGACATGGATAACGGCCTCGCCCGCCAACGCGCCGAAGCCGCCTAGCGCGCTCAGCGCCGCCGCGCGAACTCGCCCAGCGCCAACTCGCAAATGCGCCCAGCGCCAGCGCGCCAATGCGCCCAGCGCCAGCGCGCCAAAGCCCGCGCCCCTGATCAGGGGTGCGGGTCGCGGCGCAGGCCGCGGCGGCCCGACGCGGCTCGATGCCGCCGAGGGGCGCTTCCCCGGCCAAGCCAAGCGGCCCTTGCCAGCGCGCGCCGCCCCCGCCACCCTGCCCCCGACCTTCCCAAGCCCCCCGGAGCCGTCATGACCCACGCCGCCCAGCTGCCCGCCGTTCTG
>JBLGAC010000040.1:0-36625 GCA_047610385.1 Paracoccaceae bacterium | reverse complement strand
GTCGCCTTTGTCGGTCCAGGATTCCGCGGTCCACGCGTCCTGATCGACCACGGCGACGAAATTCAGCAGCGCGCCGCCGCGCACATAGTAGTGCACGAAATGGCGCCCCGGCCCCATCCAGACCTGAGCCTTAACGGGGATGTCCAGATGGGCGATCCGATCGGCGGGCGCCAGACCGCGATAGCAGGCCGACCCGGTGAAGTTGGGCTGGGCCGGGCCAAACAGGTCCTGGCGCACCGTTGAATGGATGCCGTCGGCGCCGACAAGAATGTCAGCGGCAGTGCACGCGCCATCGGCAAACCGCACCTCGACGCGGTGGCCGTGATCGCTCGCGCCTGCAAACGCGCGGCCCATGTGCAGGCGCCCCGAAGGCAGAGCCGCGGCCAGCATGCGCAGCAGATCGGCGCGGTGGATCTGAAGATGGGGGGCGGCGAAGGCGTCCTCCATCGCGCCGGCCAAGGGCGTGCGGATCAAGGTGCGGCCATCGTCCCAGCGCCGTTGATGCCATGCGGTCGGGCGCACGCCTGCCGCGGCCAACGGGGCGGCCAGCCCCAACCCGTACAGCACCTTCGACGCATTGGGGCTGATCTGGATGCCCGCGCCGACCTCGTTCAACGCGGATGCCTGCTCGTGCACATGAACGTCATGGCCCGCTTGCAGCAGCGCCAATGCGGCCGTCAATCCGCCGATGCCACCGCCGATGCCGCCGCCGATCACCGCAATGAAGTAGACTGTCATATCACGCCCGCACATCGGTTCTACGCCCGGCGCGATGGCGATCCATAACGCCGAGCCGCGACAGCGGCATTTGCGCCGCGCGTCAGTCGGCGGTGCGCGCCCAGACGCGGGCCTCGTCGACCTCGGACATCGCGAAGGTGCGCAGCTTGGTTGCGATCAGCGCCCCGGCCGCCTTCGACATCGGGCTGATCCAGCCGATGTCCGAGACCACGGCCACATGGCTGATATGGCGGATGTTGCGGAAATCGAACTGGATCCCCTCCCAGATCACCGAGGGGTCGAAGCCGCCCATGCTCTCGACCACCTCGACCATGCGGATCGATCCATGGGTGTCGATGAAGGCCTGCATCGGGGCGACGATGGCATCGAAGTCTTCGCGGGTGATGCGGCCGCTGACCGTAAGCTCCACGGTCTTGGCGTCGGCGTCTTCGATGTAGGTTACGGTCATCGGTCTCTCTCCTGCGTTTGGGGGCTTTGCCAAGGATGCCGGGCGCGGGGGCCGAGGTCAAACCGCGGCCCGGCATCGGGGTTCGATGGGGCCGGGCGCGGCGCTTGCTTTCGCTTTGTTCTGCGGATCGCTCGCCAAGGCGTCGCTTTTCGCCATTTGGCATCGGAGAACATGAGTCACAAAGGAGCGCGACCCGGAAATCCGCCATTGACTGTCATGAAAATAAATTTACTATGAAGAAACTGAAACTGGAGCACCAGCATGACAACTGACGATCGCAAGGGTGTCTGGAAATCGGGCAAGGGCAAGGGTCGCCGCACGACCAAGGGCCGTCAGCTGGACGACCTTGCGTGGTCCGAAGTGCGCGCGCTTTTGGGCGACGCGCCGCGGCGTGCCGATCTGCTGATCGAGCATTTGCACAAAATCCAGGACGCCTGCGGGCATCTGTCGGCGGCGCATCTGCGTGCGCTGGCCGAGGAAATGCGCATGTCGATGGCTGAGGTTTACGAGGTCGCCAGTTTCTACGCCCATTTCGACGTGGTGCGCGAAGGCGAGGCCCCGCCCCCCGCGCTGACCATCCGGGTGTGCGATTCCCTTTCGTGCGAGCTGGCCGGCGCGCAGGCGCTGAAAGCCGCGCTTGAAGACGGGTTGAGCCCCGCCGATGTCCGCGTGCTGCGCGCGCCTTGCATGGGCCGTTGCGACACGGCGCCCGCGATTGAAATCGGCCATCACCACATCGACCATGCGACGCCGGAAAAGGCCTATGCCGCGATCGAAGCGGGCCATGTCCACCCGACCATGCCGAGCTATGAAGGCTTCGACGCCTACGTCGCGGATGGCGGCTATGCAGTGCTGCGCGACCTGCGTGCCAATGGCGACTGGGCTCAGGTTCAGGACAAGATCATGGCGTCGGGCCTGCGAGGGCTTGGCGGCGCCGGGTTCCCGTCGGGCAAGAAATGGGGCTTCGTGCGCGCCAATGCTGGGCCGCGCCTGCTGGCGGTCAACGGGGATGAGGGCGAGCCGGGCACCTTCAAGGACCGCCACCATCTGGAACGCACGCCGCATCTGTTCCTCGAAGGCATGTTGATCGCTGCTTGGGCCGTTGAGGCTGAAACCTGCTTCATCTACATGCGCGACGAATACCCCGCCGTTCTTGAAATTCTGCGCCGAGAGATCACGGCGTTGGAAGCGGCGGGCATCGTCGCCCCCGGCTATATTGATCTGCGCCGCGGCGCGGGCGCCTATATCTGCGGCGAAGAAAGCGCGATGATCGAGAGCATCGAGGGCAAGCGCGGCATGCCGCGCCACCGCCCGCCTTTCGTGGCGCAAGTCGGCGTGTTCGGGCGCCCGACGCTGGTCCACAACGTGGAAACTTTGCTGTGGGTCGCGCGCATCTGCCGCGAGGGGCCCGAGGTGCTGAGCGCCACCATGCATAACGGCCGCGCAGGTCTGCGCAGCTATTCGGTGTCTGGCCGCGTTGCCAACCCCGGCGTGCATGTGCTGCCCGCCGGATCGACCATCACCGACATCATCGCGGCCTGCGGCGGCATGGCCTCGGGGCACACGTTCAAGGCGTATCAGCCGGGCGGGCCGTCCTCTGGCATTCTGCCCGCCAGCATTCACGACGTGCCGCTGGATTTCGACACGCTGCAACCGCTCGGCTCGTTCATCGGGTCGGCGGCGGTGGTGGTTATGTCGGACAAGGACAGCGCGCGCGACGCAGCATTGAACATGCTGCGGTTCTTTGAGGATGAGAGCTGCGGGCAATGCACCCCCTGCCGGGTGGGCTGCGAGAAAGCCGTCAAACTGATGCAGGCCAAGACATGGGACCGCGCGCTGCTGGAAGAGCTGAGCGCGACCATGATCGACGCCTCGATCTGCGGGCTGGGCCAAGCGGCGCCGAACCCGATCCGCATGGTCATCGAACACTTCCCTGAGGAGGTCTGAGCCATGATCGCATTCACGCTGGACGGCATCGAGGTTCAGGCCGAACCGGGTCTGACGATCTGGGAGGTCGCCAACGGCCGCGGCATCGTCATCCCGCATCTGTGCCACAAGCCTGCGCCCGGCTATCGCCCCGACGGCAATTGCCGCGCCTGCATGGTTGAGATCGACGGTGAGCGGACGCTTGCCGCGTCTTGCATCCGTGAACCGGCGCCGGGCATGGTCGTGACCACCAATTCGGCCCGCGCCACGTCCGCGCGCAAGATGATCGTTGAGCTGCTGGTGACCGACCAGCCCGCGCGCGATGTGGCGCACGACAAGTCCTCGCATCTGTGGGACATGGCCGACGCCACCGAAGTGTCCGCCAGCCGGTTCCCCAAGCTGGCTGAGGGCCGGATTCCGCTTCTGGATGACAGCCATGTGGCGATGTCGGTCAATCTGGACGCCTGCATTCAATGCGGGCTGTGCGTGCGCGCCTGCCGTGAAGTGCAGGTCAACGACGTGATCGGCATGGCGGGCCGCGGCCATGACGCCTATCCAGTGTTCGATCTGGCCGACCCGATGGGCGACAGCACTTGCGTCGCCTGCGGCGAGTGCGTGCAGGCCTGCCCGACCGGTGCGCTGATGCCCGCGTCGGTGGTCGATGCCGCGCAGATCGGCGACACCAAGGATTTCGACACTGAGACCGAAAGCGTCTGTGCGTTCTGCGGCGTGGGCTGCAAAATCTCGATCAAGGTCAAAGACGGCAAGGTGAAATATGTCGATGGCATCAACGGCCCGGCGAACGAAGGGCGGCTGTGCGTCAAAGGCCGCTTCGGGTACGACTACATCCACCACGCGCACCGCCTGACCAAACCGCTGATCCGCCGGGACGACGCGCCCGCCAAGGGGCTGAATGTCGATCCGGGCAATGTCCTGACCCATTTCCGTGAAGCGACGTGGGAGGAGGCGATGGAGGCCGCCGCAGGGGGCCTCACGCGTCTGCGCCAAGCCCATGGCGGCGCGTCCGTCGCGGGCTTCGGGTCTGCCAAATGCACGAATGAAGAAGCCTATCTGTTCCAAAAGCTGATCCGCCAAGGCTTTCAGCACAACAATGTCGATCACTGCACGCGGTTGTGCCATGCGTCCTCGGTCGCCGCATTGATTGAAAATGTCGGCTCCGGTGCGGTGACGGCCACGTTCAACGAGATCGCGAACGCCGACGTCGCCATCGTCATCGGCGCCAATCCGACCGAAAACCACCCGGTCGCGGCGACCTACTTCAAGCAGTTCGCCAAGCGCGGCGGCAAGCTGATCGTGATGGACCCGCGCGGCCAAGGCCTGAAGCGCCACGCGTCGCACATGCTGCAATTCCGGCCCGGCGCGGATGTCAGCCTTTTGAACGCGATCATGCATGTGATCGTGAAAGAAGGCCTGTTCGACCAGCAATACATCGACGGCTACACCGAAAACTGGGACGCTGAGAAAGCGCATCTTGAGGCGTTCTCGCCCGAGGCGATGGCCCCGATCTGTGGCGTCGATCCGGACGTGATCCGCGACGTGGCGCGCATCTTCGCGGGCGCCAAGGCGGGCATGATCTTTTGGGGCATGGGCGTCAGCCAGCACATCCACGGCACCGACAACGCGCGCTGCCTGATATCGCTGGCGCTGATGACCGGCCATGTCGGGCGCCCCGGCACGGGTCTGCATCCGCTGCGCGGGCAGAACAATGTGCAAGGCGCCTCGGATGCGGGCCTCGTGCCGATGTTCGTGCCCGATTACCGATCTGTCGAAGACCCGGCGGTGCGTGAAGACATCTTTGGCGTCTGGGGCCGGGATGAAGATTGGTCAAACAAGCGCGGGCTGACCGTGACTGAGATCGTCGACCAAGCCTATGCGGGCACCATCAAGGGCATGTACATCCAAGGCGAAAATCCGGCCATGTCCGACCCGGATGTGGAGCATGCCCGCGACGCGTTCGCCAAGCTCGAACACCTCGTGGTGCAGGATATTTTCCTGACCGAAACTGCGTGTTACGCGGATGTGATCCTGCCCGCCTCGGCGCTCTATGAAAAGAACGGCACTGTCTCAAACACCAACCGTCAGGTCCAGCGGGTGCGCCCCGCCGTGCCGCCGCCGGGGGATGCGCGCGAGGATTGGGCGATCACCGTGGATCTGGCACAGCGCCTCGGCCTTGATTGGGATTACACCGATGTGGCCCAGGTGTTCGCCGAAATGAAGCGGGTGATGGGCAGCCTCGACAACATCACTTGGGACCGCCTTGAAACCGAAACCGTGACCTACCCGTCGCTATCGCCCACGGACCCGGGGCAGGCGGTGGTGTTCGGCGACGGATTTCCGCGCAAAGGCGGGCGGGCGCTGTTCACCCCCGCCGCGATCATCGCGCCGGACGAGGTGCCCGACGCCGAATACCCGATGATCTTGACCACAGGGCGCCAGCTTGAGCATTGGCACACCGGGTCGATGACCCGCCGCGCCAGCGTGCTGGACGCCATGGAGCCTGAGGCGAATTGCTCGCTGCATCCCAAAACCCTGCGCCGCTTGGGCGCCGCGCCCGGCGACATGGTGCGCCTGACCACGCGCCGCGGCGCCATTGAGATTATGGCGCGGGTCGACCGCGCCGTGCCCGAAGACATGGTGTTCGTCCCCTTCGCCTATGTCGAGGCGGCGGCCAACGTGCTGACCAACCCCGCGATCGATCCCTACGGAAAAATTCCCGAGTTCAAGTTTTCGGCGGTGCGCGTCGAGGCGATTCAAGGTCAGGCGGCGCATTAGCGTCAGGTTGCAACAGAGAGACAGATTAATGACATTCAAGACCGACATCGAGATCGCGCGCGAAGCCTCGAAAAAACCGATCCAAGAGATCGGCGCCAAGCTGGGGATCGCCTCCGAGCATCTGCTGCCCTACGGCCACGACAAGGCCAAGGTGAGCCAGGAGTTCATCACCTCGGTCAAGGGCAACAAGAACGGCAAGCTGATCCTGGTGACCGCGATCAACCCGACCCCCGCGGGCGAGGGCAAGACCACCACCACGGTCGGTCTGGGCGACGGTCTGAACGCCATCGGCAAAAACGCCGCGGTGTGCATCCGCGAGGCATCCTTGGGCCCCAACTTCGGCATGAAGGGCGGCGCCGCTGGGGGCGGCTATGCGCAGATTGTGCCGATGGAGGAAATGAACCTTCACTTCACCGGCGATTTCCACGCCATCACCTCGGCCCACAATCTGCTGAGCGCGATGATCGACAACCATATCTATTGGGGCAACGGGCTGGAGATCGACATCCGCCGCGTCGTCTGGCGCCGGGTGCTGGACATGAACGACCGCGCGCTGCGCCAGATCACGGCCTCCTTGGGCGGCGTCGCGAACGGCTTTCCGCGCGAAACCGGGTTTGACATCACGGTCGCGTCCGAGGTCATGGCGATCTTGTGTCTGTCGACCGATCTGAAGGACTTGGAAAAGCGTCTGGGCGATATGATCGTCGCCTATCGGCGCGACAAATCCCCGGTCTATTGCCGCGATATCAAGGCCGACGGCGCGATGACCGTGCTGCTGAAAGACGCGATGCAGCCCAATTTGGTGCAGACGCTGGAGAACAACCCCGCCTTTGTGCATGGCGGCCCGTTCGCCAACATCGCCCATGGCTGCAACTCGGTGATCGCGACGACCACGGCGCTTAAACTGGCCGATTATGTGGTGACTGAGGCCGGGTTTGGCGCTGATCTTGGCGCTGAGAAGTTCATGAACATCAAATGCCGCAAGGCCGGTCTTGCGCCCGATTGCGTGGTGCTGGTCGCCACCGTGCGCGCGATGAAAATGAACGGCGGCGTGGCCAAGGCCGATCTTGGGGCCGAAAACGTCGACGCCGTGAACGCCGGCTGCGCCAATCTGGGCCGCCATATTGAGAACCTGAAAGGCTTCGGCGTGCCGGTCGTGGTCGGCATCAACCACTTCGCCGGCGACAGCGACGCCGAGGTCGAAGCGGTCAAAGCCTATGTCGCGGGCCAAGACGCTGAGGCAATCTTGTGCAAGCACTGGGCGCACGGATCGGCGGGCATGACCGAAATGGCCACCCGTGTGGCCGAAATCGCCGACAGCGGCGCCGCGAAGTTTGAGGTGCTTTACCCCGACGACATGCCGCTGGCCGACAAGATCAACACCATCGCGCAAAAGATCTACCGCGCCGACAGCGCCGTGATCGACACCAAGATCTTGGCCCAGCTGAAGGAGTGGGAAGCGCAGGGCTATGGCAATCTGCCGGTGTGCATGGCCAAAACGCAGTACTCGTTCTCAACCGACCCGACCCAGCGCGGCGCTCCGACCGGGTTCACCATTCCGGTGCGCGAAGTGCGGTTGTCCGCCGGGGCCGGGTTCGTCGTCGCAATTTGCGGAGAGATCATGACCATGCCGGGCCTGCCGCGCGTGCCCTCAGCCGAAACCATCGGCTTGAATGAGGGTGGCCAGATCGAAGGCCTGTTCTGATCGACGCTGCCGCAAGCAGGAAGGACGCTGAAATGACCGCTCAGATCATTGATGGAAAAGCCTTTGCCGCCGAAGTCCGGGGCCGGGTCGCGGCCCATGTTGCGCGGCTGGGGGCGGATCACGGCATCGTGCCGGGCCTTGCCGTCGTGCTGGTCGGCGAGGACCCGGCCAGCCAGGTCTATGTGCGATCGAAAGGTCGGATGACCGCCGAAGTTGGCATGAAAAGCGTTGAGCGAAAGCTGGACGCCGACACATCCGAGGCAGACCTGCTGGCGGTGATCGAGGGGCTCAACAACGATCCCGAGATCCACGGGATTTTGGTGCAGCTGCCCCTTCCGGGCCATCTGAACGAGGATCTGGTGATCAATTCCATCGACCCGGCCAAGGATGTGGACGGGTTCCATATCTCAAACGTCGGGCTGCTGGGGACCGGGCAGAAAAGCATGGTTCCCTGCACACCGCTGGGCTGCCTGATGATGCTGCGGCACCATCATGGCAGCCTGTCGGGCATGAATGCGGTGGTGATCGGGCGCAGCAACATCGTCGGCAAACCGATGGCGCAGCTGTTGCTGGGCGACAGCTGCACCGTGACCATCGCCCATTCGCGCACCCGCGATCTGGCCGATGTGGTGCGGCGCGCCGACATCGTGGTGGCGGCGGTCGGGCGGCCTGAGATGGTGCCCGGCGATTGGATCAAACCGGGGGCCACGGTGATCGACGTCGGCATCAACCGGGTGCCCAACGGCGAGAAAACCAAGCTGGTCGGCGATGTGCATTTCGCGTCCTGCGCGGCGGTGGCGGGCGCGATCACGCCCGTGCCCGGCGGCGTGGGGCCGATGACCATCGCGTGCCTGCTGGCCAACACGGTCACCGCCTGCAGCCGCGCCAACGGGCTGTCGGAGCCCGACGATCTGACCGTCTGACAGGCGTTACACCGCGAGATACCCGATCCCGGCGAAGGCTGTCGCGCAGCCCAGCCACTGGGGTCGGGTCATCCGCTCTCCCAAAAGCGCCCAGGCCAGAACGATGGTCAAAAGCCCGAAGATCGAGGCGGCCACGGCGGCGTATTGCGCATCCGGCATTCCGCCCGCGGACACCACGCACAGCAGCGCCACGCCGTCGGCCAGCCCCATCAGCGCCAACATGCCGAGCGCGCCGCGCCCCGGCCAGAACGGCAGCTTGCACGCCAGCATCCCGGCCACCAGCAACACGATCGCGGTGCTGCGGGTCACCAGCGTCACCGGCAAATGGTGGGACATCTCGGCCGCCATCTGGCTGAACGCGAACGTGCCCGCGAACCCGACCGCGGCCACGGCGGCATAGGCGATCGTCAGACCTTTGGGCGGGGCGTGGTCTTCTGTCCTGCCAGACAGTGCCGCCACTGCGGTCACGCCGCCAAGAATCACCAGCACCGCGAGCCATTGCCAAACCGACACCTGCGCGCCCATCGAGGCGGCCCAGAGCACCGACAGGATCGGATAGCTGGCGATGATCGGGGCCACCAGACGCACCGGCCCGCGTTGGAACGCGCCGTAAAGCCCGAGGCTGGCGACCAGAAAGAACACGCCGCCCAATGCCGCGAGCGCCGCGGCTTTGGGCGGCAGGGGCTGAAATTCCCCGGCGCCGAGCATCACCGCAAGATGAAACACCAGACCGGCGCATAGCACGGCCAGCAACGTCGCCATCAGCGGCGTCTTCTGGCTGACATACCGCACGCAGATGTCGTGGAACCCCCACGCGAACGCCGCGATCAGGCCGAGGCCGAGCGCGCTCATCGCACAGGCCCCGCGCGGTGTCGGGATTTCATCATGCAAGGGCGCTCCCTGTCTTGCGGTCCTGATCTGAATGCGATATTCTTACCATGAAACAAACTTTCCGGTGATGCAACGCGGGAGCGCGAGTCGGAGGCCACATGCTCGACAGTCCTTTTGCCAAGGTCCGGCCCGGTCCGCCACGTCCGAGCGAGATCATCCAGCCGCGCGTGTTCTCAATGCCGCCCGGCACGGAGCGTCATGTGATTGCCGGCGCCGGGGCTGCGCTGATCCCCGTTGAGGCCGGCGACCGCCTTTCGGTGAGCAATGACGAAGGCGGGCAGGCGTGCGAGATCCTGTGCGCCGGGCCGAATGGCAAGTCCGATCCGACAATGCTGGGCGCTGCGGGCAATTGCGGCGCCGACGGGATCAAGGCCCTGCTGGCAAGCGGGGACCGGTCCCTGCATGGGTTGCGACTGGGGCTTGAGGCCAGAGGCATCGACCTTGCCGCCGCGCGCGCGATCCGCTTTTTCGACGCCGCGACGCCTGCGGCCGCCACCGAAGATTTCGTCGCGGTCCGAGACGGCGTGGTGGTCATCGCAGCCCCCGGCGGCGCGATGGACATTGAGGCGCAGAACACCGCAACGCCCCTGACCGTGATGGTGACGCGCGCGGTGATCAAAACCCATGGCCGGTTCGCGCTGCCCGACCCGCTGGCGACCCCGCTGCAGGACATCCGCGTGCACAGCCAGACGGCTGAGGCGTATTTCGTCAAAGCCGGCGACTACATCCAGGTGCTCGACGTCGATGGGCGCCAGTGCACGGATTTCGAATGCTTTTCCGCCCGAAAGCTCGACCGCGGGATCGAGCATGCGCTGGACGTGACCACCACCCGCACCTTGATGGGCCACGCCTATCCGATGCCGGGGCTGCACGCGAAATACTACGATCAGGAAATGCTGCCGCTGGTCGAAGTGGTGCAGGACACCTGCGGGCGCCATGACGCGTTCGCGCTGGCGTGCTCGGCCAAATATTACGACGACATCGGCTATCCGGGGCATGTGAACTGCTCGGAGAACTTCAACGCCGTGCTGGCCAAATTCGGCGTCGGCGGGCGTCCGGGCTGGATGGCGATCAACTTCTTTTTCAACACCAGCATCGACGCCCATGGCGTGATGCAGGCGGATGAGCCGTGGTCCCGCCCCGGCGACTTCGTGCTGTTGCGTGCGCTGACCGACATCGTCTGCGTGAACTCGGCTTGCCCGGACGACACCACCGGGGCCAATGGCTGGAACCCGACCGACATCCACATCCGCACTTACAGCGGCGCCGAGTCCTTCCAGCGAGCCGTCGCCTGGCGGCCCACCCCTGATGCGGAACCCAAAATGACCAAGCAGACCGGTTTTCACGACAGCTTCGCCAGGCACACCCGCAATTTCATCGAATACAACGGCTATTGGCTGGCGAACTGCTACGCCAAATCTGGCCCGGTTGCGGAATACTGGGCCTGCCGGCAGAAATCCGTGCTGATCGACCTCAGCCCCCTGCGCAAGTTCGAAATCACCGGACCGGACGCCGAGGCGCTTTGCCAATACGTGTTCACCCGCAACATGAAGACGCTGGCGATCGGCGGCGTGATCTACACCGCGATGTGCTTTGAGCATGGCGGCATGATCGACGACGGCACCGTGTTTCGCCTTGGCCGCGACAATTTCCGTTGGATCGGCGGGTCCGACTACGGCGGCGACTGGATCCGGGAACAGGCCGAAAAGCTGGGGCTGAAGGTGCTGGTGCGCTCCTCGACCGACCAGCTGCACAATGTCGCCGTTCAGGGGCCTGAAAGCCGCGGTCTGCTGCGAAAAATCGTGTGGACCGCGCCGCACAATCCCGAGTTCGACCAGCTCGGCTGGTTCCGCTTCACCCCGGCGCGTCTGCGCAATGAAAGCGGCACGCCGTTCGTGCTGTCGCGCACCGGATATACGGGTGAGCTGGGCTATGAAGTGATGTGCCACCCCAAGGATTGCGCTGAGATTTTCGACGCGATCTGGGAGGTCGGCCAAGACCACGGCCTGACCCCGATGGGGCTTGAGGCGCTCGACATGGTGCGGATCGAGGCCGGGCTGATCTTTGCGGGCTATGATTTCTCAGACCAGACCGACCCGTTCGAAGCAGGCATCGGCTTCACCGTGCCGCTGAAATCCAAGGAAGACGATTTCATCGGCCGCGACGCGCTGATCCGGCGCAAGCAGACCCCGGCGCGCAAGCTGGTAGGGCTTGAGATTAACGGCAATGTCGACGTGGGCCACGGCGACTGCGTGCATGTGGGCCGCGCGCAGATCGGCGAGGTGACGTCATCCATGCGCTCTCCGCTGCTGGGCAAAAACATCGCTTTGGCGCGGGTGGATGTGGCGCACGCGGAGCTTGGAACGCGGCTTGAGGTCGGCAAGCTCGACGGCCATCAGAAGCGCCTGCCTGCGGTGATCGTGCCGTTCGCCCATTACGACCCGAAAAAGGAACGCCCGAGGAGCTGATCACAGCGCCCCGGGCGGGTCCCGCTCAGTTCTGCAAATAGACCTCAAAACTGTCGTCCAGCGCGTCTTTCCACGGCGTGTGGTGCATCGGAGCCATGGTGCCGGTGATCACCGATTTGTAGGCGTGGTCGCGGAAGGTCATGATGCCGGTGTTCTTGTGGCCCTTCCATTGCTTGAAGATCTGGCAGGCGCTTTCGACGTCAAAGCTCGGGTAGTCGGTTTCCCCGATCAGCTCTGCAACGTAGTCGCCCTGATACCAGATGGCGTCATAGTCGTTTTCCCCCGCATCCTCGCGCGCGACCCGTTCAGCGATGTCGGCCTGCATGGCCGCGGCATCGGGCAGCGCGATGCGCCCCATGATCACGTCGCGCGCCCACCAAGCCTGCGCGTCGAACATGTTGAAGGTGAACCACTGGTCCTGCATGCCGATGTAGAACAGGCGCGGGTCCGCCGCATAAGCGACCCCTTTGTAAAGATCGGAGGTCGCCAGCCGGTTGACCGTGCGCAGGCGCAGATCGTCGGCCATGAACGGGAAATGGTGAATGTAGCCGGTGCACAGGATCACCGCGTCCACGTCTCGGGTGGTTCCGTCTTTGAAATGCGCGGTGTTGCCGACCAGCTTTTGCAGCAGCGGGACCTCGGCCCAATTGTCCGTCCAGTCAAAGCCCATCGGCGCGGTACGGTGGCTGACGGTGATCGATTTGGCACCGTATTTCCAGCATTGAGAGCCGATGTCCTCGGCCGAATACGACGTGCCGACGATCAGGATGTCCTTGCCTGCGAACTCCATCGCGTCGCGGAAGTCATGGGCGTGCATCACCCGGCCTTTGAACGAGTCGAACCCGTCGAACGAGGGCACGTTGGGCGTTGAGAAGTGGCCGGTGCAGACGATCACATGGTCGAACTCTTCAGTATATTCGCGGTCGCTGGGCAGATCGCGGACCGACACCGCGAACTTGTCGCCGACGGCTTCCACATGGCGCACGGCGGTGTTGAAGCGGATCCAATCGCGGATGCCCGCCTTTTTCACCCGGCCTTCGATGTAGTCGAACAGCACGGCGCGCGGCGGGTAGGAGGCGATCTGCTTGCCGAAATGTTCCTCAAAGGAATAATCCGCAAACTCCAGCCCCTCCTTCGGGCCGTTCGACCACAGATAGCGATACATCGAGCCGTGAACCGGCTCGCCATATTCATCCAAGCCGGTGCGCCATGTGTAGTTCCACAGGCCGCCCCATTCGGATTGCTTTTCAAAGCAGACGATCTCGGGGATTTCGGCGCCCGCGGCATGGGCCGACTGAAACGCCCGAAGCTGGGCCAGCCCTGAAGGGCCGGCCCCAAGAACGGCAACGCGCTTTGTCATGATCGGCCTCTTCAAATATCAAGGGTGTTGTCGCGTTCCCATTGCGAGAAATGGGCGGTGTAGTCGTTCCACTCCTGCATCTTCATCTTGATGTAGGAGGTTGAAAATTCGTCGCCCATCATCGCGCGGAGGCCCTTGTCTTTGTCATACTCGCGCAGCGCGTCGAGCATGTTGAGCGGCAGCTTGGGTGCCCCGCGCACTTTGTGACCCTCGGCATACATGTCGATGTCGTGGCGCTTGCCGGGATCGGCCTTGGCGCGCACGCCCGACAGCCCCGCGGCTATGATCACCGCTTGCAGCAGATAGGGGTTCACGGCACCGTCGGGCAGGCGCAATTCGAACCGGCCGGGGCCGGGCACGCGGACCATGTGGGTGCGGTTGTTGCCGGTCCAGGTGACGGTGTTCGGCGCCCAAGTGGCGCCCGACATGGTGCGCGGCGCGTTGATGCGCTTGTAGCTGTTGACCGTCGGGTTGGTGATCGCCGCCAACGCCGAGGCGTGCTTCATGATGCCGCCGAGGAAGAATTTCCCCTTCTCGCTCAGGCCCAGCTCCCCGGTCGGGCCTTCGCCTTTGTCGGTGGCGAACACGTTGACCTTGGACTTGGCGCCCGGTGCGTCCCACACCGAGATATGGGCATGGCAGCCATTGCCGGTCAGCCCCTCGACGGGTTTGGGCATGAAGGTTGCGCGGAAGCCGTGCTTTTCGGCGACGCTTTTGGTCATGAACTTGAAAAAGCTGTGCTTGTCGGCGGTTTGCAGCGCGTCGTCGAACTCCCAATTCATTTCGAACTGGCCGTTCGCGTCCTCATGATCGTTCTGGTAGGGCCCCCAGCCGAGGTCCAGCATGTAGTCGCAGATCTCACGCACCACCTCATAGCGGCGCATGACCGCCTGCTGGTCGTAGCAGGGCTTGGCGGCGGTATCGAACGGGTCGGAGATCTGGTCGCCCTCGGGCGTCAGCAGGAAGAACTCGGCCTCGATGCCGGTTTTGACGTGCATGCCTTCGGCGGCGGCCTCGGCGACCAGACGGCGCAGCACGTTGCGCGGGGCCTGTGCGACGTCCTCGCCCTCCATCACGCAATTGGCGGCGACCCATGCGACCTCAGGCTTCCACGGCAGTTGGATAACCGAGGACGGGTCCGGTATCGCCAGCATGTCCGGGTGCGCCGGCGTCATGTCCAGCCATGTGGCGAAGCCCGCGAAGCCCGCGCCATCGGCTTGCATGCCCGCGATGGCCTGCGCAGGAACCAGCTTGGCGCGTTGACCGCCGAACAGGTCGGTGAACGAAACCATGAAGTATTTGACGCCGTTTTCGGCCGCGAATTTCGCAAGATCAGAGGTCATTTGTCGTTCCCTGTTGGTCTTGGGGGGCGCGAGGGCGCGTCGTTAGTCTGCGCGCCCTTCGCGATATATCAAGCGCCGCCTGGTTTGCCGGGGTACCAATCGGTGCCCGCCAGCGGGATTTTGGCCATGGCGGCGGCCTCCATCGTCAGCGCGCACAGGTCTTCGGGTTCTAGATTGTGCAGGTGGCTCTTGCCGCACGCCCGCGCGATGGTCTGGGCCTCCAGCGCCATCACCTTGAGGTAATTGTTCAACCGCCGCCCGCCCTCGACCGGGTCGAGCCGCGCCATCAGCGCCGGGTCCTGCGTGGTGATGCCTGCGGGATCGCGCCCCTCGTGCCAATCGTCATAGGCGCCGGCGGTGGACCCGAGGGCGGCATAGTCGGCCTCCCATTTGGGATCATTGTCGCCAAGCGCGATCAGCGCCGCGGTGCCGATCGACACCGCGTCGGCGCCAAGCGCCATGCACTTGGCCACGTCCGCGCCGTGCCGGATGCCGCCCGACACGATCAGCTGCACCGTGCGGTGCATGCCCATGTCTTCAAGCGCGCGCACCGCTTCGCGGATGCAGGCCAGAATCGGCTGGCCGACATGCTCGATGAACACGTCCTGCGTCGCCGCCGTGCCGCCCTGCATGCCGTCGAGCACGACCACATCGGCCCCCGCCTTCACCGCCAGCGTGGTGTCGAAATAGGGCCGCGCGCCGCCGATCTTGATGTAGATCGGCTTTTCCCAGTTGGTGATCTCGCGCAGCTCCAGGATCTTGATCTCAAGATCATCCGGCCCGGTCCAATCGGGATGGCGGCAGGCGCTGCGCTGGTCGATGCCCATCGGCAGGTTGCGCATCATCGCTACACGGTCGGAGATTTTCTGCCCCAGCAGCATGCCGCCCCCGCCGGGCTTGGCGCCTTGGCCAACCACGATTTCAATGGCATCGCAGCGTCGTAGATCATCGGGGTTCATGCCGTAGCGCGACGGAAGGTATTGATATATCAACGTCTTGGAATGGCCGCGCTCTTCCTCGGTCATGCCGCCGTCGCCGGTGGTGGTCGACGTGCCGGCCATGGTCGCGCCGCGCCCCAGCGCCTCTTTGGCCGGGCCCGACAGCGCGCCGAACGACATGCCCGCGATGGTGATCGGGATGTCGAGCGTGATCGGCTTGCTCGCGAACCGCCCGCCCAGCGTCACCGAGGTTTCGCATTTCTCACGGTAGCCTTCGAGCGGATAGCGCGAGATCGAGGCCCCGAGGAACAGCAGATCGTCGAAATGGGGCACCTTGCGTTTGGCACCGCCGCCGCGGATGTCGTAGATGCCGGTGGCCGCGGCGCGGCGGATTTCGGCGTTCACCGCGGTGGTGAAGGTCGCCGACTGAACAGGCATTGTGCGCGGAGCGCCGTTGTCATCGTCTTTCATGGCGCTCTCTCAATATGCGTTGTCGATGTTGAAATTGTAGAGTTTGCGCGCCGACCCATAGCGTTTGAACTGGGACGCTTCGGCGTCGCAGCCGCCGCGCTCCAGCAGCTCGGTCAGGATGGCGACGTGCTCGGGCCGCATCTCTTTCTCGATGCAGTCCGCGCCCAGTGATTTGACCGATCCGCGCACGAACAGGCGGGCTTCATAGAGGCTGTCGCCCATCGCCTCTCCGGCATCGCCGCAGACCACCAGATTGCCCGACTGGGCCATGAACGCCGACATGTGCCCGATGTTGCCGTGCACGATGATGTCGATGCCCTTCATCGAAATGCCGCAGCGCGAGGACGCGTTGCCCTTGATGATCAGCGTGCCGCCATTGCCGGTGGCGCCGGCGTATTGCGACGCGTCGCCCTCGACGATGACGGTGCCGCTCATCATGTTCTCGGCCGTGCCGGGCCCGGCGGAGCCATGCACATGCACCGTCGCCTGCTTGTTCATGCCCGCGCAGTAATAGCCGGTGGAGCCTTTGACATTCACCTCGATCGGGGCGTCGAGCCCGACGGCGATGGCATGGGCGCCGCGGGGGTTCAGAATGTCCCACACGGTCTGATTGGTATCGCTCGCCTGGGCGTGCAGCGCGCGGTTGAGCGCGCGCAGGCCCTGCGCTTCCAGATCGAAAACTTGCATTCAGGCGGCCTTTTCTTGGGCGGTGGGCGCCGCGTTGTGGCTCCAGAAATACACCGTGGCGGGCTCGGGCTCCCACACCCGGGCGGTCTCGATGCCGGGCAGGTTGACCAGCGCGCGGTATTCGGACCCGAAGGCCACGTATTGATCGGTTTCGGCCATCACCGCGGGTTTGCAGGCGATCGGATCGCGGACCACGCCGAAGCCGTCCTTGGTGCCCACCACGAAGGTGTAGAACCCATCGAGGTCCTTGAGGCTGCTTTGCAGCGCCTCGCCCAAGGTCGCGCCCTGCTGCATTTTCCAGGTCAGGTAAGCGGCGCCGACTTCGGTGTCGTTCTCGGTCTCGATGTGCACGCCGTCGCGGCGCAATTTGCGGCGCAGCGAGTTGTGGTTGGACAGCGACCCGTTATGCACCAGGCACTGGTCTGGGCCGGTGTTGAACGGGTGCGCGCCCATGGTGGTGACGGCTGATTCCGTGGCCATGCGGGTGTGGCCGATGCCGTGGCTGCCGGACATCTCGCACAGGTTAAAGCGGTGGGCCACATCGCGGGGCAGCCCGACCTCCTTGTAGATCTCAAGACTTTCGCCGCGACTCATGACCCGCACCGTGGGGCGCAGATCGGCCAGCGCTTTGCGCGCGTCGGCCAGCAAATCAGCCCGCAGGGTAAGCACTGCGTGAGTGTCGGTCACCGACATCTCAACCCCGTCGCCAAGCGCCGCCGACAGCGCGGCGGCCAGCCCGTCAAAGTCGTCGATCGGGGTGTCCGACTGGACCGTCAGCTTGGCGCTGCCCGCTGATCCGCCACGGTAAATCGCGATGCCGGCGCTGTCGGGGCCGCGATCGGTCATGGTGATCAACATGTCGTTGAGCATCTCGCCAAGCTTCGGCTCCAGCGATCTGTCTTTGAGAAATAGTCCGACGATCCCGCACATGGCCGGAGCCTCCATCAGGTTGAATGTGGTCGTCGGGAACGCTAGCAGCAAAAATCCCACGGCTCAACTGCTGGGAAACTTATTTTCCTTGGGGGTAAGAAATCTCTGGCGCGGATGGTTTTCCCGTGTTCAGTTTCTGCAGCTTAGAAAACGCAATACGCGCGCGCCCCCTCGTGGCGACGCACTGTAACAGCAGTCGACAGAGGGTGATTTCGTGGAAGAGCAACTCGCAGAATTAGCCGCGCAGGTGGCCGCGCTACAGGCCAGCAGCGGCGTGACCAACACCATGTTCGCCGAGGCATTCTATTACCTGACGATCCCGCTGATGATCATCATCCATGCCGGGTTCCTCGCTTATGAGATGGGTGCGTCGCGGCTTAAGAACGTGCTGTCGTCGGGTGTGAAAAACATCCTCGCCTTCGCGTTTATGATCCCGACGTTCTACTTCTTTGGCTGGTGGGTTTATTGGGGTTTCCCCACCGGCTTGCCGGGTGCGGCCGGACCGGCCGGAATCTCGGGCATCGAATATGCCAACTCCATCGCATGGGGTTGGGGCGAGAGCGCGCAGTCCATGGGCCCCAACATCGGCGATCAGGCGTCGGGCGTGTTCTTTGGCGCCTTCGCGATGTTCGCCGCGACCACCGCGTCGATCATGTCCGGCGCGGTGATCGAGCGGATCCAGACCGTGGGCTTCGTGATCCTCGCCGTGGTGCTGGGATCCTTTGCCTGGGTCGTCGCGGCGGCCTGGGGCTGGCATGCGGACGGCTGGCTGGTCACCAAGTTCGGCGTGCATGATTTCGGCGCCGCCGGGCTGGTCCACGCCGTCGCCGGGTTCTTCGCGCTGGGGGTGCTGATCAACCTCGGGCCGCGGATCGGCAAATTCAACGCCGACGGATCGGCCAACCACATCGCGGGCCACAACATGCCGCTGACCGTGACCGGGCTGATGCTGATCATCGTCGGGTTCTGGGGCTTCCTCATGGCCTGCGTGATCGTGCCCGGCGAGGCGTGGAGCTGGTTCGCCGACAAGCCCTCGACCATCTACGGCACCCCGATCACGCTGTCGGCGCTGTCGTTCAACATTCTGATGGCGATCGCGGGCGGCATCATCGGCGCCTGGCTTTTGACGCGCGATCCGTTCTGGATGATGTCCGGTGCGCTGGCGGGCATCATTTCAACGGCGTCCGGGCTCGACATCTACTTCCCGGCGATGGCGTTCATCATCGCCTTCTCGGCGGGGATCATCCTGAAGCCTTGCGCTGATTGGCTTGAGAAACGCGGCATCGACGACGCCGTGGGCGCAGTGACGGTGCACGGCACCATCGGCCTTTACGGCGTGATCATGCTGGGCGTGTTCGCAAGCGGCTATCCCGCGCTGCAAGGGCCGGCGGGCGAGGCGCCGACCATTTCGCTGGTCGGTCAGATCATCGGGGCCGCGGTGTTCTTCCTGCTCGGCTTCGTGCCCGGCTATGCGGTGTCGTTGCTGCTGAAAAAGGTCGGCATGCTGCGCATCCCCAAAGGCGCTGAGATCGCAGGCATGGATCTGGTGAAGGTTCCGGGCCACGGCTACCCCGAGGGCATCCCCGCCCCGGGCGTCAACCTCGCCGCTGGCGAATGACATCACGCAAAGGAGAGAGACATGGGTTTTCCATATGAAGAAGCCAGCTGGTCCGTTGTCGACGGCGCGATGTTCATTGGCTGGGGGTCGGCTGCGCCGGGGCTTTACACCTTTCTGGCAGCGGTGATCTGCGCCGCGGCCCTGATCTACGGCCAAGTGACCGAGGCCCGAAAGACCAAGGCCTTCACCAAATGACCGACATGGGGGCGCTTCGAGCAAGCGCCCCCGACCTGCGCCTGTGCCCTTGGCGGTTCCGCCCTTGGCCCGCGCGCCGCGCAGACAAAGCCAATTCACATCAAACAGACGGGGATCGTCATGACGCAATCCTGGAGATTTTCGAGCCTCGGCGAGCGCCATCGGGCCATGGGCTCGGTGTTGGAAGACTGGTCGGGCATGGGCACCGCATGGTCCTATGACAAGGATCAGGAGGCCGAGTATCTGGCGATCCGCACCAAGGCCGGGTTCATGGACGTCTCAGGCCTGAAGAAAGTGCATGTGGTCGGCCCGCACGCGTTTCATGTCATCGACCGGGCCACGACGCGCAACGCCGACAAGATCAAGCCGGGGCGCAGTTCGTATGCCTGCATGCTGAACGACGAGGGCAAATTCGTCGACGATTGCGTGATCTACCGCACCGGCCCCAACGCCTACATGGTGGTGCACGGATCGGGCCAAGGGCATGAGCAGCTGACCATGGCCGCCACCGGGCGCGACGTGGACGTGCGCTTTGACGACAACCTGCACGACATCTCGCTGCAAGGCCCGATGGCGGTCGATCTGCTGGAAGAAGCCGGGGTTCCGGGCATCCGCGAGCAGGCCTATTTCAGCCATCAGCAGACCATGCTGTGGGATTGCCCGGTGACGATTTCGCGGACTGGGTACACCGGCGAGCGCGGCTATGAAATTTTCTGTCGCGGGCAGGACGCGCCCAAGATCTGGGACACGCTGATCAAGGTCGGCGCGCCCAAGGGCATCATCCCGACGCGGTTCACAACGCTCGATTGGCTGCGGGCAGAGAGCTATCTGCTGTTCTTCCCCTTTGACAATTCGGACATGTACCCGTTCGAGAATGAAAAACACGGCGACACGCTGTGGGAGCTGGGCCTCGATTTCACCGTATCCAAGGGCAAAACCGGCTTTCGCGGGTCTGAGGAGCATTACCGCCTGAAGGGCAAAGAGCGCTTCAAGATCTACGGCGTGATGCTGGACGGGACCGAGCCTGCCGAGGAAGGCGCGCCCTTGATGAAGGACGGCGTGCAGGTCGGCATCGCCACGATCGGCATGTATTCCAGCCTGAACAAGCACAACGTCGCGATCGCCCGGATGCCGGTGGACTGCGCCGTCGACGGGGTGGAAATGACGGTCAAAAACAGCACGGGGGAGATCCCCTGCAAGGCGCATTCCATGCCATTCTATGACCCTGACAAAAAGCGCCGCACGGCCAAGGGCTGATATCAGGCGCGGGGTGCCCGGACCGATCCGGGCGCCCGTTCACGTCCACACTTGCCACGAGGCCGAGCGATCCGAATGCCACAGTTCGAGTTTCCCCAAAGCATCCTGAGCCGCCCGGTCTACGGCACGCTCGCGCCGCGCAAAGGCGCCGCGCATTTGTTCATCGCCGACGCGCAGGGGGCCGAGGCGATCCTGGACCTCGTCGCCGAAAACGCCGGGCTGATGGCCGATGCGCATATCATCTACATCCCCAAAGGCGCGGAGTATGAGGACCGGCTTCGCGCCCTGAACCCCGCGCAGCTTTATGTCGGGCCCAGCTATGCGGCCGCGGTATCGCGCATTCGCAAAGTGCTGGCCGACGCCAAGATGGGGCTTCAGGTCTATCTGGCCGGGACCGAAGGCCTGATGGGTCAGGCCCAGCATGAGGCGATGCAAGCGGGCATCCCCCACACCGCGATCCAGACCGAGCACCGCGGATCCACCGCGCGGCGCATGCAATGCGTGCACTGCAAAGGCATCACCGAGGATGTCGAGACCGACCCCTTCGTCTGCGCCCATTGCGGTTTGAACCTGTTCGTGCGCGACCATTATTCGCGCAGACTGGCGGCCTTTCAGGGGGTCTGCATCGACGCTGAAGACCCTGGAAACGTGCCTGAGCCGAAGGGGATCTACCCATGAGCGGGGCTGAAAAAATCGCCGTGCGGGTGACCGAAATCACGCCCCTGAACGAACTGGTGACGCGGTTTCGCTTTGCGCCGCGCGATGGCGGGCTGTTTCCGACGTTCTCAGGCGGCGCGCACACGGTGGTTGAGATGCAGGACGGCGCCATCACCCGCATGAACCCCTATTCGCTGATGTCCGACCCGTTCGACCAAGGCGCCTACACCATTTCCGTGCGCCGGGACGATGCGGGGCGGGGCGGGTCGCTGTTCATGCACAATAGGGTCAAAGTCGGGGATGAGATGATGATTTCCAGCCCCGTGAACCTGTTTTCGCTCGATCTGCGGGCGCGCAAGCACCTGATGATCGCGGGCGGCATCGGCATCACGCCGTTCCTCGCGCAGATCAAGCAGCTCGACCGCGCGCACGGGAATTGGGAGCTGCATTATTCCTGCCGCTCCGCCGCGCTGGGGTCATATGCGGGCGATCTGACCGCGGCCTATCCCAACGACGTGCATGTCTATTGCAACGATCAGGGTCAGGTGATCGACCTCGATCATCTGCTCGACGGACAGCCACTCGGCACCCATGTCTATGTCTGCGGTCCCAAGGGGATGATCGACTGGGTGCGCGGCAAGGCCGGTGATCTGGGCTGGCCGCGCGAGGCGGTGCACTACGAAGAATTCCTCGCGCCCCAACCCGGCAAGCCCTTTGAGGTGAAGCTGGCGATCTCAAACAAAGTGATCGCCGTGGGTGAGCAGGAAAGCTTGCTTGAGGCCATAGAGCGCGCAGGCGTCGACGCGCCTTACCTGTGCCGCGGCGGGGCCTGCGGGCAGTGCGAGACCGACGTGATCGGCTATGATGGAAAGTTCATCCACCGCGACCACTGGCTGGACGATGACGAGCACGCGAGCGGCAAAAAGATCATGCCCTGCGTGTCCCGTTTCGAAGGAAAAACTCTGGTATTGGACCGCTGACATGACCATGCAGTTTCACGATGAAAGCTTCCGCGACGACTACACGTTCCACAACTCGGACCGTGCGATCAAACGCTTCCCATTTCCGTTCGACAAAGACAGCTACATGTATGCCGTGAACATGGAGCAGCATCGCGGCGGGCCTGTCGACAGCATCTATGAAATGCGCTTCGACGTGGATGAGCATTATTTGGCCGAGATGCGCGACCGCGCCATGGTGCTGGCCGACGACCCGCTGCGCTGCCAGTCCTTGCCGCATATGACGCTGGCGGGCTGGGACCTGCTGGAACTGATCATGGTGTCCAAGTCCGAGGATTACCCCGACCTGTTCGAGCTGCACCGCGACGGCGACAAATGGCGCTGGATCAACAAGCCGCTGGGCATCGACCAGAGCTTCACGTTCATGGACGAGACCACGCTGCCGTACGGCCCGATGGAATACATCACCCGCCAGACCCAGGGCGATTTCTGCGTGCTGGACCAGCGCGACGACAACCTGTGGATGGACGCGGGCACCGTGACCACGCAGGCCGATTGGTCCTTGGATTTCGACATCGGCATGAACTTTTTCGAATGGCACGCCCCGGTGCCGCTGGCCCACGAGAAGGGCATCTTCGTGCGCGCGCTCAAGTTCCTGTTGAACGTGCGCCAGGGCGCCCCGGCGCGGCGGCTGAACTGGACGATGACCGTCAACCCGTTGCTCGACACCTCGCCTGAGAATTACCACAAATGGGGGGTGCAGAAGACCTCGCTGACGCCCGAAAACCTTGGCGCCAAGCAGCATCTGCGGGTGGAGCTGCAGACCTTCTTCCGGCTGCCGCGGTCCAACGCGCTGGTGTTCCCGATCCGCTGCTATCTGTGCGGCTTCGACGATCTGATGACCGTGCCCAAATGGGGCCGACGCCTGCACCGCGTGGTGCGCGATCTGCCTGAGGAGCTGGCGACCTACAAGGGCTTCATCGACAACCGCCCGATGATGCTGGACTATCTGGCCAAATTCGACGACGGGCAGCCGACATCCGGCGGCATCTGGCCTGAGCTTGAGACCGAGCCGCCGCTTCGCGCCTGAGCGGGCCTCAGGTGTTTTGGGGGTAGCTGATGATCGACAGATACCGCGCCGGCAGCTTCACCAGCTTTTCGGGCCCATGGGGCGCGTCGGCGTCGAAGAACAACGTGTCGCCGGGCTTCAGCGGGTGGATGTCGTCGCCATGGCGATAGTCGATCTCGCCGTCGATCATGTAGATCGTCTCAATCCCGCCATGCTGGAATGTGGGGAACACGTCCGATTCCTCGGACAGGGTGATCAGATACGGCTCGACGATCACGCCCGACGCGTTCGACCCGATATGGCCCAGCAGCTTGTACTGATGGTTGGCGCGGGTGCCTTCGCGCTCGATCTCCACGCCCTCGCCGGATTTTGTGTGGACCGCTTGGCGGTGCTCTTCGAAGCGGCGGAAAAAGCTGGTCAGCGGCACCGACAGCGCATTTGCCAGCGTCTGCAACGTGGTCAAAGATGGCGAAGTGTTGCCGTTCTCGATCTTCGACAGCATGCCGATCGACAGGCCGGTCAGCTGGGCCAGCTCCGCGCCGGTGATTTCCAACTGGCGGCGAAATGCGCGGACCTCGCGGCCGATCGCGACTTCGAGCACCTTTTCCCGGTCTTCGGCGCGCACGCGGTGCGGGTCCTGCGTCAGCTGGGGCTTTTTGGGGGCGAGCTGTTTTTCGGTCGTCATGCTGGCGTCACCTTAGAGAAATGCGTTGCTTCAGAAAATGCATCAGATCCATTCCCATGAGTAGAATAGCAATGGCCCGGACATGACACTGAAAATCGGCTTCCTGATCTTCCCGGGGTTTCCGATGGCGTGCCTCACCTCGATGATCGAACCGCTGCGCGCCGCCAATGAGATCGCGGGGCAGGAGGCGTTCGGCTGGAAGTTGGTCTCTGAACATGGCGGACGCGTGATGTCGAGCGCGAAAGTCGCGTTCGAGGCGGACGTGGCGCTGGCCTTGGACCTCGCGCTCGACCTGCTGTTCGTGCTCAGCGGCCCTGCTGCGCGCTTCGCCGACGCGCGGTCCGGCAATGGCGCGTTGCGATCCCTGGGCCGCCATGGCGTGACCTTGGGCGGCGTCAGCGGCGGCGTGTTTCCGCTGGTGCGCTCGGGGGTGATGGAGGGGCGGCCCGTGTCCGTCCACTGGTGCTATGAGGCTGCGTTCAAAGCCGAATTTCCCGACGTGCGGGCGATGAGCGAGGTGATTGTCTCCAGCCCCGGTCGCCATACTGTATCGGGCGCCGCGTCGGCGTTCGATTTGGCGCTGGGTTTGATCGAAGACCGCCTCAGCCCCGATGTGGCGCATGAGGTCGCCTGTTGGTTCCAGCACCCGATGATGCGCGGCGAGGGGGTGCGACAGCGGGTGCCCAAAGCGCGGATGCCTGACACGGGGGCGCAATTGCCCGCTCTCGTCGCCCGCTGCGTTGAGATTTTCGCCGCCCATCTGGACACCCCGGTGTCGGTTGCGGATGTGGCGCGGCGCACCGGCGTGTCGCCGCGCCAGGTCGAGCGCGCGTTCAAGAAAGCCACGGGGCAAAGCCCCTCGCATTACTATCGCGCGCTGCGCATGCAGGCGGCGCGCCAGCTGGTCATGCACTCCAGCACCCGTGTCGCCGACATTGCGGCGGCGGTGGGATATGGCTCGGTCATCCCGCTGGCGACCCATTATCGCGCGGCGTTCGGTTGTTCCCCACGCGAAGACCGCGACCGGATCAATCAGTTTCGCGTGGCCGGCGACGTGCCCTTGCCGGTGGGCTGAAGCGCCGAGTGCATCGCGGTCAGCACCGCATGGTGCAATGACCCTGCCGAGGCCCGCGGCCCGAGAATGCGCAGCCCGTCGTCAGGCGCCCTGCGGATCACCAGACAGCCCAGATGATGGATCGCGGTGCGGGTCGCATCGCCGGGCTGCATTTGGCGTATGTTGATGGGGCAGAGCAGTTCCATCACCGCCTCGACGCCCACGCCGGACAGATCGAAACAGACCCAGGCGTCGGTTTGTTCCGCCACCGAGGCCGCCGCGCCGAAACCGGCTTTCAGCCGAGCGGCCATGTCTTCATTGCCGGCATAGGGCGCGGCGAGCAGCCATTGGTCAGGCCCGGTCCAGATCGCCATGTCCGGCCCCAGCGTGGCGCGCCCCGGCCCGGGCGCATCGCCCAGCAGTTCGGCGCAGTCCGTTTCGTGGCCGATGCGCGCGGCGACGTTGGCCAGCGCGAGGTCGGGAACCTCGGTCAGCGTCGCGCCGCTGACCTTGTCGATGCGCGGCGCATGGGCGCCAAGGGCGGTGATCGGGGTCAGGTCATGCACGAACGCGTCCTCCGTCGGGGTCCACGAAATGGGCTGAGACAATTTCGACATCCACCGTCAGCTTGGTCAGCGGCGACACCAGCCGCAGAGTCTCGCCCTCACGCCCGCCGCCGTCCTTCAGGAACGCCAGCCCGATCATCGACCCGGTGCTGGGCGAATATGCAACTGAGGTCACATAGCCCTGATCATGAGCGGCATCGACCGGACCGCTCGCCGCCATCAGATGCCCGCCAGCGGTCACTTTGTCTGCCGGGTTGCGCGGCTTGATGCCGACCAGCATCAAGCCGCCGTCCTCGTTCAGCCCGCTCCGCCGCGACAGGACCGAGCCGATGCTGTCCTTGGCTTTGGACACCATCCGCTCCATCCCCAGATTGCGGGCGGTGGTGGTGCCGTTCAATTCATTGCCCGCCGCATGGCCCTTTTCGATCCGCATGACGCCAAGCGCCTCGGTCCCATAGGGGGTGACGTCGAACTCCTCGCCCTCGGTCATCAGGCGGCGCATCAGCGCGTCGCCATAGCGGGCGGGGACGGCCAGCTCAAAGGCCAATTCTCCGCTGAAAGAAATTCGAAACAGCCGGGCGCGCAGCCCGCCGCAGACCGTGATCGCGCCGCAGCCCATGAACGGAAACGCGTCGTTGGAGATGTCGAATTCAGCGTCTACGATCTTTTGCAGCAGCTTGCGCGCATTCGGCCCGGCAACCGCGTATTGCGCCCAGGCTTCGGTGGTGGAGATCAGCTGCACGTCCATGTCCGGGCACAGGCATTGGCGCACGAATTCCATGTGCTGATAGACCCGGCCCGCGTTCGCCGTGGTGGTGGTGACAACGAAATGGTCTTCGGCCAAGCGCGCGGCGGTGCCGTCATCCATGGCGATGCCGTCTTCGCGCAGCATCAACCCATAGCGGGTCTTGCCGACGGCCAGCTTGGCGAACCCGTTGCAGTAAAGCGTGTTCAGGAACGCGGCCGCGCCCGTGCCCTGCACGTCGATCTTGCCCAAAGTGGTGCAATCGCACACCCCGACCGAGGCGCGGGTGGCCGTCACTTCGCGGTCCACAGATTGGCGCCAATGGGTCTCGCCGGGCAGGGGGAACCATTGGGCGCGCAGCCAATTGCCGACCTCTATGAACACCGCGCCGCGTTCCTCGGCCCAGACATGGGACGGGGTCAGGCGGGTGGGGTGGAAGGATTTGCCGCGGATCCGCCCAGCGAAGGCGCCGATGGCGACAGGGGTGTAGGGGGGGCGGAAGATGGTTGTGCCGACCTCGGGGATGGATTTTCCCGCAAGCTCCGCCATGATCGCGAGGCCGCCCATGTTCGACGTTTTGCCCTGATCGGTGGCCATGCCTAGCGTGGTGTAGCGCTTCAGATGCTCAACCGACCGGAAGCCTTCCTGATGGGCCAGCTTCACGTCCTTGACCGTCACGTCGTTCTGCTGATCAAGCCATGCGCGCGAGCAGCCCTCTACGTACCAGAACGGCGTCTGGGCGACGGGGGCGTCCTCGGCCTTCGGCAGGTCCGGCAAAGGCCCCGACAGGCCGAGCGCATCCATCGCCCCGCGCGCGCCGGAATTCAGCGCGCCATGGGTGGACAGCACCCCCGCAGCCGCGCCCGCGACGGACATGCCGGGGGGCAGAGCGGCGCCGGGCACGAATGCGGCGATGGCGCTGTCCCAGACCGGGCGCCCGCGTTGGTGGCAAGTCAGGTGCAGGTTGGGGTTCCAACCGCCCGACACCCCCAGCGCGCCGCAGTCAAGCCGGCGCGTGGTGCCATTGGCCAGCCGCAGCTGCACTGATTTCAGGCCGAGGCGCCCGCTGCTGTCGATGACTTGGGCACCCGCCAGAACTTCGAAATCGGCGCTTTGCGGCGCGTCCGCGCGCGTGTCGATCACGGCGGCGATGTCCACGCCTTTCGCCAGCAGATCGGCGGCGGTGCGGTGGCCGTCATCGTTGTTGGTGAACACTGCGATGCGCCGGTCAGGGGTCGCGGCGAAGCGATTGGCATAAGTGCGGATCGCGCTCGCCAGCATGATGCCGGGGCGGTCATTGTTGTTGAACGCGATGGGGCGCTCGGTGGCGCCGGCGCACAGCAGCGCGCGCTTGGCATAGACGCGCCACAGAATTTGGCGGGGTTTGCCCGGCGCCGAGGCGGCCAGATGGTCGCCGACACGCTCCACCGCGCCGTAAATCCCGTGGTCGAACGCGCCGATCACGGTGGTGCGGGGCATCAGGCGCACATTCGGCAGCGAGGACAATTCGGCAACCACCCGCGCCGCCCAATCGATGGCGGGGGCGTCGTCCAGCCCGTGGGTCTCGCTGTTCAGCCGGCCGCCCATGGCGAAATCTTCGTCGGCCAGGATCACTTGCGCCCCACTGCGCCCAGCGGCCAGCGCAGCGCTAAGGCCCGCAGGCCCCGCGCCGATGATCAGCAGGTCGCAGTGCCGAAAGCCCTTGTCATAGACGTCGGGGTCTTCGCGCCCTGACAGCGCGCCCAGCCCGGCGGCTTTGCGGATCAGCGGCTCATACACCTTTTCCCAAAACGCGGCGGGCCACATGAAGGTCTTGTAGTAGAACCCCGCGGTCAGAAAATTGGACAGCTGGTCGTTGATCGCCATCGCGTCGAACGCCAGCGACGGCCAGCAGTTCTGCGACCGCGCCTCCAGCCCGTCGAACAATTCGGCGGTGGTGGCGCGGGTGTTCGGCTCAGTGAACGCGCCGCCGCGCAGCGCGACGATGGCGTTGGGTTCTTCGGAGCCCGCCGTCAGCGGCCCGCGGGGGCGATGATACTTAAACGACCGCCCCATCAGCCGCACGCCGTTGGCCAGCAGCGCCGAGGCCAGCGTGTCCCCGGCATGGCCGAGATATTGCTTGTTGTCGAAGGTGAAGCTGAGGCGTATGGCGCGGTCGATCTGGCCGCCGTCCAGCCGGTTTGCCTGAGTCATTTGCCGCGCCCCCGCGCCCGGGCAACGTCGCGGGCCAGCTCCACGGCCGTGATCTCATGGGTCAGGGTGTTGCGGGTCACCACCAGCCAGGATCGGTCGCCGCCTTCGTGAAACCACAGCTCTCGGTGGGCGCCCGCCGGGTTGTCGCGCAGATAGGCGTAGGCGAAGAAGTCGCCTTCGGCCGTGGCTGGGTCAGGGCGGTCAATCAGGCCCGCATCGCCCAGATAGACGAACTCCGCGCTGTCGCGGGGGCCCAGAAGGGGGTGATCGATGATCATGGCTCAGGTCCTCGAAACGTCGTGGGGTCAGTGCAGATTGGGCTGATTGCCCACGCCTTTTTCGTCGATCATGCGGCCGGTTTTGAACCGGTCGAACCGATACGCCGCCGCCGTGGGGTGCGGCGCGTTGGTGGCCAGCAGATGCGCGAAACACCGGCCAGAGGCAGGCGTCGCCTTGAAGCCGCCATAGCACCAGCCGCCGTTGAAATAGAGGCCCTCGATATGCGTGCGGTCGATGATCGGAGAGCCGTCCATCGACATGTCCATCACGCCGCCCCACATCCGCAGCAGCCGCGCGCGCCCGATCATCGGCATAATCGCCATGCCGCCTTCGCAGACGTCCTCAACCGCGGGAAGATTGCCGCGCTGAGCGTAGGAGTTGTAGCCGTCCAGATCGCCGCCGAACACCAACCCGCCCTTGTCCGATTGGCTGACATAGAAATGCCCGGCGCCGAAGGTGATCACCCCGGGCAGCAGCGGCTTCAGCCCTTCGGACACGAACGCCTGCAGCACATGGCTTTCGATCGGCAGGCGCATCCCGGCCTTGGCCATCAACCGCCCTGAATTGCCTGCAACCGCGCAGCCGACCTTGCCTGCGCCGATGAAGCCGCGCGACGTGTCCACCCCGAGGCATTTGCCCCCTTCGATGCGAAAGCCCAGCACCTCGCAATTTTGGATGATGTCGACGCCGCGGCTGTCGGCGCTGCGCGCAAAGCCCCAAGCGACCGCGTCATGGCGCACGGTGCCGCCGCGCCGCTGCGCCAGCCCGCCTTTGATGGGAAAGCGGGCGTCGTCGAAGGTCAGGAACGGGTATTCGTCGCGCACCTGCGCCTCAGTGAGCAATTCGGCGTCGGCGCCGTTCAGGATCATCGCGTTGCCACGCCGCACGAATGCATCGCGCTGGGCGTCGGAATGGATCAGGTTCATGATCCCGCGCTGGCTGACCATGGCGTTGTAGTTGAGGTCCTGCTCCAACCCCTCCCACAGCTGCAACGAGTGCTCATAGAACGGCTCGTTGCCGTCGAGGAGGTAGTTCGAGCGGATGATCGTGGTGTTGCGCCCGACATTGCCGCCGCCGATCCAGCCCTTTTCAATGACCGCGACGCTTTTCTGATCATAGACCTTGGCCAGATAATGCGCCGTCGCCAGCCCGTGCCCGCCGCCGCCGATGACCACGATGTCGTAATGGGGCTTGGGATCGGGTTCGCGCCAAGCCGGACGCCAGCCTTTGTGCCCGGTCAGAGCTTCTTTGATCACCTTGAAACCTGAGTAACGCATGGATCAGACCCCTTTGCCCCAGCATCAAGGCTTTCGGGGTGTCTGCCGATCTTCAAATGCGACATCAGCTATGCCGGATCGGACGCGCGTGTCGTTTTTCAGGGCGATGGCGGGGTAGGGAAATTAGCACGCTAAAGAAAAAAACTTGATTATGAGGAAATTTCTGCAAGGATGATGAAGTCGGTTTCAGCCGTGAATCATCAACTTCGACATGGCTGAAAACGCTGGCCACGGCCGGCGCGACCCAAGCGGCAAAGCAGACCGCACCAAAACTGGGAGGTAATTATGAAATATACATCGACAGCATTGGTGATCGGCGCTTTGGCGGCCGCACCCTTCACCGCGCTCGCTGCGGACAGCAGCGACCCGATCGTCATCCCGATCCACAACTGGTCGTCGCAGATCGTGATGTCGAACGTGGTCGGCCAGATCTTCGAGAGCATGGGCGCCAACGTCGAATACGTCACCACCGACAGCCAGGCGGTTTACGAGTCCGTGCGGCTGGGCGACGTGACGCTAGAGCTTGAGGTCTGGGAAGGCGCGTTCGGCGCGTCCTACCGCGCGGCCTTGGAAAAGGGCGGCATCGTCGATGCGGGCGACCACGACGCGGTCACGCGCGAAGACTGGTGGTACCCGATGTGGACCAAGGACGCCTGCCCGGGCCTGCCGAACTGGGAGGCGCTTAACGATTGCGCCGAGATCTTCAAGACCGCGGAAACCGGCGACAAGGGCCGCTATCTGGACGGTCCCGTCGACTGGCTGAAGCATGGTCAGGAACGCGTCGTGGCGCTGAACATGAACTTCGTGGTGGTCAACGCAGGCTCCGCCGCCGCGCTTTGGGCCGAAATCGGCGCCGCCGAGGCCGACAAAAAGCCGGTCGTGGTGTTCAACTGGACGCCCAATTTCGCCGAAGCCGTCTGGCCCGGCGAGTTCGTGGAATTCCCCGAATGGGTCGAAGGTTGCGACAAGGACCCCTCGGTCGGTCCGAACCCCGACGCGCTTTATGACTGCGGCAACCCGGCCAAGGGCTACCTGAAAAAGGCCGCCTGGGACGGGATGGAAGCGAAATGGCCGGACGCTTACAGCGTGCTGACCAAAATCTCGTTCACCAACCCGCAGATCGCCCAGATGGCCAAATTCGTCGATGTCGACGAAATGGAACCGGACGAGGCCGCCGAAGCGTGGCTGGAAGCGAACGAAGGCGTCTGGAAAGCTTGGGTGAACTGATCCAACTCCGCTAGGCTGACACGCAAGAAGGCCCCATCTGAGACATTGGGTGGGGCCTCACCTTTACGCAGGATGGACCATGACCTCCGACATGCCCGTGATTTCGGCCAAAAACGTCTGGAAGATGTTCGGACACAATGCTGAGGCCTATCTGGCCAACATGCCCGCCGACCGCGATTTCGACGCGATCCGCGCCGACGGCTACATTGCCGGCGTGCGCGATGTCTCGATCGACGTGATGCGCGGCGAGATGCTGGTGATCATGGGGCTGTCTGGGTCGGGCAAATCGACGTTGGTGCGCTGTTTCTCGCGCCTGCATGAAATCACCGGCGGGGTGATCGAGGTCGAGGGCCAGGACATCATGGCGCTTTCGGAAAAGGAACTGATCGAGCTGCGCCGCAGCAAGATGGGCATGGTGTTCCAAAGCTTCGGCCTGCTGCCCCACCGCACGGTGCTGGAGAACGTCGCCTTTCCGCTGGAAATGCGCGGCCAGGACAAGCACGCCCGCCGCGAACGCGCGCTTGAAGTGGTCAAGCTGGTGGGGCTGGAAGGGCGCGAGGAATACTTCCCGCGGGAGCTTTCGGGCGGCCAGCAGCAGCGCGTCGGCATCGCCCGCAGTCTGGCGATCGAGCCTGACATCTGGTTTTTGGATGAGCCGTTCTCTGCCCTCGACCCGTTGATCCGGCGCGAAATGCAGGACGAGTTTCTGCGGCTTCAGGGGATGCTGGGCAAAACCATCGTGTTCATCACCCATGATTTCGACGAGGCGCTGCGCCTCGCGGACCGCATCGCGATCATGAAAGACGGCGCGATCGAGCAATGCGACACCCCCGATCAGATCGTGCTGAACCCGGCCACCGACTATGTGCGCAGGTTCACCGAAGACATCGACAAGGCCCATGTGGTGCGCGCGGGCGTGCTGGCCCGGCCCGATCTGACGGCCGAGGGCGAGCCGGTCGACGCCGCCGCCACCATCCATGCGCTGGCCAAACTGCTGGTGCATGACGCGCGCACGGCCATCCCCATCGCCCGGGACGGCCGGATCATCGGCGCGATGCGCCGTGAAGATGCCCTCGACATCCTCGTCGGGGCCCGGTGATGAGCGCCAGCCGCGGCCCTCTCGCGCTGTGCTTCCTGTTGGCGGTGGTCGTGCTGACGGCGATGCAATTCTCTGGGGTTCTGCCCGCTTCGCTGCACCGGGTGCCCGAAGCGATGGTTCCGGCTTTCGCCACGTGGCTGGATGCGATTTTCAACTTCGTGAAGGACGATCTGGGGCTGCTGACCCTGACGCGAGCGTTCACCGGGGGCCTTGAATGGGTGCTCGACGTCACCGGCAACCTATTCTACGGCAAGCGCCGCTGGCCCAATATCGGCCCGGTTCCGTGGACCGCCGTGGCGGCTGTGGCCGGCGTGATCGGCTATTACCTGGGCGGGTGGCGCATAGCGCTGTTGGGGGCGGGCACGTTCATCTGGACCGCGCTGATCGGCCAATGGAAAATCGCGATGGAGACGATGTCCGTGCTCGCCGTCGCGGTGCCGCTGGCCTTCGTGATCGGCCTGTCGCTGGGCATCGCCGCGTGGAAATACCCTTGGGTCAACCGGGTGATCAAGCCGGTGCTGTCGGTGCTGCAGACGCTGCCGTTCTTTACCTATCTTCTGCCGGCGGTGATCTTCTTCAAGGTCGGGCCGACGGCGGGCGCGGTGGCGACCACGATCTATGCAATCCCGCCGATGATCCTGATGACGACGCTGGGGCTGCAAAAAGTCTCGGTCGAAGTGATCGAGGCCGGGCATATGAGCGGCTGCACGCGGATGCAATTGCTGCGCCACGTCTATCTGCCCTCGGCCCGCACTGAAATTCTGGTCGGCGTCAATCAGGTGATCATGCTGTGCTTGGCCATGGTGGTGCTGACCGCCTTCATCGGCATGCCCGGCCTTGGGGCCAAACTGCTGGCGATGATGGGCAGCTTCAAGCTGGGCCGGTCGTTCGAAATCGGCGTGACCATCGTGCTGATCGCCGTGATGTTGGATCGCATGTCCAAAGCATGGGTGGTCAAGCAGCCCCGGCATTTTGACCGCGGAACCCCGTGGTGGAGGCGCCATCTGACCTTGGTGGTCGCCGTCGGCGCCTTCGTGTTTTTCTGCATCGTGGCGCAGTTCGTCGACGTCGCCGCTGAGATCGGGCGCAAGCAGAACTTCAGCAAGGGCAAGGAGATGGACGAGCTCATCAAAGGGTTCCTGAGCATAGATGCCGTCAAATCCGTCACCGGCTTCCTGCGCGCGTTCCTGAATGTCGAAATCCTGATCCCGTTCCGCAATTTCCTGCTGTCGATCCCGACGCCCGCGTTCATTCTGGCGATCGTGGCGTTCGCCTATTGGATGGCCGGGCGCCGGCAAGCGGTGCTGGCGGCGCTGTTCTTCGGCTTCGTGGCGATGTCGGGATGGTGGGACCGCTCGGTCATCACGCTTTATTCGGTCATCTCGGCCGTGGCGCTGGCGATGCTGATCGGCCTGCCTTTGGGCATCGCCGCCGCGCGCTCTGAGACATGGTCCCGCCGCGTGCTGCTGGCCTGCGACACGGCGCAGACCTTCCCCAGCTTTGTGTATCTGATCCCCGCGATCATGCTGTTCGGGATCACCGACGTGGCGGTGATCTTCTCAATCTTGATCTTCGCGATGGTGCCGTTGACCCGCTACACCATCGAGGGCCTGCGCATCGTCCCCCTTGAGATGCTGGAAGCCGCCGACATGGCGGGTGCCACGCGGATGCAAAAGCTGTGGAAAGTGCAGCTGCCGCTGGCGCTGCCGACCATGGCGGTGGGGTTCAATCAGGCGATCATGTTCGCGTTCTTCATGGTGATCATCGCCGCCTTCATCGGCACCCAGGATCTGGGGCAGGAGCTGCAGCGCACCCTCGCAGGCACCGATCTGGGCAAGAACTTCGTGCTGGGGATCTGCGTGGCGCTGATGGCGCTGACCTTCGATCTGATCATCCTGAAATGGTCGAGCGACCGGAAATCCAAGCTGGGCCTGCCCGACTGACAGGGCCGCTTGCGCCGCTTCGCCATGCCGGTTTTGCGGTAAGGCGCGGACAACCTTCAACCGCCGAAAGTCGCATGTCAGCGTGCGCGCTTTCGATGCTCGGCCTCAGACACCCGATAGGCGGGCGGGTCGCACCCCAGCCCGTCGGATCGCGCCAGGTCGGGGCGATGCCAGGACGTTTTTTCATAGCAGCGATCCGTCACGGTTGTGTCGTTCTGGTTTGACGGCAGCCGGGCCGATTCAAAGCGCTCTCCGCGCGCCAAAGCATCGAAATCCGACTTGCTGATTTGGTAATCGGGCGAGAGGCAGCTAAGCGTGTAGGTACTGTGTGCGTAGACGATGCCGCGGCGCGGATCGAAACAACGCCTGTGCTGCGACGGATCGTTCAAAGAATTGCTGATGGCGGGCGGGGCGGATCCGCTGTCCACAGGCGCGCAGGTGGCAAGCGCGAGCGTGGCCAAGACGGCCCTGATCATGGCGTTCAGCGTTCGATTGTTCATGACCGTGCCTTTCGCGCGCGGTCAGCACGCCCCAACTCACGGGGGGCGCAGCACCATGTATTGACCGGTCAGGCCTGTGCCAAGCAAAGCCTTTGCTGCACCGGGAAGGCTTTGTCATAGGCCAGCGTGAATGCATATGTGAAGGCCACGACGAAGGACGTGATGACGAGGTCCGCGGCAAGCGCCTCCAACACGCTGATCTGCAACCAAAAGACATAGAACGGCAAAGAGGTCAGCGTCAGCGAGACATCAAAGCCCAATGCATGCACGATCCGCCCGACATGCGATCGTTGGCTGGAAATCCGCCCGGCACGCGCGTCAACCTGGTCGAACGCCCAGTTGTAGGCCAGCCCCAGAAGCATCGCCTTGGCGGATAGAACCGCGCCGAGCAGGCCGATCTCGGCGATCGGTTTGTCGAGCAGGATCGCGCCGGTTGGGATCAAGATCGACATCAGCAGAAGCTCGAAGCTGACCATGTAGCGAAGGCGATCTTTTCCCGATCTCTGAACAACTTTGGTCGACATCTGAACACTCCCTTGTTGGGATTGCTTCTATCTGGATTAAGGCGTATATCCAGTCAATATGCAACTGATTATCAGATAGGTTTGCCATGCCCTCCCCCGACGCTCTGCGCGCATTCGCACTGGCGGCCGAGCTTGGATCTTTCTCCGCCGCCGCGCGGCGCATGGAGAAGGCGCAGTCGGCCGTCTCAACTGCGATTTCCAACCTCGAAATTGACACCGGCCTTCAGCTGTTCGACCGCAGCGGCAGATCGCCCACGCTCACAGAGGCGGGGCGTTCCTTGCTGCCGTATGCCAAGGGGATCTTGACGGGAAACCGTGAGTTTTTTGCCAAGGCCACGTCGATGTCCGAGGGGGTGGAAGACCATCTTTGCATCGCGGTGGAGCAGGGCATCAATCTCGGCCCCGTTCTGGATATTCTGGCGGCGTTCGCGGATGAATTCCCGCATGTGACGCTGGAAATTCTGACCACCGGTCCCAACGACACGGCAGCGCTGCTCAAGGAAGGGCGCGCCGCATTGGGTCTGATGACCGAGCAGGAAAACTACCCCACGGGCTTTCAATTCTGCGGTGTCGGCCATTGGACCTTGGCGCCCGTCTGCATTAAGTCGCATCCATTGGCCAAACTGGACCGCGTTGCGCACAGGGACCTGCGGCAGCACCGGCAGTTGGTGCTGAGAAGCCGCTCCCGGGATGTTCCGGGCCAGGTGGGCGTGATCAAAAGCGCCACGACCTGGTTTGCGGAAAGCCCGGACATGATCCTCGATCTGGTGCTGCGCGGCTTGGGGTGGGCGGAGTTGCCGTTGTCCGCCGTCAGAACGCTGCTGACGTCAGGCCGCTTGGTTCGGATGGAATATGCCTTTCAGCAAAGCGATGCGTTGGAAGGCTTGGACCTTGTGTGGACCGAGGAGCACGTTCTTGGACAGGCCGGGCAATGGGTGCAGCGCGAACTGCTGAAGGTGCCGCCAAGTGTCTGGCAGGGTTGAGGCCGCGCCCGCACGGCGCCTGAGGATCGCGTGCGGGCGCAGTCGGCCAGGCGCCGATGCCGGAAAATCGCACGCCGCTCAGATCCGCCATCTCCCGCTTCTAGGCGGTGATGTCGGAATGGCAGAAATCAGACAGGCTGGCATGGCCGCAAGCGCGTGCGAGGACCTGCATCA
>JBLGAC010000039.1:0-37352 GCA_047610385.1 Paracoccaceae bacterium | reverse complement strand
TCCGGCCAAGCCCCGAGAGGCGGTCGGCGTCGCGCTTGGTCGCGGGCATGCGCGCGATCCGACGCTGCAGAGAAAAGGTCCGCCCGCACATCGGTTCTCGGCGCTCGGGCGGGAACCGTCGCCCCGCGCTCAGCCCTCCTGCGCGCTGCCCCCCCCCCCCCCCCGGCAGATGCCGATAGAGCGTCGAGGTCGCCACGCCGAAACGTTTCGCCATCGCCTCAACCGTGATCCGAGGATCGCGCACCAGCGCGCGCGCCGCCGCCAGATCGTCAAGCGTCTACGCTGGGGGGTGCCCGCCGCGTGCTCTGATCCCCGAAACCGGATCGCCGACAACTGAAGTTTTCCGCTACGATTCCCGGTCTGGGAGAGAAGCGAAAAGCCATGAAGGCATCGAGGTTTTCGGACGCGCAGAAGGAGTTCATGCTGAAATAGGGCGAGGAAGGCACGAGTACCGTCCACGGACGTTGTGTAATTTCGCGCCGCTCCGGCGGTGTAGCTAGGGCGGCCATCGATGACGTCGGTTTATGGTGGAGTTTGCGGACTTCAACCACGGACCGAAGGAGACCCCGATGACCGACACCGACATGCCCTTGATCGAGCTGCTGCAAAAGCATGACGAGGGCGATTTCCTGCGCGCCGTGATCCCATTGCCTGGCAGGTGATTTCACCGCAATCATCGAGAAGGGAGGCGGTGCTCCAGACGCTGACGGAGCACGACGTCGAAGGCATGATCGGCGCCGGTCGCTATGAGCGCGGCGAAGGCCGCCAGACCTACCGGATCGGCTATCGCGACCGCGAGCTCAAGACCCGGATGGAGGCCCTGAACCTGCGCGTGCCGAAGCTGCGGCAGGGGTCGTACTTTCCGGGATTTCTGGAACCGCGCCGCACGTCGGAGAAGGCGCTGGTGGCCGTCATTCAGGAAGCCTGGATCGGCGGCGTCTCGACGCGAAAAGTCGATGATCTGGTGCAGGCTATGGGGCTGAGCGGGATATCCAAGAGCACGTTGTCCAAGCTTTGCAAGGACATAGACGAGCGAGTGCATGATTTCTTGGACAGGCCGCTCACCGGCGAATGGCCCTATCTGTGGCTCGACGCCACCTACCTCAAAGTGCGCCAGGGCGGGCGGATCGTGTCAGTCGCGGCGATAATCGCCGTGGCGGTGAACACCGACGGGCGGCGCGAGATCATCGGCCTTTGCGTCGGCCCCTCGGAAGCCGAGACCTTCTGGACCGAGTTCCTGCGCAGTCTGTAGGCCCGAGGGCTGGGCGGGTTGGAGCTGGTGATCTCTGACGCGCACACGGGGCTGAAAGTGGCGATCGCGCGGGTGTTTGACGCATCCTGGCAGCGGTGTCGCGTTCACTGGATGAGGAACGCGCTCGCCCATGTGCCGAAGGCTCGGCACACCGTCGTCGCCGCCGCGATCCGCCAGGCGTTCACCCAGCCCGACCCAAAAGCAGCCACCGAAGTCTGGCGCCACGTCGCCGACCAGCTGCGACCGCGTTGGCCCAAGCTGGCCGCGCTCATGGATGACAGCGAAGCGGACGTTCTGGCCTACATGGCGTTCCCGGCGCAGCACCGCACCAAACTGCACAGCACCAACCCATTGGAGCGCCTTAACAAAGAGGTGAAGCGGCGCGCCAACGTGGTTGGGATATTCCCGAACGAGGACAGCAAGCCTCTGCCGTTGCGCGATCGCCTCGACCGAAAAGCGTCCATGTTTGCGCGCGTTGGCGTTGGCCGCACTGTTGGCGGGCGGGGGCGCTTTCTATTTCGCCAAGGCCAGCATCAAGGCGCAAGATTTCAACCGGTCAGTCCAACTCATCAGCCAAGACGACGATGCAGGCTGGTGCAACGTCGCGCAGGCTCAAATCATCACAGACAGAAACGGGCTGAGCTATCGCGCGATACCGATGCCTGATTACGTTGCACTAGAGGAAGGTTAACGCCGGAATCAGTCATGACCTTTTAAATATTTCGAACACCCATCGCGCAAGTTTATCAGGCGAAGATGTTTCTTTCATCATACATTCTTTCCCACGATCTCGCGCCACAATATCAATGCTTCCATTAGCGCCCAAATCAAGATACGGACCACCAAATTCATTTATCTCTGCTTCTAAAGGGAACTCGCTGTATGAGCGTGTTTGAGAAGGTCAATTCCCACGTGGTTTGAGTTGTGATTCATGGGGTGTCGGAGTCCACAACACGAGACGAATGCCGATGCCCCGCCGCAAGCGCCGCGCCTATCCGAGCGACCTGACGAACTGCCAATGGGCCGTGATAGAACCGATGATCCCTGACGCAGCTCCAGGCGGCCGCCCGCGCCGCGCGCCGAAGCGCGAGATCGTCGAGGCGATCGCGGTATCTGCTCCGCGCAGGCTGTTGATGGCGGCTGCTGCCGCATGATTTCCCGCTTGGCAGACGGTTTACCATTACCTGCGCCGCTGGGAGCGCGAAGGGGTGTGGGCGAGGGTCCATCACATGCTGGTCATGGCCGACCGGGAGCGCGCCGGGCGCGAAGCCTCACCCTCGGCTGCCATCATCGACAGTCAGACCGTCAGGACGGCGGATCAAAAAGGGGGTTAAAAGGCTACGGTGAGGGGCGACCGTGGCCCCGGTGGGGCCGCGTAAGCGCCCCGAACGGCAAAAAAGGTCCACGGGCGCAAGCGCCTCACCATGACCGACACGGACGGTCGCCTGCTTACGGTCGAGGTCCATGCCGGCGACATTCAGGACCGCGACGGCGCGAAGGGCGTGCTGAAACGCTCGCGGTGATCATTCCCCTTCGTGCAGACCGTGTTCGTCCCTCTCAGCGATGCCGTGCATCGCCTGCCGGGCAACGGGATGGCGGCTGCGCCGGACGCCTCGTCAAATGGGCGAAGGATAAGGCAAACGTCACACTGGAGATCGTCAGGCGCATGCCATGGATGAAAGGCTTCGTCGTCATCCGACGCTCCCTCTCGTGGTTTGCTTGCAAACCACTGCCGGGCAGTGGATGGCTCATCGAGCGGACCGATCCCTGGATTATGAAGTGCCGCCGCCTTGCGCGGGACTACGAGCATCTCGCATCCGTCGTCGAAACCCTCATCACCATCGCAGCATCCGCAACCCTCCTCAGGCGGTGGGCATGACCCTTCTCAGACACGCTCTAAGAAACGCCCTTTTCCGTGGCATACGCAAATAAGCAGTCTCTCGCTTTCTGTAAGTCCATAGATGTATTGCAACCTCGTTAGTTAATTTGCCGAATAAAGCCCTGATCAAGCAATTTATCGTTGACGTTCGCTGCACCAAGCAACAACGGTATCTATCCGCATCATCCGCCTGATCGGCGCCGTCCTGTTCGAGCAGACCAACGATTGGCAAAGCCAGCATCGCTACATGATGGTCGAGGCCTGTCGCCAGATCGACGCAGCACAGATCGACCCACTTCTAAGCATACCCACACAGGCCGCCTGACCGATGTCTTTGAATGGCGATCCCAGAATTTACACCACCTTGACGGACGTGGCCTGGAAGAGCGTATCCGGGAACTTGAACGGCAGCTCGGGCGCAAGACGCTCGAGGTCGAGATCCTTAAGGAGGCGCTGAACAAGTCGCGCTCAAAAAAACTGACCCGGCGGTCGCGGCCATCGGGCGTCTTCCGATGACCGTCGTGGCATCGATCCTGGGCGTTTCCCGCTCCAATTTACATGCCCGCCTGACCGGTGGTGCGAAGCCACGCGGACACTATCGCAAAGCCCAGGACGTGGCGGTCCTGCCATTGATCCCCAAGCTGGCGCCCGCGCGGCCGACCTATGGATATCGCCGGATCACGGCGCTGCTGAATCGTCAGCTGCGTGCGGAAGGAGCCGCGCCAGTAAACCACAAGCGCGTTTGCCCGCTGGCCGGCAGGTGAATGGGACATTCACCGTAAGGCGCATCATGCAGGGTCAGAACCTGCTACTGGAGCGACGCTATACGCAGCGGCCCGATCGCAGCCACGATGGCAAAGCCGCGTGACCCTGCGCTCGAACTTGCGCTGGTGCTCCGATGGCCTGGAGTTCGCGTGCTGGAACGGTGACGTCATCCGGGCCGCCTTCATCCCGGGCGCCCATGACCGCGAGATCATCGCATGGCGCGCCGTGGCAGGCGCCGGCATCAGCGGCTCCGACGTGCGCGACATGATGCTGGAAGCGGTCGAGATGCGGTTTGGCGGCTGTCGGGCTCCTCAACCGGTCGAAATGCTGAGCCCCTCTCGCAGTTTGCAGGCAAACCTCTGCCGGGCGGCGGACAACGGATCGTCATACATCGCGAAGGAGACACGGGTCGATCCCTCCCAGCTCGGCTTGAAGCCCTGCTTCACGCCGATCAAAAGCACGCAAAGCAATGGAATCTCGGAAGCATTCGTCAACACGCTGAAGCGCGATTATGTGCGGGTCACCCCACTGCCCGACGCCGGAACCGTGCTCGGCTTGATCGGCGGATGGTTCGAGGACTAAAATGAGAACCACCTGCACTCGGGCCTGAGGATGCGCTCGCCACGCGAGTTCATCGCAGCCCAAATCGCAACCGCCTGAGTGTCCGGTGAAACGGGGGCAAAATCAGGGTTGAAGTTAGTTTGCCCGAACCTATCCCAGGCTCGAGGGACGATATCCTGCCACTTCTTATCGCCCTCGGTGAAAGATAGAGTAGTCGTGATTTGGAGATCCAGACGCGTTGCAGTTCCGTCGGTCAAGCGTCCGTCAATCACGAGATCATCGAGCGGAGCGTCGATCTCAAACTGCTGCGTCTTCAAGGCGGTCACTATGCCGAGGACGCCGCGCGCGCCTGTCTCCGCCACGAGCGCAGCGAGATAATGACTGGCAGCGCGGGATTCGAGGTGCGTACCGCCTCCCCCAGCAACGTAAACGGACATTAGATTGACCTTCATTTGTCTTGCTAATTTTCGGCAGAAAGCCCGCGCTCTAGCGCATCTACTTTTGATGTAGATCGAGTTGATCTTGATTGCGCCTGCGGTGCAAGGGAGGGCAACTGTCGCTGGCCCTCTTGGCATGGCGTGCGTTCAGCGGCTATCACGAGCGCGCCTAGTGCTGCCTATCCAGACCTCCACCGCAACCTAGGTGATGGGACTAGCGACAGTGCAGGCGAAAATCAGCGGGGAAAACATGACAATCTTAGGTTAGACCACCTCTGAAATACGGTTTGGTCACGGGTTCATTGAACCTAGCAAGCTGCCTCTAGGTGGGCTGCAGGTTCAAAAACTCCATTGTGAACATTTCTCTTAGTTAAAGGCATCAATGCCTTGGCACATAAGGCGCTCGCTCATAACGGTTTGGTTGCAGGTTCGAATCCTGCCGGGCCTACCATTTCCCAGGAATGAGGCTGGTTTCAGCCGCCGCCCGCTGAGCCGACGCTCAGTGGTGCCAAGAGGCTTGCGCGCTGGCGGCTCGGCGCTGAACCCATACCCGTCAGGCAGGTTCAAATCGCAGACCTCCTCGCCGTGGCCGCCGGTCCGTCGCGGCAGGGCGCGAGTGTGCGGCGGGGGATCGGATCGCCGCGCATTTAGGCCGTCTCAGCACAAAAACAGGAGACCTTTGTTATCCTCAAAAACCACACATCGCACAAAATCCATCTTTGGCACCGTAATTGGCACTCCACACACAAATAAGCACAAAAAATTGAATCCGTTCAACTTAGGTTAATGCGATTCACGCTGCTCCAATATTTCGTGAATTGATCAAGAAGCTGATAAAATGAATCTTCGTCAAAAGATTTATGCAAATAACTGTTAGCGTGATTTCGATAGGCCCGCTTCATGTCGTCATGATGCAGCGAGGTCGTCAGAACCACCACCGGGATCATGCGCAATGATGGGTCGCTTTTGATCGCCTCAAGCACTTCGTGCCCATTGACCCCCGGCATATTGAGATCAAGCAGAATTGCATCGGGCGCGCGCCCTGTTGCGATCCGTGCCAGCGCCTCGCTGCCTTCGGCCACGCGTTCAACTTTTACGAGCACTTCGCCGCACATCAGCGCTTCGGTGATCAGCAGTGCGTGGTCATCGTTGTCTTCGACAAGAAGCACATTGAACGTCCGTTTATAGCAGTCATTCATCATGAAACCTCCCGTTCCATCAAGCCTGCCGTGATTTCATTTTGGGGCAATTCTATCACAAACCGTGCGCCCGCGCATGGCTGCTGCTCAACCCAAAGGCGACCACCATGCTTTTCGACAACCGCCTTCACGGTGGCAAGGCCGATCCCCAGCCCTTCCTTGCCTTCGCGGCGCGCTTCTGGGCCACGCATGAAGGGGCGGAACACTTCGTCCCGGCGTTCAACCGGGATGCCGGGGCCTTGATCATAAACGATGATGCGCACTGCGTCGCCCACGCGTTCAATCCGCAGCGTCACCGTCATCCCAGGATTGGGGCAGCCGTGCCTGAGCGCGTTTTCGACCAGATTCTGCACCGATTGCGTGATCAGCATCGCGTCGCAGATCAGGTCAGGCGTCTCGACCTCTAGGTTCAGCGTCGCTGATTTCGCGCGCAACGCCTCGGCCAACGCGTCTCGCGTTGACTGCACCAGCATCGAGCACTGCATCCGTTCGCGCAGCAGCGTGTTGCTGGACGCGCGATTCAGCACCAGCACACCGTCCAACAGGCGGCGCATCGTGGTGATGTTGCGGCTGATCCGCTGCGCACTGTCGCGCACGATGTCGTCATCGCCCTTTTCAATCCCCCGCGTCAGACGCCGCGCGAAACCGCCAATCGAGGCCAGCGGACTGTTGAGATCGTGGGACACCATGTAGACGAGGCGGCGCATTTCCTCATTGCGCTGCTCCAGATCCAGGTTGGCCGCCGCAAGTTTTTTGGTGAATCGCAGCGCCTCTTCAAGACGTCGCCGCCGTTCCGCATCGCGCACGCGCAACAGCGCGCCAACCGCGGCAAACAGCAAAAATGCGAATGCGCCCCCCCCCCATGCAAGGATGCGCTTGCGGTCCCAATACGGCGGAGGCGCGCCGAACCAATGTTGCCGTATCCGTGCGAAATCCTGGCTCGCCATCACCGAAATCAGGCCATCATTGATCATTTCCAGCATGTCGGGTGCCGCGTTGGACACGGCGATGGTGACCGGGATCCGCCTCAGATCATCGCCCACTTGGGTGAACGTGTCCTCCACCCCGATGCTGCGCACCAGCGACCGGAACGCCGCCACACCGTAGACCGCGGCGTCGATTTCACCGCTCGCGAGCGCGAACAGCGTGGCGTTGTTGTCATTGAGCAGCTTGTACGCCGGCCCTTCGATGCCCGCCAGAATGCCCGCCGGGACGGTGCCGGCCGTGGCCCCGAAGACCATGTCGGATCGACGCGACTCATCCTCCACCCGCTCTTTTTCGGCCTCGCGCGTGAAAAGGCCGAACGCCAGATGTTCATAGGGGCGTGAGAAATCGACGACGCCGCGGCGGCTTTCCTCCGGGCCCAGCGACGGGTGCAGGTCCGCGCCCCCCGCGGCAATGATCTTCAGCGCCTCAGCCGGGTTGTCGACCACCAGATATTTGATGGTAAACCCGCGATCGGCGGCCACTGCCTCAAGCACTTCGATCGCATAACCGGACGGGGTATGTCCCACGATAATGAAGGGTGGGAACTGATGCATCACCGCACGCACGACCCGTTGTTCCTGCGCGCGCGCAGCCGGGCCCACCGCTGCGAAGCAAGCTGCCGCGACGAGCAACGTCATGGCCCAGCGCATATCTCGTGCTCCTTTCAGACAAGCGGTCGAAAATTTATTGACCGTCAAGGTTAAAAATTCATTTCCCACTCACACCCCGTCTTCTTTGGGCACCTAGAAATCCTGCCACCCTGCGGTGCTCGCGTGCAAGGCGTGCGACCTTGGTCGCATCAGATGATATTTTCTCTTGAATTCAAAGCGGGCCGGGCTGACGTTGAATTGATCCGAGACAGAGTTTTCAGGATCAGGCGACGCCGTGGTCGAAAAATGGCGCGCCATCAACGGAGGAAAAACCATGACTGCCATTCAACTTAATGGGGCGCCTGCAGATCTGAACGCCCCCGACGACATGCCTCTGCTGTGGGCGCTTCGGGACCTTGCGGGCCTGAACGGCGCAAAATATGGCTGCGGAGTCGGCCTGTGCGGTGCCTGCACGGTGCATGTGGACGGGGTCGCGACGCGGTCCTGCCAGATGACCGTCGGCGAAGTCAAAGGCAAGTCCGTCACCACGATTGAAGGACTGTCCGAGACCGGCGACCACCGCGTGCAGGTCGCATGGCGCGAGCTGAACGTGCCCCAGTGCGGGTTCTGCCAGTCTGGGCAAATCATGCAGGCCGCATCCTTTCTGGCGGAAAACCCCAAGCCCACCGACGATGAAATCCTGGCCGCCATGTCTGGCAACGTCTGCCGCTGCGGCTGTTATCAACGCATCGTGGCCGCTGTGCGCCACGCCAGCACGGGGGCTTGAGCCATGCTTCGCTATTTTGATCCCGCCACGCCCGAGACCACGCGCGCGACCCCGCGCATTTCCATCGAGAACCTGTCCCGCCGCGGCTTCATGGTCGGCGCTGGCGCTGGCCTGACGCTGGTGGCCTTTGCGGGCGGCGCTGATGCGTTCCCCCGCTGGCCCCATGGCGGACAGTCCATGCCGCACGGTGTGCGCGCAGACCCGATTGTCTTTGTGCGGCTCGACACCGACGGCACAGTGACGCTGATCGCGCATCGCTCCGAAATGGGCACCGGGTCGCGCACCACGCTGCCGATGATCATGGCCGATGAGATGGAGGCCGACTGGTCCCGCGTCGTGATTGAACAGGCCGAGGGCGACGAACCCAAATACGGCAACCAGGACACTGACGGATCGCGCAGCCTGCGCCATCATGTTCAGGCAGCACGGCAGATCGGTGCCTCGGTCCGGCAGATGCTGGCCGAAGCAGCGGCTGAGCGGTTTGGCGTGCCCGTGTCCGAAGTGACCGTGGCCAACCACGTCGTCACCGCAGGCCTGCGCAGCGCCACCTTTGGTGAGCTGGCCGAAGCGGCGATGTCGCGTCCCGTCCCCGTCTTTGAGGATCTGAGCTTCAAGACCGAGGACCAGTTCCGCTATATCGGCAAGGGCGAGGTGCAGATCACCGATCTGCATGACATCACCACCGGCAAGGCAGTCTACGGTGCCGACGTGTCGGTCCCCGGCATGAAATACGCCGCCATCGCCCGCCCACCCGTCGTCGGCGGCACGGTGAAATCTGTGGACGATTCTGCCGCGCTCGCCACCCCCGGCGTGATCAGCGTGCATATGGTCGCCGGATCGATCATGCCCGCAAAATTCGCCCCGCTTGGCGGCGTTGCGGTGATCGCAGACACCACTTGGGCCGCACTTCAGGGGCGCGACGCGCTCAAGATCGAATGGGAGGGCGGGCCGCATGCGGGCTATAACTCCGGGCCGTTCATGGAGGAGATGAAGGCCACTGCGGAGCAGCCCGGTGCCGTCCTGCGCGATCAAGGCAACATCGACGAGGCCTTCACCGCAGCGGCCAAAACCTTCAAGCGCACCTACACCCAGACCCACATGGCCCATATCCCCATGGAGCCGCCGGTGGCGCTGGCATCCGTCACCGCCGACGGGATTGAGATCTGGGCCCCGGTCCAGTCGCCTTATGCCTGCCGCACCGACATCGCGGCCGCAATGGGCGTGGATCCCGAAAAAGTCCGCGTGAACGTCACCCTTCTGGGCGGCGGGTTCGGGCGCAAATCCAAGCATGACTTCGCCATCGAGGCGGCGATGCTGTCGAAAGCCGCTGGTGCCCCGGTCCGGGTGCAGTGGACGCGCGAAGACGACATCCGCCATTCCTTCATGCACACCACAAGCGCGGAGCGCATTGAGGTGGCAATGGATGATGCGGGCACCGTGACCGGCTGGCGTCACAACTCCGTGGCGCCGTCGATCCTGTCGACCTTCGCGCCCGATAGCGGTCACCAATTCGGCATCGAATCTGGCATGGGCCATGTGGACATGCCGTTCGACATCCCCAATGTGCGGTGCGAGAACGGCAAGGCCTTGGCCCATGCCCGCATCGGTTGGTACCGGTCGGTGTCCAACATTCCGCGTGCCTGGGCGATCGGGTCCATGGTTGGGGAACTCGCGGCTGAGCTCGGCAAAGACGAAAAACAGATGTGGCTGGACATGATCGGTCCGGCGCGCATGGTGAACCCTGCCAAGGAAGGCTATCCAGCCGATTTCTGGAACTATGGCGAACCGTATGAGGCTTTGCCGATCGACACTGGCCGGCTTGCCAATGTGCTCGACATGGCAGCCGACGGCATCGGCTGGGGCAAGGACCTGCCGGAGGGAGAGGGCATCGGCCTCTCGGTCCATCGCAGCTTCGTGACCTATGTCGCCTGCGCGGCACGGGTGAAGGTGGTGAACGGGCTGATCACAGTGCCTGAGATCCATCTGGCCGTCGATGCCGGCTTCATCGCCAACCCCGAGCGTGTGGAAAGCCAGATGCAAGGTGCCGCCGTGATGGGTATGACCGGCGCGCTGATGTCCGGCATCACCTACAAGGACGGCGCGGTGGAGCAGTCGAACTTCTACGACTACGACGTCGTGCGCTCCGACAACTTCCCCACCGTGCATGTGCATCTGGTCCCCTACGGGTTCGGCGTACATTCCACCGGGATCGGAGAGCCGGGCGTGCCGCCAATCGCGCCCGCCATCGCCAACGCGCTGTTCCGCGCCACCGGCAAGCGCCACAACGCGCTGCCGATCGGCATGCAGGCGTGATCAGGCCCGGGGCCGCGGCATTTGTCCGCGGCCCCGGGACACCATCTACGTTGCGGGAAAGCTGCAAAGATCCGCGATGTCTGCCCGGGAACCTGCGCACCCATCGCCGCGCAACGTCGTGGTGTGGCGCAGGTTATCCTCAAACCAGTCCACACCGTTTTGGGACGCGAAGCCCAAAAACCGTCTGAACGGGTTCAGCGCCACGAAAGCTGATCAAAGCTGGCCTGCGCGCCATTCCAGATAACGCTCATCATGGTTCCCCGGACATCCAAGCGCCAAGCTGTCGGTCGCGCCATCCTTCCATGTAAAAAGCCACACCAAGGCAAACGCTATTGCGCCCTTCGAAACCTGCCCGGCACTGGCGTCTGCGCGCCCGCTCTGCTACGCCAAAGGCGTGGGATTGATCTGCGCGGTGCCAAAGACGGGCACGCGTTCGGGGGAACGCGCAGGGGGCTCGTCCCCCAAGGCGCGCGGGCAATGGGCAAAGCGATATGCGTAACGATCTGCACAAAGTCGCCTGGCGGCGCGCCACCCAATCGGCACCTGGCCATATGCTGACCCGCGCGCTTGGCAAGCCGCTTGCCCCTCGCAAATGGCTGTTCGTGGTCGGATGCTACAATTCGGGCACCACGCTGCTGTCGCGGCTGCTGCTGGGTCATCCGCAGATCAAGGGCCTGACGGAGGAGGGCATGTTCCTCACCGACCGGCTGGACATGCCCGAGAACCATGGCTGGACCCGGATGTGGTCCAAATGTGAGGACGCGATCCGCGCCAGCGACGCCGCCATGACCGACGCCGATTATGACGCGATCCGCCGCCAGTGGGGCTTTTGGGAGAAGGGTGAAGTCGACGTCTACCTTGAAAAATCCATCCCAAACGTCCTGCGCATGCAGGCGCTTCAGCGCCAGTTCGCCCCCGCCTGCTTTGTGCATATCGTGCGCAACGGCTATGCGGTGGCCGAAGGCATCCAGCGCAAGGCCCAGATGAAGCGGTTCCCGAACCGTGAGCATCCCGACTTTTACCCAATAGAGCTGTGCGCCGAACAATGGCGCCGCTCCCTAGAGGTCGTGGACGCAGCGCGCGGCGACCTGCGCGACTTCATGGAAATCACCTATGAGGACCTGTGCGCCGACCCAGCAAAGACCCTTGGTGCCGTTGAAGATTTCATCGGCATTGCACGCGGCGGCGTCGATGTTGACGGCGAATTCACCATCCACAAAACCAAATCGTCGGTGCAGAACATGAACGCGCGCAGCATCTCCAAGCTCAGCGCCGCAGACCGCGCAGCCATTGATGCGACCTGCGGCGACGCGCTGGCGGCAAGGGGCTACCGTCCGTGAAGATGCGCTTCAGCCAAGACGGAGCATCGCGCGACTATGTGAAGTTCCTCGCGCTGGTCTCACCTTTCGGAGGCTTCTATTTCGGCGCCACCTCAATCACGGTCTTCGAAGTCATGGCCCCGCTGTTGCTGTGGTTCAGCCTGCGCGGCACGCGGCAGATCCCGCAGTTCACGATCTTCTACATCGCCTATTGCGTGATCGCGGTGCTGTCCTCGGCGCTGGTGTTTTTGCTGGATGGTGCGGGGTTCGGCATTCGGACCTTTGCGGTGGCGCTCAGGCAATTCCTGCTGTTCAGCCCGTTCCTGCTGGTGTTCGGCATCCGTGACTTTGATCTGGCACTGGCGCGGCAAGTCAACGACCGCTTTCTGCTGGGCTGCGGGGTGGCGATGATCGGCGGAATGATGCTGCATTTCATGGGCATCCAGGTGCAGGACAACCAGCAGATGCTGTGGCTGGAACGCGGCGCCGATCCGGTGCTGCGCGCCGGCGGGCTGGTGGGCAATTCGGGCAGCTTCGGGCTGCAGGCGGCGCTGTGGTTCACATCATGGTTTCTGGTGCGCCCAGCGCTGGGTCAGAAGATGCCCGCAGCGCTGTCGATGACGGTCGCCGTTGTAACCGCCGCGGCGCTATTTTATTCTGCTTCGCGCGGTGGCATTCTGCAAATCACGGCGGCGATGGTGCTGGGGCTGGCATCCGGCGCGATCCGGGTCCGGGCGGGCGCAGTGTTGGGCGCGTTGGGGCTGTCGCTGGTCGCGACATTCGCGGTGATGGCAGGCGCTATCCGCATCAACACCGACGGTGCGGAGTTCACGCAGCTGGCGCGGCTGGATTTCCTGAATCTGTCCGGGCAGGGCCAGTTCACTGAATCGGTGCGGCTACAGCTGTTTGAATATTTCATCGACATCTTTCAGAGCAACGCTCTGATGGGCATTGGTTACAAAATGACGGTGCCAAAATTTGGCCAGCCTTTGGACAATGCGTTCCTGCTGGCCTATTTTGAAACTGGGATCATTGCGGGCACACTGTTCGTGGCATTCTGGGGGGCGCTTCTGTTTCACTTTGTGCGCCGCAGCATGTTTGAAAGCTGGTTCGCGCCGATCGGGCTCGCGCTCTGCGCCTCGTTCGTGCTGCGGATGATGGTGATGGGCGCGCACACCGCCTGGAACGCGGCGCCGGGGTTTTTTATTCTCGCCGCCATCCTGATCCGACTGACCGAACAGCGCACGCGCCTGACCAAGCCCAAACGCTGACCGCCGCCCGAAACCCCGCGGAGACGCCCGTCATGACCAAAGACACCCTGCCGCGCCTCGCCGTCCTGATCGACGCAGACAACACGTCCGCCAAGATCGCCGACAGTCTTTTCGTAGAACTGGCCAAGATCGGCGAAGCTTCGGTTCGGCGCATCTACGGGGATTTTTCATCAAAACAGCTGTCGGGTTGGGCGGACGTGCTGGCCAAGCACGCCATCATCCCGCATCAGCAATTCGCGTATACGGTGGGCAAGAATTCGTCTGACATCACGCTGGTGATTGACGCGATGGACCTGCTGCATTCAGGCAGGTTCGAAGGGTTCGTGCTGGTCAGCTCCGACAGCGACTTCACGCGGCTTGCGTCGCGCATCCGTGAGCAGGGCGTGGACGTGTTCGGGGTCGGCCGCCGCACCACGCCCGAAGCGTTCCGTCAGGCCTGCAAGCGGTTCATTTTCACTGAGAACCTCGTGCCCCCCCAGATCGCCGAAAGCGCCGCCCCCGGGGCTGCCCCCCCGCCCGAGGCACCGATCCACGCCGCCCCGATCATCCGTCAGGCCATGGCTGACATCGCGGATGAGGACGGGTGGACCCCGCTCGGTGCCCTCGGCAGCCGGTTGGGCAACATGGCGCCGGATTTTGATACCCGCACCTATGGCTGCGGCAAGCTGTCGGACCTGATACGTAAGACTGGGGCGTTTGATCTGCGCCGCTCTGAAGGCAACCAGGTGATGGTGCGCGAGAAGGCCTGACCGCCGGGATGCCCAGCGGCGGCGCGGTCCTCGGGCGCCTTGCGCCCCCTCGGCCCGCCGCGGCAGTCGCCGCATGGGGCGCCTCAGTCTTCGGGCCCGAACTTGCCATGCCGCCCGGCGCCCTTGGCAAAACGCCCCGCCCCGCCTTCAGCCTCAGCAGCCAGCGGCCGGGCGCCGAGGCGCGATTCCCCTCGCAGCGCATCCCCCATCGGCAGCGACCATTGCGCCAGCGCACTTTCGCGATCTGAATTCATGCAGATCTGCGGGAAGGCCGCGATGTCATGGGCCAGCGCCACCGCGTCGGCCAGCACCATGCCCGGCGCTGCAATGCGGTTCACCAGCCCCCAAGACAGCGCCTCATGGCCATCCACCGCGCGGCCGGTCAGGATCATGTCCATGGCCCGGCCCTGCCCGATGATGCGCGGCAGGCGCACCGTGCCGCCATCCACCAGCGGCACACCCCAGCGGCGGCAGAACACGCCAAACACGGCCAGGGCAGATGCCACGCGCAGATCGCACAGCAAGGCCAGCTCCAACCCGCCCGCCACGGCATATCCCTCCACCGCGGCGATCGAAGGCTTGGACAGCGCCATGCGCGTGGGGCCGAGCGGGCCGTCAGCACCCTCAGGGTCAAAGACAAACCCGCCCGCCGCCACGGCGCCCAGATCGGCGCCCGCGCAGAAATTGCCGCCCTCGCCGGTCAACACCAGCACCCGGGCGCTGTCATCCGCATCAAAATCCGCAAAGGCCCCCTTCAGCGCCGCGGCCGTGGCAGGGTCCACGGCATTGCGCCTTGCGGGGCGGTTCAGCGCGACGATCCGCACTGGCCCGTCATTGCGCACCAGCACGGCGTCGGGGCCAGAGGGGACGGGGCCAGACGGGACGGGTTCGGACATACGCGCTCCTGCGGCTTGAATTGATGCGCACCAGCAGACGCGATCGCCCGGCGCCGCGCAAGCGTGCGCCTATTTTCTTCGCAGAAGAAAATGCCGCCCCGGTCAGCCCACTGTTGGCACTGCCATACGCAGCAAACGGCGACGCGAGGCGGGCACGCGGTCGATCTCCACTCCTGTGAACACATGCAGCGTGTTCAGGTCGCGGTCGATCACTGCATGATCGGACACCCAGCCGCCCATGGTCAGATAGGTGCGCAGCAAAGGCGGCATCCGCTTCATCGCCAGTTTCATGTTGGGCCGGGTCAGCCCCAGATGCATGGCAAAACGGAACACCGCTGGCGCCTTCACCCGCGGCAGCCAGCGTTTGGGCGCCAGATGGCGCGCATTCAGATAGGCAAACGCGTCGAGATAGGTCTGCTCGTCCACCCCCTCAAAGCTGGAGCAGCCGAACAGCAGGCCGACCTTGTTGGTGTCCACAAATTCGGTCATCGCGCCCCAGGCCACGCGCAGCACATCAGGCGACGAAAATTCGGGATCCACGCAGAAGCGCCCCATCTCCACCATCGGCGAGGGGTAATCCTTCAGCGCCGACAGCTCATAGTATTTCGCCGAATAGCTGCGCGCGATCTCGGACCCGTCCGCCAGATGCATCATGCGAAAGCAGCAGACCAGCCGCCCGCTCTCGGCATCCTCGATCAGCGCATGGGTGCAAAGCGCGTCGAATTCATCGGCGTCGAGGCCCAGCGCACGCGGCCCTTCTGCGGACATGTCGCCAAGCCGGGCGGCGATGAACGCTTTGTGGCGCAGGCGTTGGGCCGCAACCATGTCGTCAGGCGCGCTGCTGAACCGCGCCTTGAACCGTCCTGAAGCCTGGGCAGACATTGCGCCTCTCCAAATAAAGTCGGTTCGCACTAGATACTATATGATCAGTGACGCGATAATGACCACGACGGCGCATTTTCAAGACGCCACGCGGCGAAGGAGACACCATGACCGACAAGATCGTCAAGACCGAAGCAGAATGGCGCGCCCAGCTTTCCGATCTCGCCTACGAAGTGACCAGAAAAAAAGGCACCGAGCGGCCCGGAACCCATGACAATTTCCCCGAAAAGCCCGGGGGTTTTCTGTGCACCTGCTGCGGCGCACCGTTGTTCGAGGCCTCGGCCAAGTTTGATGCAGGCTGCGGCTGGCCAAGTTTTGATCGTGCCGCAGACCAGACCGCTGTCGAAATGCACGAAGATGGCAGCCACTTCATGCGCCGCACCGAAGTGATCTGTGCCAAATGCGACGCGCATCTCGGCCATGTCTTTCCCGACGGGCCGACCGAGACCGGCCTTCGCTATTGCATCAATGGCGTCGCCATTGATTTCAAGCCTGAGGACTGACCCCCTCAGGCGCACGCGCCGTCACAATCCAGGCCGAGGCGGCGACCCGCACCGCCCCGTCCTTCACAAACGGCGCAAAGCCGCTGCGTAGCCGCGCCTTGACCGCGGCGCGGAATTCCGGCGGCTTGCCTGCTAGACGGCTGGCAAGCGGCCCGATCCGGCAGGCAAACGCCACCGCGCGCATCGCCGGGTCGGGGTCATCACCGGCGCCGATCGGCGCGTCATGGTCAAAGGGCGTCGCGGCGACGTCGCGCCAGCCCGCGCCTTGCAGCATCGGGACAAAGTCGTCGGGATCAGCCCATGCAAACGGTCCGGGCGCGCCGGCTGTTGGCGGTCCGGCGGGCGCGATCAGATCGCCCGCCAGCCGGATCGGCAGCGAAGCCCATTCATTCAACCGCGGCGCGCGCCAGCAGGCGATGGCCAGCGGCGCGCCGGGTGCCATGATGGCGCGCAGATGCGCGAACGCCGCGCCCGGATCGTCGAAGAACATCGCCCCACAGCGCGAATACAGCGCGTCCATCGGCGCGTCGGGCTGCCATCGGGACGCATCCGCTTGCACGAAATGCACCCCGGCGGCCCCACGCGCCGCCTGCCGGTCGCGCGCCCGCGCCAACAGGTCGGACGACACGTCCACGCCCCAGACCGCGCCCTGCGGCCCGACCGCGTCGGCCAGCGCAAAGCTGGTCGCGCCTGCACCGCAGCCCAGATCCAGCACCCGCGCGCCGGAACGCAGCCCCAGCGCTGCCAGCGCGGCATCCCCCGACGGGCCCAGCAGACGGTCCAGCGCATCGGCCTTGTCGGCCCATTCCGCGCCCACGCGGCCTTCCCAATCGAGCTTGGCGGTCATGGTCGTTCCTTTCGATCCCCCCCCTGCGGCGCCGCGGGCGTTTCCTGCACATAGACCGGAAACCATCCGCGGGCTATGTGAATACGTATGATTAATCCTCCGTTTGACCGTGTCGAGACTTGGATCTTCGATCTCGACAACACACTTTACCCGCCCGACGACCGCCTGTTCCGACAGATCGAGGCGCGGATTTCGGGCTATCTGCAACGTGAACTCGGCGTCGGCGCCGCCGAGGCAGACACGCTGCGCCGCAGCTATTGGCACGACCATGGCACCACGCTGGCGGGCCTGATGATCCATTACCAGATCGACCCGGACCCGTTCCTGCGCGAAGTGCATGAGGTCGACTTTTCCGTCATGACGCCCGATCCGCGCCTGCGCGCCGCGATCGACGCCCTGCCCGGTCGCAAGATCATCTACACCAACGGGGCCGAGACCTATGCCCATAACGTGCTCAAGGCACTGGGGCTGGCTGGTGCCTTTGAAAAAGTGTGGGCCATTGAACAGGCCCTCTACACCCCCAAGCCCCGCGCCGCCGCCTATCAGCGCATCTTCGGGGCCGATGGGCTGAACCCCGCCCGCGCCGCGTTCTTCGAAGACGATCCACGCAACCTCAAAGTGCCGCACGCCTTGGGCACGGTGACGGTGCTGGTCCGGCCATCGCCGCCCCCAGGATCGGCGGCGCGTGGCGGACCAGCACGCAGCGCGGCCGACCAACCGAGCATGGCACCCACACTTCAATCGGGGCCAAAATCAAGTGCTGCGCTGATCGCCCATGCCGCCACCCTACCCCCCATCGCCCCCCCAGCGCCGGAGACGCCCGATTATGTGGATTTCGTCACGCCCGACCTGTCCGATTTCCTCATGCGCCTGCTCGACCCGCAGGGGATGCCATCATGACTGATGTTTTGGTCGACATTCTGGTGGTCGGTGGTGGCCCCGCAGGGCTGTCCGCTGCCGCCATTTTCGCCGGGCGCGGGCTGTCGGTGCTGTGCGTTGATCAGGCGGCGGCGGTCACTGCCCCCGCCGCCCCCGGCGCAGACCTGCGGACCGCGGCGCTGATGACCCCGTCCGTGGACGCGCTGGATCAGGCGGGCGCCTGGGCACGGCTGGCCGATCAGGCCGCGCCCCTTTGGGTCATGCGCCTGCTGGACGCCGGCGGCGTCGCCCCGGAAATCCGCCGCCGTGCGGATTTTGAGGCGGCAGAGATGCAGGACCGCCCCTTTGGCTGGAACCTGCCGAACCTTACGATCCGCGCGGCGCTGACCGCGCATCTGGCCGATTGCCCGAACGCTGAGCTGCGCGCGCCCGCGGGCCTGTCGCGTCTGACCTTTCGATCGCGCGAAGCGATTGCCCATCTGACCGACGGGACCCGCGTGCGCGCCGCCCTCGTGGTCGCCGCCGACGGGCGCGACAGCGAGGTCCGGCGCATGGCCGGCCTGACCGCGCGGCGCTGGGGCTATGGGCAAAAGGCGCTGGTGTTCGCGGTGTCCCACCCCCAGCCCCATGACGGCGTGTCCACCGAAATCCACCGCACCGGCGGGCCATTCACGCTGGTGCCGCTGCCGGACCGCGATGGCCTGCACCGGTCCTCCGTGGTGTGGATGGAGACCGGACCAAAGGCCCATACACTGATGGAGATGGACCAGACCGAATTTGAGACCGCCGCCTTGGCGCGTTCGTGCGGTGTGCTTGGCCCCTTGACGCTGGCCTCACGCCGGGCGCTGTGGCCGATCATCAGCCAGCTGGCAGAACGGCTGGATGGTCCGCGCACCGCGTTGATGGCAGAGGCGGCCCATGTATTGCCGCCCATTGGCGCACAGGGGCTGAACATGTCGATCGCCGACGCCGCCTGTCTTGGGGCCATCGTGGCGGACGCACGCGCCAAGGGCGAGGATATCGGTGCCCCCGCCGTGCTGACCCGCTATCACCGCGCGCGCTGGCCGGACATGGCCGCGCGGGTGGCAGGGATCGACGCCCTGAACCGCGCGGCCCTGGCTGAGGCGCAGCCGATCCGCGATCTGCGCACCATGGGCCTGTCGGCGATCTATGGCTTGGCGCCGGTGCGCAAAGCGATGATGAAGATGGGCATGGGCGCGCAGGGGTGAAGGTGCCTTGAAGAAAAATAGCGCCATTCGTGGCTCATGCAGCCTGACGTGGTGTTAATATTGCAGATATTTCAATATAGACGCAGAATATGTGAAAATATAGACGAAAATAATTGAGTTTATGATTTTTTATCATTCATATATTTACATCTATCGCCAAATTATGAATTAACCTTGCTCACCGCAATCAGCTCCAAATTCATCACGATAAAACTCAGTAACATGATTTGGCTGAAATCTGCCGCGCGCAATTCAAGAGATGCTCGGATCAAGCCGCCTCAAAGCCGCGACTACTCCGCCAACATCACGCAAAACATCGGCGCGCTTAAGACGGCCAGCGTGCTGCCAACCACGGCAAAGACGCTTTTTTGCACACCTTGGCTGGCCGTAATGGCCAGCATGGCTTTCTGACATCGCCAAATAAAAAAGGGCGGAACGTCCGCACCACGTTCCGCCCCAAGGCTGGCCTTATGGCCGATTTTTTCAGTGTTGTTCAGGCTTCTAACTTGCTGCTCGTGGTCTTGCCGGGGCCTGTTCGGTTGGGAGGATCGGTGAACCGTCCTCCCCTGGGGGGAGCGGTGATCCGCTCTCCCCCTTGTCGCGTGCGTCCCTCGTACGGAGCTCGCGTGGTCCTCAGCTGCAGCCAGACGTGCCGCCGCAGGTGTTGCATTTCAGGCAAGTGCCGTTGCGCACCAAGGTGAAGTTGCCGCATTCGCCGCACGGATCGCCTTCGTAGCCCTGAAGCTTGGCCTTCACCCGGTTGTCCATCGGGGCCGGGGCCACCAGCGTTTCCGTCACCGAAGCCCTGCTGACGGCTGCCATCACCGATGCGCTGCCGCCTGCATTGCCAAGACCGCTCAGCCCATGGGGCATCCGCTTGCGCATATATCCCGGCGACGTCACCTCGCGCAGCATCGCCACCGCGGCCTCTGACACGGCCTGCGTGGCGGGCGAGATGTTGGACTTGCTCTCATCCTCGCCCTTGCCCATTTCGTCCCAGCGCACCCCGTCGGGCTGCACATGGGCCAGATCGGTGCGGTCCAGATAGCTGACCGCCAGTTCGCGGAAGATGTAATCAAGGATCGAGGTTGCGTTCTTGATGCTGTCATTGCCCTGCACCATGCCCGCCGGTTCAAAGCGGGTGAAGGTGAAGGCCTCAACAAATTCTTCCAGCGGCACGCCGTACTGAAGGCCGACCGACACCGCGATGGCGAAGTTGTTCATCATCGCGCGGAAGGCGGCACCTTCCTTGTGCATGTCGATGAAGATTTCGCCAAGGCGCCCATCCTTGTATTCGCCGGTGCGCAGGTAAACCTTGTGGCCGCCGACATTGGCCTTCTGGGTGTAGCCCTTGCGCCGCTGGGGCAGCTTTTCGCGGTCCTGACGCGCGGCGACGATCTCTCGCATCACCACTTTTTCCACGATCTTCTCAGCAATCATCGCGGCGCGGGCAGAGGCTGGCGCTTCGGCCAGTTCGTCCTCAAACTCCTCGTCATCCTCCAGCAGCCGCGACGCCAGCGGCTGGGACAGCTTGGATCCGTCGCGGTACAGCGCGTTGGCCTTGACGCCCAGCTTCCACGACAGCTCATACGCCGCCAGGCAATCTTCGATCGTGGCGTCGTTGGGCATGTTGACGGTCTTGGAAATCGCGCCAGAGATGAAGCTTTGCGCCGCGGCCATCATGGTGATGTGGCTGTTCACCGACAGATACCGCTTGCCGATCTTGCCGCACGCATTGGCGCAATCGAACACTGGCAGATGGATGTCCTCCAGCTCCGGCGCGCCTTCGAGCGTCATGGTCCCGCAGACATGCACGTTGGCGGCGTCGATCTCAGCCTTCGAAAAACCCAGATGCTTCAGCAAGTTGAACTGCTGATCGCCGATCTGCGCGTCGCTGACGCCCAGCTTTTCCTTGCAGAACGCAGCGCCCAGCGTCCACGGGTTGAACACGAAGCTGATGTCAAAGGCCGCGAGCAGCTGTTCCTCAATGCGCGCGATGTCATCAACGCCGAAGCCCTTGGCCTCCAGCTTGGAGTGGTCGATGCCCGGCGATCCGGCCAGCGTGCCATGACCAACCGCATAGCGGATGATCGCGTCGACCTGATTTTCATCATACCCCATGGCGTCCAGCGCTGTGGGCACCGAGCGGTTGATGATCTTGAAATACCCACCACCGGCCAGCTTTTTGAACTTCACCAGCGCAAAGTCAGGCTCAATGCCGGTGGTGTCACAATCCATCACCAGACCGATGGTCCCAGTGGGGGCGACCACAGATGTCTGCGCGTTGCGATAGCCATGCGCCTCGCCCTTGGCCAGCGCGCGGTCCCATGCAGCGCGGGCGCGCTCAATCATTTCCTCGTCAGGGCAGGATGCGTGGTCCAGCGGCACCGGCGCGACGGCCAGCCCCTCGTAGCCGGTCACATCGCCCTGCGCGGCGCGGCGATGGTTGCGGATGACCCGCAGCATGTGGTCCGCGTTGCGGGCATAGCCGGGGAAGGGGCCAACCTCAGCAGCGATCTCAGCCGAGGTTTCATACGACACGCCGGTCATGATCGCGGACAGCGCGCCACACACGGCGCGGCCCGCGTCTGAGTCGTAGCTCAGCCCCATGTTCATCAGCAGGCCGCCAATGTTGGCATAGCCAAGACCCAGCGTGCGGAAATCATACGACCGCTGCGCAATCTGCGGGCTGGGGAACTGGGCCATCAGCACAGAGATTTCCAGCGTCAGCGTCCAGATGCGGGTGGCGTGCTCATACGCCTCCAGATCCATGACGCCGTCTTTCAGGAAGGTCAGCAGGTTCATCGACGCCAGATTGCAGGCGGTGTCGTCTAGGAACATGTATTCCGAGCACGGGTTGGAGCCGCGGATCGGGCCGTCTGCCGGGCAGGTGTGCCACGCGTTGATGGTGTCGTGATACTGGATGCCCGGATCGGCGCAGGCCCAGGCGGCGTGGCCGACCTGATCCCACAGATCGCGCGCCTTGACGGTCTTGGCAATCTGGCCGTCGGTGCGGCGGATCAGTTCCCAGTCCTCATCCTTTTTCACGGCGGCAAGAAAGGCGTCGGTCACCCGCACTGAATTGTTGGAATTCTGGCCCGAAACGGTGACGTAAGCCTCGCTGTCCCAATCCAGATCATAGGTCGGGAATTCAATCGAGGCGTAGCCCTGCTTGGCATATTGCAGCACGCGCCCGACATAGTTTTCGGGGATATGCGCGCGGCGGGCGGCCTTGATCGCCGTCTTCAGCGCGGCATTGGCCTTGGGGTTGAACGCGTCGTCCTCGGTGCCGTCCCAGCCGCGGATGGCGCCGAAGATCTCGTTCAACAGGCTTTCATGGGCCTTGGAGCCGGCGACCAGCGATGCAACCTTTTGTTCTTCACGCACCTTCCAGTTGATGAATTTCTCAACATCGGGGTGATCCATGTCGCAGATCACCATCTTGGCGGCGCGGCGCGTGGTGCCGCCCGATTTGATGGCGCCCGCGGCCCGGTCGCCGATCTTCAGGAACGACATCAGGCCTGAGGATTTGCCGCCGCCCGCAAGGCTTTCACCCTCGCCGCGCAGGTTGGAGAAGTTGGTGCCGGTGCCCGAGCCGTATTTGAACAGCCGCGCCTCACGGGTCCACAGATCCATGATCCCGCCATCGTTCACCAGATCGTCGGACACCGATTGGATGAAGCAGGCATGGGGCTGGGGATGCTCATACGCCGTCAGGGATTTTACCAGCTCACCGGTCTGGTAATCCACGTAGAAATGGCCCTGGGACGGCCCGTCAATGCCATACGCCCAGTGCAGCCCGGTGTTGAACCACTGGGGCGAATTGGGCGCGCCCATCTGGGCGGCCAGCGTGTAGCGCATTTCGTCGTAATAGGCCTGCGCGTCGGCTTCGGTGGTGAAATAGCCGCCCTTCCAGCCCCAATACGCCCATGCACCGGCCAGACGGTCGAACACCTGCGTCGCGGTGGATTCGCCCACAAAGCGGCGATCCTTGGGGATGCGCTTCAGCTTGGCGTCGTCAGGGGCGGAGCGCCACAGAAACTCCGGCACGCCGTCTTCTTCGACCTTCACCAAGGCAGCGGGAACGCCAGCCTTGCGAAAGTATTTCTGGGCCAGCACGTCGGCGGCAACCTGGCTCCAGGCTGCGGGCACGGCAATGTCGGCCAGCTTGAACACCACAGACCCGTCGGGATTGCGGATCTCCGAACTGGTTTTGCGGAATTCGATCGCCGCATAGGGAGAGGCGCCTTCTTCGGTGAACCGGCGTTCGATCTGCATGTCGCTGTTCCTGAGCCAAACTTATATGTTTCGCCGCGTCCGGGGCGGTCGGGCGCGGAGCGGCCCATCAAGGGACCTTGGTATTCTTGTGTTTCTAGCGGCGTGGGGCCTGCCGTCGCGACCGGGGTGACACCATATGTGGTGTGCCTGCGTCGCCGTTAGCCTAAGGATAGGGAAACTTGGGTCAGCATCAAGACAGTTTTTCGACATCGACCATAGATTTCGTCATTGACCGAAGGCCACATACTATGGGTGGGAGAACGAATTAGCAACGCTCTGAATTCATCCACAAGTTGCCCCGGACTTATGCACAGGGCGCCTGTGGACAGAATCGAAGGTCTTAACAGCGCGTTAAAATCTGCGCCGAACCCAGCCCCTGAACGAAATAATCAACCACAAGGTGGCTCAAGCCGCGCGGGCGACTCCGCGGCATTTGATTCGAAAGTTATGCACGCCGCGCCGCGCGTCCCCCCTGAACGCGAAAACGCCGCCCCGGGGTCCCGGAACGGCGGATCATGGACGGCACTTCTTGGGCGGCGTCAGGCCGCCGGGCCAGGCCGCTTGCGGCGCTCCACCACCCGGCGCACCGGGCTGAAGCCCATGCGCTGATACAAAGGCAGCGCCCGCGCGTGGTCCAGCGTGCAGGTGTTCACACTCATCCGCGTGGTCCCCTCACGGTCCCAACCGGTCTGGATCGCCTCACCCAGCAGCCATTTGCCATAGCCGCGGCCCAGCAATTGGGGCGCAACGCCAAAATACGCCAAATCGCAGACGCCCGGTTTGCGGTGATCAAGCATGAAAAAGCCTCCAGGCCAGCCGTCATGCATCAGCGAAAACAGGCTCACGTTCGGATCGTGCAGAAAGGCCAGCACCTTCGCGGGGTCCTCATGATGACGGTCGGTCCATGCGTGATGCTCCCCCACCCCGTCATAAAGGTGGAAGAACCAGCGCAGCGGCGGCTCTACCGCGCGGATCAGCGACACCGGCGCGTTCATCGGCAGGCGCGCAAACGGCCCTTTGGGGCGGGCGGTCATCTCAAGGAACGTGACGATGCATTCGATCTCGTCCTCCTCGGGGATCTGGCCCACGCCGCTCATCCCAGTTCGACCTTCAGGTCCGGGAACATGCCCCATTCAGCCCATGACCCGTCATAGACCGCGTGGCGGCGGTGGCCGATCCGCTCCAGCGCCAGATCAAGAATACACGCCGTCACGCCTGACCCGCAGGACGACACGATCGGTTTGCCCAGATCCACGCCCGCGCCGTGGAACGCGGCCTTGATCGCGTCCTCATCCTTCATGGTGCCGTCGGCGTTCAGCAGCTGCGCGTAATGCAGGTTCAGCGCGCCGGGGATGTGGCCGGACCGCAGGCCAGGACGCGGCTCCGGCGCCTCTCCGCGAAAACGGGGGGCGGAGCGCGCGTCGACGACCTGCTCAGACCCCAGCTTGGTGGTTGCGGCAACCTGGGTCACGTCGCGCACAAGGGCGGCGTTGCGGCGGGCGGTGAAATGGCGCTCCCGCAGCACCGGGGCCATGTCCTCAGTGCCGCGCCCCTCAGCCAGCCATTTGGGCAGACCGCCATCCAGCACAGCAACGTCGCGGTGCCCGAACAGGCGCAGCATCCACCACGCGCGCGCGGAGGAAAACAGCCCCGCCTGATCATAGACCACCACCCGATGCCCGTCGCCAACGCCGAGCTTGCGCATCCGCGACACGAATTTCTCAGGCGGGGGGGCCATGTGCGGCAACGGCGAGCGGGTGTCGCTGATGTCGTCGATGTCAAAGAACGCGGCACCGGGAATATGCGCGGCGGCGTATTCAGCGCGGGCGTCCCGGCCAGTGTCGGGCATGTGCCAAGACGCATCCAGCACCTTGACGTCAGGGGCCGACAGGTGCGCTTCGAGCCACGCGGTGCTGACGATCTGCTGCGAGTCGCTGTCGGACATCGGCGGCTTTCCTCCAGAGGCGGTTGTTCAAGGTTCATTGAGGCTTAGAAGACAGAGGCCGCGGGATCAAGCGCGGGCGCGCGTTATCCCCGGTTTTCGCGCCAAAGCGGCGTCCGTCGTCGGGGAGGGCCCTCCCACGTCGCCAGCCGCGCCGCACCAAAGTGGCGCGGCGCGCCCCATCCCACGCCCAGCGCCGCTGGCCACCCGCGCAGGCGCCCGGATTGGCGCGCCCGCACGCCCCTTTGGCGTGCGCGGGCGGGCGAGCGGGGGCGGATGCCCCCCGAGCCCGGCCGCCCCCTTGGCGCTCAGGCGAAATGGATGCTGACGCGGCGGTTCTGTTTGCCCTTCTTTTCGATCTTGCCCAGACGCAGACGCCCGATTTCCCCGGTGGCGCGCACATGGGTGCCGCCGCACGGCTGCAGATCAATCTGCGCATCGCCATCCCCGATCCGCACCAGCCGCACCCGGCCCGACCCGCGCGGCGGCTGCACGCGCAGGGTTTTCACCAGGCCGGGGTTCGCATCCAGTTCCGCATCGGTGATCCACGAATAGCTGACCGGCAGATCGGCGGCGATCAGGGCGTTGAGCGCGTCTTCCACAGCCTGCTTGTCTGCGGGCACCTCTGGCATGTCAAAATCGAGGCGGCTTTTCTCAGCGCCGATCTGACCGCCGGTCACCGGCAGCGGGATCACCACCGACAACAGATGCAGGCCCGTGTGCATCTTCATATGCGCGCGGCGCGGTGCCTCATCCAGTTCTTGCCGCACGGTGGTTCCGGGCCGGGGGGATGCGGCACCCTCAGCGGGGATCAGCACGGTGGCGACGCCTTCGCCCTTCACCGTGGCCACCACGGCCATCTCTCCGCCCGCCCAGACCAGCCGCCCGACATCGCCGGGCTGTCCGCCGCCCGCAGGGTAAAAGATCGATCGGTCGAGCGTCACGCCGCCTTGGTCGTTGACCGCGCGCACCACCGCGTCGGTGCCGAAAAGATAGGCGTCTTCAAGAAACAGAGGTTCGGTCATTTTGTGCCGTCTCCCACGCTGTCATCAGGGGCGCTTAGCCCGGCTTGCCCTGCCGACGGGCCCGCCGCCGGGTCGGTTTCGGGCGCGCCCCCGGCGACCACATCCCTGTCCACCACACGCGCGGTGGGCGGCTGCGGGCGCATTGCGGCGGCCAGCGCCTGGCCCAGCCCTTCGGGGTTGCGGATGTGCAGATCGCGCTGCGCAAAGGGGATCTCAATCCCGGCGCGCCGGAATTCCCGCTCGATCTCATAGTTCATGTGCGACTGGACCGCGAGCACCTGCCCCACATCGCGCAGGATGGCGCGGATTTCAAAGTTCAGCGAATCCGCCCCGAATTGCATGAACAGCACCTGCGGCGCGGGATAGCGCAGCACCGCCGGATGGGTGGTCGAGATCCTGCTGAGGATGTCGCGCACCTGCTCCACATCGGTGCCATAGGCGACGCCCACAGGAATGATCGCCCGGCCGACATTGTTGCCATGGGTCATGTTCATCACCGAGGTCGAAATCAGATCCCCGTTCGGCACGATCAGCGTCGCGCGGTCAAAAGTCTCAATTTCCGTGGCGCGCACCGAGATTTTGCGCACCGTGCCATGGGTGCCGCCAACCACAATCCAGTCACCGACTTTGATGGGCCGCTCAATCAGCAGAATGATGCCCGACACGAAGTTGTTCACCACGTTCTGCAGGCCAAAGCCGATGCCGACCGACAGGGCACCTGCAACGATGGCCAGCGACGACAGGTCCAGCCCGGCCGCCGACACACCCGCGATGGCGGCAATGGCGAACCCGGCATAGCCCATAAAGGAGGCCACCGCATTACGCGCACCTGAATCGAGCCGCGTGTTCGGCAATACCGCCTTGCGCAGCAACGTCTGCAGCAGGCGCGACACCATGTAGACGCTGATGAAGACCAGCGCGAAGGTCAGGAAATCCACCGGCGACAGGCGCACGTCGCCCATCTGAAGCCCGCCGGAGATCAGGCTCCATGCCTCAACCAGATCGGCGTTGCGCGCGCCCCAGATCAGCGCCAGCTGCGGGATCATCGCCAGGAAGATCATGAAGCCCGCAAAAATGGGCAGCAGGCGCAGCCCACCCGATTTCTGCTCAGTGCTCGGGGCGGCGTCGTCGGTGCCCGAGGACAGATAGGCGTCAACCCCGTCGCGGATCATGATGAAAATCAGCATGCCACCGGCAAGCAGCCCCAGGGTCTTGGTTGTCGGGATGAACAGATAGCGCGACGCAGCATAGTAGCCGCCCAGCGACAGCAGCACCGAGGCGACCGCCACCAACCGCATGGCCAGCGCACCAAAGATCATCAAGCGGCGCCCGATCATCGACGGATCATCGTCATCGTTTGTGGGCGTATAAGCCGCTATGCTGTCCGCATCGACCTTGGTGGCCGCCATGTCATCGACGCTTGGGCGCACCAGCCCGGCCAGCCCCCACATGAACACCGCCCCAAAGGCCAGCACCGCAAAGTTCAGCACCGACAGCGTGTCGGCCGAATAATCGAACGCCACGCCGCCGCTCACCAGCAGCTTGTCGACAAACAGAACCACGCCCAGCCCGACCGCCAGCCACACCGCGCGCATCGCCTGCGCGTCTTCAAGGCGAGACAGCCGGAACCGCGGGTTTCTGGGCGAATAATACGCCCATGCAATGCCCTGCGCCGCGATCAGCGTCGCTGCGCCAGAGGCCGCGTGCCCCAGCAATTCAGCGCCCTTGGGGCCCAGAATGCCGCTGTAGCGCAGCACGAAATACACGATGGCCAAGGATGCGGCGGGCAGCAGCAACCGCGCAGCCGCGATCATGGCACCGACCGCGACCCGGCGTCCGCGCCCGGCCCCGTCCGGGGCCGCCCGCATCAGCAAGGCAATCAGCCGCCTGCGCAGCCAAAGCCCCAGGATCAGCGCGAACGCGACGGCGGCCACAAGCAGCGGCAGACGCTTTTCACGCTCACGCTGGCTGATGGGATCGGCGATGGCGCTGACGACCTCCTCGCCGATCCGCACCGCGGCGCTGCCGACCTCTTGTGCCGCCTCAGGCCAATCGGCAAGATCAAGCGGCGACGGCCCGCGCGCGGCCAGTTGCGCGGCAAACCGGTCGCGGACCAGTGTGTCGATGTCCCTGATCAAGGCGTCGAAACGGGCGACAGCCAGTTCGCCCTGACGCGCAAGGCTGTCGAGGCCGGCGATCAGATCCTTGATCACACTGCGCACAATGGCGACGTCATGGGGTTCGGCCACGCCGCCTTCGGGCGCGAGGCCAAGGGCGGTTAGCTGCGTGCTGAACGGCTGCATCAGGGTGCGGGCCCGGTCAGCCAATGTCCGCGCCTCAGCGCGCCGGCGGGTCAGTTCCTCGCGCAGCACCTCAAATGCGGCGGTGGAGGCCTGCCCCCCATTGACCGCGTCGGACGCGCGGGTGGCGACAAGATCAAGACCGCGCAGCGTTTCTGCCGCGGCCTCGGTGGCCCGCGGCCCCAGATCGGGATTGGAGGCGATGGCGATGCGCCGCGCTTCGGCAAGTTCCTCAGGGGTCGGTGCGCGCGCGGCGTCCAGCACCGGGGCAGCATCTGCCGACATCGCACCGTCGCCATCCCTCGGCGCAGGGGCGGCATTGTCGGGCGCAGCAACCGGCGCAGCAACCGGCGCAGCAGCGTTCTGAGCGGTCGCGGCGCAAGGGGCCACAAGCGCGGCGCACAGCGCCAGCGCGCGAAGAAAAGTCATGGTCAGCGTCGCTCCTTGTCGCGGCCGTGGCGGCGCGGCGGCGACAAGGCCGCGCGCCGCCACGGCACCGCTATGTCACACGGCGGCGAAAACCTGCGGAACGTCGTCCCGCGAAGTCTCAAGCCAGTCAGGCGTGGGCAGCCCCTTTTCCCGCAGGAACGCAGGGTTGAAAAGCTTGGATTGATACCTCGTGCCGTAGTCGCACAGCACGGTGACGATCGTGTGGCCTGGCCCCATATCCCGCGCCATGCGAATCGCGCCAGCGATGTTCACCCCCGAAGACGCCCCCAGGCACAGCCCTTCATGCTGCAACAGATCGAACACGATCGGCAGCGCCTCGGCATCCGGGATGCGGTAGGCGTGGTCCACCGACAGCCCCTCAAGGTTCTTGGTGATCCGGCCCTGCCCGATGCCCTCAGCGATCGAGGACCCCTCAGCCGCCAGTTCCCCGGTGGTGTAATAGGAATAAAGCGCGGCGCCGTCCGGGTCGGCCAGGCCGATCTTCACATCCCGGTTGCGGTCGCGCAGCCCGATCGCCACCCCCGCCAACGTGCCGCCCGATCCGACGGCGCAGATGAACCCGTCGATCTTGCCGCCGGTCTGCTCCCAGATCTCAGGCGCGGTGCCATCGATATGGGCCTGGCGGTTGGCCACGTTGTCAAACTGGTTGGCCCAGATGGCGCCGTTCGGCTCAGTCTTGGCCAGCGCGTTGGCCAGACGTTCGGAATAGCGCACGAAGTTGTTGGGGTTGCGGTACGGCGCGGCGGGCACCTGCACCAGCTCGGCCCCCGCTAGGCGCAGCATGTCCTTTTTTTCCTCAGACTGAGTCTCAGGGATCACGATCACCGTGCGATACCCCAAGGATGCGCCAACCAGCGCCAGCCCGATGCCGGTGTTGCCTGCGGTGCCCTCAACGATGGTGCCGCCGGGGCGCAGGGTCCCGCGGCGCTCAGCGTCGCGGATGATCCACAGCGCTGCGCGATCCTTGATTGACTGGCCGGGGTTCATGAACTCAGCCTTGCCCCAGATCTCGCAACCCGTGACCTCGGACGCCTTGCGAAGCTTGATCAGCGGCGTGTGACCGACAGCGTCGGCAAGGTCCTTGTAGGCGGCCATGGCATGGGTTCTCCGAAAGCAGGGTGCAGCGCGGCGGTCGCGCCGTGGTCCCACACATATGAGGGCCGCGCGCCTGATGCAAACAAGGCGCGCATGGCCGGGAATGATATCAAGGAACCAAAGGCCCCGCCGCGACGCCCGTTTGCCTCAAAGGCCCGTTCGTGGAACAAGCGCCCTGCGGTGCGGTCAGGCGCATCGTCCGGTCTCGCCGCGCAGGCACCGCATCGGCGTCTCGTGCAGCGGCGATGGCGCGGCGCTTTGGCCCAAAGGTGCCGCGCCCGCCAAAGCCGGGGGTCACAGCCCGGCCCACGCCTTGCGCAGCGCGCCGCGCCGCCGCGACAGCCACAGCAGCGACACCAGCGCGGGCGCTGAATTGATCGCGCCTGCATCCAGCAGCTCCATCGCCCGCGCGAACGGCACAACGACTGAGGCGATGTCCTCACCCTCCGCGTCCAACCCATGCACCCCGCCTGCATCGGTCAGGTCCGCCTCAGCGATGAAGGATGTGATGTGCTCAGCCATCACGCCCGGCGACGGGTAATAGGCGCCCGCCCGCTCCATCCGCCCAACCGTAAGGCCGGCTTCCTCAACCGCCTCGCGGCGCGCTGTGGCCTCAGCACTTTCATCGCTGTCGATGCGGCCCGCGATCACTTCGACCGGCCAGGGATGCGCATCGCCGCGGGCCTGCGGTCCGGCGCGCCATTGGGTGATCAGCAGCACCGCGTCGCGCCGCGGGTCATAGGGCAGCGTGGTGACCGCGTCGCCCGAACAAAAGGCCGCGCGCTTCACGGGTGCGGACATGCCACCCCCATGCAGCGGATGGCGGATCACCATGTCCTCAACACCGAAATAGGATGCGTAGGGATGGGCCACCGCGTCCACCACCACCGGGTCCAGCGCCGCGCCGGTCAGCGCAGCGCCCCCGACGGCGGGCATGGCACCCGCGGCGCGGGCTGCGTTCTCAGCCTTGGCGCGCACACGGGCACGGGCGCGGTTTTTGATGCCGGGCCACATGGATTTGTCGGACCAGTCGGCGCCCTGATCACGCAGCGCCATGATTTCGCGTGCGCATTCGATCATCAAGGGGCGGTCGGTCGCCTGCCATTCGGCAAAGCTCCAGCTTGCGCCGGGCGACAGAAACGGGCGGGGGAAAAAGCTGCGCGCCGCGACATCGCCAGATCCAGTTTCCACCGTCACGGGGCGCAGATCAAATTCATCCTCATCCTCGAAAAAGATGATGCGCGCGGCTTCCTGCGGGCTGATCCCGCCCATGATCGCGCCAGCCGCCTGCGCGCCCACGCGCGGCGACAGGCACGGAAACGCCTCACCCGCGACTTTGCAGATCTCATACCCTGGCAAGATGGCGGGCGTCAGCGCGTCCGCATCCACCGGGCGGCCAAGCACGATCGACAGAAGCTCCAGCTCCTGCAACGAGCCATAGAAAAAGAAGGGCAGCTGTGCCATTTTCCCGCTCCGTAGTCACAAAACGCGTTGATCGCCCGCCGGTGCGGGGCGTAAAAACAGCGCGCAGACGGGATGGCGTATCCCCCCACGCGTATTTCTGGTCGGGGGTGATCCGCCAGCGCACGCGGGACGTACCACACGCAAGACCGATAATCGAGACGCCGCAAGGCGTGTGTCAGCGCAGCTTCGGGCGCGTCCGTCCAAAGCCGGGCGGCGTGGCCCGAACCGCATCAGGCGCCGGGGATCATCCCCCGGACATAGAAAACGCGAGAGTTCATGAGCCGCGACTTTATCAATGATGAGATCCTCGCTGATTACGCGAGCGGCGCGTTGGCCCCCGGCATGTCTTTGCTGGTGGCTGCGCATTTGACCTATTCGCCCGGTGCGCGCGCGCGCGTATCAGGGTTTGAAACCATTGGCGGTGCCCTGCTGGAAGAAACCCCGGCAGCTGATTTCGCGCCCCCGTCGCTGGAACGGGCGCTTGCGATGCTTGATGCGGTGCACGTTGATGCGCCGCGCCCAGTGCCCCTGCGCACCAACAGCGTGCTGCCATCGTGCCTGCGCGCGGCGCTTGGCGTGGATGAGCACGACGCGCCGTGGAAATTCCGGCTGCCGGGATTGGCCGAGGCCGAACTGGGCACTCTGGACGGCGAGGAGATCAGTCTGCTGCGCGCCAAACCCGGCGCGCGGATTTTTTCGCACACCCATGAAGGGATCGAAGCGACGCTGGTCCTGTGTGGCGCGCTTGAAGACCGCGGCCGGGTCTACCGGCGCGGCGACGTGGCCATCGCCACTGAGGATGACGACCACCGGCCGCGCATCCTCGACGAAGGTGTGTGCATCAGTTTTGTGGTGTCGTCGGGCCGCATGCGCTTCACGGGGCCGTTTTCACGTGCCCTCAACTTTCTGGCGGAATGATCTGATGACCGACCGGCGCGGATTTCTGATTGGGCTGGGCGCTGCGATCGTGGCGCCCCGCATGGCGTGGGCTGACGGGTCAGGCGCGCGGCGCTTTGACATCGTGCGCGACGGTTCCGACATCGGAGTGCAGACTCTGTCGGTCAAGCGCAGCGGCGATGAAACCGTGGCTGAGACCGGCATCCAGATCGCGGTCAAGCTGCTCGGCATCACGGTCTACCGCTATGAGCTGGAAAGCCGGGAGGTTTGGCGCGGCGGGCGGCTGGTGTCGCTGGACGCGACCTGCAACGACGATGGGACCGACGATTTCGTGCGCGCCCGCACCACCGAAGGCGGGTTGCTGGTGGATGGCAGCGGCCATCAAGGCGTGATCGATGCCGGTGCCGCCCCGACCAGTTATTGGAGCCCGGCCTTCCTGACCCGCCCAACCTGGATCAGCACCCAGACGGGCGCACCGCTGGCGGTTACCTGCACCGATGCGGGCGAAGAAACCATCGCCACCGGCGCTGGCCCAACCCTTGCGCGCCGTTGGACGGTCGCCGGGGACCTAGATCTCAGCCTGTTCTATGCGGGCGACGAATGGGCAGGCACCGCGTTCGCAGCCAACGGTGAGGAAGCACGCATCGCGCCTGTCGCCCTTGGCCCGGCGATCAGCCATCTGTTCGACAAAGGCTGACCCGGCGCCATTTTGCCGGGGACGCGGCCGCTCGGGGCGTAAAGCCCTCTCACGGCCGCGGGCGACGCCAATGCGCCGCCATGGCGCCCAGATCTCAGCCGATCCGCACTTTGGTGCCCCGCGCGACGGGCGCCGCCCCTACGGGAGCGCAATGCCATGAACGTGTTCAACCAGATCGCCCGACCAGAGAACGGCCACGCCTGGGTCACCGGCGCGTCGGCCGGGATCGGACGCGCGGTGACCTTGCTGCTGGTCGATCGGGGTTGGACCGTGCACGCCACCGCGCGCGATCCCGACGCGCTGGCCGCTTTGGCCCATGAGCGCCCCGGCCGCATCATCCCCTGCCCCGGCGACGTGACCGATGCTGAAGCCATGGCCCGCATCGTCGCGGAGATTGAGGCACAGGCGCCGCTGGCGCTGGTGCTGCTGAACGCCGGGATCTACCTGCCGATGCGCGCGCAGGAATTTGATGCGCGCAAAGCGGCCAAAACCTTTGAGGTGAACCTGACCGGGGTCGCCAACGGGCTCGACCCCGTGCTGAAGGCGATGATCGCGCGCGGCAAGGGCCATGTTGCAGTGACCGCGTCGGTCGCCGGGTTCGGTGGGCTTCCACGGGCCGCGGCCTATTCAGCGAGCAAGGCCGGGCTGATCGCCATGGCGCAATCGCTGGCGCTGGATCTGATGGATCTGGGGGTGCGCATTTCAGTGGTGAACCCGGGCTTTGTGGAAACCGAGGCCACCGGGGTCAACGACTTTGAAATGCCGTTCATGATGTCCCCCGACGAGGCAGCGCGCCACATCGTCGAGGGGCTTGAGCGTCCGGGGTTCGAGATCACCTTTCCCCGGCGATTCGCGCTGTTTCTACGGGCGTTGAACCTGCTGCCGAACCAATTGCTGTTCCGCGCATGGCGGCGAATGACGCGCTAGGCGGCCAAACTTACTAAGCAGCCAAACGCGCGCGGGCCTGGCCGATGATCAGCGCAGCGCGCGCCGCCTCGCGGCCCTTTTCAACGAAATGGGCGCTGTAGATGGCCACGTGATGGTCAGTTTCCTGGAAATGATGCGGGGTCAGCGACACCGACAGCACGGGCACGCCGCTGTCCATGCCCGCGCGCATCAGTCCATCAACCACGGCTGCGGCCACGAAATCATGGCGGTAAATCCCGCCATCCACCACAAGGGCGGCGGCGACAACGGCGGCGTAGCGCCCGCTGACGGCCAGATCGCGGGCCAGCAAGGGCATTTCGAACGCGCCCGGCACGTCGAACACATCCACCTGCGCGGCAGGGATCAATTCGAGAAATCCGTCCAGCGCGCGGTCCACGATGGCCGCGTGCCAATTGGCTTTGATGAAGGCGTATCGGTGAAGCGTCATGTGATCATCCTTTCGCAACTGACACGTCACACAAGGCGATCACGGGCGACGCAGCCCATCATGGGCCGCGCGTCGCACGTTCTCTCTCATCCGGACTGTGACCGTCGGCTCAGGCATCGCACCTGATCTGCTGACCCTTGCCGAGGCAAGGCGCTCGCGGGCTCACGGCCAAGGCCGCATACCGCCGGTGGGGAATTTCGCCCCGCCCTGAGAACAGGCCCTTTTTGCGAAATTTTATTTCGCAAGGCAATGGCGAAACTGGCACGCACGCGAAAAGACCCGGCGGGATCGCTCCCGCCGGGCCAAATTCAGGTCGCTGCATGGTGCCTTATCAGGCGGCCAGCGCGGCTTTCGCCTGAGCGATGATGGCGTTGAACGCCTCAGGCTCACGCACAGCGAGATCAGCCATCACCTTGCGGTCAACCTCAATCCCGGCCTTGGACAGGCCGTTGATGAAGGTTGAGTAGGTCATGTCGCCATCATAGTTGCGCACAGCGGCGTTGATGCGCTGGATCCACAGAGCGCGGAAGGTACGCTTGCGTGCCTTACGGTCGCGCGTGGCGTATTCCATCGCCTTGTCGACCGCCTGCGTAGCAACGCGGAAGACGTTCTTGCGACGGCCATAATAGCCTTTGGCTGCGTCGCGGACTTTTTTGTGGCGGGCGTGGGCGGTGACGCCGCGTTTTACTCGGGACATAGCGTAACCTCCTCTTAGCCGGCGTAGGGCATGTACGACTTGACGGTCTTCGCGTCAGCCGAGCACAGGATCGTGGTACCACGAGCCTGACGGATAAATTTGTTGGACCGCTTGATCATGCCGTGACGCTTGCCAGCCTGGCCAGCTTTCACGAGACCCGAGGCAGTCACTTTGAAGCGCTTCTTTGCGCTCGATTTCGTCTTCAGCTTGGGCATTTTGACCTCCGTATCCGGATGCGCGCCCTAAGGCGCAATTCTAGGGCGACGCGGCAGCCCATTTCGGCCGGCCGTCCCGGTAAGAAACGCGCTGATACCTGAGCGCGCCGTCCGGTGCAAGGTGCCGCCCACGCTGCGCCATATTATCTTCGACGCGCGGGCCCCGGACCGCTCATGCACAGCGCAACGGCTGAGGGCGCGTGAGCGGGGGATCAAGCCCCCCATACCAAATTGAATACGACTAAAGATAGCAGATTTAGGTCGGTAAATATTTGTTTTAAATTATAATTTTCCACATCCCATTTTACATATCGCCCATGCGATTAGCCCCCCTTCATCTCCCGGACCTCCACCGCTTTCACGCTTCCAAACACAGTAATTCAGGTGAACGCTGCATCATGAAATCTAACCACCTGAATTTTATGATGGCAAACGATCATACACACCAAAGATCTTTTGTGTTCTGAGCGGCCTGATATTTAAGAGGCCAAGATCCATTCCCATTCCCGCGCCAATGCCGCTGCTCATCCGCATTGCCCATGCCGACCGCGCCACCACGAAACCACCGGGGAGGACCACCCCACAATGCCTGCGCTGCCGCATGAAGCCCTCGTAGAGCATCCGCAAGACGACCCACTGGCGAACGGTTGGTCGGTGGCCATCCGCGGCCGACACAAGATCACCACCGGCATCAACGTGCCCTTGGGCGCCTTGGTTGAACGCTTGCCCTGCGCCATCGCATCACGACGCCGCAGACGCTCAGCGCGCTTCGCCTCAAGATTTAAATGCGGCGCGCGGCGGATGACGCCCTTGCCGCCCGAGAACTGCGCCGCCAACCCACGCCCTTTGCCGTGAGTGGCATCAGATAATCCTCGTTATCTGAGCGCGGCATCGACCGCACATGCGGAAGTTCCGGGGCCGCTCATCCTCAACGCCGCACCGCATGCATGGGCGCGTCCAGATCAGGACTTCAGAGGCTGCCAGATATTTCGCCGTCTCCGTCTCGATCAACCCGCGGCGCACCAACCACCGTTTGGGCGTTGTCACGTCGCACCGCTTCAAGCGCTCTCGACCCCACCGGGCCACCTGCCCGCGCTTATGCGATCCAAGGTGTAGGCGTCACCTCTGGCAGATGCCGCTTGTCGGCAATCTGCGGGCGGGCATGGTCGAGACGAGACAAGGCGCCCCGTCCCCGCAGCGCTGCAGCGATGGTGAGGGAATGTACCTTATGCAAATCCTCAATCACCCGCACCGTGCCCCAATCGAACTGGACCACCGTGCGCAGCCGTGACCCCCGCTTAAGGCGGGGAGAGAGAGCGCCGAGCGGCATCATGTCTGCGCCGCTCCCTGAGTATCCCTCCCCCACGGTTAACAACGTTCATAATTATAATTTTCTCGCCTGCCCGATCGAAGCAATTCCAAATCAAGAAAAGCCGCCACGCCAAGGCCTAGGCCGTGTGGACAAAGCGCATCCAGCGATGGATGGCGGCAAGTTGGACGAAGCTAAGGAAGCTTTCGGCGGTCTTGTCGTAGCGGGTGGCGACGCGGCGAAACTGTTTCAGCAAGCCCATC
>JBLGAC010000038.1:0-39238 GCA_047610385.1 Paracoccaceae bacterium | reverse complement strand
CCATCGGTGGCCTTACGCCCTACGAATACATCTGCAAGATCTGGACATCCGAGCCAGACAGGTTCACCCTAAACCCGATCCACCAGATGCCGGGACTAAACACTTGGCGGGCCACACGGCGGCCTCGTTGACGTCCGCGCACATGTTTGCGTTGCCAACGGTGTCATGCCCTCAGGGCTCACAAAATCGGCTAATCGTTGCGCCGAGCAATGACCAGCGGCCCCTGCCCAGCCTCTGCTGCCATCATGGCAAGTCGGGGCGGCTCACCCTTCCGTTTTTGCGCAAGGTCGCCGTCGGCCACAAGCAGGGATTCAGCCCGCCTCAGCCACTGCAAATGCATGCCTGAATGCCAATGGTAAAATGGTGTTACATTTTTTGAAATCGCTCTATTCTATGAAAATTAGCGCGATGGCTCCCGTTATGGCGGCCTGATTGCCACGCTTAACAGACAGATCTGCTGTGGGAGACTGACGAATGCCATCAATCCAACGCGCGCTTGTCGCAATTTTTATGGCGCTCATGCTGGCGGGGCCTGCCGCGGCACAAATACCACCCTTGCCCGGAACCGGTGGCGGGGTTGAGGCTGAGACCGAAGTCGCGCCGCCGCCCCCAACCACTGAGATCGAGGTGCGCGCGCTGCTGGCGACGCTGACCGACGACCAGGTGCGCGACGCGCTGCTTGCGCAGATGGACCGCGACGTGGCCGCCAGGGCGCAGGCTGCAGAGCCGCGCGGCCCGGTCGCATTCGCAGTGCAGAACATAACCGGCGCCTTTCCAGAGATGGAGGCCAGCTTTTCCGCCGTGCCTCTGGCCATCTATAATTTCTTTGTGGTCGCCATTGGCAATTTTGCCGAACCGCGGGGCGTCGGGGGGGTGATCGCTTGGTTCATGTGGTTTGGCGGCGCGCTTTTGCTTGGCGCGGGGGGCTATGCCGTGGCCATCAGGGCGGCGCGTGGCTGGCGCGCGCTTGTGCGCGAAGCGGTGCCTGTGACGCTTGGCCAAAAGGTCGGGGTGCTGGTGCGCCGCGTGTTGCTGGATTTCGGCGGCATCATCGCATTTGCGACGATCTCGCTGCTCGTGGTCAACCGCCTGATGCCTGAGGCACCGCGCCTGAACCGCGAAGTGGCGGACGCCATGATCAATCAGGTCATCCTGCTGCCGCTGTTCGTGGCGGCGGTGTCGCGCTTTTTGATGGCACCGCAGCGCCCAGAGCTGCGGCTGGTTGCCATCGACGATTTCGGTGCCCGGCGCATTCATATCTGGCTGGTGGGGCTTGCCGCGCTTTTGGGCTTTCAGAACTTTGCGATACCTTTTGTGTTGTCGCACGGCGTGTCCATCGACAAAGGCAATATCGGATTTCTGACCAATTTCCTTTTTTATGTGGCGCTGTTCTGGTTCGTGTGGCGCTTTCGTGCCGCGCTTCAATCGATGATGCGCGGCGGTGCCGATGATGCTGACCTTACCTCCAGCGAAATTTCCTTTGCCCGCATTTATCCCAAGGTGGGCATGGGTCTGATTGCGGGCAACTGGTTCCTGATCATGATCCTGATCGGCGCTGGGCGGTATGACCTGCTGCATGGCCAGCAGAACGACGTGCTGTTTCTGGTGCTGATGGCACCGGTGCTCGACACCATGGTGCGCGGGCTGGTCAAGAACCTGATGCCGCCAATGAAAGGCGACGGCCCGATTGCGGAGCAAGCCTATGCCAACGCCAAACGCGCCTGGATCCGCATCGGCCGCGTGATGATCGCGGCGATGTTGATCATTGTTGCCGCCCGAACCTGGGGCATCAACGGCGACACGGTGGCCAGTGGTGGCGCGGGCCTTGCGGTGCTGGCCGGGTTGCTCAAGGCGATGATGATCCTGGCCATCGGGTATCTGATGCTAGAATTCGCAAGCTTGTGGAGCAACCGGCTGCTGGCCAATGAGATGACCTCCGCATCGACCGATCCCGAAGCGCAGGAAGATGGCGGAGAAGGCGGCGCACGCGACGCGTCGCGCCTGTCAACCGTGCTGCCGCTGGTGCGGGTCACGGTGCAGGCAAGCATCGCGGTGCTGACCGTGCTGATCGCGCTGTCCAATCTGGGGGTCGATATCACGCCGCTGCTGGCTGGTGCCGGGATTGTCGGCCTCGCGATCGGCTTTGGCGCACAAAAGCTGGTGACCGACGTGGTGTCGGGCATCTTCTTCCTGATCGATGATGCCTTCCGCGTTGGTGAATATGTCGATGTTGGCGACACGCTGGGGACGGTTGAAAAGATCTCAGTGCGGTCGCTCAGGTTGCGCCACCATCGCGGGGCAATTCACACGATCCCGTTCGGCGAGATCCCCAAGGTTACCAACTATTCCCGCGACTGGGTGATTGTGAAGCTGAAGTTCACCGTTGCCTTCGACACTGACCCCGAAAAGGTGCGCAAGATTTTCAAAAACATCGGCAAGGAGATGATGGCGATCCCGGCATTCGCAGCTGACTTTCTTCAGCCATTCAAAAGCCAAGGCGTTTTTGATGTGGATGACGTAGGAATTGTCGTGCGCGGCAAGTTCATGGCCAAGCCCGGCCGCCAGTTCACCCTACGCAAAGAGGTGTATCAGCGCGTGAACCAGGCGTTTGAACAAAACGGCATCAGCTTTGCGCGCAAAGAGGTCGTGGTGCGCGTCGGCGAAACGCCAAACAACACCACCGCCGCCAACTTGGCCGCCGCTGGCGCGGCCGCAGCCGCCGCGATTGAGCAGCCCGTGTCTTAAACCGCCCATATATGCGGCCATCCGCGGAAAGGAACCGCACTGGGCCAGCGCCTTGCGCGTGCGCCGCATACAAGAACCCGCGGCGCATCGGCAGGTTTGCGATGTCGACCGACGCTGCCTTGGGACATGGCGGCACGGGTGGAAACCGCGTGGCCGCACCTCCCCCCTGGATCTTGGCCAGATGGCCCATCTGCGGCCACACCCGCACATTGCGATGCGCCTGATAGGGCTTGTTTCGGCGCTGGCCTTCTGATCGCCGACTTGATCCAAGCGAGCCTTGAGCGCACCGAATAGGTCCCCGTCTCTCTCAGCCGCCACCATAACGTTTTGGCGCTGTCTGCCGATCCGATGTTCCGTCCCCTCACCATCGGCCACACCGGCACGAGGCACACCTGGCGGACGGCAATCTTGCTGCAAATCGGCCGATGGCATGGCGCTGGCCGATCGGCTTCATGCCACGGTGAGCAAGTCAAAACACCGCCTCGATTTTGACGCCGCAGTCGGCCCATAGCAGGCCTTCGTGCAGGGGGCGGCAACCGCCATAAATTGGCTTATTCTTGGCATGCACATCGCGTGCGGCGCGTCCATTTTGTCTGCGTACTGGCATCGTGCTCCTAATTCACCTATACGGAATGTTCATCTTTTCAGGATGATGCCATGGCGTTGCCACGCGCATCGTCTCTCAAATCGCTGGAGTTTTTTTAAAAGCGTACCACCAAGGAGAAACATTGTGCCAATCAAACCACCCATCACGGATCTGTCGATCAAGGTCGCGCAGTCCGGGTTCTACCGCGGATTCACCAAAGACGTCACCGTCAGCGCCAAGCTTATCGTTGGTGGCCTGATCCTCTGGGCAATCGCGTTTCCAGATCATGCGGCGGCGGGCCTCGGCGCGGTGAACAGCATTATCCTCGCGACATTCAACTACTGGTACGTCTATGTGATGGCGTTCTTTGTCGTCCTTTGTTTTGCGCTCGCGCTTTGGCCAGCTGCCGGACGACTTCGGCTGGGCCATGATGACGACCGACCTGAGTTCAGCAATTTCTCATGGTTTTCGATGATGTTTGGCGCAGGGATCGGCATTGGCATGCTGACCTTTGCGACCGCTGAACCAATGTACCATTTCGCCAAAAACCCATCGACCATCATGGGCCTGACCGAAGGCAGCACCGCCGGCAACGTGCGCGAAGCCTACATCTGGTCCTTCACCCATTGGGGTCTGGCGGCATGGGCGGCCTATGCCATCGTCGGCCTTGCGCTTGGCTATTTCTCCTACCGCCGGGGTCTGCCGCTGACGATCCGATCTGCGCTGACGCCGATCTTCGGCCAATCTTTGTCGGGCCCGCTCGGGCATGTCGTTGACGTGGTTGCGGTGGTTGCAACCGTGCTTGGCGTGTCGCAGACGCTGGGCTTTGGCGTGGAGCAGTTCATCTCAGGCCTGTCGCGGATCGGCTTTGGCGATTGGCTGTTCGCCGTGGCTGATGACGGCACCAGATCGTCGTCCACCCTCGGCATCGTGCTGGCGCTGACGGTCATCATGGGGGCGTCGACGCTGTCGGCGCTGTCGGGCGTCGGCAAGGGCATCAAGTGGCTGTCCAACATCAACATGGGGCTGAGCTTTTTCGTGCTCGCGTTCTTCCTGCTGCTGGGGTCCACCACTTTCGGAGTTTCAACCCTTTTCGTCGGCATCTGGGACTATCTGCTTTCAATCCCGAACAACGTCCTGACGGTCTGGGCCAAGGACGGCACTGAGACGGGCGACGCGCTGGCTGGCTGGCAGGGCGGTTGGACCATCTTCTACTGGGCATGGTGGATCGCCTTTGCTCCCTTCGTCGGCGTGTTCCTTGCGCGCATTTCAAAGGGTCGGACGATCCGCGAATACGTGCTGGGCGCGATGATCATCCCCGCGTTCATGTGCTTTGTGTGGTTCGCCCTTGTGGGTGGCACCGCGATTGATCTTGAACTGTCCGGCAAGGCCAACGGTGCCATTGTTGGCGCGGGCCAGGCGGACCAGCTGTTCGCGATGCTGGCGGTGATCCTTGATGAAACGGCCGCCTATGCCATGTCGGTCATCGTGGTCATCTTGCTGCTGACCTACCTCGTGACCTCGGCTGACAGTGCGGTGCTGATCATCAATACGATCAATGCGGCTGGCGACGAAGGCCCCAAGGCACGCCCCCACATCCTGTTCTGGGGGGCTGCCCTTGCGCTGGTGGTGGGCGGTCTGATCATCGCCGGTGGGCTGGGCGCGATCCAGACTGCCATGGTGATCGGTGCCCTGCCGTTCAGCGTCGTCATGGTGCTGATGGGTGTGTCGTTGATGAAGGCGATCTACCGCGACAGCCGTCGCGAAAAGCATGGTCTGGCCACGATCCATGTTGACGCCGCGAACGCCGAATAGGCGCATTCTGACCGGGCGGTTCGGGATCTTCGGGTCCCGAGCCGCCCGCTTCGACCCACATGCCGATTGTGTGCAATTGCCTTCCACCGGCGGCTTATGCGCAAAAACTCCCGCTGGGGCTGGATCGGCATATGCCGGACTGACTGGCCCGCAAAGTGCGGCTCAACGCAGTGGTTGGGGTGTTTTTGCAGCATCAACGGCCACGTCCAGCCCGGCAGACCAGCTTCACCGAATGCTTCTCACATGTTCTGGCTGTCCGAGGTTGCGGACGCGCCAAGCCGGGCATGGCACACGCGGTCAGCAATCTGGCGTTGCGAAGCTCCTCCCCCAAATACTGCGCAGCAGGGCGACAACGCCTATATCCGGACCTGTGAAGGCTGGCTGAGACCCTGTGCCCCAAGTCGCGCCATGTGATTGCCCTGCGTGATCTGCACAAAAAGGCTAAGAATGGCCATCGCGCTGCGCGCAGCCGTTAAAGTCTCCCTTAAAAACAACAAGGCCAATTTTAAATCTGACGCGTCGAATACATCACCAGATTTTATAATTTGCGCCAATGGTGCCCAAGCTTAACCCTAAATGGCCCCAAATCTTTCAAACGAAATATGATCAAAACGCGCACTTAACGCGGCGCCAAACCGCGACCGCCCCAAAGCCCCCTGACCAGCCCATATGAAGGTGTTTTTCCACTTTCGCCGATCCGTGACTATGTTATGCATCGCCCATTCACTGCCGTAGGAGACATAATGGCCCGACGCGACCTGACCGAAGGGTCCATCTCAGGCCACTTTCGCGCCATGGCCATTCCGACGGCCGTCGGTATGGTGTTCACCACGCTCTATAACGTGGTTGATGTGTATTACGCCGGGATGCTGTCGACCGACGCGCAGGCGGGTCTGGCGATTTCCTTTCAGGCGTTCTTCGTGCTGATCGCCATCGGGTTCGGCCTTTCCACGGGCATGAGCGCGCTTGTTGGCAACGCCTTGGGCAAAAAATCAACTGACGCCTCGGTCGTCGCCAGCCAAGGGCTGAGCTTTGCGCTGATCGCTGCTGGGGCGGTGGTGCTGCTGGGGCTGGCGTTCTCGCCCGCGCTGATCGCGCTTGTGTCCCTGCCCGGGGGCTACCGCGACGCGGCCAACCAGTATCTGAGCGTGCTGATCTTTGCCGCGCCGGCGTTTCTGATCGCGTTTGCCGCCAACGGGATCCTGACGGCGCAAGGCGACACGAAATCCATGCAATACGCCAACATTGCAGCGTTTTTTGCCAATCTCGCGCTCAACCCGCTGTTTATCTTTGGCATTGGCCCGTGGGACGGGATCGGGTTCAACGGCATCGCGCTGTCGACGCTGGTCAGCCAGCTGGGGGTGATGGTGTTCATCCTGTGGCGTGTCTTCGGGTCTGAGGTGATGCAAGGCGTCCGCCGGTTCCGGCCAGAGCTTGGGATGTTCCGTCAGATTGCGGCCCAGGCGCTGCCCGCCAGTTTCGCGATGATGGTAATGATGGTCGCCGGGTTCGTGATCCAGTTCTTCCTCAAGGACTTTGGCGGCGAGGCCGTGGCCGCCTATGGCGTGGCCCTGCGCATTGAGCAATTGCTGCTGCTGCCCGCCTTCGGGCTGACCGGAGCGCTGCTGCCGATCGCGTCACAAAACTACGGCGCCGGGGATTTTGACCGTGTGCGCGAGGCAGCGATGTTCTGCTTCAAGGCTGGCGTTACTTTGATGCTGGGCGCGGCGGCCATCTTGTGGTTCGCAGCCGGGCCCGCGATGGGCGTGTTCACTGACAACCCGCAGGTCATTGAAATCGGCATAAGCTATCTGCACGTGGATTGTTTTATCTTGCCAGTTTATGTGATGTTGTTTGCGATCAATTCGCTTTTGCAGGCATTCAAAAAGCCGATCTATACGCTGTGGGTGGGCATTTATCGGCAGGGTTTTGGCGTCGCCTTCTTCGCATGGCTATTTCTGGCGGTGTTCGATCTGGGGTATTTCGGGGTCTGGATCGGGATCGCAACGGCGGTGACGACAGGGCTGATCCTGTCTCTGGCGCTGACGGAACTGCTGGCCCGGCGCCTGATCGGCGGGCTGTTCACCCGCACGGCGCTGCCCGGCTGAACACACGCCGAACCGGTAAGCAGCCAGCCATTCCCACGAATGCCTGCGTGCACGGGTTGCAATTGCCCTTGGCGGCGCGCCGCCACCGCCCCGATGAAGGGGGCGGTGGCGGGCCAAGGCCGCAAAACCCAGACGTGCCGGATGGTGCCGCGCAGTCCAGATCAGGCGGCGCTGCGGCCCCCCATGCCCCTGCGGCCAAAATGATGCCATGCCAGCAGCGCGCCAGCCGCCACCAGACCGACTGACATAACCACCGGCGTTTTCCACAACACCAGCACGGCGATCAGAAGCCTCAGCACCATTTCCGAGCGCGAAATCCGGGCGCTGTCAAAGCGCGCGAGCGCGGAAGCCACCAGATACAGCGACAACACCAGACGCGCGAGCAGCGCAAACAGCGACGCCCAGTCCGTCTGGCCAGTATATCCGTCAATCAGCACCCGCTGGCCGGAGGCGTTGGTGATGGTCACCGCCTCCTCGATCAACAGCAGTTCGGGATACCACGCGAACACAAACGGGATGGTGAACATCACGATCCCCACACGCACAGCGGCCAGCCCGGTGCGCATGGGTTCTGTCCCCGCAATCGACGCCGCGGCAAAGGCCGCAATGGCCACGGGCGGCGTGATTGCTGAGGCAACGGCGAAATAGAACACGAACATATGCGCGGTGAAAAAGCTGACGCCCAGATTGGCCAGCAGCGGCCCCAGCAACAGCGCCACGTTCACATACGCGGGCACCGTTGGCATGCCCATGCCCAGCACGATGGCGCAGAACATCGCGCAGGTCAGCGCCAGCATCAGGTAAACGCCGCCGACGATCGGGATCTCATACCCCGCAATCCGCAGCATGGTCGCCTTTTCCAGCCATGACGTGACCGCGCGGGTCAATTCGCCGGTCAGGCCGCTTTCGTTCAGAAAGGCGGCGATGATCGACACCGCGAACAGCAGCAGGAACAGGCGCGACAGCAGAACACCGCCCCCCGCCAGCGATGTCAGGACCAAGGACGGGCGCGCCCGTGTCGCAGGATCAAGGAACAACAGCGGGATCAGCACCGCAACCGCCCACCACCCGGCGGACACCGCATCCCCAGTGGCGTTTACGATGGTCTGCAGCGGCCAGCCACGATCAGTGATCACGCGCACGCCGTCTTTCACCGCGGTTTCAGCGCCCAACAGCCAGCCCACCAGCCCAAGGCCCATGGTGTCTTTGTTGCCCAGCAGCAGCGCCAGGATGACCGCGATCGGCGCGAAGATGATGATCAGGTTCAGCCAGTCCTGCCGGTGCATCACCAGATCCTCAGGGATCTCTTTCATCGCCTCGATGCCTTCTTTGCGGGCCTGAAACACCACCGCGAGGAAGATCGAGAAGAAAAACGCCATCGCGGGCAGGAACGCCGCCATGATCACCTTGGTGTAAGGCACCGCCGTCAGGGCCACGAGCACGAAGGCCGCCACCCCCATCACCGGCGGCATGATCTGCCCACCCGATGAGGCAGCGGCCTCAACCCCTCCGGCGAAATGCGGGTTGAAGCCGTTCCTGCGCATCATCGGAATGGTCAGGCGCCCGGTGGACAGCACGTTGGTCACTGGCCCGCCGGTGATCGTGCCGAACATGGCCGACGACACGATGGCCGCATGGGCCGGTCCGCCGCGCAGCCGCCGTGTCAGCCGCACCGCCAGCTTGATCAGCGACGTGCCCCCGGCCGAGGACCCGAACAGCGCCCCAAGGATCACATAAGGAAACACCTGATTGACCACGATATCCATGAACCGGCCCATGAACCCGTCGGGAGAGGTAAAGACGTTGGTCGCCTTTTGCACCGCCGCCGCCAACACGTCGCCGCCATCGGCACCCAGCTTGGTCAGCAGGAAATTGTTGTCTGACAGCCCGAGCATCCAGATCAGCGCGGTGCCGACCGTATACAGCACCACCACGCTGGCCACCGCCACCAGCGGCAGGCCCCAGACCCGCAGGTTATAAAGGAAAAACAGCGTGATGATCGTGAACAGCAGCGGCAAGATCCAGACCCCGAAGCGCGCCTGACAGGCCGGCACCTCAGCGTCAAACGAAATGCCGGGGATCACGTCGGACCGCGACGCGGCGTCGGCGATCAGGCGCGCGCGCTCTCCGGTGATCTGGTCGATCAGGCAGACGCTGTCGATCTCCACCAAATAGCCCAGCGCCCCCAGAAACGCCGCCAGCAGCAGCCCACAATCCAGCACCAGCCCCAGCCATGCCAGATGCGGTTTTTCAACCCTCCACGCCCGGTAGACGCTGGCGTCAAACACCACGATGGTCATCATCAGCAGGAAAACTGGCGGAAAGAACACCTCAGTCGGAAAGCCTGAGATCCGGAAAAACGGCCGCCCCGTCGCCTCACGCGCCCAATCCTGCAGGCCCGCTATTTCAGGCATGGTGTTGACCATGCCCACCAGCACCAGGACCAGCGCAAGCGCGGCGGCGATGCGCGCGCCGACAGGGCGGCGGATCGGGGCGGTGTCTGTCACTGGCGTGTTCCCGTCAAAGGTGCGGGTCCGACAGATGGCCGGACCCGGAGAAATGGTCGACCTCAGGGGCGCAGGCAATCGGCGATGCTGTGGCCTGCTGCCTCATAGGCGCGGATCGCGCCCGGGTGCATCTTGATCTTCACCGCGCCGCACGCCCCTTGGTTCACGCCGTCAACATCGCCAAAGGTCAGCGCCAGGTTCGGGCCAATCGGTGCCCCGGTTTCAAACCGCACCTGCGCCGCCAGGAACGCCGACACGATGTCGAACACCAGCGGCTCATCCATCTGGGCGGGCACGATCTGGCCAAAGGCGGTGACATAGCTGTCGAACGTGGCGTCATCGGTCACGACGGTTATGTCATTGCCCGCATAGGCCGCGCGGTATTTTTCAACCGGCATTGAGAACGGCGCATGCCCCGGCGCGCCGACGATCTGCTGGCCCAGCTTGCTGGCCAAAAGGTCCGACGGAACGTCATAGATCGTGGTGCCGCCCGCCGCTGCAATCTGGATCTGCCGGCCTGAGGGCAGCCCGTCGGGCGAGGTCCAGGCGTCCACTCCGCCGCCGGTGATGGCTGAGATGGTGTCAGGCCAAGGCGTCTGCACGCCCTCATACCCTTCGCCATCCTTCAGACCGGCCAAAAGCTGGATCATCGCGCGCCCCGATGTCAGCGCCGCGCCGCGCGGCGGGCCGTTCCAGATGCGCAGACCTTTCAGGTCGCGGATGTCCTTGATCGGCGCGGAATTGTAGTGGCCAAAGATCTGATGCGATCCGGCGTGAAAAAAGATCACCCGCAGGTTGCCCGCCAGCTCAGCGCCCTTTTCGGCCCCGATGCCGCTATAGGGGCCAATGCCGCGCGACAGCAGGAACGGCAGGATCAGCGGCGCAGGCGCCATGTCGAGCCGCCCTTCGGCCACCGCCTGAACCGAATTGGTCAGCGTCGCGCCTTCGGTGATCTGCACCGTGGCGACGCCCGCGCTTTCCAGCACCGCGGCCAAAGTCGTGTCCACATAGTGCGGCGACGACCCCACGCTGGAGGTTTCGGAGGTCAGCGTGACCTGCGCGGCCACTGCGAAGGGCGCGAGCGCAAGCGTCGCCCCGACAAGTGCGGTTCTAAGCATTATAAATCCTCCCGGTTTCGCGCCTTCTTCATGGACGCCATGCCCTGACGTAAGGGACATGCCCAGAGCGTCGCAAAAACTATATGACTTGTCACCAATTCTTTTCCGATGTCTATTTGCTGTGGCAGGAGGACCGCCATGACCATCAATGCTGAGCAGCAGGCGGAGCGCGTGCGCCAACGCCGCGTGCGCGAGGAACAGAACCTCTTCTCACGCCTGCCTGCGACCTATGCCGCGTCGCGCGCGCAGGCGCTGCGGCTGTTGCAAGGTGCGGGCGGGCTGTCGACCGTGGAATGGCGCACCCTTTGGGACCTGCACGAGGCTGGACCCATGTCGATCCGTGACCTCGCAGAAATCCAGCGCACCGATCATTCGCTGCTCAGCCGCGCGCTGCCCGCGATGAAGCGCAAGGGGTTCGTCACCATGCGCCGCGACAGCGCTGACGGGCGGCAGATCATTGTCGATCTGGCCGAGGCGGGGCGGGCCGCCTATGAAAAAGCCGCCCCGGTCATGAAAAAGCGGCGCGCGGCCCTGAGCGCGGAATTCACGCCTGATGAAGTTGCAGCCTTCGTCGCGCTTCTTGACCGGTATGAAGCCTTCTTGCGCAGCCCGATCGAAAACATCTTGAAAAATGAGCCTTCGCCATGACCCAAAAACCGAACGTTCTGTGGATCATGGCCGACCAGCTGCGGTTCGATTACCTGAGCTGCTATGGCCATCCGCATCTGCACACCCCCCATATCGACGCCTTGGCCGCACGCGGCGTCCGGTTCACCAACACCTATGTGCAATCGCCGGTCTGCGGGCCGTCGCGCATGTCCGCCTATACCGGGCGCTATGTGCGCAGCCATGGATCGACATGGAACGGCGTGCCGCTGCGGGTCGGGGAACCCACCTTGGGCGATCACTTGCGTGAGGCGGGCGCACGGGCGGTTCTGGTCGGCAAGACCCACATGATCGCCGACCGCGAAGGCATGGCGTGGCTGGGCCTTGATCCAAAAAGCGAGATCGGCGCGCGCGTCGCACAATGCGGATTTGAGGCGTTTGAACGCGATGACGGCCTGCACCCCGACAGCCCGCGCCAGAACTGGTCGGCCTATGATAATTACCTCGTCAGCCTTGGCTATGCCTCAGGCAACCCGTGGGAAGATTTCGCCAATTCCGGCCTCGATGAAAACGCTGATCTGATGTCGGCTTGGCTGCTGAAAAATTCACGCCTGCCCGCCAACGTCCCCGAGGAACATTCCGAAACCGCCTATATGACCGACCGCGCCATGGCCTTCATGCAAGGCGCGATGGCGGACGGGCAGCCATGGCTGTGCCACCTGAGCTACATCAAGCCGCACTGGCCCTATATCGTCCCCGCGCCCTACCACAACATGTACGGGCCCGAACACATCGTGGCCCCAATCCGGTCTGAGGCTGAGCGGGGCACCGACCACCCGCTGATGCGCGCCTATCTGAAATCGCGCGTCTGCCGCAGCTTTTCGCGCGACCATGTGCGCGAACATGTCATTCCCGCCTATATGGGGCTGATCAAGCAGCTCGACGACAATCTGGGCCGTCTGTTCGCGTGGATGGATGAAAAGGGCCTGACCGAAAACACCATCATCGCGTTCACCTCAGACCATGGCGATTACATGGGCGACCATTGGATGGGCGACAAGGATTTCTACCACGACGTCGCCGCCAAAGTGCCGCTGATCATCGCCGACCCGCGGCCTGCGGCGAACGCGGCGCGCGGGACCGTGTCGGACGCATTGGTAGAGATGATCGATCTGGCCCCCACCTTCATGGACGCCTTGGGATGCAAACCCAAACCCCATGTGATCGAAGGCCGCAACCTGACCCCCCTGCTGCACGGCACAGACGGCTTTTCGCGGCGCTATGCAATCAGCGAGCATGACTATTCCAGCTTTGAAATGGCCGCGGCGTTGAACGTGCCGCAACAGGACGCGCGCACGGTAATGATCTTTGACGGACGCTGGAAATATGTGCGCTGCGAAGGGTTCCGCCCGGTTATGTTCGATCTGGACACTGACCCGGCTGAACTGACCGACCTCGGCGGCTCCGACGCGCCCGAACACCACGCAATCCGCAAACGGATGGAGGCGGCGCTGCTGTCATGGTCCTTGCAGCACCACACCCGCATCACCGCCACCAGCGACGTGCTGGCGCGGCAACATCAGACCGCGCAGAACGGCATTCTGATCGGGTTCTGGGATGAGGCCGAATATGAAACCGCCATCGGCAAGCCGTTCAGCAGCCTTGTTCCCCCCGGCGCGCCAAACCGCTGACCCGCGGCCAGTCTGATTGGCCGCCTGAAGGCCCGACAATGGCAACCGCAACGCGCAATCCGGGCCGGGCCGGGCCGGGCTTTTGATCGCGCGCCGCGCCGCGCGTGTCATCACCACGGCGCAGGGTCTGGACAGCGGGGCCCGCTCAGCCGTCGCCCAGAATGGCGGCGCGCAGGGATCGAGGCGGCGCGCTTGCCTCACGCAGGTCCAGCGCAGACAGGATGTCAACAAGGTGGGAGCGCATCAGCTCCTCTGCCGCCTGCCCGTCATGATCGGCCAATGCGCCCAGCAGCGCGTGATGCGCGTGGCTTTCGCACAGCGCGCTGGAGCGCCGCCAATACAGAGCAATGATCAACGAGGACCGCGCGATCAGCGTTTCAATGAACCTCGCGATGGTATCTTGCTGCGCGATCCGCGAAATCTCTATGTGGAACAGGCCTGACAGGCGCACGGCGCGGCCCATGTCGTTGGCCGCAAGCGCGGCGTGTTCGCCCGCGATGTGCCGCTCCAGCGCGGCGATGTCGGCTGGGGTGGTCCGCTCCGCCGCCGATCGCGCGGTGCGCGGCTCCAGCAGCGCGCGGGCTTCGAACACCTCATGGGCCTCACGCAGGCTGGGCTGGGCGACGAATGCACCGCGGTTGCGTTCGATCTGCACGATCTGGTCATGGGCAAGCTGTTGCAGCGCAGCGCGCACCACGGTGCGTGAGACGCCGTAAATCTCACCGATTTCATCCTCACCCAGCTTGGCGCCCGGCGCGATGCGGTGTTCGTGGATGGCCAGCGCAATGCCCTCGGCAACACCGATGCTCGCGGCATCACGAACGGCTGGGCGGTGGTGGGGGCTGATCTTGGTCACGTCGCATCTCCTTGACGTCCAGCCATGGCAGAGGAGAAATCGGCCGACAAGACCGATTCTGATCGTCCACCAAATCCCTGCTGATTGTATACAATCATGAGTTCATATTTTGATCATTCCGCGTGCGCAATTGCATAATTTATGCACAAAAAGGCGATAACTGCACCTCAGCGCGCCATTTATGATTGCACGCACGCGACACCGTCCCGCAGCATCCGATCGACAGCCACGAGGATCGCATGACCGCACCCAAACATGACCTTGAACTGATCTCGCTCACCAAACGCTATGGGACTGCCCTGGCGGTGGACGCGATCAACCATCATTTCCGCGCCGGGTCTTATGCCTGCCTACTGGGCCCGTCGGGCTGCGGGAAATCATCCACCCTGCGGATGATTGCCGGGCATGAAAGCGTGACCGACGGATCGGTGGTGCTGTCGGGGCGCGATGTCTCGCGCCTGCCGCCCGCGAGGCGCGGCACCGCGATGATGTTCCAAAGCTATGCGCTGTTCCCGCATCTGAGCGTCGCTGACAACGTCGCCTTCAGCCTGAAGATGAAAGGGACCGACGCGCCCACCCGCCGCAAAGCCGCGATGGAGATGCTGGAGCTGGTCGACATGACCGGGTTCGCCGAACGCCTGCCCGACCAATTGTCTGGCGGCCAGCAACAGCGCGTGGCTTTGGCGCGCGCCCTGATCACCCGGCCGCAGGCGTTGCTGCTGGATGAGCCGCTTTCCGCGCTCGACCCCTTTTTGCGCATCCGGATGCGCGCAGAACTGAAAAAGCTGCAGCGCGAATTGGGCATCACCTTTCTGCACGTCACCCACAGCCAGGATGAGGCGTTGGCCCTCGCCGATGAAATCGTGGTGATGAACAGCGCCGTGATCGAACAGGCCGGCCCGGCGCGCGATGTGTTCAACGCACCGCGCACAGCCTTTGTGGCGCGGTTCATGGGCGGGCACAACGTGATCGCCCTGCCCCACGGCCATTTTGCCTTGCGCTGCGATGCAATCCGCATCGGCGCGCCCGAAGGCGCAAATGCCGCCGCCGCAGTGGTGGGCGTCGAATACCAAGGCGCACATGTGGCCGTGACCGCCCGCATGGCCGGGGATCAGGACGTGACCGCCCTGACCCCTGAGGCGGATTTCTTCGCCGCCCCGTTCAACCCCGGCGACCGGATCGGACTGCGCTGGGACGAAAACCGCCTGCACCCGCTGGCGTCCTGAAACCATCCCCCAAAAGACCACGACCCGACCAGGAGAGCACCGATGACGACGACCAAAATCTCACGCCGCAGCATTCTGAAGGGCGGCGCTGCCGCCGCCGCCGCATCCGCCTTTCCGGCACCGATGCTCTGGGCCCAGAATATCAAGGACATCACCCTGCGCCAGTTTGGCACCGGGGTGTCGAACCTCAACGACGTGGCGACCAAGGTGAAATCCGACCTTGGGTTTACGCTTGAGATGACCGCGCTTGACAGCGACAGCGTCACCCAGCGTGCGGCGACCCAGCCCGACAGCTTTGACATTGCCGACATCGAATACTGGATTTGCAAAAAGGTCTGGCCGACCGGCAATTTGCAGGCGATGGACACCAGCAAAATCAAGAACTACGACAAGATTGTCGGCATCTTTCGCAATGGCAAGCTGACGCCTGACAGCACCATTGCGCAGGGCACGGCGCCGCACTCGGTCGGGTTCACCTCCGGCCCGGGCGGCACTGATTTCGCCGACAACGAATCCGGCTGGATGACCCTGATCCCCACGATCTACAACGCCGACACGCTGGGCATCCGCCCTGACCTGATCGGCCGTCCGATCGACAGCTGGGCCGAATTGCTGAACCCCGAATTCAAGGGCAAGGCGTCGATCCTCGACATCTCCTCGATCGGGATCATGGACATGGCCATGGTCTGCGAAGCGATGGGAGAGATCAAATATGGCGACAAGGGCGCCATGACCCGCGCCGAAATCGACAAGACCATGGCGATTTTCACTGAGGCCAAGCAGGCCGGTCAGTTCCGCGCCTTCTGGAAATCGTTCGACGAGAGCGTGAACCTGATGGCGTCCGGCGAGGTGGTGATCCAGTCGATGTGGTCGCCCGCGATCACCGCCGTCAAATCGCGCGGCATCCCGTGCGTGTACCAGCCGCTGAAGGAAGGCTATCGCAGCTGGGGTGGCGGCATCGGTCTGTCGAGCCGCCTGAGCGGGCTGGAGCTGGATGCAGCCTATGAATACATCAACTGGTATCTCGACGGCTGGGTCGGCGGATATCTGATGCGTCAGGGCTATTATTCGGCCGTGCCCGAGACGTCCAAGAACCACATGAGCGCCGATGAATGGGGCTATTGGTTCGAGGGCAAAGCCGCCGCGGGCGACATCACCAACCCGTCGGGGCAGAAACTGGCTGGCGCCGGCGATGTGCGCGATGGCGGGTCGTTCACCGACCGCATGGGCGCAGTGGCGTGCTGGAATTCGGTTATGCCTGAGAACCAGTACATGGTTCGCAAGTGGAACGAATTCATCGCGTCTTGATCCCCAACGAGGTCCCGGCGACGCCGGGGCCTCGGCCACTTTGCCGAAAGCATCATGCCATGGACCGATTTATGCGCTCGCGCCACCTGACGGGCTGGCTGCTCGCGTCCCCGCTGGCCGTGGTGCTGGCGCTGTTCCTGATCCTGCCGATCATCGTGATCGTGGTGGTCAGCTTTTGGCAAACGACTGAGTTTTCGATCATTCCGGCCTTCAGCTGGGAAAATTACGACTTCCTGTTCGGGTCTCCCGTGACGCTGAAAGTGTTCCTGAACACCTTTAAATACGCGGTCATCACCTGGGCGATCACGCTGTCGATCGGCTTCACCGTTGCGTATTTTCTGGCGTTCCATGTGCGCACGCAAACTTGGCAGATCGCACTGTTTTTGCTGTGCACGATCCCGTTCTGGACGTCGAACATCATCCGCATGATATCGTGGATCCCGTTTCTGGGCCGCAACGGCATCGCCAATTCCGCGCTGATATCATGGGGCGCGATAGATGAGCCGCTGGACTGGCTGTTGTTCTCAGATTTCGCGGTGATCCTAGCCTTTGTGCATCTTTACACCCTGTTCATGGTGGTGCCGATCTTCAACACCATGATGCGCATCGACAAATCCTTGATTGAGGCGGCGCGCGACGCAGGTGCCTCAGGCGCGCAGATCTTGTGGAACGTGATCATCCCGCTGACGAAACCCGGCATCATGATCGGCACCATCTTCGTGGTGACGCTGGTGATGGGCGATTTCATCACGGTGCGGATCATGTCTGGCAGCCAATCGGCCAATGTCGGGCGGTTGATTTCAAACGACATCGCGCTGCTGCAATACCCGTCCGCATCGGCGACCGCGGTGGTGCTGCTGGCCACGGTGCTGATCACCATCGGCATCCTTCTGCGCTTTGTCGACATCCGCAAGGAGCTTTGAGCATGGAGCCCAGACCGCGCAGCTTTTACGTCCTGTCCGCCTTTTTTACCCTGTTTGTGCTGTTCCTGTACGGCCCCACCCTGACCATCGCCATCCTGTCGTTCCAAGGGCCGCTGGGCGGGCTGACCTTTCCCATGCGCGGCACGTCGCTGCACTGGTTCCGGGACCTGTTCGAGCAGCAGGCCGTCGGCGACATCTGGGGATCGTTTTCGCGCAGCCTGCTGCTGGGGCTGATCGTGATGGTCACCACCGTGGTGGTGTCGATCATGGGCGGGCTGGCGTTTCGCAAACGCTTCGCCGGGTCGGGCATATTGTTTTATCTGATCATCACATCGCTGGTGATCCCGTCGATCCTGGTGTCGCTGGGCGTCGGGCTGATCTTTTCGCAATTGGGCCTGAAAGTGCATTGGGCGACCTCAGGCTTTGGGTCGCAGCTGACATGGACGCTGCCGTTTGGCCTTTTGATCATGTTCGCGGTCTTCAACCGCTTTGACAAAAGCTATGAGGAAGCCGCCCGCGACCAAGGTGCCAGCAACTGGCAGACCATCCGCCATGTGGTGTTGCCGATCATCGCACCGTCCCTGATCGGGGTCGCGCTGTTCGGCTTTACGCTCAGCTATGATGAATTCGCGCGCACCCTGCTGACCGCAGGCAGCCGCAACACCCTGCCGCTGGAGATTTTTGGCATGACCACCAACGTCACCACCCCGGTGATCTTCGCGCTCGGCACACTGACCACGGTGTTTTCGTTTGTGATCATCGGCGTGTTCCTGATCACTGCGCGGGTGATGAACCGGCGGCGGGCGCGGGCGGGATCTGATGCTGGCGACGGGATGGCCTGAATGCACATCACGATCATCAACCCGAACGCCACCGCCTCCATGACGCGGGCGATGCTGGCAGCCGCGCGCAGTGCCGCGCCCGGCGCAGACATCATCGGCGTCACCAGCCATGACGGGCCCGCATCGATCCAGGGCGAGGAAGACGGCGCCGCGGCCCTGCCCCACCTGCTGCGGCTGGCACAAGACGCGTCCGATGGCGGCGCGTCTGCCGTGATCATCGGGTGCTTTGACGACACCGGGCTGGACCAGGCGCGCGCGATCTGTGCCTGCCCGGTCATCGGCATCGGTCAGGCGGGGTATCATCTGGCCGCGCTGGCCGGGGCGCGGTTTTCGGTGGTCACCACGTTGGCAGTGTCGGTGCCCATTCTGGAAGCCAACATTGCCGCATACGGGTTGGGCGGCCAACTGGCACGGGTGCGCGCCAGCGGCGTGCCAGTGCTGGCATTGGAAAGCGACCCGGACGCCGCCAGCGCCCGGGTGATCGACGAAATCGCCGCCGCCGCCCATGAAGACAACGTGCAATCGGTGGTGCTGGGCTGCGCGGGCATGGTGGACATTCCGCGCCGTGCCGCAGGCCGCACCCGGGTGCGCATCATCGACGGGGTCGTCGCCGCCACCCGCATTGCGGTCATGCTGGCCTGACGCCGCCGCACGCCCTGTCGCCGGCAGTCAGCCGCGCGCGCTTGCGCGCCACCGCCCCAAACACCGCCAACCCGCCCAGCTTCAACGGCAAAGCCGCTGGGACCGGGACCGAGGCGAGGTGTATCGCGCCCATCCCGTCCAGATCGAAGCCATTGGTCCCGCTGCCGGCGGCGGTTCCGTCGCCGTCGCCGTCGATGCGCACTTAGCGCGCCAGCGCCAGCGCGCCCTGCAGATCATAGGATCGGGCGAAGGAAGCGCTGCCATGCAATTCGTCGCCGACGATGGCGAAATAGGTGGTTTCGCTCAGGGTTACGTCGGTGAATGTCAGGCCATCGAGGCTGGCGGACACCGCAATCAGATCGAACTCAAGGCCCCCACCTTTTTTCGTAGATCGTGAAATCGGCGCCGCTGAGGTTTTCAATCCGATCGAGGCCGAAATCAAAGGTGACGATCTGGCCGCCGATCCCGCCCCATTCGCTGCCCTAGGCACCATACAGCCCGGTGCCCGGCGCGCCGGTGAACACCGAGTCCGCAAAACTGGTTCCGTTGTCCAGCAGCGTCGCCGGAAATCCGCTGGCCGCCGATGCATCGGAGGACATGAGCCCTGCGCATGCTGCGGCAAGGGCGCAAACCGTGATTTTCATACTCATAAAAAATGTCCATGTTTTCTTGCGTCAATTTCGCCCGGCGCTGCCGTCACTGAAATCCACGATGACCTCGGATCCACTCACCCTTAAAATACAAATGAACGTCGTTTATTTTTGCGCTCACACGCCCCTCGGCGCCATTTTCCCCGGTGCCCGCGCATGTCGCGCGTTATCGTGACCCCCCAAGTCGCCCCGATTCAGGAGCACGCCCCATGCCGCCCTATCCCTCCAACCGCGTCACCACAGGCAAATCGGCCGCCGCCGCCAGATCCCTGTGGATGGCTGCGGGGGTGTCGCCCGATGATTTCGGCAAGCCGATCATCGCGGTGGCCAATTCGTTCACCGAATTCGTGCCCGGCCATGTGCATCTGGCAGAGGTCGGGCGTCTGGTGTGCGAGACAATCAATGCCGCAGGCGGGATTGCGCGCGAATTCAGCACCATCGCGATTGATGACGGCATCGCCATGGGCCATGACGGCATGCTGTATTCCCTGCCCAGCCGCGATCTGATCGCTGACAGCATCGAATACATGTGCCAGGCACACTGCGTCGACGCGCTGATCTGCGTGTCCAATTGCGACAAGATCACGCCGGGGATGCTGCTGGCGGGGCTGCGGCTCAACATCCCGGTCATTTACGTGTCGGGCGGGCCGATGGAGGCCGGGCGCATCGTCAACAACAACGTCATGCGCCGGGTGGACCCGGTTGAGGCCTATATCGCCGCCTTTGACCCTGATCAGGCCAGCGCGGCGCTGGACATTGAACTGAACGCCTGCCCAACCTGCGGGTCGTGTTCGGGCATGTTCACCGCCAATTCGATGAACTGTCTGGCCGAAGCCATCGGGCTGGCGCTGCCGGGCAACGGATCTATGCTGGCCACCCATGCCGACCGCAAAGGCCTGTTTGAACGTGCCGCCCGCACAATCGTGGCGCTGGCCAAACGGTATTATGAGGACGAAGATCCCTCCGCCCTGCCCCGCGCCATTGCCACCCGCGCGGCGTTTGAAAATGCCATGACCGTCGACATCGCCATGGGCGGGTCGACCAACACCATCCTGCATCTGCTGGCGCTGGCGCAGGAGGCGGGCGTGGATTTCACCTTGGCCGACATGGACCGCCTGTCGCGGCGCATTCCGCATCTGTGCAAGGTCGCCCCCGCAAGCCCCGATTATTACATGGAGGACGTGCACCGCGCTGGCGGCATCATGGGCATCATGGGCGAATTGAACGCCGCCGGGTTGATCGACGCGTCCCTGCCCACTGTCAGCGGCCAGACCTTGGCGCAGGTGCTGGCGACATGGGACGTGAAGCGGTCAGGGGACGCCGAGGCCAACCATTTCTATCGCGCGGCCCCCGGCGGCGTGCGCACCATCAAGCCTTATGCCCAGAACATGCGCTGGCAGGACATGGATCTGGACCGGACCGCAGGCTGCATCCGCGACATCGACCATCCCTATTCCTCCGAAGGCGGCCTTGCGATCCTGAAGGGCAACATCGCGGTGGATGGCTGCGTGGTGAAAACCGGCGCGGTGCGCGCGGACATGCTGCGCTGGACCGGCAAGGCCCGGGTGTTCGACCAGCAGGAAACCGCGCTGACCTCCATCGACGCCGGGACCATCGCGCCCGGCACCGCGGTGGTGATCCGGTATGAGGGGCCCAAGGGCGGGCCGGGCATGCAAGAAATGCTGAAACCCACCATGTCGATGAAGGCGCAAAAGATCGATGACAGCTGCGCGCTGATCACTGATGGGCGGTTCTCTGGCGCGACGGCGGGGCTGTCGCTGGGCCATGTGTCGCCTGAGGCTGCCGCAGGTGGCGCGATCGCGTTGATCGAGGATGGCGATATGATCGAAATCGACATCCCCGCCCGCACCATCACCCTGATGGTCCCAAACGATGTTCTGGCCACCCGCCGCGCGGCGATGGAGGCGCGCCCTGAGGCGATGCGCTGGTGCGACCCCGGCCCGCGCACCCGCATCATCACCCGCGCGCTGAAAGCCTATGCCGCGTTTGCCAGCAGCGCCGACAAGGGGGGCTTTCGCGACATCTGACCGGCGTTTGACCGGCGTTTGATCGGCGCTTGACCGGTGCTTGACCGGTGCTTGACCGGCATCATCGCGCGGCAAGCGGGATGTTTGAACCGCATCTGCGCGCGCCACGCGCCCCCACGCTGATCGCAAAAAACCTGCCTGCATGCGATCCATCGCTTGCGCATCCCCCGCCGCGCCATTCACTCTGGCCCCCGGTTTTGCGTGGGGGCCGGGATGGGCATCGAGACACATCAATGCGACGTCGCCATCGTGGGCGCGGGGCTTGCCGGGCTGGTCGCGGCCTGCGCGGCGGCGGATCGCGGGCGCGCAGTCCTGATCGTCGATCTGGAGGGCGCGCAATCGCTGGGCGGTCAGGCGTTCTGGTCGCTGGGCGGGCTTTCATGGTCAACACGCCTGAACAGCGCCGCATGGGCATCCGCGACAACCGCGATCTGGCCGGCGGGTTTGAGGTGTCGGCCCAAAGCATCATCCTGACCACCGGCGGCATTGGCGGGAACCACGACATGGTGCGCAAGGTCTGGCCGGTGGATCGGCTTGGCCCGCCGCCCGCACGCATGATCGCCGACGTGCCCGATTACGTGGATGGCACCATGCAGACCATCGCGCGCAACGCAGGCGCCGGGGTCATCAACGAAGACCGCATGTGGTATTATTTTGAGCGCATCACGAACTGGAACCCGATCTGGCCCAATCACGGCATCCACATCCTGCCGGGGCCAAGCAGCGTGTGGCTCGACGCGCTAGGCAAACGGATGGAGGCACCGTGCCTGCCGGGCTTTGACACGCTTTCGACACTGAAGCGCATTCGGTCGACCGGGTATGCGCACAGCAGGTGCATTCTGACCCAAAAGATCATCGAAAAGGAATTCGCGCTGTCGGGGTCTGAGCAGAACCGCGATTTCACCTCTGGCCGCTAGATTGAGGTGCTGAAGGCCCGGCTCGGCAAAGGCGCCACTGCGGCGGTGGAGGCGTTCACGACCCATGGTGAGGATTTCGTGGTGCGCGGCGATCTGCACGCGCTGGTTGCGGGCATGAACAAGGACACGCCGCACGCCCCGCTGGACCTTGCCGATATCCGCGCACAACTGGAGGCCCGCGACCGCGCGATTGACAATCCGTTCAGCAAAGACACGCAGATCACCGCGATCCGCGCGGCGCGCAAATATCGCGGCGACAGGATGATCCGCACCGCAAAGCCGCACAAGTTTCTGGACCCCGCCAATGGCCCGCTGATCACCGTGCGCCTGAACGTGCTGACCAGCAAATCGCTGGGCGGGCAGCACACTGATCTGGACGCGCGGGCGCTGGATGCAGGCGGCGCGCCCATCGACGGGCTGTTCGCGGCGGGCGAGGTCGCGGGCTTTGGCGGGGGCGGGCATCATGGATACAACGCGCACGAAGGCACGTTTCTCGGGGGGTGCCTGTTCTCAGGCCGCGCGGCGGGGCGCAGCGCCTAGCGAGCGATCGCTCAAAATCAGGACCGCGGCCATTGCCAATACGCGCAAAGCGCTTAAGTGTCGAGGCAATCGCCTCCGACCAAAACCAAACAGATCGAGCTGACATCATGACCGAAGCAACCACATATGAGCCCCCCAAAATCTGGACATGGGACTCCGAAAGTGGCGGAAAATTCGCCAAAATCAACCGCCCCATCGCCGGTGCGACCCATGACAAGGTGCTGCCGGTCGGCAAGCACCCGTTCCAGCTTTACTCGTTGGCCACCCCGAACGGCGTCAAAGTCACGGTGATGCTTGAGGAATTGCTGGCGCTCGGCCATAGCGGCGCGGAATATGACGCGTGGTTGATCAACATCGGCGAGGGGGATCAGTTCTCCAGCGGCTTTGTCGCGGTGAACCCCAATTCAAAGATCCCCGCCTTGCTGGATCGCAGCGGCGACACGCCCCAGCGGATCTTTGAATCGGGCGCCATGCTGCTGCATCTGGCCGAAAAGTTCGGTGCCTTCCTGCCCACCGATCCCGGCGCGCGCACCGAGGTCATGTCCTGGCTGTTCTGGCAGATGGGCAGCGCGCCCTATCTGGGCGGCGGGTTCGGGCATTTCTATGCCTATGCGCCGGAGCCTATCGAATACTGCATCAACCGCTTCACGATGGAGACGAAGCGCCAGCTTGATGTGCTCGACCGCCAGTTGGCTGAGCATGAGTATATCGCCGGTGCTGAGTATTCGATCGCCGACATGGCAATCTGGGCGTGGTATGGGCAGCTCGTGCTTGGGCGGCTTTACAGCGCGGCGGAATTTCTCGACGTCACGTCCTATAAAAACGTGATGCGTTGGGCTGAGGCAATCGATGCCCGTCCCGCAGTGCTGCGCGGGCGCATGGTGAACCGGCCGTTCGGGGATCTGAACATGCAGCTGCATGAGCGTCACGACGCGGGCGATTTCGACACCAAAACCCAAGACAAGCTTCAGCTCGCTGAAAGCTGAGCGCGGTGGGGGGGGTCCAACGCCCCCCCCCCCGCAGATTACAAGGCGAAGGGCGGGTCGATGATCCCGTCAAACACGCCCGGCAGCGCAAAGGTCAGCCCACCCCCCGGATCGGCGGCGCGGGCGGCCGGGTCCATGCCTTGGCGCGCGGTGGTCACGATCATCCGCGATGCATCGGGGCCCACAAAACACGGGCAGCTCGGCTGGCGCGCGGGCACTGGAATGGTGCGCACCAGCGCCCCGTCAGGGCCATAGCCGTTGACCGCCGCCCCGCCCCAGGCCGCGTTCCACAGCACGCCGTTTTGGTCCATCACCGCACCGTCGCACCAACCCGCGCCCTTGCCGGGGGCCACGAACACTTCGGGTGCCCCGCGCGGCAGCCCGGTGGCCGGGTCCAAAGCCACGCGCCAGATGGTGTTGCGGGCAGTGTCGGCAAAGAACCCGGTCCCGCCATCGGGGGAAAAGCAGATCGCGTTGGGGATGGAGATGTCGGCGAACAGGCGCTGCACCTCAGCCCCGCGGGCCCAATAGATCGCACCAGCGGCTTTTTCAGCGTTCTTGCCCATGGTCCCGATCCACACCGCGCCTGACGGATGCACCCGCCCGTCATTGCTGCGGGTCACAGAATTGCCTGCCTCAAGCGGCGTCAGCAGGCGCAGCGCGCCGCCTGCGATGGTGCGAACGTAAAGCCCATCCTCCATCGCCAGCAATTGGCGGTCCGCGTCGATGCGCGCCGCCAGACTGGCCATGCGCGGCAAGGCATGAACATGGGTGGACCCGTCGGCGAAGCGATGTTCAAGCAGGGTTTGCCCGGTGATGTCCACCCACCAAGCGGCTTCGCTGGCGGGGTCGTAGGACGGACCTTCCCCCAGTTCAGCGCGCGCGCTGCACAGCGGCCGGGCGGTCATTTGCCCCACCGCAGCGCGATCAGATCCAGATCGACGGCAAGGCCCAAAAGCCGGTCCTTGATGCGCGCTGAAATCGGCTTCAGGCGATGGCGCACAAAGTCCGACCCGATCATGCCGCCTTTGACATAGACGGCCTTGCACGCGCGCAGCCCGCATTGGCGGTTTTCATGATTGATCAGCGGCAGGCATTTGGTCCACTGCGCCAAAGCTGCATCCATATCGCCGTTGCGGCGGTGCATGAGGGTCGGGCCGATATGCGCTGGCAGCAGGCCCAAGGCCATGCTGCCCGTCGCGCCGGCGTCCAGATCAGCCATCAAATCCTCCGGCATCATCATCACCATCGACGCGCCCATCTCCTGCGCATCCCTGACCCGCGCCATCACAATGTCTGTAGAGACATGGCTGATCATCACGGTCATCGGCACCCGGCCCGCACAATGCGCAAAGCTCAGCCGCATCAGGGTCGCGCGTTCATCATCCGACAGCACGACCTGTTCGGAACAATTGGCGAGGATGCAGATCGCGTCCACGCCCTGATCAATCAGACAGTCGATGCCCCGGCGCATGCCGTCCTCATCCACCCTACCATCGCTGTGAAACGGGGTCGGCGCGACGGGAAGCATGCCGGAAATAACGTGCGTCATGGGTCTTCCTTATTGCAGCGCGGCGTCATAGGCGGCGACCATCGCACGCGCGCGCGCACCTACGATTTCAGCGTCGTCGCCGGGGCGGTACAGCGCCGATCCAATGCCAAACCCAGCCGCCCCCGCCGCGATCCATTCGCCAAAATTGTCGGCTGAGGCGCCGCCAACCGCGTAAATCCCCACCTCAGCCGGGATCACAGCGCGCAGGGCCTTTAACCCTTCGGGCCCGGCGATGGCGGCGGGGAACAGTTTCAGCGCCCGCGCGCCTGCCTTGATCGCCGCAAAGCATTCAGTGGCGGTGAACACGCCGGGCATGGCGGTCAGCCCCAGCGCCAGCGTGCGCACGATCACGTCCGCATCCGCATTGGGCGACACGATCAGCGTGCCGCCCACTGCTGCCACCGCGTCCACATCTGCGGGTGTCAGCACCGTGCCCGCACCGATCACGGCGCGGGCACCGAACATGTCGGCCAGCACCTTGATGCTGGCCAACGGGTCCGGGGAATTCAGCGGAACTTCGATGCTGGTGATCCCGGCTTTGATCAGCGCGGCGCCGATGGCGGGGGCCTCAGGCGGGGTCAACCCGCGCAGGATCGCGACCAGATTGCGGGTCACGCGGCGTCCTTGATCATTTCGCGCACCAGTGCCAAGCCGCCAAGGGTCAGGGCCTCAGCATCAAGGCGGGCAAGGCTGCAGCCTGATGCGGTCAGCGCGCGGGCATAGCGGTCCGCCACCGGCCCGTCGCCGATCAGATGCACCTTGCGCCCCATCCAATAGGCGCGGGCGGCGCACAATTCGGACCCGATCAGCAGGCCCGACAGGCGCGCGCGCGCCGCCACCGGATCAGGCCCATGCAACAAGCCAGCCGCGCGCAGGCCAAAAAGCTGCGCCGCCACCGCCGGGCCGTCAACCAGCGCCCAGCGTGCGGCGGCGTCAAAGGCCGCGTCGCCTGCTGCATCATCGGCACCCTGTTCGCGCGCAATCATGTGGCGCAGGATCGATTTGTCGGCGAGCAGGTCAAACAGCTCTCCGGTCATGAAGGTCTGGAACCGGACGATCTTGCCGCTTTGGACATCGACCCATTTGCTGTGGGTGCCGGGCAGGCAGGCGACGCCTTCAAAGCCCGGATCGGCGCGTAGGAACCCGGCGATCTGGGTTTCTTCGCCGCGCATCACGTCGGCATGGGTCTGCTGGCTCAGCCCCGGCACAATGCGCACGTCAAGGCGCGGATCATCGGTGGGAACCGGCGTCAGCCCGCCCGCCGCCACTGGCGCACACGGGACCGCGCGATAGGCCGCCTGGCGCCAGCCTTCGCGCGCGCCGGCCATGCCACACACAATCACAGGCACGCGCGCATCCCCAAGCCACGGCGCGATCAGCGCCATCAGCGCGCTTTCGAACGCACCTTGCGCCAGCACGCCCATGCCCTGATCGGACGTGGCGTGGGCCATCGCGGCCCCCTGCGCGTCCATCGCCCAGACACGCAGGCGCGATGTCCCCCAATCAACCGCAATCCAGTCGCAAGCTTCAGGCAGGGTCATGAAATTCCTCCACAATCGTTCGACGCCCAAGGGTCAGCGCATCGGCCACATGCACCATGGGCGACAGGTCCACATCGCTTTCGCCGCGCGCGATCAGATCGGCGAAGGCGGCGTAGATGCCGTTATATTCGCGGTCCGGGCCACGGGCGACTTCCACCCCGTCAACATGCATCACGCTGCCGCCCATAGACAGGGTCATGGACCCTTGGTCGGTTTCAACGCGGATGTCCCATGTCTGGGGGCCTTGTTGCAGAAAGTCGAAATCGGCGGTCACGGCTGCACCGCCACGGTCATGGAACGCCAGCTGCGCGGCGATGGGCGTGTCGCAGTTCGACGGAAATTGCAGATCAGCGCCAGTGATGTGCAGTGCGCGCGGGTAGATCGCCGTCAGGATCGACAGCGCGTTGATCCCCGGATCGAACACCCCCAGCCCCCCCGCCTGCCAGATCCACGCCTGCCCCGGATGCCAGCGGCGCACGTCTTCTTTCCAGATGATGTCCAGCTTGCGGATGGTCTTGTCCGCCAGCCAATCGCGCGCCGCGGGCACGCAATGGGCGAAACGCGAATGCCAGGTGGCAAACAGGGTCACGCCCTTGGCGCGGGCCATGTCGGCCAGCGCGTGCACTTCGGACAAGGTTGCGCCGGGGGGTTTTTCAAGCAGCACATGGCGCCCGGCCTCAATGGCCATGCACGCGGTGTCAAAGCGCACCTGCGGCGGGTTGCACAGCGCGATGGCAGCCACGTCGGGCCGCGCGGCCAGCAAGGTTTGCAGATCGCGGAACGCCTCAGCCCCCTCAACGCTGGCGTTGCGGCTGGCGGTGGCCACCAGCCGGAAATCGGGGTTGGCCGAAATCGAGGGCAAATGCTGATCGCGCGCGATCTTGCCGACCCCGACAATGGCAAGAGTATGGGGTGTGCCGGTCATATCAATGAGACTCCTTGCCAACCGCGCTGCCGCGGCACCCTATGAGGAAATCGAAATCCGCGCCGGTATCCGCCCCGGTCACATGGTCATGATAAAGCCGGGCATAGCCGCTTTGGGGCGCAATCACCGGGTTGACCCATGCGGCCAGACGCGCAGCGATCTCAGCCTCAGGCACATCCAGATGCAGGCGCCGGTTGGGCACGTCCACTTCGATGAAATCGCCGTTCTGCACGATGGCCAGCGGCCCGCCCGCCGCGGCCTCAGGCGTGGTGTGCAAGATGACCGTGCCGTAAGCGGTGCCGGACATGCGCGCATCAGATATCCGCACCATGTCGGTGATGCCTTTGCGCAGCACCTTGGGCGGCAGGCCCATATTGCCGACCTCCGCCATGCCGGGATAACCGCGGGGGCCGCAGTTTTTCAAGACCATGATGCAGGTCTCATCAATGTCCAGATCGTCATCATTGATCTTGGCTTTGTAGTCGTCGATGTCTTCGAACACGACCGCGCGGCCACGATGGACCATCAGCGCAGGCGTGGCGGCGGACGGTTTCAGCACCGCGCCGCCGGGGGCCAGATTGCCGCGCAGCACCGCAATGCCGCCTTGATCGGTCAGAGGGTTTTCAACCGGGCGGATCACGTCTTCGTTCCAGTTGCGGGCGTCTTTGACCTGATCCCATTGCGTCTCACCCGAAACGGTTAGAGCGTCTTTGTGGAGCAATCCAGCCTCGCCCAGACGTTTCAGCACGACAGGCAGGCCGCCGGCGTAGAAAAACTCCTCCATCAGGTATTTGCCCGACGGCATCAGGTTGACGATGGTGGCGACGTCGCGGCCCAGCCGGTCCCAATCATCCAGGTTCAGGTCGATGCCCACCCGCCCGGCAATCGCCAGCAGGTGGATCACCGCATTGGTCGACCCGCCAATCGCGCCGTTGGTGCGGATGGCATTTTCAAACGCAGCACGCGTCATCACGTCAGACGGTTTCAGATCGTCCTTGGCCATCTGCACGATGCGCCTGCCGGTCAGCTGCGCCATCACCCGGCGGCGGCTGTCGACCGCCGGAATGGCGGCGTTGCCCGACAGCGCCATGCCCAGCGCCTCGGCCATGCTGGCCATGGTCGACGCGGTGCCCATGGTGTTGCACGACCCCGGTGATCGGCTCATGGCCTGTTCTGCATCCAGAAATTCGTCTTGGGACATGGTCCCGGCTTTGACCGCCTCAGACATCTGCCAAAGGGCGGTGCCGGACCCGACGCGTTCATTGCGAAACCAGCCGTTCAGCATCGGGCCGCCGGTGACCACGATGGCCGGCACGTCCACCGACGCGGCGCCCATCAGCAAAGCAGGCGTGGTCTTGTCGCAGCCGACCATCAGCACCACCGCATCGATCGGATTGGCGCGGATGGCTTCCTCAACATCCATGGCCGCAAGGTTGCGATACATCATCGCCGTGGGTCTGAGCGCGCTTTCACCGGTGGAGAAGACGGGGAATTCCAGCGGCAGGCCCCCGGCCTCATACACCCCGTGCTTCACCTTGTCGGCCAGATCGCGCAGATGGGCGTTGCACGGCGTCAGCTGGGACCAGGTGTTGCAGATGCCGATGACGGGCCTCCCGTCCAACAGATCCGCGGGCAGGCCCTGGTTCTTCATCCAGCTGCGATGATAGATGTGATCGCGGCTGGTGCCCCCGAACCATTCTGAGGATCTGAGCTTGCGCGGCCATTTTGCCGGTTCGAACATGGATCAGCCCTGCTTGTTTTTGTTGTAAACGTCAAAGATCACGGCGGCGAGCAGCACCAGGCCTTTGATCACCTGCTGGTAATCAATGCCGATGCCGACGATGGACATGCCGTTGTTCATCACCCCCATGATAAACGCGCCGACCACCGCGCCCATCACCTTGCCGACACCGCCAGACATCGACGCGCCGCCGATGAACACTGCCGCGATCACGTCCAGCTCAAACGCGACGCCAGCCTTGGGGGTTGCGGTGTTGAGGCGCGCGGCAAAAATCAGCCCCGCGGTGGCCGCAAGGAACCCCATATTCGCAAAGGTCAGAAAGGTCAGTCGCTTGGTGTTGATGCCCGACAGTTTGGCGGCTTTTTCATTGCCCCCCAGCGCATAAATCCGCCGCCCCAGCGTCGTCGATTGGGTCAGGAAGGTGTAGGCCGCGATCAGCACTGCCATGGTGATCAGCACGTTGGGCAGGCCGCGGAAGGTGGCCAGCAGGAACGCGATATAAACGATGGCCAGCGCGATCAGGCCATTTTTGGCGACGAAAAACGCGATCGGCTCGTCCTCAATGCCATATTTGGCGTTGCGGGCGCGGGACCGCATGGCGATCCAAACGATCAGCCCGGCCAACGCCGCCCCCAGCACCACCGCCGTCAGGTTCAGCCGCTTCAGGCCGAACGCCACCGGATCAAAGCCGGTCATATCGGGCACAAACCCCGTGGACAGCGCCTGAAATTCGCGCGGAAACGGGCCGACCGATTGCCCTTCAAGCAGCCACAGCGTCAGCCCGCGGAACACCAGCATGCCCGCCAGCGTGACAATGAACGACGGAATGCGCCAATAGGCGACCCAATAGCCCTGCGCCGCACCGATCAGCGTGCCGGCAACAAGGCAGATCACTGACACCGGCACTGGGTGCATGTCGTAATTCACCATCATCACCGCGGCCATCGCCCCGATGAACCCGACCACCGATCCGACCGACAGATCGATATGCCCGGCGACGATCACCAGCAGCATGCCCAGCGCCATGATGATGATGTAGCTGTTTTGCAAAAACAGGTTGGTGATGTTGACCGGCTTCATCAACACGCCATCGGTCGCGATCTGGAAGAAGACCATGATGACCACCAGCGCCAGCAGAATTCCGTAATCGCGCAGATGGCTGGCGAGGAAGCTTTTCGTCGACCCCTGCCCGTCGGTTTGACCATGTGTCATCGAATTTTCCCTCAGCCTTTGATGATCATGGACATGATCTTTTCCTGACTTGCCTCGGCCGCAGAAAGCTGGCCGACCAGCGCGCCTTCTTTCATCACGTAGATGCGGTCGCACATGCCCAGCAGCTCCGGCATTTCGGACGAGATCATGATCACGCCCTTTTTGTCGGCGGCGAGCTGGTTGATGATCCCGTAAATCTCAAACTTGGCGCCCACATCGATGCCGCGGGTTGGCTCATCCAGGATCAGCACCTCAGGCGCTGCGAACAGCCATTTCGCCAGCACCACCTTTTGCTGGTTGCCGCCCGACAGGTTCATCACTTTTTGGAACACCGAAGGCGTGCGGATGCCGAGGCGGTCGCGGTAGTCCTCAGCCACCTGACGTTCTTGGGCTGAATTGATCACACCGCGCGCGGACACGCCCGGCAGGTTGGCCAGCGTGATGTTGCGCAGGATGTTTTCATCAAGGATCAGGCCCAATTCCTTGCGGTCTTCGGTGACATAGGCAAGACCGCTGGCGACGGCGGCGGCCACCGTGCTGCAATCAATCGGCCTGCCGCGCAGGGACACGTCGCCGCCGGTTTTGCGCCCGTAGCTTTCGCCAAACAGCGACATGGCAAATTCGGTGCGCCCTGACCCCATCAGCCCGGCGATGCCGACCACCTCACCCGCTGCGACGCGCAGCGACAGATCCTTGATCACTTCGCGCGCGGCGTGCTGCGGGTGGCGCACGGACCAGCCTGACACCTCAAGCAATGTCTCGCCAATGTCGGGCGTGCGCGCGGGATAGCGGTGCGCCATGTCGCGCCCGACCATGTCGCGCACGATGCGTTCCTCGGAGACCGGCGTGGTGCGGCAATCAATGGTGGACACCGTGGCCCCATCGCGCAGCACTGTAACAGTGTCCGCCACACGCCTGATTTCGTTCAGTTTGTGCGATATGATGATTGATGTGATGCCCTGCGCCTTCAGCTCCAGCAACAGGTCCAGCAGCTTTTCGCTGTCGTTCTCCTGCAACGCGGCGGTGGGTTCATCGAGGATCAGCAGCTTCACCTCTTTGGACAGCGCCTTGGCGATCTCCACCAATTGCTGCTTGCCGACGCCAAGGCTGTCGACCTTGGTTGCGGCGTTCTCCGCCAGCCCGACTTTGCGCAGCAGCTTTTCGGTGCGCAGATACGTCTCAGGCCAGTCGATCATACCGCGGCGGGTGATTTCGTTGCCCAGAAACAGGTTCTCAGCAATCGACAACAGCGGCACCAGCGCCAGTTCCTGGTGGATGATGATGATGCCGGTGCGCTCGCTGTCGGCGATGCCGCCAAAACGCATGACCGCACCTTCAAAGACGATGTCACCTTCGTAGTGGCCCGCGGGGTAGACGCCGCTCAGCACCTTCATCAGCGTGGATTTGCCAGCGCCGTTTTCACCGACCAGCGCGTGGATCTGGCCGCGCTCAACCTCAAAGGTAACGCCGTCAAGCGCCCGCACGCCGGGAAAGCTTTTGCCAATCCCGCGCATTTCCAGAATTGCAGACATGGATTTCCCCCAAGGGCACCCCGTCGGCCAAGGCCGGCGGGGCGCAAACCCGTTCAGATCACTGAACCTGGTCTTTGGTGTAATAGCCCGAGCCAAGCAGGATCTCTTCCCAGTTGGACAGGTCCACCGAGACGGGTTCAAGCAGGTACGACGGGATCACTTTGACGCCGTTGTCATAGGTGGTGGTGTCGTTGATCTCAGGCGTGCCGCCCGCAAGCAGCGCATCGACCATGCCGACCGTGACCCGCGCCAGTTCGCGCGTGTCCTTGAAAACGGTGGAATACTGTTCCCCGGCAAGGATTGATTTCACCGACTGCACTTCGGCGTCCTGGCCCGATACGATGGGCATTTTCATGCCGCCCGATCCATACCCGACGCCTTTCAGCGACGACAGAATGCCGATCGACAGGCCATCATAGGGCGACAGCACACCATGCACCGGCGTGTCGGTGTAATTGGCTGACAGCAGGTTATCCATACGGGCCTGCGCGACGGCGCCGTCCCAACGCAGGGTGCCGACCTTGTCCATGCCCATCTGGCCAGACGCGATCACAACGTCACCGCTGTCGATCATCGGTTGCAGGACCGACATGCCGCCATTGTAGAAAAAGAACGCGTTGTTATCGTCCGGCGATCCGCCAAACAGCTCCACATTCCAAGGTTTGGCATCGGGGAAGCGCGCCTTCAGGCCCGCAACCAACGAACTGGCCTGCTGCACGCCGACCTTGAAGTTATCAAAGGTCGCGTAATAATCGACATTGCCACTTTCACGGATCAGCCGGTCATAGGCGATGACCTTGATGTCCATCGCCGCGGCGTTTTCCAGCGCGTTTGACAAGGTGGTGCCGTCAATCGCCGCAATCACCAGGACATTCACGCCCTTGGTGATCATGTTTTCAATCTGCGCAAGCTGGTTGGGAATGTCGTCTTCGGCGTATTGAAGATCGACCTTATAGCCCGCGGCCTCAAACTGCTTGACCATCGAATTGCCATCGGAAATCCAGCGTGCTGAGGATTTCGTCGGCATGGCGATGCCCACAAGGCCGTTATCGGCCAGCAGCGGCGCGGCAAAGCCTGCGCCAAGGGCAATGCCCGCAAGCAGGGTTGCAATTTTCTTCATGTGTCCCTCCCAAGACGTATATCGCGCCGCGCGGCAGGCGATTTGGCACGCCCGCATTCGGTCCGCGGCAAGGACCGTATGATCCGCAGCAAAGCTAGCGGCGCAGCGACATGCCGTGCAAATGATTAACTTGACAAAATCCATACCAAAACCGGCATGTAGTGCATGAGCCATGACATCGCCTCACGCCTGCTGCCGCGCCATCTGCGGCTGATCCTCGCCATCGTTGGCGAAGGGCAGCTTGGCGGCGCAGCCCAGCGCCTGAACATGACCCAGCCCGCCGCATCGCGCATGTTGTTGGAGGTGGAGCGGATTGTCGGCGCGCCGCTGTTCGCCCGCCACCCCAAAGGCATGCGGATCACGGCCATGGGCGAGATTCTGTCGCGCCGCGCCACGGGGCTGGTATCAGGCCTTGATGAGGCGATGCGCGAAATCGACGCCTTCAAGGCCGGGCAGATCGGGTCCGTGCGCATCGGGGCGGTGACCGGCGCAGCAGTCGGCGTCGCGGTCCCGGCAATCCAGGCGCTGAAGCGTGAGGCGCCGGGCGCTGAGATCCATGTGGATGTCGGCCCCTCAGACACGCTGATCGACGGGCTGCTGGCCGGGGATTTCGACTTTGTGCTCGGCCGTCCGCCCCATGGCATCGACACCCGCCAGTTCGAAATCCTGCGCGGACGGGTGGAGAACGTGTCGTTTCAGGCCCGCGCCGCCCATCCGCTGGCCGGGCGCGCGGGGCTGTCGCTGCATGACATCGCGGGCTTTCCCATGGTGGTGCAGGCCCGCGGCACCCCGTTGCGCCGAGGGCTGGAGGAAGCGTTTCTGGCCAATGAAATCGCCATGCCGGTGGACATCGTCAACACCACGTCGCTGGTGGTGATGATCGCGTTCCTGACCTCCACCGACGCCATCGCGCCCATGTCCAACGAGGTGTCGGAGCTGCTGGGCCTTGGCGTCACCCGCGCCGCGCTGACCCAGCTGGCCGTGCGCGAAACCATCGTGCTGTCGCCCTACCATTTGATCACGCGGCGGGGACGCCCGCTCAGCCCCCTGACCGCGCGGTTGCGCGAATTGGTGCTGGACGCTTTGGGCCGCTGATCTACGGCGCGGGGAAAGCCGCGCGCCAGCGGCGGAGAAAGATCGCGCGCTTATGGGCATCAAGCGCGATCAGCAGCGCCGGGGACAGCGCGATGGGGCGGCGGAAGCTTTCGATCGACTGGTGCAGATCCACCAGCCCACCATCTCCTGCGTCGAGGCTGAGGATCAGCAGCACCTCACGCAGTGCCAACTGTCCGGTGTCAGACAGCAGAAAATCCACAAACGCACCTGCATCTGCCCGCGCCGCCGCGTCTTTGGGGATCATCGCGGCGCGCGACAGGACCAGCGTGTAATCGCTTGGCGCGATCACGCCCAGCCGCGGGTCGGTCGCGGCGCGCGCCATCGCATACGACCCCAGCACGTTATAGGCGATCAGGTATTCGCCGTTGATCACCGCATCGATGATCTGGGCTGAGCAACAGGTGGCCACGGCCCCGCTGCGCCCAAAACTTTCCATCAGGCCGCCGAAGGTGGTTGCCTCTAGCGAATCTGCAAAGGCCAGCAGGTATCCCAGCCCCGAGGTTTCAATGTCATAGGTCGCGACGCGGCCGTGATAGCGGCTTTCTTCGGGCCGCAGCAGATCCAGCAGATCAAAGCGGGACCGCGGGACCTCCCACGCCGGGACCAGATCGCGGTTATAGACCATGACCACGGGTTCAGTGGTCACGCCCCAGATTTCATCACGCCAGGTCAGCGCGGGCGGCAATGCGCGCGTGTGCGCTGAGACATGAACCGCCGCGCAGCCATCATTCACCAGCCGCACCATGTGATGGACGGCAGAGCTGATCAGCAGATCCGCCCCCGCCCGCCCCGCCGCGCAATCAGCAACGCCAAGGGCGAACAGGTCGTTGGATCCCCATTGTTCATAGTCAAGGCGCAGATCGGGGCGGGTGGTCAGGAACCGCGCAATCACCGGGGCCATCACCGCAAGGTCAGTGGTGCTGCGCAGCACGATGCGCGCGGGCGCATCTGCGGGGCCAAAGACGCGGGTCAGTTCCTGTGCGCGCACCGGGGCGGCCAGCAGCAGCATGATCAACAGGGCCCAAATCATGGCGTGGATCATGGCCCAGATCATGGTGCCGCCCCGGGCAATTCCAACGCCGCCTCAAACCGTCCGCCGCGGCGCGCGAACACCAGCGCGCCGCCATGCCCATCGGCCACCGCGCGCGCGATGGCAAGGCCCAGCCCCGCGCCCCCCGCCGCCGTGCCAGAGGCAAAGCGCTGCCCGGCCTGCGCCAGCAGCGCCTCGGACGGCCCGGTCCCGCCATCGCTGATCCACAGCGCCGGGGACGGTCCCGCGCGCACCCCCAGCAGCACGGGCGCGCGCCCGTGGCGGATGGCATTGCCGAGCAGGTTTTTGCCAGCCTCAGTCAGCGACAGCGCGTCGCCGCGCACCATCACCGGGCCGGGCGGCAGATCAAGCCGCACCTGCACGCCCGCCGACACCACGTCATGGTCGCTGTCCTCCAGCACCTCTATGGCGATGTCGCGCAGATCGATGGGCGCGCGGGGGGCGGCGTCGGCGCGGTGGATGATCATGGCTTGGGACAACATCTGGTCCAAAAGACGGCTCAGCCCCACTGCGCGGTCATGGACGCGTGCCAGAATGCGGGCGCGGCGGGCGGGGTCGGGTTCATCCTCCGCCAATTGGGCCTGCGCGCGGATCGCGGCGACCGGGGTGCGCAGTTGGTGGGCCGCGTCCTCAATCATCGCGCGGTTCATCTGCACTTGGCGGTCCAGCCGCGCCATAAAGCCGTTCAGCGCATCAAGCATCCCGGCAATTTCCTGAGGGGCGGCAAGATCAAGTGGCGTCAGATCGCTTGGATCCCGCCGGGTCAGCGCCACCCCGATCCGCGGCAATGGCAGCAACGCAGACCGCATCACCAACCATGCGAACAGCGCCATCGCCGCCCCCGCGCCGCCCAACACCACCAAGGCCCCACGCGCAATGTCGCGCGCCAGGGCATGGCGCGCGCGCAAGGTGTGGCCGACCACCACGCGCACCGGGCCGGAAAAGCTGCGTTCGGCAAACCGGCGCACCACTGAGACATAGCGCGCCGGTTCATCCCCAAAGCTGCCATCATAAAACACCGTGTCGCCGGTCCCATCGGGCAGCGGGGCGGCATCATCGCCGGTCAGCGTGGCGCCATTTGGCCCGATCACGCGATAGATGATCCGGTCGTCGCGCGCCAGCGCCAGCAATTCGAACGCCGACACCGGCATGTCCACCAGCGCCGCCCCGTCGCGCACCGATATGGACGCCGCGATGTCCGCCGCCGCCCCGATCAGCAGGCGGTCATATGCCTCTCGCGCCGCGGATCGCCCATAGGCCAAAGCTGCGATCAGCACCACCGCGCCCCCGACCAGCAGCACCGAGGCCACCGCCAGCGCCACCCGCGATTTCAACGACATCGTGGCGCGCGGCGGATCAGGCCTCATCAGCCGCGTCCAGCCGATAGCCGAGCCCGCGATGGGTTTCGATGCGCACACCGCTTTTGGCCAGCTTTTTGCGCAGGCGCCCGACGTATAATTCCACCGTGTTCATGCCGACATCGGAATCGTCGAACGAAAACAGCCCGTCAAACAGGCGTTCCTTCGACATGATCCGCCCGCGATGGCTGACCAGCAGATCCAGCAGCGTCATTTCGCGCCGGGTCATGGCGATGAAATCCCCGGCCACCTGCACCGTGCGCGCCGAGGGGTCAAACACCAGGTCGGAGATTTCGACCTGCGTCGCCAGCCGCCCCGCCTCGCGGCGCGTCAGGGCGCGGAGCCGGGCCTCAAGCTCGCGCAGATCAAACGGTTTCACCAGATAATCATCAGCGCCTTGGTTCAGCGCGTCGATGCGGGCGGACACCTCAAACCTCGCGGTCAGCATCAGCACTGGCGTGCGCAGCCCGCGCCGACGCATGGCGCGCAGCAGGTCGCGCCCATCGCCATCGGGCAGATTGATGTCGAGGATCACCGCATCATAAACCTGCACCTGCAAGCAGGCCTCAGCCTCAGCCAAGGTGGTGCCCACGTCGCAGGCGAACCCCACGCGCGCAAGGCTGGCGACAATCGCTTCGGCCACGTCGCCGGTATCTTCGGCCAGCAATATGCGCACGGATCGCCTCCCCCTAGCATTCAGCCTAGCGCGCGGCGCGGTCCACGAAAAGCGGCCAATGCGGCGCGATGACAGCTTGGCGACAGGAAGCGCGGCTATACCCAAACCAGCGCAGCGAACGCAGGGAGAGCGTCCGCCATCATGCGTCCAACCACAAAGACGTCCGGAGGACACCTCATGACCATGCATTTCGCCCCCCGCGTGCTGCTGACCGCGCTGGCCCTGATCGCCGCGCCGCTGACAGCCCAGGCCTTCACCCCCGAGAACCCCGAATGCATCGCACCGGCCAACCCCGGCGGCGGCTGGGATTTCACCTGCCGTCAGGTCGGCAAATCTTTGCAGGATCAGGGGCTGATCCCGTCCACCATGCAGGTCGTGAACCTTGCGGGCGGCGGCGGCGGCGTGGCCTTTGCGTCCGTCGTGAACAAGCGCGGCGATGACAATGATCTGATCGTGGCCGCATCATCCGCGACCGCCACGCGTTTGGCGCAGAATGCCTATCCGGGCAACACCATGGATCAGGTCCGCTGGGTGGCGGCCATTGGCGCCGATTATGGCGTGATCGCGGTTGGCGCAGGCAGCCCGATCCAGACCCTGCCCGAATTGCTGGCGCAGATGAAATCTGACCCCAAATCCATCGCCATCGGCGGCGGGTCGGCCGTTGGCGGCTGGGATCACCTCAAGGTCCTGATTGCGGCGAAAAAGGCCGGGATCGACGACGTGCGTTCGGTTAAATACATCGCCTTTGATGGTGGCGGCGAGGCGGTGACCCAGCTGCTGGCCGGGTCCTTGCAGGCATTCACCGGCGATCTGTCAGAGGCGAGGGGCTTTGTCGAAAGCGGCGACATCCGCGTGCTGGCCGTGCTGGCGCCGGAGCGTCTGGACGGCGAATTCGCCGACATCCCCACCGCGCGCGAACAAGGTGTGGACGCGATCGGGGCCAATTGGCGCGGCTTTTATGCCCCCAAGGGCATGACGGACGAGGCGTATGCGTCCTGGGTCGATGCCATCGGCAAGCTCTATGCCTCAGACGCGTGGAAAGCGACTATGGCCGCCAACGGGCTTGCGCCGCTGGATCTTCAGGGCGCCGCGTTTGAGGCATTTGTGGCAGAGTCGGTGGCCAGCATCGCCGCGATCTCCCGCGAAATCGGCATCCTGAAGTAAGATCCGGACGCCATGTCCGCCCCGCGCCCCCGGCCCCGCGCCGGGGGCGCGTCGGGTAAAAAATTGGGCCGGGGGCGCGTCTGGTAAAAAAATTGGGCCGGGGGCGCGTCTGGTAAAAAAATTGGGCCGGGGGCGC
>JBLGAC010000037.1:0-40454 GCA_047610385.1 Paracoccaceae bacterium | reverse complement strand
GACTTGGTGGCTGGGGCGGCAGGATTCGAACCTGCGGATGACGATACCAAAAACCGTTGCCTTACCACTTGGCGACGCCCCATCGCGCTGCGGACACTATGACGAAGGTTCGGGCGGGGCAAGACCGTGGTGGGTCTTTTTACCGTGGCGGGCCAGAGGGGGCGGGGCCCTCGGCATATGGTTCGCACATTCCTGATTTCAGCACTTGCGCCCCCCCGAGCGCGGGGCTATACGACGCCTCGCAGCGGGTTCCTGGGCTTCACGCTCCGCTGCGAACTCCGGTCGGAGTGTAGCTCAGCTTGGTAGAGCGCTGTCTTCGGGAGGCAGAAGTCGGAGGTTCGAATCCTCTCACTCCGACCACTTAATCCAAAGGACCTTCGGGTCCTTTTTTCGTATCTATCGCATGGTGGCCTCTCAGGCTGCGCGGCACATCGCGGCGATGGTGCAGCGTGGTGGGCGGTTTGCGCCTTAATTTCCAACCGATGATGGGGCGGGCGCAGGGCAGGCGAAGATCGGGCCGCAGATTGTTGGTGCCCGCATCGCTAGTCGACGAGGCCCTCGCGCAGGCAGGTCCGGCCACGTGTGACCAAGCCCGTGGTGGCCGAAATACTGACCGTCTGGCTGGACCTCAGATGGCTGGTAGGAGGCGGGCAATACGCCCCGATCAGCATGAAGAATTTGGTTGGGAAATCCTCAGGGGAGCTTGTTCAAAGCCGTCTGTTTTTCTGGCGTCAGCGCCCGTTTTTACGCGCCCCGATGGCCGTTTCTGCCGGGCCTCTTGGCCAGGGCTGTAAGGGGGCAACGAATACCGCTCAGCCGCCACCGCGCAAATCTGCGCCGCACCCGTGCGCCACTTGCAAAAGTTCTCAAGCCTGGCGCGCCTTGGGGGAACCGGTGCGGGGGCGATCCACACAATGCCCCATCAAGTATCGGGCGGCGTCACTGACACAAAAGGTTGGGGTGCGCGCCGACCAAGATGGTGGCACCGTCTTCGCCCTCGCAAATGCCGGAACTACCATGAGTGTGGGCCTTGCCATGTTGCAGGATCGGTGTGGATGACCGAGGCCCAGTCGTCGTCCTAAGTCGTGTGAAGCGCGGCGTCGTCGGGGGCGCCTCGCAGCTCTCACCATGCACCATGCACCATGCACCATCGCGCCGTGATGCCCACACATCCCGGCCACCTCCCGAAGAATGCTGCGCCGGGGGTGATGGTGGCATCAGCCTCATGCCAAGTGTTGCCCGGACCTGCGGCGGTCTGGGTGCCGTGCATCGCCGCCTTGGCCGCAGCGGCGCCCGAGGTGCTGGAGCTGACCGTCACGCTGACGGGGGCAGGGCCGAACCGGGTGAGGGCGGCAAGGATCTCAGGCGCGATCTGCCTCGTGGTCATCCACCCGAAATGGTTGTTGCGCGGTGCCGGGCGGGCACCAGCCACGGGTCGCACAAGGCCCTGTGCAGCCGCCTTAAGCACCCAAGCCGGGTGGGCGTGTTCGACCCGATATGCGCCACCCTGGCCGCCAAGCGCACGGCACCTGAGGCCGTGATGATCCCCTGTCGTCGATGGCGGCAGCGCAACCGCATCTAACGCATGTTTGGCATGCCCACGAACTGGCACCGCGTCGCCACCCGCTTTGGGCGGTGCGCACAGATTTTGATGAGCGCGCTGTGCATCGCAGCCTCGTTCATATTAGGGCTATCAACCCGGAGCCTAAGACAAAAAGGCTGGCCATGAGGGTGGAAAAGTTACGCTTCGTCCCCAGCGGTGCGGCGATGAACGGGGCTGCCAGCGCCGCTGTCGCCGCGGTCCTGCATGTTGGTCAGACGCACAAAGGCGCCAAGCATCAACCCAAGCGTGTCAGTCACGTCTGCGGCGATGTGCTGGATCGCATGCACCACGTCGCAAACGGTCCGTAGTGGGAGTGTGGCCGAGGTGCCCGTGGCCTGTCAGGCAGTGGCGGCAGGCTGATTTCACAGCCTCACCCGCGGATTGCCACGATGGCCCGAAGCCACATGATCGCAGACATGTGTTAGGCTCTGGCCACTGGTGTTCCGGGCACTGCCGCCACGAGCGCCGCACCGCGGATCACCAAGTTGGTCCCGCCGGGCGCGCGATGCGCCCCGTCAGCGCTGCTGCTCCGACGGGGCGCGGGCCGGTCAGGCGGTGGTCGTGCGGCGGCGACCGATGGCGAACAGCGAGCCCGCAGCAGCCAGCATCAGCGGCAGGGCACCGGGCAGCGGCACAGGCGCGGTCACTGCGGCGGCGGTCCAGCTTGATCCGACTACGTTGTCTAAGACGTTGGCCGCATCGATGCCGTCATCACTGTCCGTGTAAAATACTGAGTTGGAGGCGTTGTTCCAAAGCATGGCGTTGTCCGCGCCACTCCACGACGTCATCATCGAAACGGAAGGTTGTTGCTCGAAGTCTGCGGCGGCAGTCACGCCCCCGGCGCCGTCAGTCGTGAACGCCCCGCTCCAGCGGCTCACCGAAGCGATTTCAGCCCACCAGCCGGTGGCACCTTCGATCCGGTAGGACAGGACGTCAACTTGGCCCCAGGACTGAGACAGCACACCCGCACCGCGATTGTCGACGGTGATGGTGGTGGTGAGCGCCTCGCCAACCGTGGCAGGTATGGCGGCGCCGATAATGTCCGACACTGTCGTGACCCAGGTCAACTGAACCGGCGCGGCTGACGCCATGCTTGCCGACATGGCCACGGCCAATTCTGCAACTGCATTTATCGCGGATTTTTTCAAAAAGAATGCAGGGTGCCGCCCTGGTCTGCATCGCCTTTGCGGACTGAGACCTGCAAGCTGAACGGCCATCGCTGCGGGCCATCGCGTCTGGCGAACACACCGACTGCGCAACTGCGCTGTGGTGCCTTTTGCCGGTCGCCCTGCACCGCATGGTTGCGCGATGCGGGGCGTCAGGCGCCGCTGCCGGGCGGGGTGGCATTGCCCCGGCTTGGGCGTCGCCTCAGGCCCGCGCGTTGATCTGGCGGGCCATGACGCACAGCATTTCAAACATGATCGACACGGCGAGGAACGCGGTCCCGCCGCTTTGATCGAACGGGGGCGATACCTCCACCAGATCTGCGCCGGCGATGTTCACCCCGTCCAGCAGCCGCGCGACCTGCAATGCCTGATATGAATTTGGCCCGCCAATTTCGGGCGTGCCGGTGCCGGGGGCAAAGGCGGGGTCTACGAAGTCGATGTCATAGGAGACATAGGTCGGCAGGGCGCCGACGATCTCACGCGCCTCGGTCATCACGTCTTCGGGGCCGCGGGCGTGGAAGTCCTCAATGGCGATGACGCGCACGCCGACGGCCTTGGCGAAGTCGCGGTCCTCACTGTCATAGGTGCTGCCGCGGATGCCGATCTGCACCACGCGCTTGGGGTCAAGAAGGCCTTCTTCAATCGCGCGCCGGAACGGGGTGCCGTGGGTGTAAAGCGTGCCGCCGAAATAGCTGTGGAACAGGTCGGTGTGGCTGTCAAAATGGATCATGCCAAGCGGCGCGTCGCGCCCCAGTGACCGCAGGATCGGCAATGAGCATAGGTGATCACCGCCCCCGGTCAGCGGCACGATCCCGGCAGCCTTCACCCGGTCGTAAAAGGCGGTGATGCGGGCCATGCCGTCCTGAATGTCGGCGGGGTTTGGGGACACGTCGCCCAGATCGGCGCAATTGACGGCTTCGAACGGGCGCATGCCGGTGGCGCCGTGCTGGGCGCGGATCATGGTGGACAGATCGCGCAACTGGCGCGGCCCGTGGCGCGGGCCGGGGCGGTTGGTGGTGCCGCTGTCCCAGGGCACGCCGATCAGGCCGACCTGAACCTGCGAAAGCCGCGGGTGGTCCAGATCCACATGCGTCAGGCGCATGAAGGTCGGAACCCCGGCAAATCGCGGCAGATCGAGGCCCGACACCGGGTGGAAAAACGGATCGCTCATCATGGTCTCCATGCTCAGTGCATCACGCTGCCGCCATTCACCCCAAAGCATTGTCCGGTGATGAAGGCGCTGTCCGGCCCGGCAAGATACGCCGCCATGGCCGCGATTTCCTCAGGCCGCCCAAAGCGCGCAAGCGGGGTGTCGAGATCCTTGGCGATGGCCTCGGCGCTCATGTTCGCGGGGCTGGTCATGTCGGTTTCGGTGGACCCGGGCGCGATGGCGTTCACCAAAATGCCCGGCGCCAGTTCGCGCGCCAGCGTCCGGGTCATGGCGATGATCGCGCCCTTGGACGCGGTGTAGGCCAGCATGTTTTCGCGCCCCAGAATGCCCAGATCGCTGGCGATGTTGATGATCCGGCCCTGTGCCGTGCGCCGCACAAAGGCGCGTGACGCCAGAAACCCGCCGCGCAGATTGACCGCCATCACGCGGTCAAAATCAGCGACCTGGGTGTTCGCCAATGGGCTTTCGGTCAGGATGCCAGCGTTGTTGACCAGAATGTCAGGTGCCCCGAAGGTTGCCTGCACGGCGGCAAAGAACCCCTCCATCGCGGCTTCGTCGGCCACGTCTGCCGATTGCGCCATGCCGCGGGTTCGGGTGTTGATCTGGGCCAGCGTGCCCGCAGCCTCAGGGTCGTTCAGATGGCAGAACGCCACGGTCGCGCCGCGGTCGGCCAGCGCCAGACAGATCGCCCGCCCGATGCCGCGCGATCCGCCGGTGACCACGGCGATTTTTCCAGCCAGTGTCATGCCATCACCTCGCCGCGGTCCACGTTGATCGCCTGGCCGGTGATGTTGCGCCCGCCACTGCTGGCCAAAAACAGATAGGCGTCGGCCATGTCCGGGGGAATCAGCAGCCCGCCAATGGCCTGGGCGCCGGTGATGTCGCCCAGCAGCGCGTCCTCGCTGCGCCCTTCAGCGAGGGCCATCTCGCGCAGGGAATTCATCGCGGGTCCGGTTTTCACCCAGCCCGGGCACACCGCGTTGACGGTGATGCCGCGCGGGCCGAGTTCGCGCGCCCATGTGCGCATCAGGCCCAGATTGGCGTGTTTGGACGCCACATAGGCCGAAAACCCGCCCACCGCCGTCTTGGCCCAGATTGAGGCAGTCAGGATGATCCGCCCGCCATCCGCAATCCGGCCGACCAGCGTGTCGGTGACGTTCTGGGTGCCGGTGACGTTGGTGGCGATGATCCGCTCAAACATCGCGTTGCCAGCCGGGTTGTCGCCGGTCAGCGGGGTCGGGCGTTCAATGCCTGCGTTGTTCACCAGAACGTCCAGCCGGGCGATCCCGGCCAGCGTGTCGATCACCATCGCCGCGTCGGTGATGTCGCATTGGATGGCGCGCACGCCTGGCCCCATGTCGCGCCCAGCGTCGTGGATGCCGGGCTTTTCTGACAGGATCGTCAGGTCCGCGCCTGCCTTGGCAAAGGCCATGGCGACGGCGTATCCGATGCCGCTGCTGGCGCCGGTCACCAGCACCGACATGCCGGTGAAATCGAACGCCACACGCCCGCGCGCCGGGTCATTCATCGCGCGATCCTTCTTCGCGCATCATGCGCATCAGCTTTTCCTCCATCGCCGTATAGCCGTCCATGCGGATGATCTTTTCCTTGTCGGCGATGCGGGCGCCGTTTTTGAAGGCGGGAATGATCTCCTCCTTCAGGCTGCCGGGATGGCTGGACAGGAACACGATCTTGTCGGCAAGAAAGATCGCTTCTTCAAGGTCGTGGGTGACGATCACCATGGTGGCGTCGGTCTTCTCGGCAACGTTGATCATTAATTCCTGCATCAGCCAGCGGGTTTCGGCATCCAGCGCGCCGAACGGTTCGTCCATCAGCAACACGTCGGGATCATTGGCCAGCGTGCGCGCGATCGCCACGCGCTGGCGCATCCCGCCCGACAATTGTGACGGGTAGACGTCGGCAAATTTGGTCAACCCCACCAGATCGAGGAACCGGTCCGCGCGCGCCCGCCGTTCAGCCGTCGGGACGCCGTTGATCTTCATCCCGAATTCGACGTTGCGGCGCACCGACAGCCAGTCGAACGACGTGTAGGCCTGAAACACCATGCCCCGGTCGCGGCCCGGCCCGCCGACGATTTTGCCGCCGATGGCAATCTCTCCCTCCGTGGCATGTTCAAGCCCGGCCATCATGCGCAGGATCGTGGATTTCCCGCAGCCCGAGGGGCCGAGCAGCACGCAGATCGAATTTCGCTCCACCTTGAACGACACGTCCCGCACCGCCTGCACCGTCGCGCCCCGGCCCAGATCAAAGCTTTTCGACACATTGCGGATGTCCAGCAGCGGCGCGCCCATCAGCGTTTTTCCTTCAGATAGGGGAACGCCCGACGGTGCAGCATGCCAAAGGCCAGATCGAACAGCAGCCCCAAGGCGCCGATCACGATGATGCCTGACAGGATTTCATCGGTTTTCAGGAACCGCCTCGCGCGCATCATCATTGCGCCGATCCCGGTGGTTGACGCCACGATTTCCGCGATCACCAGATAGGTCCATGCCATGGCCAGCATCTGGCGCATGGCGGTCATGATGTCTGGCAGCGCGGCGGGCAGCACCACTTTGAGCACAACCACCGTGCGGCCCGCCCCAAGGGTCAGCGCGGTTTCGATCAGTTCTTCGCGCACGGTCTTGGTGTGATCCATGATCAGCGTGATCAGAAAAAAGATCACCCCGATGAACAAAAGCGCCAGCTTGGGCTGTTCTCCGGTTCCGAACCACATCAGCAGGATCGGAATGAAGGACGGCGCGGGCAGATAGCGCCAGGCGGACACAAAGGGGGCAAAAATCGCCTCAATGGCGGGAAACACGCCCATCATGACCCCAAGCGGCACCGCAATCGCGCAGGCCATGCCAAAGGCAATCAGCACCCGGCTGATTGAGATCAGGACATCCGACGCAAAGCCGCGATGGATGAACAGATCAAATGTGGTGGCGAACACTTTTTGCGGCGCTGGCACCAGCAGATCATTCACCAGCCCGGTTGCGGACGCAAACACCCAGACGCCGAAAAACAGCGCCCATATGCCCAAGGCTGACAGCACCCGTTGCCTGCGCCCGGTGGGGCCGCGCACTTCCAAAAATCGTGTCCTGCGGCTGTTGGATGGCACCGGGGATCCTCCGCAAGGGGACGAAGGGGCGCCGTTGCGGCGCCCCTTGGGTTTGATCAATTGGCGGTCAGGGTCTGGCGATAACCGGCCTTCGCCAGATCGCCCATCAAGCTGCAATCGACCGCGGTGGCCACGTCGACCATCTGGTCCATCAGGCCCAGCTTGACCCACCATTCATTGGTCCGCACAAGGCTGGGGATCATGTCGCCATTGGCCATCCCGAAGGGCGGATCGCCGTCCAGCACGCCGCACATGCGCGCAGATTCGTCGAAGTCGTACATGTAGATGCCGCCATCAAAGCTTTTGCCGTTCGTGCCGATGACAAAGCCGATGTCTTCGGCTGGCCATTGCAGGAAATCAGCCATCAGGGCGTTGGTTTCCGCCACATTGGCGTTCCAGTATCCCAGACCGTCCCAGCGCGCCTTCAGCACCGCAAGCGCGGCGTCGCGGTGATTGGCGATGAAGTTTTTGTTCATATAAAGCGCGTCCATGAAGATCCCGGTCTTCAGAACCTCCGGCGCGCCGGTGTTTTCAACGCTTTTCGATCCGGGGCTGGCCTCCAGCACCTTGGAGATCCACGGCTCATACATATACGCCGCCGCGATGTCGCCCGACAGCATGGGGCCCACGGCTTCGTCCGCGTTCAGGTTGACCCATTCCACATCCCCCGGCGCGATGCCGATGGTGTCAAGCCAGACGCCCATCAGCAGATGCCCGATATAGGCCTGCGGCGCGGACACTTTCTTGCCCTTCAGGGCCGCGGCCTCAATGCCGGGCGCAAGGATGATGTGATCCACCCCGTAGGACGGGTTCAGAAAGGCAACATTCACCACGTCGGTGCCGCTTACGACCACCAGCGGCGTGTATTCGGCGGTGCAGCCGTAGACGTCGATTTGCCCGGCAGCCAGCGCGGCATGGCCGCCCAACGGGTCCTCAAAGATCGTGATGTTCAGGTCGTGATCGGGGATCAGGCCCTTTTGGCGCGCGACTTCCAGCATCGCATAGCCAGGCCAGGACACGCAGATCCCCACATCGATGTCGTCGGCTGAGGCGGCGGTGGCACCGCCCCCGATCGCGATGGCCGCGGCGGCGGCGGCGTTCAGACATTTGCGCATGGTGAAACCTCGTTGAGCTGCGGGGGACGGCGTGTTGGAAAAAAGCGTACTCGGTAAAAAATTTTATTCAATAAAAAATTTTACCGCGTTAGGATGATCTGGACACAAGGGCAGCGACGCGACGCGAAAGTCGCCCCGCCGACCGCGAATGGGAGAGATCTGTGACGACCCTGAGGGCCCGCCAGAAAGAAGACCGCCGCAAGCGCATCATCGCGTCGGCCAAAATCCTGTTTCGCGACCTCGGCTTTGCCAAGACCACCATCGAAGGCATCGCAGATGCGGCGGGGGTGTCAGGGGTGACGGTGCACAATTACTTTGGCGCCAAAGCGGGGGTCCTGCTGGCGCTGGTGATCGAAAACGACGCGCTGTTGATTGAACGGCTGGAAGCCTCGCTGCCCGACCAACCCGATGATCTGACCACCCTGGTGCTGCAATTTGCCGGGGATGTGATGGACCACGCCATCGCCAACCTCGACAAGGTGATCTGGCGCGAAGTGATCGCGGCCGTCGCCACCGGTGCAGGCACGCCGCTGGCCAAGGCGTATTTCAAGCTCGACCAACAATTGGCCTTCGTGCTGGTGCGCGGGATAGAGCGGCTGCAAACCGCCGGCAAGCTGCCCGCCGCCATCGACGCTGGCCATCTGGGCAAGGCGCTGTTTCACCTTCAAAACGCGCGGTTCACGCAGTTCATCTCCTCACCCGATTGCAGTCGGGAGGAGATTGAGGCCCGCCTGCGCAACGATCTGGCGGCGCTGTTCGCCGTGGGCGCCGCCCCCTCGCGCCCGATTTCATAGGAGCGACCCCATGTTCTTGCACCCCATCGCGTGGCCCGACGGCAAGCGCTGCGCTGCCTCGATCACCTTTGACATTGACGCGGATTCGCTGATCCGCACCGCGCGCCCCGATGATGCGGAATTGCGGTTGCAGCCAATTTCGATGGGGCGCTACGGGCCGACAGTGGCAGTGCCGCGGATCTTGGAGACCTATCGGCGGCTGGGCCTGCGCCAGACCTTCTTCATGCCCGGCTGGGTGATGCGCGCCTACCCCGCAACCGTGGACGCGGTGCTGAAGGCGGGCCACGAAATCGGCCATCATTCATGGCGCCACGAAGACCCGATGACCCATTCTGATGATCATGAGGCAGAGCTGTTCGGCCGCGCGATGGACGTGCATGTCGCCATGACCGGCCTGCGCCCGCGCGGGTATCGCGCGCCGGTCTACAGCCTGACGCCGCCGATGCTGGACCGGCTGATCGCGCAGGATTTCTTGTATGACAGCTCGTTGATGGCCGATGACCTGCCCTATTTGCTGCGCACCCCGAAAGGGGATCTCATAGAGCTTCCGCCCCATTGGGGCACGGATGATTGGCCCCCCTTCGCCCATTTTGCCGAGATCGACTATCTGATGCCCGTGCGCGCGCCCAGCGACGGGCTGCGCGCCTTCCGTGAGGAATTTGAAGCGATGCACGAGGCGGGCGGCTTTTACATGCCGGTGCTGCACCCGTTCCTGACCGGGCGGCTGGCACGCTGGCGGCATATGGAAAAGCAGCTTGAGACGATGCTGGCGCTTGGCGACGTGTGGTTTGCGCCGCTCGAAGACATTGCGCGCCATGCGAAGGCGGGCGCGGAGGGTCTGCGGGTGGATGTGATCGGTTGACGGGCCTGCGATTTCGCAAAACGGCTTCACTGCGCGTCTGGGGTGCCCTATAGTAAGGCACCCTTGGGAGGAGAGACCAACCATGACCGTCGATTTCGTCGCCGACGCGCAGGCATTGGCCGCGCGCATTCCGTCAGGGGCCTGTCTGGCGGTGCCCAAGGGCGAATCCGCCGACGTGCCCATGGCGATGGCTGTGGAACTGGCGCGCCGCGGCGTGCGCGATCTGCATCTGGTAACGCTGCCTGCCTGCGCCTGGCCTGCCAGCGGCATGATGGTCGACATTCTGGTGGGTGCGGGCTGCGTCGCCTCGATTGAAACGTCGGGCGTGTCGATGTCTGAACTGGGTGCCGCGCCCCGGTTCACCGCGGCGGTCAAGGCTGGGACGATCAAGGTCATCGACGCCACATGCCCCGCGATCTACGCCACCATGCAGGCGGGCGCCAAAGGCCAGCCCTTCACCACGCTGCGCGGCCTGATCGGGTCGGACCTGATGGCGCGCCGCGATGATTGGACCGAAATCGACAACCCGTTTGCGCCCGGCGACCGGGTTGCCGCGCTTAGGGCCCTGAACCCCGACGTGACCATGTTCCATGCGCCGCTGGCGGACCGGCACGGCAATCTGTGGATCGGGCGAAACCGCGATCTGATGACGCTGGCCCATGCGTCGGACATGGTGCTGGTCACGGTGGGGCAGGTGGTGGACGAAGATTTCCTGGCCGATGAAACCTGCGCAGCCGGAACCATCCCCGCCTTTTACGTGACCGCGTTGGCTGAGGCACCGGGCGCCTGCGCCCCCATGCGCGCCGACGAAAGCGTCGATATGGACGTGGTGCGGGCCTACATGGCCGCCGCGCGCACCGCCGAAGGGTTCGCTGGCTGGCTGTCGGGTGCCGCGGGCGCCGCGCGGGTGGCCGCGAAATGACCGCCCCGGCCAAGCCCGAAGAAATCCGCGCCGCCGCCATCGCCGGGCTGTTGGACGGCGCGCGCCATGTGGCCGTGGGCATGGTGTCCCCCATTCCCGGCACCGGCGCGCTGCTGGCGGCCGCGCGGTCGGGGGGCCAAACGCAGGTTTCTATCCTCGGCAGCAAAAAGACCAGCTTTTGGACCAATGGCGGGTCAGAGCTGTTTGATCTGGCCGGGCGTGGCCGGGTTGACGGGTTCTTCCTGTCGGGCGGTCAGATCGACGGGGGCGCCAATGTCAACCTTGTCGGCATCGACGAAGGCGATCGGACCAAGGTGCGGTGGTCAGGGTCTTTCGGGTCGGCATATCTGTATTTCGTGGTCCCGCGGGTGATCCTGTTTAGGTGGGAGCACACGCGCCGCACGCTGGTGGACAAGGTGGACTTCATCTCAGCGCCGGGCACGTCGGCGCCCGGCATTCACCGCCCCGGCGGCCCCATCGCGCTGATCACAGAGCGGTGTCTGTTCGATTTTGACCGTGAAAAAGGCCGGTTCTGCCTGCGATCCCTGCACCCCGGCCACACGCTTGCGGAGGTTCTGGACAACACCGGGTTCGATTTTGACCGGCCAGCAACCGTGCCCGAAACCCCGATCCCCGACGCCGATACGCTGGCACTGATGCGCGGCCCGGTGGCGACGCGCATCGCGCAGGTCTATCCGGTGTTCGCGCATGACGTGTTCGGGGTCGCGCCTGTCGCGGCCTGATATCTTCGACGTGATCACCGTGTAGAACAGCATGACCCATCGCGCATTTTGGTTTTGCAGCCAGACATGCAGCCCTCCCCCCGGCTGCTGCGCGGGTTGTTGACCCGCACGCCATGATGCGTGGGGTCCAGCGCAATGCTGGTGGCATGGGGCGGCGGCGCGCGTCCCCATGCCACCCATACAGCACCCAAGGGCGCAAGCAGTCCCGCCCTCATATCTGCGCCGACGCGGTCATCCTGTGGCCTGATAAATCTGCGCAGAGGACGCGAATGGCAGCCGAAGATGTCGCCTCGCATAGGTCCGCTGGTTTGGGCATGCCGCGCGCAGTTCATGCTCTGGCGCGGCGCAGATCTGCCCGGCGGTCGGTGCGCAGGGGTCAGTCGGCGATCGCGGCCATGGCGGCCTGACGCTCTGACGCCTTTAATTTCAGGAACAGGGTGCGGGCGCGCTTGATGTCCCGTTCATCGCCGCTTTGGGCGGCTTGGCGCAGGGCGGTGACGACCGGGTCCTCGGGGCTTTTGATAAAGCTCAGGGCGCCAGCGAGGCGTCCCATCGTGTCGCGGTCGATGCCGGTGTCGGCCATGCGCGGGCTCTCCTGGGTTTGGGGCGCGGCCGGGCGGCGCGCGCGGCGCGAGGATGAAGCAGTATCGCGCGCGCGCCAAGACGCCAAGACGCGATGGCGCTTTGGCGCATCGGGCTTATGCCGTGTGGACAAAGCGCATCCAGCGATGGATTGCGGCGAGTTGCACGAAGCTGAGGAAGCTTTCGGCGGTCTTGTCGTAGCGCGTCGCGACGCGGCGAAACTGCTTCAAGAAGCCCATCATGCGCTCGATGCAATTTCGCCTTGCTTAGCGGCGGCTGTCCAGCGTGCCAGGCGCTTTGCGGTTCGACTTCCTCGGGATGATCGGGCGCGCGCCACGCAGATATAGCTCCGCGCGCAGGGCGTCGGCATCGTAGCCTTTGTCGGCGAGAAGCTCGCGCGGCCGGGCCTCGCCAAGCGCGAGCAGGTCCGACGCGGCGGCGATGTCGGCGGTCTGGCCGGGCGTTAGATGCAAGGCCAGCGGCAATCCATTTGCGTCAGACAGGACGTGGATCTTGGTTGAGAACCCGCCACGGGACCGGCCCAAGGCATTCAAATGAATCCCCCTTTTTGGGCCCCGGCGCTGTGCTGGTGCGCCCCCTCTCGCGCATGCAAGCATGCGCTGCCGGGCAACGGAATCACAGTGCTGTCGATCATTTGGACCGCCCGATCCCCGGCACCGCTTGCCACCAGCGCCTCGAGGATCGCGTCGAACATCCCGGCGTCTCGCCATCGCGCGAACCTGCGCCAGACGGTGTTCCAATTGCCAAAACGCTCGGGCAGATCACGCCACGGGGAACCCGTCCGCGCGATCCAGAAGATCCCTTCCAGATCGCGCCGATTGTCGATCGCAGGGCGGCAAGCGCGCCCACGGATCGGCGGCAGAAACGGCGCGAGCAGCACCCACGTCGCGTCGTCTATGAGGTTTCGATCCAAGGCTGGCTCCCATTTTCCAGCCTTGAATCATGCCGATGGGGCTATAGGAATCCCCTTTGTCCACACGGCCTAGGCCTCTGGCGGAGCGCGGAAGATTTCGGTGTGGTCAGCGCCGGGGGGCAACGCGTCGCGCGCGTCTTCCCATGCTCGGGCGACGGTTTCGACAAAACCGGCGCCTGCGCCCAGATCCCGGGCCAAGGCCGCGGCCATGCGGATGTCCTTGGCCATCAGCCCGATGCCAAAGCCTGAATTGAACGCGCCGGACAGCACGAACTGCGCCAGCTTCACCTCAGTCGTGTTGTTGCGGCCGGTGGAGGCGTTCAGCACCTCGACCATCAGGTCCGGGTCCAGCCCGAAGGCGGCGCCGATCTGCAGCGCCTCAATCGCCGCGGCGGCCCCGGCGCCTGAGACATAGTTGTTCAGCGCCTTCATCGCGTGCCCTGATCCCAGCGCGCCGGTGCGGTGCGTCGCGCGCCCCAGCACTGCGAAGATCGCGTTCGCGGCGGCGATATGGGTGTCTTCTCCTCCGGCCATGATCGCCAGCGTGCCATCCACCGCCCGGCGCACCCCACCCGACACCGGCGCGTCGATCAGCGGATGGCCGCGCGCGGCCAATTCCGCGCCCAAAGCGCGGGTGCCGAGGGGGGCAGAGCTGCTCATGTCGATGATCAGTGCGCCGGGGGGCAGCGTTTCAAGCGCCCCGCCGGGGCCCAGCAGCGCGCTGCGCACCACGTCGCCGTCGGGCAGCATGCAGATCAGGGCCGCGGCGCCGCGCGCGGCCTCAGCGCCGGTGTGGGTGGGGACACCGCCTGCGGCCTCCAACGCGGCGCGCGCCTGCGCCGACGGGTCGGCGCCGCGCAACGGATGGCCCGCGGCGATCAGCAGGCCCGCCATCGGCAGCCCCATGCGGCCAAGGCCGATAAATCCGATCGGCGCGGGGGGGGTAGGGTCGGACATGGCGGCGTCTCCGGTCAGGGGTGGGGGGGCACAGTGGCGCAGATCGGTGCCCGCGCGAAGCCCGATCACGCCTAGGCCTGCAAAACCAACGCGCGGCGATCCCGGCCGATCAGCGCGCCTGCGGTCTGGGCTGGCTGGCGCGGGCCGTTGTTGACTGCCGCACCATCGAAAAACTGCGCTGTGGTGCCTTTGCGGTGGGCCAAAACGCGGGCGCGTGCGGGGTCAGGCTGGCCCTGACCTTTCAAAGCGTCCCGGCGCAAAAGGGCCGAACGCAATCATCATGTTTGCGCCCGCCCGCCCGGCGCGCGATGGTGCGCGCTGACCCTGCAGAAAGATTGCGCGATGGTGCGCGCTGACCCTGCAGAAAGATTGCGCGATGGTGCGCGCTGGCCCGGCAGAAAGATTGCGCGATGAATGAACTTGAAGGCCTGCTGGTGGTGTCCGTCGAACATGCGGTGGCGGCGCCCTTTGCGTCGGCCCGGCTGGCCGATGCGGGCGCGCGCGTGGTGAAGGTTGAACGCCCTGAGGGCGATTTCGCCCGCGGCTATGATGCGCTGGTGAACGGGGACAGCGCGTATTTCGTATGGCTCAACCGCGGCAAGCAATCGGTGCGGCTGGATCTAAAGGCCGACGCTGACCGCGCGGTGCTGTCGGCGTTGCTGGAGCAAGCCGATGTGCTGATCCAAAACCTTGGTCCCGGCGTGATGAAACGCCTCGGCTTTGGCGCTGAGGCGCTGCTGGCCGCGCGCCCCGATATGATCATCTGTTCCATCACCGGCTACGGCGCCGAAGGGCCCCGCGCGTCCCAAAAGGCCTATGATCTGCTGATCCAGGCCGAAAGCGGCATTTGCGCGATCAACGGCACCCCCGAAGGCATGGCGCGGGTTGGCGTTTCGATCTGCGACATCTCTGCGGGCATGAACGCCTATCAGGCGATTCTTGAGGGGCTGATCGGCCGCGGCATCACCGGCAAGGGCCGGATCATCGACGTCTCCTTGTTCCACGCGATGGCTGAGATGATGAACGTGCCCTACTTGCAGCACCGCTATGGCGGGTTCACGCCGGGGCGCCACGGGTTGCAGCACCCCAGCATCGCGCCTTATGGCGCATTTCCCTGCAGCGACGGCAAAGCGTTGCTGTTATCGGTGCAAAATGACCGTGAATGGCGCGATCTGTGCCGCATCGCCATGATGCGCCCTGATCTGGCTGAGGCACCGGATTTCGCCACCAACACCGCACGCGTCGCCAACCGCGCTGAGGTTGACGGCATCGTCGCCGCCCACATGGCCAAGGCGGGGCGTGAGGCGAACATCGCCTTGCTCGACGCCGCGCGCATCGCCTATGGGCGGCTGTCAGATCTCGATGACCTGCAAGCCCACCCGCAGAACCGCCTGATCACCGTTGCCGCCCCCCACGGAGATGTTGAAATGATGGCCCCCGGCGCATCGGTGCGCGGCGAGGCGCGCAGCTATGGCGCGGCCCCCGCTTTGGATGCGCAGGGCGCTGCGATCCGGGCCGAATTCGGCCCGGATCGCTAAGGTTATGATGCGCGCGAGAACACCGCGTCTTTGGGGGACCGGGTGTCATAGGCGCTGGCGATGATCCGGGTGATCGCCCGGCCCTCAGGCGCGATGCTGAGGGTGTCGCCGCTGTGGGACACATAGGGCGCGAAGCGCTGCGCCACGTCAGCATGCACGGTGCCAAGCGCGTCGGCCGCCGCCCCGAATTGGCTGCGCAGCGCGGCAAGATCGACTGAGAAATCGCACATCAGCATTTCAATCACCCGGGCGCGCAGCCGGTCTTCGGCAGTGTGGCGATGGCCGCGATGGCTGGCCAGGGTCCCCGCCTCAATCCGCTTGGCATAGGCCGCCGTGGCGCCGGCGTTCTGGACATACCCCTCAGCAAACCGGGAGATCGACGACGCGCCAATGCCCAGCAGGGTCTGGCAGCCATCCTCGGTATAGCCTTGGAAATTGCGCCGCAGGGTGCCGTTGACGCGCGCGCGGCTTAGCCCATCGCCGGGTTTGGCGAAATGGTCGATGCCGATGGGCCCGTAGCCCGCGCCGGTCAGCATCCGCGCCGCTGTGGTCGCCAGCGCGCGGCGCTCAGCATCGCCGGGCAGGTGCGCCTCGTCGATCAGCACCTGACGTTTGGCCACGTGCGGGACATGGGCATACCCGAACAGCGCGACGCGGTCGGGGTTCAGCGTCAGGACTTTGTCCATGGACGCCTCAATTCGCGGCAGATCCTGATGGGGCAGGCCATACACCAGATCGGTGTTGATCGACGCGATCCCCGCCGCCCGCAGCGCGCGCACGCAAGCAGTCGTCGCGGCAAAGCTTTGCTCACGCCCGATGGCGGCCTGCACGTCTGGGGAAAAATCCTGAATGCCGATGCTGGCGCGGTTCATGCCTTCGTGGCTCAGCGCCTCAACCTTGGCCTGGTCGACCATGGTGGGGTCGATTTCGACGGAGAATTCGAACGGGTCCGCGGGCGGGATCACCGCCTTGATCGCTTGCGCCAGCCGGTGGATCAGCTGCGGCGGCAGGATGGTCGGCGTACCGCCACCCCAATGCAGGCGCCCCATGCGCAGACCCGCGGGCAGCAGGTTGCGCATCAGCGCCAGCTCGCCCTCAAGGGCCTCGATATAGCGTTCAACCGGGCCGAGGGTGCGCGTGCCTTGGGTGCGGCAGGCGCAGAACCAGCACAGACGCTCACAAAACGGGATGTGAACATAGACCGACACCGGGATATCAGGGTCGAGCGCGCCAAGCCGGTCTTCGTGGAACGCGGCGCCGGTCCTGGCGGTGAACACAGGCGCGGTCGGATAGCTGGTGTATCGCGGGACGCGCCGGTCGAACAGGCCGAGGGCCTTGAGGTGATCGAGGTTTTCCATGCCCTCGCGTAGCGTCCCTGAAATCGCCCCGCCTTGCGCCAGATCAAGTTGCACTGCGATATCGACGAGGTTCAGGCATCGCGGTCTGCCGCGTCCATCAAGCGGCGGAAATGGCGCGCGAATGCCCATGCCGTCGGCACCCCGATCACCATGCCGCCCAGCACGGACAGCGTCGGCGACAGCACCGGCCCCCCGACCCATGACCCGATCAGGGATGCGAAGAACAGGTTCACCGCCATCGCCCCCGCGCCAAGCGGCCACAGGGCCAGCGTCAACCGCCCCACCCCCCAGCCGCGCCGGGTCATCGCCGGGTCACCAGCCGGTGCACCGCATAAAGCGCCGCGATCATGGCAAGGGACGCGGCGGCGAACCATATCTCAGCGGTCGCGCTTTGCGCCTGGGGGACAGGGCGTTCAAACGCGGCGGCGGCAGCGTTGGCGATGGCGGGTGACAGGGTGATGAGGGCAACGAGAATGCGGATCATGGGTCAGGTTTCCTTGGTCAGGGATCGGTAGATGTCGGGCAGGGCGCGGGTCAGGCGCCCCGGGTCGGGCAGCAACGAGAACCCGCCGCGCCCGAAGATGCGCGCAAACCAGTCCTGTCCGTTCAGGTCGATGATCACGCCATGCACGGTCTGGCCCGCGCGCCGGGCTTCGCGCACCGCCATGGCGCTGTCTTCGATGCCGTGGGGGCCTTCGTAATGATCCAGATCATTGGGTTTGCCGTCGGTCAGCACCAGCAGCAGCTTTTTCGCCGCGCCTTCTTGCGCGAGCTGCGCTGAGACATGGCGCATGGCCGCCCCAAGGCGGGTGTAGTGCCCCGGCGACAGCCCGCAGATGCGCGCGGTCACGTCGGCGCTCATCGGCTCTGCGAACGTCTTGCAGCGGGTCAGGAACACGCGGTCGCGGCGCAGCGATGAAAATCCCCAGACACCCAGCCGATCACCCGCCGCGTCGATGCCGCCCGCCAGCGCGGCCAAGGCCTCGCGCGCCACGTCGATCACCGATGTATCGCCGATCGCGGCCTCGGTGGACCGGGACGTGTCCATCAGCACCGCGACGCACAGATCGCGATCCGTGGCGCGTGAGGCTTGATAGATCCGGTCTGATCCGCGCCCGGTGGCCGCCATTTCCGCCCGTGCGGCGATCACGGCGTCGAGGTCAAGCTCCTCGCCCTCAATCTGCCTTGGGGTGCGGATGCGGCGGGGGCGCAGGGCTTCGAACTGGGCCCGCACACGGCGCAACGCGCGGGGGTCAGGGGCAAAGCTGTTGGGGGCGGTGGGGGCGTCGGCCTCCAGCACCCGGCAATGATCGGGCATGTAGGTGCGCGTGCGCCGGTCCCATTCGGGATAGGTGAACACGCCCGACAGGCGTTCGTGTTCGGCGTCGGCGGGCGACAGGTCCAGATGCATCCGCAGTTTCGTGGCCGCCTTGCGGTCGTGGCGAGAGAGGATGATTTCGTCCTGATCGTCGGCGGCCTTGGCGGCGTTTTCCTTGTCGTCATCGTCGATCATGCGGTTGAGGTTCATGCTTTCCACCCAAGACAGGATCGCCTCAAACCTATGGATGATGAAGCTGTCGCGCCGGTTTGCCTCATCGCGGGTTTTGCGGGCGGCGAGCTTGCGTTTGGTGGTCGCGGCGGCAGGTGCAGGGGCGGGATCGGCGCTGTGCTCGGGGCGCTCCCCCGCCGTGGTTGGGGGTGCCGGCATCGGCCAGAACGGGACCGGCGCGGGCGGGCGATACCCGCGCGGCGCGGGGCCGGGGGCAGCGGAGGCGTTGCCGGACAAGGCGGCGATCAGCGCGCGTTCCACGGCCGCCTCAGCGCCCGGCAGATGCGGGCGGCAGCGCGCAGCGATCAGGTCGCCCATGGTGCGGCGTGCGGGCAAAAGGCCGGGGCAAAGCACGCGCGCCCGTGCCTCAGCCGCAATGATCGCGACGATCCACGCCATGTCGGCTGCGGCGGGGTTTGGGCGGGGGGCTGGGGCTGGGATGTCCGCCACCGCGGCAAGCGCGGTCAGCCACATATAGGCAGCGCGGTTCAGGGCCGGGTCGCGATAGGCGTCGATGACCGGGGGCAGGCGCAGGCGCTCCCCATCAAAAAAGGGCAGGTGCAGCACCTCATGCGCGGCGCCCAGCTTGCGCGCCACCGGCAGGCGGTGATTGGCGCGGGCGGCGGGGGCCTCGGTGATCTCAATGCCCGCAGCGCCGCCCAGGGCGCGCAGCAGCAGCCCGAGGCTGGGGCGCAGACCGGCCAGCGTCGCGGCTGCGCCCGGATGGGTCGCCGCCGCGCCGATGCCGCCTGCAAGCCCGTGCCACAGGTTGCCGACGGTCTCCTCCGGCTCCATCAGATCAAGCGGGCGGAATGCCATCAGCCATACACCGCGGTGATCAGATCGCGCAAAGCGACCTGCACATCAGGTTCGTCGGTCAAGGGTTCAATCACTGCGGCTTGCAGCGCGCGATCCACCCCCATGCCGCCCGCGATCAAGGTGGCGGCATAGACCAGAAGGCGGGTCGACACCCCTTCTTCAAGGTCCATGCCCGTGAGCGCCCTGATATGGCCCGCAAGCCGCACCAGAGGCTTCACGCGGGCCGCATCCAGCCCGCTTTCGCGTGCAACCACGGTGATTTCCACCGCGGGTGCGGGGAAATCAAAGCTGATCGACAGGAACCGCTGGCGGGTGGACGGCTTCAGCCGTTTCAGCACGTTCTGATAGCCGGGGTTGTAGCTGGCGATCAGCATGAAGCCGGGCGGGGCTTTGATCTCCTCGCCCGTGCGGTCCAGCATCAGGGTGCGGCGGTCGTCGGTCAGCGGGTGCAAGACCACGGTGACGTCGCGCCGTGCCTCAACCACTTCGTCCAGATAGCAGATCGCGCCTTCGCGCACCGCGCGGGTCAGCGGCCCGTCGGCCCATTCGGTCTGCCCGCCGCGCAGCAGATAGCGCCCGATCAGATCCGACGCTGACAGATCATCATGGCACGCGACGGTGTAAAGCGGGCGCCCGGTGCGGGCGGCCATGTGTTCGACGAACCGGGTTTTGCCGCAGCCGGTCGGCCCCTTCAAAAGAAGGGGCAGACCGTTGGCGTGGGCAGCTTCGAACAGCGCGCATTCATCCCCTGCGGGCTGATAGAACGGCACGTCAAATCGGGGGGCGTGCAGGGTCATGACGCCTCGCTTTCGGCGCTGCCGGGGGCCAGTATTTCGGGCCGCGGAAAGGCCAGCGCGTAGATGAACAGGATCGCCCCCAGCACCACCGCGATGCCGGCGCCGAAGCGCATGATGTAAAAGACCTCGAGCTGGTCCTGCACATCCATGTAATATTCCCCCAGAACCCGCTGCATATGGGTCTGGATCGTGCCGGCAAAGGTCAGCACAAAGGTCATGAACGCCATGCCGCCGGTCATCAGCCAAAAGCTCGCCATATTCAGCACCTGGTTATACGGATCGCGCCCACGCAGGATCGGCATCGCATAGCTGAACATCGCCAGGTTCAGCGCGACATAGGCACCGTAAAAGCTCAGGTGTCCGTGGGCCGCGGTGATCTGCGTGCCGTGGGAATAATAGTTCACCCCGTGCAGCGTGTGCAGAAAACCCCAGACCCCCGCCCCGAAGAACGCGACGGTGGCGGACCCCAGCGACCACAGCAGCGCGGCCTTGTTGGGATGATTGCGCCGCCCCTTCCAGACCATGACGAACGCAAAGCTCATCATCCCGAAAAAGGGGACCACTTCGAACGTTGAGAAGATCGACCCGATCCACTGCCAATACCCCGGCAGGCCGATCCAGTAGAAATGGTGCCCGGTGCCAAGGATGCCCGAAAACAGCGCCGTGGCGACGATGACGTAAAGCCATTTCTCAACGATCTCGCGGTCCACGCCGGTCATCTTCAGCAGCAGGAACGCGAGGATTGAGGCCATGACCAGTTCCCACGTCGCCTCCACCCACAGGTGCACCACGAACCACCAGTACATTTTGTCGAGGCTCAGGTTGTCGGGGTTGATGAACGCAAAAATCCACAAAAGCGACAGCAGCCACAGCCCGGTCAGCAGCACGTTGGTGATCGCGGTCCGCCGCCCTGCCAGCACCGTCATTGAGATGTTGAACAGGAATATCAGCGCGGCGACCAATATCCCGAACTTGACCCAGAGGGGTTGTTCCAGAAATTCGCGCCCGCCATGGATGCCGATCAGATAGCTGACCACCGCGCCCAGCGTGCCGACCGTCAGCAGGATCAGCTGGATGTAGGCCAGCTTGACGGAATAGATCTCACGCTCGGATTCTTCGGGCACCAGGAAATAGGCGGCGCCGAAAAACCCAAGCAGAAGCCACACGATCAGCGCGTTGGTGTGGATCATGCGGATGATGTTGAAGGGAAGCATTTCGGACAACGTGTTGGGCGCGACATAAATCCAGCCTGCCAGCAGCCCGCCCGTCACCTGAATGGCGAACAAGGCAAGGGCGACGGCGAAATAGGCCAGCGCGACTTTCTGCGATTGGTATTTCATGGGATGTCTCCTCAGCCCGCTTCGTTCGGCGGCCAGTTCTGGGTGTCCGTGTGGTCCGCCCAGCGAAGGAACTCTGCGAGGCCCTTCATTTCGTCGTCGGTGATTTCGAACAGGGGCATCTGGCGGCGGCCTTCGATGCCGCTGGGCTGGGCCTTCATCCAGGCGTCCAGCATTTCATACGCGCCGCCTGGGTCGTCGTAGACATCCCAGCGGGTCATGACGTTGCCAAGTTCGGGCGCGAAATAGGCGCCTTCGCCGTGCAGCGTGTGGCAGTTGATGCAGCTGTGCCGCTCCCACACCCGTTTGCCGAGGACCACCTGTTCGGTCAGCGGCAGATCGGTGGTGGAAGTGTTCACCACATAGTAGTGGCTCTGCGCCGTCAGGACGCCGAACACGACTACGAAGAACAAAGATCCTCCATAGAAAATGTTCCGGGCCCGCGACTTGGTAAGGAACTCTGACATGGTCGGTCCTGCGCGGTTGTTGCGGATCAAACCGATCTAACGCGCCGCGCCGACACTGAGTTTGCGCTGGCGCAACGTGCAGGGGTGAAAACCAGGTGCAGGGTGGATCTGCGCCTTGATCGCGGCGCGGCAGGACAGGGGTCAGCCATGACGCGCCCGAGCATCGATGACCCCGACCTGCCGCTGTCGCGCCTGTTCCACGAATGGCCCGACACGGCGTTGGTCTTTATGGCGCACCGCATGCGCTGCTTCGGCTGCCCGATTGCGCCGTTTCACAGCGTCACTGACGCGTGCCTTGAATACCGGCTGGACGAGGATGCGTTTCGCGCCGCGCTGCGCGCCGCCGCCGGGCTGTGATGGGGCTGTGATGGGGCTGTGGTTGGCGGTCAGTCGGCCGGGCCGCTCAGCACCACCAGCCGGTGGGGGTCGGTGACGACCACATGGCGCCGGGTGCTTTCGACGATGCCCTGCTTTTCCCACCCGCTCAGCAGGCGGCTGACGGTGTGCAGGGTGGTGCCCGCCATGTCGGCGATGTTCTGGCGGGTGATGGGAAAGGCGATCTCAATCCCGCCGTCGATCTTGCGGCCTGACTGGTTGACCATGCGCAACAGCGCGTTGGCCACGCGCTGCTCCACCGCTTGGGTGGCCAGTTCGGTGATGCGGCCATGCAATTCGCCCATCCGCGCGCCGACGGTCGCCAGCGTTTCGGTTGAAAACCCGTCATATTTCGCGACGAACGAACCCCACAGGCGGGTTGGCCAGCTGATCGCCAGCGATTGCGTCGCGGCCATCGCGGTGGCGGGGTAGGTGTCGCGCCCCAGCGCGGCGGCGATGCCAAACAATTGCCCCGCAGTGATGTGCAGCGCGATGATCTGGTCGCCCCCCGGCGTGGTGCGGATCACCCGGATATGACCGTCGAGCAGCAGATAGAACCGCTCCGCGTCCATGCCTTCGCCAAAAATCGTCTCGCCCTCATCATAGCGCGACGGCGCGGCGAGCGCGAGCGCCTCGCGGATCTGCACGCGCGTCAGGCGCGAGAACGCAGGCACGCGTGTCAGCAGGCTGTCATCAAGTTTGTTCACGCTGATGCCCCCGGAGTTTGATGCAGAACAACAAGGGCCCGCCTCGGTTACCGCATACCCCCTTTCAGACGAACCACACTCGGATGCACAAAGAAAGGACGCCGTCATGTCTGCTAGGACCTTTGCTCTCGCCGTTGCCGCAATCTCAGCGATGCTCCCAGGTGCCGCATACGCCGACACCATCGAGGTGAAGATGCTGAACAAGGGCGAGGCCGGATCAATGGTGTTTGAGCCCGCTTATGTGACCGCGCAGCCCGGCGACACGATCCATTTCGTCTCCACCGACAAGGGGCACAACGCGGACTCCATCGACGGCATGCTGCCCGCGAGCGTCGATGAATTCAAAAGCAAGATGAGCAAGGATTTCGACCTGATCGTGACTGCGCCGGGCCTGTACGGCATCAAATGCACCCCGCATTACATGATGGGCATGGTGGCGCTGATCCAGGTTGGCGCGGCGTCAAACTATGATGACGCCGCCGCGGTCAAGCAAAAGGGCAAGGCCAAGAAGCGCTTTGCCGCGATCTTTGCGCAGGTCGCCAGGTAACCTGCGCCGCTGCGCAGTGATCAGGGGCGGCGGCGCAGGTGCGCCGCCGCCCTTTCGCGTTCCCGTCCTGCCCGAAAGGTCCCTGCCATGGCTGCCAAGACCGACGCTTCCATCCCCGCATTTCTCAGCCTCGGGCTCAGACCCTTCTTTTTGTCGGCGGTCCTGTTCGCTGCGCTGGTCATCCCGCTGTGGATGCTGGTTCAGATCGGGCAGGTCACGCTGGCTGGCCCCTTTGCGCCCGTGGACTGGCATGTGCATGAAATGCTGTTCGGCTATGCCGGGGCGGTGATCGCGGGCTTTTTATTCACCGCCATCCCGAACTGGACCGGACGGATGCCCGCGCGCGGGGTGCCGTTGGCGGTGCTGCCCGCTTTGTGGTTGACTGGCAGGCTGGCGGTCGGGGGCGTGTTCGGGGTGTCGGCGCCGTGGGTGATGGCGATCGACATGGCGTTTCCCGCCGCGATTTGCGCGATGATCGTGCGAGAGATCGTGGCCGGCCGCAATTGGCGCAACCTTATGGTCGTGGTCCCGGTGCTGGTGTTCGCGCTCGCCAACGCCGCGTTTCACCTTGAGGCAATGGCAAGCGGCGGCGCTGATTGGTCCCGGCGGCTGGGGATCTCAGCAATCTTGGTCCTGATCATGCTGATCGGCGGGCGGGTCATCCCCAGCTTCACGCGCAATTGGCTGGCCAAGCGGGGGCCAGGGCCGCTGCCAACCCCGTTCAACCGCTATGACGCGCTGTGCCTGGCTGTCGGGGCATTGGCGCTGGGCCTGTGGACCGCGCGCCCCGATGGCACGGCGACCGGCGTGGTGCTGATCCTTGCCGCGGGCATGCATGCGGCGCGGCTGGCGCGCTGGTGCGGGGTGCGGGGCTGGCGGTCGCCGCTGCTGGCGATGCTGCACGTGTCCTATGCGTTCCTGCCGCTGGGGCTGGGGGCCAGCGGAGCGGCGGCGCTGGGATATGCCGCGCCTGCTGCCGGGTTTCATCTGCTGGGCATCGGGGGGGGCGGGGGCATGACCGCAGCGGTGATGATGCGCGCGTCATTGGGCCATACCGGCCAGGCATTGCAGGCCGGACCATGGCTGAGCGTGGCCTTCGCGTGCATCGCGCTTGCGGCACCCGCGCGGGCGCTGATGGCGGGGCAGGGGCTGTGGGTGGCCGCCGGGCTGTGGACGCTGGGGTTCGCGATCTTCGCGATCAGGCTTGGCCCGGCTTTGATCGCGCCCAGCGCCTCGGCCCGGCGCGCCAACCCCTGAGGCGCGGGGCCTTAGCGGTCCCGCACCAGCCGGAACCCCAGATGATCAGGCGGCAGCCCCGCCGCGCAGCCGCCTGAGCGCGCGTCGCGCACAAAATCGATCACCACCGCGCGGTGGCGCCCCTCAGCAATGCGGGCGCCGCAGAAATGCGACGCCTCCAGCACCGCGCCGTCTGCGTCTAGCTTGGCGTTGGTCAAGCAGCCATCGGTCCATTCCCAGACATTGCCGGACATGTCTGCGACGCCGTATGAATTCTCCCCAAACGAGCCGCGTTCGCGCAGCCCCAGATCGGGCTGGCCGCGGGTGGCGATACTGCGGCCATATTCGGCCAGCCAGCGGGCCGCGGGGTCAACACTGGCACCCATGCCGACGGCGTCGTCCACGAACCGCTCCGCCGCCGCGCGCTGCCATTCTGCGTCGGACGGCAGGCGCCAGCGCATGCTCGTCTGGCGGGAAAACCAGCGCGCATAGGCGGTCGCGTCATGCCAGCTGACCTGCGTCTGGGGCAGGTTCTGCGTGCCGTCCGCCACGGTCGGCAGACACGCGCCGCCCGCCACGCAGGCCGCATATTCAGCCAGCCCCACCGGGTATTTCATGATGATCAGCGGGGCGTCCGCCATGCGCCGTTCCAGCGGCGGGTCCACAGATTTGCCCTGCACCCGGAATTCGCCTGCCGCGCGGTAGACATAGGGGCCTGCGGGAATGCGCACCGTCGCTGGCAGATCGGGGGACGCGGGCGTGGTGGCCGCGCGCCAGCCCACAAAGGCCGCCCCGGCGACAAGCGCGGCCCCCAAAAGATAAAGTGGTTTCATCCGTCATGCCCTTTTGCGCAAAAGCCAAAGGGGGCGGCCGCACGCGCGGCCGCCCCCTTGTTGCAATCAAAGACGCGGCTAAGGATCAGGGCAGCGCGGTCTTGCCTTCGTGGGCGACGTTGTATTCCGTTGGGGCGACCACCTGTTCCATCAGGTCGTTGTTCCAGTCCCCCTCCACCAGCACATGGGCCGTGGCGCCAAGGTTCACCGCCTCAATGAGGTTGTGGTTCACATAGGCGTAGACGCCGGGTTGCAGGAATTCATAGAGCATGACCCCCGCGGACCCGCCGCGGATGAACCAGGTTTCCAGATCGCGGTCGGGCGCGTTGTTGAATTTGCCCAATTCCCACACCAGATCGCCATGGCCGCCGATCAGATGGGGGCGGGTGTCGCGGTTGGCTTGGGAATGGACGAACAGCACCTTTTCCCCCTGGTTCGCACGCAGCGCATTGTCGCCAGTCAGGGCACCGACCCGGCCGTTGAACACCACATGGGTCGGGATCAGGCCGTTCATGATCTTCAAAGTGTCAGAATAGCTGTCGGCGGCGTCTTCAAATCGCTTGTAGTCGCCGTTGTCATCCTTGGGGATGTAAAAGTCGTTCTCCCCAATATAATACATGCGATCATAGGTGACCGACTTGCCGTTATGGTCTTTCAGACCGTCGCGCGGCAGCACCAGGATGCAGCCTGACATGCCGGACACGACGTGCCACGGGATCATCGGGCCGCCCGGCGCGCAGTGATAGACAAAGGCACCAGGGCGCGTGGCCTTAAAGCGCAGCACGGTCTTTTCGCCGGGATTGACCAGCGTCAGCGACCCGCCGCCCAGCGCGCCAGTGGCGGCATGAAAATCGATGTTGTGCTGCAACAGGTTGTCGGCGTCGTTGAACAGCGTCAGCTCAACATAATCGCCCTCGTGCACCACCATCATCGGGCCGGGCACGGATCCGTTGAAGGTCATCGCCTGCAGATACGCGTCTTCGGCGACCTGCATTTCCTTTTCAACGATCTTCATTTCAAACTGGACCACGCGCGGCGCGGCGGGGGCGGTCTGTTCATGCGGATGCACGAAGGGCGGGCGCACCAGCTTGTGCTTGATGTGCTGCAGCTTTGACAGATCCGCGGGCGCGGCCATCGAGGTGTCCATGATCTCCTCAGAGGCGGCGGCGGTCCGGGTCAGCAGGGGGGCGGCGGCGGCGATGCCTGCGGCGCCCATCAGGGCGGCTCTGCGGCTGATTTTGCGGCTGATCATGGGTCTATCCTTCCAAAAGCGTGCGGCGCGTGACTGCACGCAAAGACCTAGCCCCACTGGCGCGCCCCGATGTTGCGCCAGCGCAATGTTCAAGACGCCTGACCGGGAATTTTGGCCCAGCCCGCCAACCGGGCACAGGCCGGGGGCAGGTTGACGCCGCCCCTCCCGCGCCGTCCTATGCGGTCCAAGCCGGAGCGAACCGGTGCCGCCGCGCGCACCGCGCACGCGCCGGAGCAATGATCCATCAGGGAAGGACGCCCCATGACATCCGTTTTCAAGACCGCAGGCATCGCGCTTGCGCTCATCTCTGGCGCCACCGCGGCGTCGGCCGAGACACGCATCACCTATAAATCGGCCAAAACCGGGTCGTCTTATTACCAGATGGCCGTCGAGATTTCTGAGGCCATGAAGACCGGCACAAATGGCGACGTGATCGTGACCGTTGAGGAAAGCCAAGGCTCGGTCCAGAACGTGATGGAGGTGCGCGCGCGCGGCGGCGATTACGTCTTCACCACGCCCCCGGCGCTGGTCTCGTTGGCGCAGGGCGGCAAGGCGATGTTTGAAGGCAAGGGCAGCCCCAAATTCGATGACATCCGCGCGCTGTTCCCGATCCCGTCGCTGACCATGCATTTCGTGATGTCCAAGGCCAGCGGCGCGACCGACATGGCGGGGATCGAAGGCAAGACCATCTTGCTGGGCAAAGGGTCCTTTGGCGCAAAAGAGGGCGCAAAATACCTCACGCTGTTCGGGCTTGAGGGCAAGGTCACCATCGCGGACGCGGAACTGTCGAACGCGGTCGCGGCGCTGAAGAACGGCCAGATCGACGGCTTTGTGACCGCCGGGTCCTGGCCCGCGCCCAACGTGATCGAGGCCGCGGCCTCCACCCCCGTCACGGTCATTTCGCTGAGCGTGGATCAGGTGGCGGCGACCAAGCGGTCCGCCCTGACCATCCCCGCGGGCACCTATGCCGGGCAGGACACGGCGATTGAAACCACGTCCCTGCCGGTCGTCGCCTACACCACCACGGCGATGTCTGACGACGCCGCCTATGCGCTGACGAAAACCTATTGGGAGATGAAGGCGAAAATGGCCGAGACCTCGCGCTGGTGGGGCGGTGTGGACGCGGGCCTGATGGGCACCATCGCTGGCAAGATCCATCCCGGCGCCGTGCGGTATTACACCGAGGCCGGTTTCACGCTGACCGACGCGCAGAAGTGATCTGATCGGGGGGGCGTGCGCGCCCCCCCGATGCCGCCCCCCTTTTTTTAAGGGGCGAGATGAAAAGACCCCAACCCATGGATATGCTTCCCAACAGCCTCGCGGGCCGCGCGTTTTGGATCGCGCTTGCGGCCGCGCTGGTCGGCTTTCACCTGTCGCTGATCTTTTCGGGCCTTGTGCCGAACCTGATCGCGCGGCCTTTGCACATGGCATTCGCGCTGCCGTTCATCTTTGTGCTTGCGGCGCGGGGGCGGGCGCAGGCAATCACCGGCGCCGCGCTGGCCACGGTTGGGGTGGCAGCTGCATTGTGGATCGCATGGCACAGCGCGCGGCTCTCCGACCAGTACGGGTTTCTGGAGGGGGACTTTCAGGTCGCCGTCGCCGCCACGTTGTTGATGGTGGTGCTGGAGGCCGCGCGCCGCGCCATCGGCTGGCCCTTGCCGATCGTGGCGGGGTTGGCGCTGGCCTATGGGCTTTGGGGGCAATACATCCCCGGACAATTCGGGCATTCGGGCACGCCGCTGGAAAGCTTCCTCGGCACCCTCACCATCGCTGAAGGCGGGATATGGGGCGGGCTGACCGGGGTGTCGGTGTCGGTGGTCGCGGTGTTCGTGATCTTTGGCGCAGTGCTGAACGCGGGCGAGGCAGGGCAGGGCTTCATGAACGTCGCCGCCGCTGCGGCGGGGCGGCTGAAGGGCGGGGCGGCAAAGGTTTCGGTGATATCCTCGGCGCTGTTCGGGTCGATATCGGGGTCTGCTTCGGCCAATGTGGCCAGCACCGGCGCGATCACGCTGCCTGCCATGACGCGGCTGGGCTATCCCAAGCGGCTGGCCGCGGCGGTGGAGGCAGTGGCGTCATCGGGCGGGCAGATCATGCCGCCTTTGATGGGCGCAGGTGCCTTCGTGATGGTTGAGCTGACGGGGACCCCCTACACCCAGATCATGGGGGCGGCGATGCTGCCTGCGATCCTTTACTTTCTGGCGGTTTGGGTGGGGATCGACGCTTACGCCCGGCGCTATGATCTGAAGGGCATCGCTGAGGCGGACCGCCCCGCGATGCGTGATGTGATCGTGACCTCGCTGTTTTTTCTGGTGCCGTTTTCGGTGCTGCTATGGGGCATGTTCGGGCTGGGCGTGACGCCTGAATATGCCGCCGCGCTGGCGATCATGGCGGGGGCGGCGCTGCTGCTGATCAACGGGCGGCTTCAGGTGATCCCCGCGCAGATCGCGGCGCGGCTGGCGGGTGCCGTGGTGAATGCGGCGCGGCAGGTGTCGATGATCGCGTCGATCATCCTGTGCGCCTCGATCGTGATCGGGGTGCTGTCGATCACCGGGCTGGGGGTGAAGATCACGTCCCTGATCCTCGAAGGGTCGGGCGGGTTGTTGTGGCCATCGCTGCTGTTGACCGCGCTGGCATGTCTGGTGCTGGGGATGGAGGTGCCGACCACCGCCGCTTATGTCATCTGCGTGTCCGTCGCAGGGCCTGCGCTGACGCAATTGGGGCTGGCACCGTTGCAGGCGCATCTGTTCGTGTTCTGGTTCGCGCTGCTGTCGACCATCACGCCGCCGGTGTGCGGTGCGGTGTTCATCGCCGCGGGCATGATCGGGGAAAACTGGCTGAAGGTGGCGCTGACCGCCATGGCGCTGGGCGTGGGGCTATACATCATCCCGCTGGCGATGATCGCCAACCCCGCGCTTTTGGCGCTGTTCGACACGCCGGGCGCAGCGCTGTTCGCGTTTGCGCGGGTGGCGGTGGGGCTGACGTTGATCTCGCACGGGCTGATCGGTGCGCGGGGCATCTGGGGGCGTCTGGGGCTGATATGCGCCGGGACCGCGGCGTGCGCATCGGGGCTTTTGCTGTGAGGCGACCGTGAGGACGCGATGCTGATCGCGATTTTGCTGATGCGCGCCGACATGGCACCCGGCGTGGGGGCGTTGGCGCAAGGCAGCACCGCGGTGCTGTCGACCTATGCTGACAGGCCCGTTGCCGGGTATGGCGACGGGCTTGTCGCGGCACAGCGACTGCAGCCGGCGTGCTCTCTCAGCAGACTGAGGCATATCGCTTCGGCAACCCGATTGTGGATGACCGGGAAGGGCGCGTGAACGCTTGGCCGGTGTCGATGGCCTGATCGCCCAGACCCGCACCATTGAACGGATGGTGACGGCGCTTGGCCTCAACAGCATTGCGTTCGAGGGGTCTGACAGCGTCGACAATCCCGGGGCGGTTTTCCGGTGAACCATCCGGCTGGTGGCTGTGGCGGTGACCTGCCCTCGCAGCCGCCAGCCAGATTTACCGATCATGAAGACGATCCTGTTTCTTGCCGCTGCGGCACCGTCCTCCACGCTGACCTCTGACAAGCTGGGGCCGCCTTACAATGCCCAGTGTTGCCAGTGGTGCCACCTGAAGGATGGGCGCGGGCATCCACCCAAACCGGGGGCCGACAACGCGGTGTTGATGGTCCTGCGGGTGTCCGTGCCCGCGCCCGGCACTGCCGTGATGACGGCGGTTGAGGCTTATTTGGCCGAAATCGACGCCCCCCACATGACGCCGCAGATGATCGGGCATCAATCGGGCGCCGAGGATATCGGCATATCCAGCCCGCTGGTCCCGGCGCAGGCGGGCGATGGCCAGCCCGATTGCCTGGCCGCGGCCCATGGCATCGAGCCCGAAAACTTAGCCGAGGGGGTGGACCCGGTCACCGTTTACGCGCGCAATCTTGGTGTTCCCGCGCGCTGGGACATCGCTGATCCAACCTTGTTGCGCGGCAAACAGATGTTTCACTAGGCCCGCTGCACCGCCTGTCACACCGCCAAATTTGTGGCTCAGCGGCTGGTGGACCAACCGGCGCAACGCTTTTCGCTGGTCTGGCCCCGCACCGATCCGCTGCTGTATGACCGGCGCGCGCGCAATTTGCTTGAGGCAATTTTAGGGCATGGCAGCAAGGCTGCGCCGATGAAAGACGTGGGGATCGCCATGCCGCCCACCGACCGCGCTGCCCTGATCCGTTATCTGGAAAGCCTGTGACATGCGCCTGATCGCCCTCGCGTTTGCCTTGATCGCGCCGCCACAATCGGATCCGTGGTCGATGGGCATGTTCTGCCCGGGTTGGACACGCTGTGCCCGGTCCGCGCCCTTGGGTGTGATGTGGCCATCGCCGTCGCTTGGAAACCTTCGACAAACCGCGCCCGCGGTGGGCTGAGGCATGGCGCTCCGCCAGATATTTGCACAATGTGAAGGTCTCGCTGCGCGATCTGGCGCTGCGGCTGGCGGGTGGGCGCACCGATGTGATCGGCCCGTTGGCCGCAGCCTTTGGCGATGCGCTGCCCAAGGCCGATCTGAATGATCCGGTCCTGCCGCCGCCCAGCCCACGCGCCCTGAGGCGGTGGCCTTCGCGCGTCGTCCGGGCCGTTTTGCGCTGGTGATTGATTGCCGCAACGGCGATGTGACCGCCCGCCTGTTGGCACCTCAGGGGCGATATTTTCACGCCATGGGCATCGCGTCTGATGGGTGCGAAGCAGGATAGGGCTCTGTCCCCGATCGCCCATGGGCTGCGCATCTGGGCAGCATTGCGCGCGCTGGCTGCTGAGGGTTATTCCGCCGCGGGCCGGAGGCTTGCCATCAAGTGGTGAAATTTCTCGCCCTGGATCGCCACATGGCTTTGCAGCGCTTCAGAGGCGCGGGCCGCGTCGCCATCTGCCAGCGCCTGCACGATCGCCTCATGTTCCGCCATGGACTGGGCCATGCGCCCGCGCAGACGCAGCTGCATCCGGCGGAACGGCTTCAGGCGGCGGTGCAGGCGCAGGGCCTCATGTTCCAGAAATCCGTTGCCGGACTGGGCGTAGACCATGTGATGAAAACGTTCATTTTCAGTGTAATAGGCGTCGGCGTCACTGGCCTCAATGGCGCGGGCGCAGGCGGCGTTGGCGGCCCGCAGCCGGTCCAGTGCGGCATCTGAAATCCGCCGCGCGGCAAAGCGGCCGCACATGGCTTCGATCTCAGCCATCACTTCGAACATCTCGATCAATTCGACCGGGCCGGGCTGGCGCACAAACACGCCTCGGCGGGGGATCTGTTCGATTAGCCCTGACAGGGCCAGCTTTTGGAACGCTTCGCGCACCGGGGTGCGCGAGACGCCAAACCGTTCGGCCAGACGGATTTCATCGAGGCGGTCGCCATTGGCGAACTCCCCGCTGAAGATCAGCCCTTCAATGGCTTCTGCAATGGCGTCGGCGCGTTTCAATTCCATCTGGCGGATATAGCCCGCCGCGGTCTCGCATGCAATCAAGACTGTCTTGTATACAAAAAGATTGACATTGCATCCACCCACGACGACCCTGCGCCTCGATCGCGTCCGGAACCAACTTCGAGGCGCGGTCCAACCGGGAGGAAAAAATCATGAACTCGACAATGAAGTTCGCAGCGGCGTCGCTCGTGATGATGTTCGCCGGGACGGCCGCGCACGCGACTGAGCTGCGCCTGTCTCATCAGTGGTCCAACAGTGACATCCGTCACAAAGTGGCGCAGATCGTGGCCGACGAGGCCGCCGCCGCCAACGTAGACTTGGAAATCAAGATCTTCGGATCGAAATCGCTGTTCAAACCGCGTGAGCAGTACAAGCCGCTTTCGCGCGGGCAGCTCGACATGACCGTGCTGCCGCTGTCCTATGCGGGCGGCCAGCAGCCGGCGTTCAACCTGACGCTGATGCCCGGTCTGGTGAAAAACCACGACCACGCCGCACGCCTGTCCGTGTCGCCGTTCATGAAAGCGCTTGAGGCCAAGATGGCCGAAGACGACGTGATGGTGCTGGTGCATGGCTATCTTGCCGGTGGTTTTGCGGGCACGGAGAAGTGCATCACGAAGCCTGAGGATGTGCAGGGCCTGCAGACCCGTGCGGCTGGCAAGTCCTTTGAACAGATGCTGGCGGGCGCGGGCGCGTCAATCGCGTCGATGGCGTCGTCGGAAATCTACAACGCCATGCAGACCGGCGTTTTGCAGGCGGCGAACACGTCATCGTCGTCCTTCGTGTCGTACCGCATCTATGAGCAGGTCGCCTGCTACACCCCCGCGGGCGACGTGGCGCTGTGGTTCATGTACCAGCCGCTGCTGATCAACAAATCCAAGTTCGAAAGCCTGACCGGCCCGCAGCAGGCTGCGTTGCGTGCAGGTGCTGCCAAGGCCGAGGCCTATTACCTTGAAGAAGCTAAAAAAGAGGACGCGGCCTCTGCGAAGATCTTTGCCGATGCGGGTGTTGAGATCGCGCACATGACCCCGGCCGATTTTGACGCCTGGCGCGCGATTGCCAAGGAAACCTCCTACGCGGCCTTCGTCGCGGACGTGCCCGACGGGCAGGCGCTGCTTGACATGGCGCTCGCGGTCGAATGATCCGGCGCGCGGGGCGGCCTTGTGCCACCCCGCACCCCATACGGGTCTGGCGGAACCGGCGCGCATGGCGCGTCTTCGCTCTTCATCACATGACGAACGGAAAGGGCGCAGCATGAGCGGCCAGTTATCGGCCATCCCGTCAGCGCGCACGGGCGGCAATCGATTTTTGCAGTCTGTCGCTGGCATTTCGATGTTTGCGGGCTGGATTTCGGCGACAATGATTGTCGCGGCGGTGGCGATCACCTGCCAGATGATCTTTGTGCGCTTTGTGCTGAACGGATCAACCGTCTGGCAGACCGAAGCGGTGGTCTATCTGATGATCGCCGCAACGCTGGTCGGATTGCCTTATGTGCAGCACCTGCGCGGCCATGTGAATGTGGACCTGATCCCGCTGATGCTGCCGCGCAAGCTGCGCTTTGCGATGGCGATCGTGACGCTGTTGCTGTCCATCGCCATCGTCGCGGTGATGTTCTGGTACGGGTTTGATTACTGGCACTACGCCTGGTCGCGGGGCTGGACCTCAGACACCATCTGGGCGGTGCCGCTGTGGATCCCTTATCTGTCCCTGCCGGTCGGGTTCGGGCTGCTGATGTTGCAGCTGATCGCCGATCTGGTGGCGCTGATCTTGAAAATCGAAAGCCCGTTCGGGCTGGGAGACGCCTGATGGATCCGCTTTCGCTTGGCGCGCTGGTCGCGGTGATGACCATTTTCGTGCTGTTTTCCGGCGTCTCGGTGGCGTTGGGGCTACTGATTGTGTCGGCGGGCTTTCTGATCGTCTTTGACGGGATGCGGTCGCTGGAACTGATGCCTGAGATTTTCTTTGGCAAGCTCGACAATTTCGCGCTGCTGTCGATCCCGATGTTCATCATCATGGGGTCGGCGATATCATCAACCCGCGCGGGCGCTGATTTGTATGAGGCGTTGGAGCGTTGGCTGACCCGGGTGCCGGGCGGTCTGCTGATATCAAACCTTGGGGCCTGCGCGCTGTTCGCCGCGATGTCGGGGTCGTCCCCCGCCACCTGCGCGGCCATCGGCAAGATGGGCATCCCTGAGATGCGCAAGCGCGGTTATCCCGACAGCGTTTCGACCGGGTCGATCGCGGCGGGCGGCACGCTGGGCATCCTGATCCCGCCCTCAGTGACCATGATCGTCTACGGCATCGCCACTGAGACATCCATCGGGCGGCTGTTTCTGGCGGGCGTGCTGCCGGGGCTGATGCTGGTGTCGCTGTTCATGGCGTGGTCGCTTTATTCCACCTGGCGGTCGGGAAACGCGGCGCTTTTGGCCTCGCGCAGCTACACTTGGGCGGAAAAGTTTGAGATTTTGCCCCGCGTGCTGCCGTTCCTCGCGATCATCGTCGGGGTGCTTTACGCCATGTATGGCGGCGTCGCGACACCGTCTGAGACCGCGGCCGTCGGCGCATTGCTGTGCCTTGTGATCGCGATTGTCATCTACAAGCTGTGGGACCCGCGCGATCTGTGGGTGGTGCTGCGCGACAGCACGCGCGAATCCGTGATGATCCTGTTCATCATCGCCGCGGCGGGGGTGTTTTCGTACATGCTGTCGAGCCTTTATATCACGCAATCCATCGCGGAATGGATCGGCACGCTGGATGTGAACCGCTGGGTGCTGATGGCGATCATCAACGTGTTCCTGCTGATCGCGGGGTTCTTCCTGCCCCCGGTTGCGGTGATTTTGATGGCGGCACCGATCCTGCTGCCGATCATCAATGCCGCTGATTTTGACCCGATCTGGTTCGCCGTGGTGCTGACCATCAACATGGAGATCGGCTTGATCTCGCCGCCTGTCGGGCTCAATCTTTACGTCATCAAAGGGATCGCGCCGGACATTCCGTTGAAGACGATTCTGAAAGGCTCGATGCCCTTCGTGGCGTGCATGGTTCTGGCGATCCTGCTGCTGTGCATGTTCCCGGGCATCGCCACCTGGCTGCCCGATCAGATGATGGGAATCGCGATATGAGCGTTCTTGCCGATCTTCTTTCGACAGTTTTCGAACGTCGCCTGCGGGTCGGGGCGGGCACCAGCGACGACCCGCGCGATTTCAAAGCCTTGGCTGAGGCCATGCTGGGCAATCATGGCGAAGTGTCGGGCATGGCCGCCGCCCGGCAGTTTGTTGACTGGTTCGCGGCGCGCGATGCGGCGGGCAAGCTGGCGGTGTTCGACCACATGACCACCGGCATGGACATCGACCCCGCCGCCGTGCGCGTCGCCCTTGCCGCCTATGAGGCCGAACCGTCCAAGGCCAGCTACCGCGCCTATATCGAAGCGGCCGAACCCAAACGGCAGGAGCTGATCCGGCGCCTGAACCAAGCCCCCGGTGCCACTGAGCGTCTGGTGGCCATGCGCGCCGATCTGCTTGGCGCGCTTAAGGCGCGGCCTGATCTTGCGCCGCTGGATCTGGATTTCCGGCACCTGTTCGCGTCGTGGTTCAACCGCGGGTTTCTGGTGCTCAAGCCGATCAACTGGGACAGCTCGGCGCGGATCCTCGACAAGATCATCGCCTATGAGGCGGTCCACGCCATCCACAGCTGGGATGACCTGCGCAGGCGCCTGAAACCTGCGGACCGGCGGTGCTTTGCGTTCTTTCATCCTGCCATGCCGTCTGAGCCGCTGATTTTTGTTGAGGTTGCGCTGACCAAGGGTGTGCCCGGGTCGATCCAGGGCGTGCTGGCTGAGGACCGTGACATGATCGCGGCGCCTGATGCTGACACCGCGGTGTTTTACTCGATCTCCAACTGTCAGGCGGGGCTGGCGGGGATTTCGCTCGGCAATTCGTTGATCAAGCAGGTGGTCGAAGATCTGTCGCGTGAGCTGCCTGCGCTGAAGACCTTTGTGACCCTGTCGCCGATCCCCGGCCTGACCAAATGGCTGCAGGAGACTGGGCGCGCCGACGCGATCGCTGACCCCGAGGCGCTGACGCGTCTTGCGGCCCATTACCTGCTGGCGGAAAAGCAGGGCAACGGCGCCCCGCGCGATCCGGTGGCGCGGTTCCATCTGGGCAACGGCGCGCTGGTGCACGCGGTCCATGCCGGGGCCGACACCTCTGCCAACGGACTGGCGCAATCGGGGGGCGCGATGGTGAACTATCGCTATGATCTGAAGCGCATTTCCCAAAACCACGAAGCCTTCGCCGCCGAAGGCAAGGTCGCCGCATCGCCTGATGTCCGGGCCCTTGCGCGCGCGCACAGCAAATCCGACGCATAGAAAGACGACACGTTATGGCCAATCCTCTTTATGACGCGCTGTTCGGCCGCCATGCTGGCAATCCTGCGCCGTTCTTGCATCTGGCCGACGGGCGGGTGATTTCCTACGCCGCGTTCGTGAAGATGACCGCGCAATACGCCAACGCGATCACCGGCATGGGCGTCGCGCCCGGTGACCGGGTCGCGGTGCAGATCGCCAAGTCGGCTGAGGCGCTGGCGCTGTACGCGGCCTGCACCCAGACCGGCGCGATTTTTCTGCCGCTCAACACCGCTTACACCGCCGATGAGCTGTCGTATTTCATCGAAAACAGCGGCGCGGCCCTGTTTGTCTGCGACCCGGCGCAGGAAAGCGCGCTGATCGCCATGGCCACCAGCTGCGGCGCAAAGGTCGCGACGCTGGGCGCGGAGGGCGGCGGATCGTTGGCTGACGCGGCTGTGGCGGCACCTGAAACCTTCGCCACTGTTGACCGGGGCGCCAATGATCTGGCCGCGTTCCTTTACACATCGGGTACCACCGGGCGGTCCAAGGGTGCGATGCTGACCCAGAACAACCTGCTGTCGAATTCGCAGGCGCTGGCGGAGATATGGCGCTTCACCGACCGCGATGTGCTGCTGCACGCGCTGCCGATCTTTCACACCCATGGGCTGTTCGTCGCCACCAACATCACTCTGCTGGCCGGGGGCTCGATGATCTTCCTGCCCAAGCTGGACGTTGACCAGCTGATCGCCCGGATGCCTGAGGCGACCAGCATGATGGGCGTGCCGACCTTCTACACCCGCCTGCTGGACGATCCGCGCTTTACGCGCGAACTGGCGTCGCACATGCGGCTGTTCATATCTGGCAGTGCGCCGCTGCTGGCTGAGACCCACGCCCAGTTTGAGGCCCGCACCGGCCACCGCATCCTTGAGCGGTATGGCATGACTGAGACCAACATGAACGTCTCAAACCCCTATGATGGGGAACGCCGCGCTGGCACCGTCGGCTTTGCACTGCCGGGGGTGGAGCTGAAAATCACCGACCCCAAAACCGGCCATGAACTGCCCTTGGGACAGATCGGCCAGATCGAGGTCCGCGGCCCCAACGTGTTTGCGGGCTATTGGAAAATGCCCGAAAAAACTGCCGAGGAACTGCGCGAAAACGGGTTCTTTATCACCGGCGATCTGGGCTGCATCGACCCTGACGGCTATGTGCAGATTGTCGGGCGCAACAAGGACCTGATCATTTCGGGCGGCTACAACATCTATCCCAAAGAGGTTGAGCTGGTTCTGGACGCGCAGCCCGGCGTCATGGAAAGCGCGGTGATAGGCGCGGCCCATCCTGATTTGGGGGAAAAGGTGGTCGCGGTGCTGGTGCCCGAAAAAGGCACCACACTTGATGTTGAGGTGATCAGGGCGGCGATTGGCGGGTCTTTGGCGCGGTTCAAGCAGCCGCGCGATTACGTTTTGGTCGACGTGCTGCCGCGCAACACGATGGGCAAGGTGCAGAAAAATGTGCTGCGCGACGATTATGCGGCCAAGGGCTGAGGCACCTCAGCCCAGCTGCTTCCAGATCGCCAGCCCGACCACCAACAGCATCGACGCCGCCATCAGCTTGTTGATCGCCGACTGAACCCGCGGCGACGGGTTCAGCCGGTGCAGCGTCACGCCCGCGCCCAGCCATGCCAGATGGATCGGGATCCAGATCGCGTTCATGATCAGGAACTTGAGCGCAAGCTCCGCGGTCAGGTTTTCGGGCATGAAGGCGAACCCGGTGAACAGCGCCGTGTTCACCACATAGGCCTTGGGATTGATCGCCTGCAGCATCATGCCGCCCAGCAGGCCGGGCGCCTTTCTGGCCTCGATGAAGGCGATCTTTGACCCGGCAAAGGCGATCTTGGCCGCCAGGTAAAACAGATACAGGATCGACGCCGCGAACAGCGCGATCCGCAGGCCCGGCACGGTCGCCGTCGCCGCCCACAATCCGGCGATCACCGCCAGCGCCACCAAGTTGGTGCCCAAAAACAGCCCCGCGACATAGCGCAGCCCGGCGGACCAGCCAAAGCCTGCGCCAACCCCTGCGGTGGTCATCACCCCAGGGCCGGGTGTGATGATCAAAAAGAACACGGCGGCGGCAAAGCTCAGCATTTTGGGGCTTTCGATCATGGGGCAGGGCGCGAAAGTGCAGCTTAGGGGAGCGGGCGCCGCCGCGCCAGAGGCACCAGCTGCATGGGTGCGGTCGCGGTTCTCATCATCGGCACATTCATCGCGGCCCAATGGAGGACGTCGAAGATTTCCGAAAGTGAACTGGCCACCCGAAACACGGCCCAGAAAATCGCGGGCGCCCGCATCGATCTGGTGACTGTGGCCAAGGACATCCAGATCAACGTGATTCAGGTGCAGCAATGGCTGACCGACATATCTGCCACCCGGGCGCTGGACGGCCTGAACGATGGCTTTGACGTCGCGGCGGAGCAGGCACCGGCGTTCGCCGTGACCATAAAACGCGCGGAGGGGCTGGCCGCGAAGCTGAATTTGACCGAAATCTTCGTCGCGCTCAAGGCGCTGAAGGCGGATTTTCCCGCCTATTATGCCGCTGGGAAAAAGATGGCCACGGGCTGTGTTGACGATGGGCCCGAGATGGGAAATCCGATGATGGCGGGTTTTGATGGCGCGGCGGTCCGGTTGAACGGCAGGCTCGACGCGCTGCTGTTCATCTGAGCTGCGGAATTGAACAAGGTGCGTGCGGTGCTGGGCGCGCGTGAAAAAATCACCGCCGACGCGATCACGACGATGAAGCTGCTGATCCTGGGGCTTGATGTCTTGCGCCCGGCCGTGGTCGCCAATGATGCAAAGCCGCGCGCGGCAAAGGCGCGATTTTGCAAAAGCAAGGCGGGCGCGCAGTCGTTGAGATGAAGCTTGAAGGTGTGATCTTCAAAATCGGCGTGGCCACATTGCAAAAATCGGGCTGGGCCATCGGCCTCGCGCTGGAGGTTGAGGACGTGACCCGCATGCGTGCGCTGGAAGGTGAGCTTGTCGGCGTGATCGCCAGCGTCAGTCAGGGAGTGTTCGACAAGCAGGTTCTGTCGCTTGACGACATGGGCTTTTCCTCAACCGCGGCGCATGGTTTCAACGCGCGGATGGAGGGCGCATTTGAGGGACACTTCTCGCGGGCAAGCGATCAGGTCAACCAGTCGGTGGAGCATCCTCAGAGCGTGATCCGCGACGTGAGGCCGGAGATCAAAAGCCTCCGCGCTGAGGCAGAACCGATCAGTTCGGGCGCCCGGGCGCTGGCTGGCCGCACGGACTCCCAAGCCGCCGCCATCGAACAGACCAGCGCCGCGATGACTGAGCCGACAGGCACCTTGAAGCTGAGCGCGACCCATGCCGGCAGCGCCGTCTCGTTGGGTGCAGATGCGGTGTCGCAGGCGGAGCGGGGCAGCGAGATCGTGCATGAGGCGATGGCCCTGATCGAGGCCAGCTCAGGCGGCCTTCAGGGCATCGTGAACATGATTGATGAGATCGCCTTCCAGACCAACCCCCGCGCGCTTAATGCCGCGGTTGAGGCGGCGCGGGCCGGGGATGCTGGCAAAGGCTTCGCGGTCGTGGCCAGCGAGATGCGCCAGCGCGCGCAGAGCTCCAGCACCGCGGCCAATGCAATCCGCGCGCTGATCGGCAAAAGCTTCGGCCAGGTTGCCGACGGTGTGCGGTTGGCCAAGGGCACCGGTGAAACGCTGGTCACGCGGGTCACATCGGCCTGCGCAGTGGCGCAGCGGGCGGCAGCCCATTGCGCAGGGCGGCCGCCAAATGAAAACGCGCGCCCGGCAGGTTGCCGGGCGCGCGGTTCATGTTTCTTTTCGCACAGCGCGC
>JBLGAC010000036.1:0-41144 GCA_047610385.1 Paracoccaceae bacterium | reverse complement strand
CTCCGCCTCCGCCTCCGCCTCCGCCTCCGCCTCCGCCTCCGCCTCCGCCTCCGCCTCCGCCTCCGCCTCCGCCTCCGCCTCCGCCTCCGCCTCCGCCTCCGCCTCCGCCTCCGCCTCCGCCTCCGCCTCCGCCATCGCCATCGCCATCGCCATGCGAATGCAGTGGTGACGCCCTGAGCCGGCGACCGGGTGGCCGTGTCTACACGCAGCGAATGCCCGTATTCCGGGTGGCTCGCTGTGGGCTGGCGAACGCCACCCAAGGCGTCCCCGGTCATGTCCAGATGACTAGGCATTGATGCACCGCGTAAAACAGCATCGACCTATGGCCCATCGACAGCACGCGCCAGCCGCGGTCAGGCCAACGCAGCGCTGCTGGGCCGATGATGACATGGCAGTTGAACAGCGTGGCGCGACGTTGGCTTTGGTTATGCTGGGATGGCCCGATTTGGTGACCACAATGGGGTCCATGGTCAGGGCCTGGATCGCGATCGCATGCGCTGTTTCATCGCGGGGGTGTGGTGGGCGTATCGCGAAAAATTTCGCTCATCAACTCTGCCTCCGTCAATCGTGGCGGGTGCGATCTATCCGGCGATGGATCATCTGAGCCTGCCACGCGAAACCGTTGCCGCGCAGGTCCTTGAACCGGATGATCATAAGGTTTTTATCCACCGTCAGCATTGTGCGCGCGATGAACTGGTTGGAGCTGCCAATCATCGACACCCACCAGAAATTCAATTTGGTGTCGCAAAACTGTTGACAGATGCAGGGTTCACCACAGGATCGTGTCGCTGAGGGCGCATTGCCGAGCAATGTTTTGCCTGAAAGCCATGAGATGGACTTTCAGGCCATCGTTGCTTTAAGTACATAACCACTGTGTGGCGAAATGTTGAGCATTCTGTTAGTCAGAAGGAGATTACTTGCACTGGGAACTATAAATTCGCAAAAATGTAGAAGTATTGACTGAGGAAAGTTCATAGGCTATTTAAACTAAACATATAAAGGCTATCTTGATTAAATCATAATATAATTTTGATATTTTATCTGACAGTTATGTGATGAAAATCACAGTAAATTTAATTCATGAATTTTGATAAATCTGATCCACTCACTTTTAACTCCAGCGGTGCCCCTGAACGTTGCACAGACACCAAAAATACAGATCAAACCCCAAGGCTTTGCAGGCGTTGGTCAGCCCGGTCAGCAAATTGGTAATTTATTTGGTCTGATCGCTCGGCTTTGAGTTGCAGTGATAGCAGGACTCAGTGACCTCGAAGGTACCCCACTCAAGCAGCGGACAGGGCAGCACAATGCCAATCCCGCGGCGCACCACCGCTGACGCGGCGATCCGCTGCCCTGCGTTGACCCACTGCGAACACACGCATTTGGCTTCCAAGCAACGGATGCCTGCGCCCTTTTTTCCAAGGGCCTCCTTGAGCAGATTGACCTGCATGCAGAGGTCCGTATGCCTTCGCTCGGCGCGGGTTCTCGTCTTCATTTGGCTGATCAGGGATGCATGCATGCCGCCGTATTTGGCCTGCCATTTATAGAAAACTCACGCTCCCTCTCGGCGTTTGCTGTGCAGAAGCCCACCGGGCAGCGGCATCATGCGATGTTCGCGCCAAAGCTCAGCCACAAGCACGCCGCCCTCAGCCGGGCGCAGGACGACCATGGCCTGGGCTTCGGCGCGGCAGCTTTTGTTCAATTAGAATCGCCCCGATTGGGCAGGCGAGAAAGTTCTACCTATGAACCCCGTCAACCGTGGGAGGGATTACCGTTTCATTTCATCTAGGCCGCCGCAGCCCGTCCGATCTTCTGCTCCTCATGGTTGGCAATGCGGAAGTCATACTATGTGCACCGCGTCGTGCAGTCTTTCGCATGACAGAAGGTCTTTGCCATCCGGAAGCCGCTCCTAGTGGGTGAATTCACCGGCTGAGATGCCAGTAGCCGCGCCACTTGGCCAAGATGATCTGGGGTTTGATGTCTACGGGTCTGGCCCCCGACACAGCGTATGGATGTGGGATCGGGGTCAGGTGCGGTAAGGCCCGCGCATACCGAACAATAGTGATACATCCATCGGCGGCATGTCGTGATCGGTGAGGATGCGCGCAGCCTTGATCCACAACCCGACCACCATGATGGTGTGTGCAGGGCGCAGAAATTTGGCGTGCGCGCTTGCCTCGGTGGGCGTGATCGTAAGGATTTCGCCCACGACCACGTTCGCGCCGATGTCTCACAAGCCCATCCAGCGGGGCGATCGCCGGTCAGGCGTAAGCCGTTCCGCGGCGCTGCGTTCCCGCGATGCCATCCCGCGCAAGAAGGCGCTTCTCAACGCCATCAGCCTGACGGCCTGCGCGGTGGTGGCCTTCAATGCGCCCCTGGCCACATGGCTGCGCCGCCATGCGATCAGCAAGCCCGATGAGCTTGGTTGTGGCTATTCCTCCTGCCACGCCATCGCCATGATTTTGTTGACAAAAAGAGGAGGGACTGGCGTGCGGAAGCGAAATTGAAAGAACCTTCTTATGATGAAGAAAAGCCATGGCTTGCAAAAAGGCGATCACGCGCAACAGCTTGGCGGATTGGCAACCACGGGCAGGCGGGCAGCCTGACAGGGGTGGTGGAAGTTCCACGTGAAACACCGCACGCCGCTTTCATGCTGTTGGAAACGCAGGATCAAAACCTGGGTGCCGCCCCATTGCACCGCAACGCCGATGCGTGATTTAGGCCAAGGGCGCGAAGCCATGACCACCATCGGAATTTCTCTCAGCGCGAAGCTGTGACTGCGCTAGGTCGCTGCGCTGAACGTGGGAAAAGCAGGGCATGTGTCGCTGTGCGTGATCAGCACCGGCAAGCATGTCGCGCCCAGACAGATGGTGCATGCGCGCAAAACGCTCCCGGATCTCAAGCAAAAGGTGAGCAATCGCAGCAACATGGTCGGAGCGCTGGAAGAGCGCATCATCGACCTTGCGATCATCGGGCACCAGCCGCTGATTGCAGGGCCCCGGCGTCGCGATTCTGTCAGTGCACAGCGTGGCACCTGCGTTGGAAAGCAGGCAGATTTTCGCCACCCCGATCTGCCGCGGTGGCCTGCACTCGGACTGCTTGCCCCCGTTGCCATCCCTGGTGCACCTGAAACGGCGAAACCGGGCGATGCCGGTTGCCGCCCGCGCGGGCGCCGCGGTCCAACCTATGCAACGGCGACGGCGCGGGCCCCCTCAGCGGCCAGCCATCATCGACACGCGGACCATCGCGCGCTCCAGCGCCGCCCAATCTGGCGCGGGGGATGATGACCGCAACGACAGCTCCGCATCCATCAGCGTCGCCATCGCCTGCTCCAGCCGCGGCATCGGCCAGCGGCGCAGGTCGTCGAGCACTTTTTGCCGCCGAGGACCGCCCAAGGGCGGGCGCAGGCGGTTGGCGGCGACCTCGGGCCCTTCGGGCGCGCAGCGCAGCTGGTGCATCTGGCGGAACCGGCGGGACGCCGCGATGGCAAGGCCGCTCGGTGCCTGGCCTTGCCCTGACAGGCGCGCCATCAGACCCGCGATCTGATTTGCCTGCCCGCCCGCCACCGCGCCGACCAGCGCGTCGGCGTCGGCGTCCAGCCCCGGCGGCGCGCAGGCAGCAATGTCGGCGGCGGTCGTCGGCCCAGATTGCCCGTGCATGTAAAGGCCCAGCTTCGCCACCGTCCCGCGGAACGTCCCACTGTCCAGCCCACGGCCAAGCGCCAGCAATTCGTCCATGCCCTGATCGTCGGCGGGCGGTGCGCCAGCGGTGCGCATCAGTTCAGAAATCTCGGACGGGTCAGGTGGGTCGTCATAGACCGGGGCGCAGGCCATGTGTGGCTCAGATTCAAAGAATTTGCGCAATTTGGACCGGGTCGGCAGCAGCTTGGCAGAGGCAACCAGCACCCCCTCCTCGCTGCCCAATCCCTTGACCGCGCTGGCGATGGCGTCGGTCACGCCGTCGGTCACCCCGTCCAGCGCCACGACAGGGCGCCCGCTGAAAAACCCGCTGGCGCGCAGGGCGTCGGCCAAGGCGGCGGGGTCACGCCGCGCCACCTGCCCGTCCATGCGCACAAGGCTCATGTCATCGCCTTTGGTCAGGGCGGCGATCAGGCGTTCCTTGCGGGCCATGACCTCAGACCCGTCCTCACCATAGAACAAATACCCGGCAAAGCGCGCCTCAGGCTTGTCCGGGATGCGCCGTGCATCGCGTCCCGAAAGCTTCATGCGCTCAGCCCCCTGCGGGCGGCATGGTCGCGCCCATCGCATCGCCGCGCCCATCGGCCAAAGCGGCGGCCAGACGGGTGGCGATCCGTTCGCCCAGATCCATCGACACCCGACGCTGGGCCGCGCGGCGTGCGGACCGGGTGGCGTAAAGCGATCCGGTCGCGGAATAGGCCGACATGGTTTCGACCTGCCCCGACAGCGCCGTCTCACCATCCTTGTCCAGCAAGGTCCAGTCCGACACGCCGCGCATCACATAGCGGGTGGTGGAGCTGTCCTCGGTGATCGCCAGACCGCTTTGCGACAGATCAAGCTTGGCAACCAGCCGCCAGCGCGCGCCGTCCCCGCCGCGGCCAAGGCGGCGCTCCAATGCCTCGCGCAGCGCAAATCCGTTGCGCCCGGCCGGTGTGTCCACCGCCACCAGACCGTCGAGCGCGTCGCCCCCCGCCCCATCGCCATGCATGGGTTTGAACCCACAGGCGGCGAGAGTTGCGACAGGCAGCGCGGCCAGCAGCGCGCGGCGGGAAAGCTTGGCCTCAGGCGACGACATTCACGATCCTTCCAGGCACCACGATCACCTTTTTCGGCGGACCGTTCAGGAATTTCTGCACGCCGTCCTCGGCCAGCGCCAGCGCCTCAATCTGTTCGCGCGTTGCGTCCTTGGCGACCCGGATTTCGGCGCGGCGCTTGCCGTTGACCTGCACCGGCATCAGGACGGTGTCTTCGGCCAGCAGCGCAGCATCAGCCTCAGGCCAAGGCGCGCCGGTCAGCATGCCCGTCATGCCAAGGCGCGTCCACAATTCCTCAGTCATGTGCGGGATCATCGGCGATGCGATGCGGGCAAAGATTTCCAGCGCCTCACGCAGCGCAAAAGCGGTGTCGGGGGCGGTGGGTTTGACCTCTCGCGCAGCGTTGATCAGTTCGTGCACGCGGGCGATGGCTTTGTTGAAGGCGAAACCCTCAATGTCCTCAGTCACGCCTTTGATCGCTTTGTGGGTGATGCGGCGCAGGGCCATGGCCGCATCGCCCATCTCAGTCGGCGCCGTGGTCCCCGCGGGGGGCAGGGCCTCGGCATTGTCCTCCCACAACCGCCACACGCGGCCAAGGAACCGCGACGCGGCCTCGGCCCCTGCGGCGGTCCATTCCACGTCACGCTCCGGCGGGCTGTCGGACAGGATGAACCAACGCGCGGTGTCGGCGCCGAAGGTGGCGATGATGTCTTCGGGGTCCACGACGTTCTTTTTGGACTTGGACATCTTGATGGACGGGCCAACATCCACCGCCTCACCGGTCGCGGTGACGACAAAGCCGGTCTCGGTGCGGGTCAGATCTTCGGGGGAAACCCATCGGCCATCGGCTTTATACGTCTCATGGCACACCATGCCTTGGGTAAAGAGCGCGTTGAACGGTTCCGCTGCACTGGCGGGCAGATGGCCGGTTTTCTGCATCGCGCGGGCGAAGAACCGCGAATACAGCAGGTGGAGAATCGCATGCTCGACCCCGCCAATATACTGATCGACGTTCAACCAGTAATCGGCGGCGGCCAGATCGGTCGGCGTCTCAGCCCGCGGCGCGGTAAAGCGCGCGTAATACCAAGACGAATCGACGAACGTGTCCATCGTGTCGGTTTCACGCTTGGCCGCACCGCCGCATTTCGGGCATGGCGCATCGCGCCAGGTCGGGTGGCGATCAAGCGGGTTGCCCGGCAGGTCAAAGCTGACATCTTCGGGCAGGCGAATTGGCAGGTTTTCATGCGCTTCAGGAACCACACCGCAGTTGCTGCAATGCAACACGGGGATCGGGCAACCCCAATAGCGCTGCCGCGACACGCCCCAATCGCGCAGGCGAAATTTTTCAACGCCGGTGCCAAAACCCTTGGCCTCCGCAAAATCAACGGCGGCTTTCACGGCCTGTTCGCCGGTCATGACCTCATCCCCGGCGATGGGGGCCAGAAAGCGCACCGGCTCAGTCTTCAGCGGCACGAAAGCTTCGTTGACCACCGGCGCGCCGTCATCTTTCGCCACGAACACATCGATCACGTCCAGCCCGTATTTGCGGGCGAAATCCAGATCGCGCTGGTCATGGGCTGGGCAGCCAAAGATCGCGCCGGTGCCGTAGTCCATCAAGATGAAGTTGGCGATGTAGACCGGCATCTCCCAGTCCGGGTTCAGCGGGTGTTTGACGCGGATGCCGGTGTCGAACCCGCGCTTTTCAGCCTTTTCCAACGCCTCTTCGGAGGTTCCGGTGCGGCGGCAATCCTCAACAAACGCCTTCAGGTCGGGGTTGCCGCCCTCCAGAGCCTTCGCCAATGGGTGATCGGGGGAAATGCCGGCAAAGCTTGCGCCCATCAACGTGTCGGGGCGGGTGGTGTAGACCTCCAGCGCCTCAAAGCCTTCGGGCGCCCCGACGGTGTCAAAGCTGAATTGCAGGCCGCGCGATTTGCCGATCCAGTTGCGCTGCATCAGGCGAACTTTTTCGGGCCATTCGGTCAGCCCGTCGATGGCACCCAGCAATTCATCGGCCATGTCGGAGATGCGGAAGAACCACTGCGTCAGCTCTCGGCGTTCAACCAGCGCGCCCGATCGCCAGCCGCGACCGGCCTCAACCTGTTCATTGGCCAGCACGGTCATGTCGACTGGATCCCAGTTCACCACCGACGCCTTGCGATACACCAGCCCGGCGGCCAGCATGTCGAGGAACAGCCGCTGCTGTTGCGCGTAATATTCCGGATCGCAGGTGGCAAATTCGTGGGACCAATCCAGCGACAGGCCCAGCTTTTTCAGCTGGCCCTTCATGGTCGCGATGTTTTCATAGGTCCACTTGCCGGGATGAACCTTGCGCTCCGCCGCGGCGTTCTCAGCAGGCAGGCCAAACGCGTCCCAGCCCATCGGGTGCAGCACGTTGAACCCGCGATGCGCCTTATACCGCGCCACGACGTCGCCCATGGCGTAGTTGCGCACATGGCCCATGTGGATGCGGCCCGACGGGTAGGGAAACATCTCCAGCACATAATATTTGGGGCGCGAGGGGTCGACCTCAGCGCGGAATGATCCGGCCTTGTCCCAGGCGTCGCGCCATTTCGGCTCAATCTCGGTGTGATCGTAACGCGCCATCAGGGTCTCCCGCCTCGCAGCCATGCATGCACAACAGCCGTCATAGAAGGCCCGCCTGCGCTTTTCAATCGTGCGGGCGCCGCGGAACGGCAGAACGCCGGCCCCCATCACAGGGACCGGCGTTCAGACCACGCACATAGGCGGTGGGGATCAGCCCTTTTTCCCGCCAGCCTCAAGGTCAGCGACCCGGATCTGGCGTGCACGGGTCAGGATCAGATCCTCAAGCCGCCGGGGCGTGGCGTCGGCGACCGGGGCCGAAACCCATGAGCCGTCCGCGCCCTTTACCTCGCGGTACACCGCGACCTTCAGCGACCGGGCCTCAAGCCGCAGGCCGGTGACATAGGCCGACACCTTCACCCGTTCACCCGGGGCGTCAGGATTGCTGGTCCAGTCCGTTGCGATCACGCCTGAGAACGGGTCCGTCGACACCAGCGGCATGAACGACAACGTGTCGAGCGACGCGCGCCACAGATGCTTGTTGACCAGCAGCGCGCCACCGTTCTCACCATCAGTGGCGCGGTTGAATTCGCGGATGTCGCCCAGGGTCGACAACCGCTTGTCGCGGGTGACGTCCGCTTCCTGCTTGTCAAAAAATTCGGTCGGCGGCTTCGCGTCTCCGCAACCGGCGATTCCAAAGGCCAGCGCAACCGCCAGCACTCCACGCGAAATCTGTCCCAATTGAGCCTCCTAAGATCCACTCAGCCGCTCAGCTGAGCGCTTATGACGGGACATATCCCCTCCGGGCCGCGCGTGCAATTCATTCAAAGCGCGCGATGTGGCGCGGGCGGGCTGCGCGGGCCCGCCGGCGAAAGCGCCATTTTGCCGCCTCAGGACCGTCTTGGAGGGGCCATTTGTTGCCGCACTGACACAGGCGGGGCCAACGCACAGGCCCTTGGGGAGAATCGTGTTGACCGGAACGGCCCTTTCAAATGAATGTTCGGGGCGACCTTGGAGGGCACACCTCGCAAGGCATCGGACAATTTCGCATCGAAACTCTGCGAGGGACACAATGAAAAACACTCTGTTCGCGACCACCGCCCTGGTTGCTCTCGGCTTCGCCGGTTCCGCTTTCGCCTCTGAGCCGATGACCGCTTCGGTCGGCGGCTACATGGGCATCGGCCTTGGCATGCACAACAACGATGGCGGCGACGATATCGGCATCCTGCGTGATGGCGAAATCCACTTCAAAGCCAAAGGCTCTTCCGACAACGGCCTGACCTTCGAAGCCCGTGTTGAGCTTGAAGCTTTCGGCACGTCTGACCAGATCGACGAAAACTACGGTAAAGTTTCCGGTTCGTTCGGCTCGATCATGATCGGTGGCAACGACACCGCCAAGAACAACCTGACCACCGGCATCTTCTACGCGCCGCTCGCGCTGGGTGGTTACTATGACCACATCACGCAGCTCGGTTATGGCGCTGGCTACAGTGGCATCAGCCAGGCTGGCGATCAGATGGGCATCCACTACAACACGCCCAACTTCAACGGCCTGCAGGCCGCTGTTTCGTACCAGCCCGAAGGTTCGTCGGATGGCGGCAGCGACGGCCAGTTCGCGTTCAATGACGGCTCCGACGGCGACAACGTCTTCTCGGCTGGCGTGAACTACGGCGGCGACTTCGATGGCTTCTCGGTCCGCCTCTCGGGTGGCTACGAAACCTCCGACGGCTCCGACACGGACACGTGGTCCATCGGCGCACAGGGCGGCACCGGCGGCCTGATGGTTGGCGTGTACTACGAATCCAACCCGGGTGCGGCCGACACGTCCGATCTCGCCATCGGTGGCACCTACTCGACCGGTCCCTGGACTGTCGGCGCTGGTTTCTCGACCCAGATCGACGCCGCGGGCGATCCCTGGCGCGTTGGCAGCTGGGCCACCTACGCCATGGCCCCCGGTGTTTCGGCGACCCTGTCGCTTGAGCATGTCGATACCGGTGCGGACGATGCCACTTCGGGCCTCGCCTACATCTCGCTCGGCTTCTGATCCAACCCGGATCAATGTCGATTGGGGGAGCGGGCGAAAGCCCGCTCCCCTTTCCTTTGGGGCGCAGCCCCGCAGCTGACAGACGGCTCAAATGTCCCTTACCGACGTTCTTTCCCGTATCGCAGACGCTGAAATCCGCGCGGGCCGTGCCCCGGGTTCAGTCCATCTGATTGCGGTGTCCAAGGTCCAGCCTGAGGATCGGGTGATCGCGGCCGTCAATGCAGGCCACCGCCTGTTCGGCGAAAACCGGGTGCAGGAGGCACAGTCCCGCTGGACCCCTTTGCGCGCGCGATATGCCGACGTGACCCTGCACTTGATCGGGCCGCTGCAAACCAACAAGGTCAAACAAGCCTTCGATCTGTTCGACGCGATCCAAACGCTTGACCGTGACAAGCTTGCCCGCAAAATCGCGGTTGAGGCGCAGGAGCGCGGCACCTGCCCCGAGCTGTTCGTGCAGGTCAACACCGGCGAGGAACCGCAGAAGGCCGGCATCCTTCCCGCCGACGCTGACGCCTTCATCACCGCCTGCCGCGAGACCTATGACCTGAAAATCGCTGGGCTGATGTGCATCCCACCTGCCGACACCGAACCCAGCCCACATTTCGCCCTGCTGCGCGGCATCGCAGATCGCAACGGCGTCGATGGCCTGTCCATGGGCATGAGCGCAGATTTCGAAAGCGCGATCTCTCTTGGCGCGACTCATGTCCGCGTCGGTTCGGGTGTGTTCGGAACCCGCACAGGCTAAGCGCCCATCGCCCCGGCGCAGCCGGGGCGCCCAGCCCAACGGAAGGGAGCCGACGGGCGGGAGCGCCCCCAAAGCGCCGCGACGACCGCCGCACACGCGGCAACCCTGGCACTCGCGGCGCGTTGAACCGTTTGCTCGTGCCGCAAATGCCGCGGTTTGCGATGTCAGCCTGTCAGAAACAACCGGCTGCGCGCGGTCCAGTGGGCGAGAATCCAGACCAGATCCGCCTCTCGGAACGCGATGCAGCCTGCTGTCGGGGTCCGCGGTCCGCGCCAGACATGCAAAAAGATGGCGCTGCCTTTGCCGGGCCGGGGGGTCTCGGCATTCCACCCGGTTTCAGCCACCAAACGATACAGGCGATCAGGCCGCAGCATCCGCTCCGCCCCTTTGCAGCCGCGCTTCGACAGCGCGACGGGCGCGTTATAGCCGGGGCGCGCGGGGTCGTCGCCCCAGCCCAGATCAGGGCCCATGATTGTGCAGGGGATCGGACCACCCGAGGCTGCGGTCTTGGCCGGGCGCCAGATACGCCGCAGATGGGTCACGCAGATCGGGGTCGCGCCATCGCCTTCGCGTTTGTCCGCCGTGAACCCGCCCCGACCATGGGCGCAGGGAAACTGCCGCCCCCGAAACCGCGCGCCCCACGGACCGGCGACCAGATCATCGACCCTCGGCGCCGGAACCCAGCCGGCGATCACAGCAGATGACCGCTTTTCGCCGCCTTGGTCGCCAGATACCGGGCATTCAGCGGGTTTTCCCCCACCATCAGCGGCACGCGCTCAGCGACCATCACCCCGGCTTCCTGCATCATCCCGACCTTGCGCGGGTTGTTGGTCAACAGCCGCACGGCGCAGAACCCCAGCCGCCGCAGGATTGTGGCACCGATGCGGAAATCACGCTCATCATCTTCGAACCCAAGGCGGTGGTTGGCCTCAACGGTGTCAAACCCCTGATCTTGCAAGGAATAGGCGCGCATCTTATTGGCGAGGCCGATGCCGCGGCCCTCTTGATTCAGATAAAGCAGCACGCCGCCGCCTTCTTCTCCCATCCGCGCCAAAGCGGCGTTCAGCTGCGGGCCGCAATCGCATTTCAGCGATCCGATCACGTCCCCGGTGAAGCAGGCCGAATGCAGCCGTGCCAGCACCGGCACATCGCGCGAAGGGGTGCCGATTTCGATGGCATAGTGCTCCTCGGACCCGTCAGCAGGGCGAAAGACATGGACGCGGGTTGCCTCGCTCGCGGCGATCGGCACGCGGGCGCGGGACACGGGATCGACGCGGATCGCCTCAGCCTCAGCCGCCAGCAAGGATGCGGCGTCCAGCACCGTCAGCCCGTTGTCGCGCGCCAGACCCTCAGCCGCCACGCGCCCGCCAGCCAGCAGCGCGACCACCGCGGCGGGCAGCAGATGCGCCTGTTTGGCCAAGCGCACGGCGGCGCGGTGCAGCCCGGCACCGCCATCCCGGCGCGCGCGAAACGGGCCTTTCATAGGGGTGTCGAGGTCCGATGACGGGTCTGCGGCGCTGCGGATCAGATCAACCCCGTCGTCAGGCCCCAACGCGACGCGCGCGATGTCACCATCATAGGCAATCGCCTTCAGGGTCTGCGCCCGCCGTGCGGTCAACGCCAGATCCAGCCGACCCGCCACTGCGCGCATGGCCGCCAGACGATCGGGCCCCACAGCCTCGGCACTGGCGACAAGCGCAGCGTCATCGCCGCCAAGCAGCACCACGACCGCGCCCAGACGCAATTCGGCCCGCGCCCTAGCGGCCAGTTCCTCGATGGTCAGGCTCAGGGCCATGGGGCAATCTCCGGTGAAAGGCATGTCCGTGTTATATATGATCCCGCGCAGCGCTGAAACAATCGACCCTGCCCGCTGACACATGCGTGAGGCGCTGACACACAGGGTTACGCAGCGGCGCAAGACGCCCGATCTGTTGCTACAACAAGACTTCACAACGGGAGAGACACGCCATGGCCGCGTTGAAGAAAATCCTGCTGGTGGACGATGATCCGGATCTGCGCGAGGCATTGGCCGAGCAGCTGATGATGACTGAGGATTATGACGTCTTCGAAGGCGAATGCGGGGCCGCCGGGCTGGAAAAAGCCAAGGCGCAGATCTACGATCTCGTGATCCTCGACGTCGGCCTGCCGGACATGGACGGGCGTGAGGTCTGCCGCCTGATGCGCAAGCAAGGCACCAAATGCCCGATTCTGATGCTGACCGGGCATGTGACCGACGCGGACGCGATCCTTGGCCTAGATTCAGGCGCCAACGATTACGTGACCAAGCCGTTCCGCTTTCCGGTGCTTCTGGCCCGCATCCGCGCGCAATTGCGCCAGCATGAGCAGTCGGAGGACGCGGTCTTTTCAGTCGGTCCCTATTCCTTCCGCCCCGCCGTGAAGATGCTGGTGGATGAGAAAGAACGCAAAATCCGCCTGACTGAAAAAGAGACAAATATCCTCAAATTCCTGTATCGTGCCAACGATAAGGTCGTGCCGCGCGACGTGCTGTTGCATGAGGTCTGGGGCTACAATGCCGGCGTCACCACCCACACGCTGGAAACCCATATTTACCGGCTGCGTCAGAAGATTGAACCGAACCCGTCCGAGGCCAGCCTTCTGGTCACGGAATCGGGAGGCTACCGGCTTGCCATGTAATCGCTTTGATCCCGGGCCTTGAAATAGGCTGCCTCCATCCCACTTTATTTAGTGACCTGGTCATCATCAGCGATTACCCGCTGTTCAGACGCGCTTCCCCCCCTCGCGCGGCGTTTTGATCGATCAGGCGGAACGCCCGACGGACCCCCCTCCGCCGGGCGTTCGCTTTTTGGCCGGGACCGCTGGGCCGCATCTGGCCGTGGCTTGCGCCAGAACCCAGCTGACCTGCACTGCTTCAAGGGGGCGAATTTGCGCGCAGGTTTGCGACGCAGCGCATTTCTGGCTTCGGCTTGCAGCAAGGGCCAGCCGGCCCATGGGCCCTTGTTGCAAGCCGCCCCCTCGCAATCAGAATTTCGTGCGTATGAAAATCTTTTCCGGCAGCAGCCTGATCACCGTCATCACCAACCGCCAGCGCCAGTTGTAATGCACCTGCCGCCCACGATCGAGGCTGCGCAGGATGCCAGCGCTCATCGCCTCAGGCGTCAGGGTCAGGGGGGCGGGCAGGTCCATGCCCTCAGTCATTGCGGTCGACACGAAGCCGGGCTTCACGGTCAGCACATGCAGATCGGTTGCCGCGTATTTCTGGCGCATCCCCGACAGATAGGCCGCGAATCCGGCCTTGGCGGCACCGTAGACGTAATTCTTGGCGCGCCCACGATCCCCGGCGACTGACCCGATGCCGATCACTGCGCAGGCACCCCCACGCGCGGCCATGTCGGCGGCGATGATTTCCAGCGCCAGCGCCGGGCCGGTAAAGTTGGTGTCGATGATCCTGCGCGCCCGCGCCGGGTCAGCGGCGTCGGCGTCTTGATCGCCCAACATGCCGACCGCCGAAATCACGATCCGCGGCGGCGCGGGCAGATCGGCCAGCAGGGCGTGCGCGGCGCCGCCCTCCAACGCGTCAAAACCATGGAGGCTGACCTGCACCCCGTGGCGGGTCACAAGATCAGCGCGGTCGCGCGCCAATTTTTCGGGATCGCGCACAGCCAGTTGCAGCGGATGCCCGCGTTTGGCCAGATCGTGCGCCAGCGCCAGCGCCATGTCCGACCGGGCGCCGAGGATCAGCACCGGGCGGTCCTGATTGCCACCTTTGGGGTCCGAAGCGCCAATCACAGCCCCAGCCTTTTTGATTGCAGCGACGAAAAGCTCGGGTTGGTCATCGCCGCAAAGGCGCCCAGCCCGGGGCCATAGCCTGACTCAAAGGTCCGTTGGGTCATGCGTGCATCCTTTGCGAGGTAAATCCGGCCATGTGCGGCGACCACGATGTCATCCAGCCGGCCCATCAGGGTCAGCGCGTCCCCGGTCAATGGCAGGTCAAGCGCGAGGGTATACCCCTCAATGGGAAACGACAGCGGACGCTGCGGCGCGCCGGGCCCAAAGCGTTTGAGCACCGCAAGAAACGACCCCAGCCCTGAGGCGGCGATCGCGTCCAGCATCTGCGCCAGCGCATCTTGCGACGTTGCCAGCGGCAGCGCGCATTGGTGCTGCGCAAAGCCCCGGCGGCCATAGATCCGGTTCCAGCCATGAATGGCGTCGAGCGGATAGAAATACCGGTCCCAATCCACCAGCGCCTCCGCCGGTTTGCGGGCGCCTGCGCGGAAATAGGCGGCGTTGAAGGCGCGGACCGACCACCGGTTCAGCGCCCCGGACGGCGCGTCGACACGCATGCTGCGCGCGGCCCTGCGCGGAATGTCGAACGGTGCGGCGCCATCCAGATCATCGGCGCCCGCATGGTCGCCAAGATAAACCAGGCTGCGGCCGCGCGCGGTGCCAGTGGCCAGACAGTCGATCCAGGCGACGGAATAGGGGACGTGCAGGGTGCCCTCAAACACCGCGATGGCGGCGGACAGATCGGGGGCGACGACGGTGCGTTGGCGCATCCAGCCGCTTTGCACCCGCATCAGCCCGATTGCGGCGCGCAGCACGATGCCGGTCAGACCCATGCCGCCAATGGTGGCGTTGAACAGATCGGGCGATGCATCGGGGGAACAGCGCCGCACGCCGCCCGCGGTCGCCAGATCCAGCCACAGGACATGGTCGCCAAAGGACCCGACCGCGTGATGGTTTTTGCCGTGCACATCTGCGGCAATTGCGCCGCCCAAGGTCACAAATTTGGTGCCCGGCGTGACGGCGGGGAAAAAACCGCGGGGCAGGAAGGTCTCGATGATCTCAGCCAGCGACACGCCAGCCTCGGCAATCAGCACGCCGGTGTCGGGGTCGAAGCTTTCGAACCGGTTCAGCCGATCAGCGGCCACTGTCCGGTCAGGGTTCAGCGCCGCGTCGCCATATGCGCGCCCCAGCCCGCGGGCGATCATCGCGCCGGGGCGGGCCGCTGCGGCAGCGGCAGCGGCGGGGTCGCGCGGGGTTTCCAGCGTGCAAATCCGGCGCGGCCAGCGGCCCCAACCCGATATTTCACGCACCACGGTCATGCGGCACCCTTGGCTCTGTCGAACACAAAGCGTTTGTCGAGCCGGTATTTCACAAAGTAACCGATCGCCAACCCCAGCGCACCGCCCAGCATCAGCATGTTCTGCGTCTGCCAAATCATGAAGAACGAGGTCTGCATGGTCCAGAACACCACCGTCGTGGACGCGCCCATCACCGTATACAGCGCAAAGCGTCGACCATGCGCCACCATCCCGGTGGACCGGTCAGCAAAGATCCAGCGCTTGTCGAGCAGGTACTTCACCACCAGCCCCACCCCTGTCCCCCAGGCCAGCGCGCACCAATAGGCCATATCTGGGTGCCCCGGCGCAGGGGCCCAGGCCATATGCACCATGCCCTGCATGCCAAGATTGCAGCCCGTGGCCAACGCACCGAACAGCGCATAGAGGATCGAGATCCGTGCCATCCGTCGCTTGCGCCCACCGGCCATCACACTTCTCCCGCCCTCAACACGCAACGTTTGTCCGATTGCGGCGCGCAAAACGCCGCGCAGCCAGCCCGGCGTACTTGACGGGCCGCGCGCAGCATAGCCGCGGAACCGCACTGACGCAGCAGCCATCGACGCACGGCCTTTCGCTGTTGCCGACATGCTTGCGGCAGAACAACCCTTGCAAGCAAGGGCGCGGGCCGCAAAATTCTGCCTGCCGCAAGGTCGCGGCCCAAGACCGCACCGCAACGCCCCAAGGGGTTGAGAGCGCCCCCCGCCCGAGGCATGGTGCAGCCCCCGACCATGATCAGGATGCCCCCGCGATGCCGCTTACGATCTGCACCTGGAACATCAACTCCGTCCGTCTGCGCGCCGATCTGGTGGCGCGGCTGCTGCAAGATGAAGCGCCGGATGTCCTGTGCCTTCAGGAAACCAAGTCGCCGGTGGACAAGATCCCCGCCTCGGTCTTTGCCGATCTGGGATGGCAATATATGCAGGCACGGGGTGAAAAGGGCTATAACGGTGTCGCGATCCTGTCGCGCATGCCGCTGGAACCGATCGATCATGTGGATTGGGTCGAAAAAGGCGATGCGCGCCATGTGGCCGCCCGACTGCCGAACGGCACCGCGATCCACAACCTTTACGTCCCCGCGGGCGGGGATGAGGCAGACGTGGCGACCAACCCCAAATTCGACCACAAGCTACGCTTTGTGGACCAGATGGCGGCGGTTTTCGCGGGCCAGACCGGCGACGCGATCCTTGTCGGTGATCTGAACATCGCCCCGTGCGAAGACGACGTCTGGTCCCACAAGCAGCTTTTGAAGGTCGTGTCGCACACCCCGATCGAGGTTGAGAAATTCAGAACCGCCCAGCACAGCGGCGGCTGGGTGGACGTGATGCGCAAACATCAGCCTGAGGGGAAAATTTATTCCTGGTGGTCCTATCGTGCCAAGGACTGGGCGGCGGCCGACAAAGGGCGGCGGCTGGATCACATCTGGGCGACTGGAGATCTGGCGGCGCGCTCCACCGGCTTTCGCATCCTGCGCGACGCGCGCGGGTGGGAAAAACCGTCAGACCACGCGCCCGTGTTCGCGACCTTCGGAGACTGAGCCATGAGCGACGCCATCCTTCTGGAACTGCCCGATGGGCCGGACGCCCCCGCGCGCATCACCCTCAACCGCCCGGCGCGCCACAACGCGATGGAGCTTGAGGACATCGCGCTGTTCAAGGCGCTGGTGGCCCAGGCCGCCGCCGCCGCGCCGCGGGTCATGATCATCACCGGCGCGGGGGAAAAGACCTTTTGCGCGGGCGCCAGCCTGGGCGATGTCGGCGCCGGCGGGGCCGCATGGGACGGGGAAAACCCGCTGACCGCCCTGTGCGACGCCATTGAGGCATTTCCCGCCCCAGTGATCTGCGCCCTGAACGGCAGCGTCTATGGCGGCGGTGTGGAGGTCGCGCTGTCCTGCGATTTCCGCATCGGCGGGTGGGGCATGAAGGCGTTCGTGCCGCCCGCGCGTCTTGGCATTCATTATGAACCTGCGGGGATCGCGCGCGCTGTCACCCGGCTTGGCCCCCAGGTGGCGCGGCGGATGTTCCTGCTGGTGGAAACGTTCGGGGATGAGGCGCTGTTGGCTGCCGGGTTCCTCGACCGTCTGGTTGGCCATGACGACGTGGCGACCGAGGCCGAAGCCATGGCCGCCAACATCGCTGGTCTGGCGCCGCTGGCGGTTCAGGGCATGAAGCGCACCATCGACGAACTGGCCCGCGGCGCGCTGGACAAGGACGCAGCGCGGGCGCGGATTTCGGCGGCATGGGCGTCAGATGATCTGCGCGAAGGGCTGGCGGCACTGCAGGAAAAGCGCAAACCGGTGTTCCAGGGCCGCTGACGGCGGCCTGCAGCGCGAAGGGGGATCGACCCCCTTCGCGCCACCGCGGACCAAGCGGTCCGCCCGCCCAGCCCGACCCGCGCGCGAAAACGCCGACTGAACTGCAAGGTCCAGCCGGCGTTTTCACATCCGCGCGGTCACTTCTTGGCGCATTCTTCAAGTTGGATTTCGCGCGGCAGGAACTTGGTGATTGAGATGTCCACGCCCCGGCGCACCTCGCTCAGCGCCACGGTGGTGGTCTGGCCTTCGGCGTCGGTGATGATCCACTGGCGCAGCTCCAACGGATTGTCGGAGAACACCATGGTGATCGACCCGTCATTGGGCGATCTGGGGTCCACTGCCGTCACCTTCATCTGGCCATCCGCGCTTTCAACCCCGGTGACAGCGCCTTCTTCGCGCAGGTTCACCCGGTCTTTCAGCAGCAGGTTCAGCGGCGTCTGCGACAGCGGCGCGGTCTGCTGCGAACAAGTGCGCAGGTCAAACACAACAACCCAAGTGCCGTCCGACACCACCAGCGTCGGGTTCGGGGGTGTGTATTCGAACCGGATCCTGCCCGGGCGTGAGATGAAGAATTTGCCGTCCGAAACCTGACCATTCGGGGCGATCTGCACGAAATCCCCCGTCGCGGTCTGCAAGGCGTTCAGATAGGCCGAGATGCGCGCAAGGTCGCGCGCATCCTGCGCACGGGCGGGCGCGAGGAACAGCAGGCCCGCGAGGGCGAGAAGTCCGATCATCATTACGAGGCGTGTCATAGTCTGGCTTGTGCCCCCCATTCGTGGCGATTCCGCGGCCTGACGTGGGTCTTATCTGGATGCATTGTAAGGGGGCGGCCCCGTTTGCCGCAATGCACAAAAGCTTTTACATGGCCAAAAGGCGTCTAAACCGCCCGCCCGGTGCCCGTTCACTGGACCTGCGATCAACTGCGGGTTATCCTATCGGCAATGACGTCCGCGACAGACGGGCGCTTTTCCGAGGCCGATCGATGCAGTCACCCCAGCGGTTCCAGGACCTGCCGGAGTACGCCTTCCCGCGTCTTCGCGCATTGCTTGACGTCCATAAACCGGGCGCTGAGCCTACGCCCATGTCCATCGGAGAGCCCCGGCACGCGCCGCCGGCCTTTTTGGAACAGGCACTGGCCGATGCGGCCGAGGGCTGGGGGCGTTACCCGGTCAACGAAGGCACGCCCCAATTGCGCGCTGCGATTGGCGTATGGCTGCGCAAACGTTTTGGCGTGTCCGCGGCCCGCACCGATCCGGACAAGCACATCTTGGCCTTGAATGGCACGCGCGAAGGGCTGTTCAACGCCTGCCTCGCCCTGTGCCCAGAGGTGAAGAACGGCCAGCGCCCGACGATCCTGATGCCCAACCCGTTCTACCAATGCTATGCCGCCGCGGCCTTTGCCGCGGGGGCGGAGCCGGTTTTCCTGCCCTGCGGCGCCGATACCGGGTTCCTGCCTGATTTTGACGCGGTGCCTGCCGATCTGCTGGCACGCACGGCGATCGTTTACTTATGCTCGCCCTCCAACCCCCAGGGCGCGGTGGCGACGGATGGCTATTGGCGCAAGCTGATCGCGCTGGCTGAGACCTATGATTTCCGTGTCTTTGCTGATGAATGCTATTCTGAGATCTGGCGCGACCTGCCCCCTCCCGGTGCCATGGCGGCGGCTGAGGCGATGGACGCCGATCCCGAACGGGTCGTGGTGTTCCATTCGCTGTCCAAACGGTCGAGCCTGCCGGGGCTGCGGTCAGGATTCGCAGCCGGTGGCCCGCAGGCCATCGCCGCGATAAAACGCCTGCGCGCCTATGCTGGGGCGCCGATTCCTGGGCCGATTCAGGCAGCATCCGCGCTAATCTGGGCAGATGAGGCCCATGTGGACGCATCGCGCGCCATATATCAGGAAAAATACCGCATCGCGGACGACGTGCTGGGCAACATGCCCGGCTATCACGCCCCAGAGGCTGGGTTCTTTTTGTGGCTTGAGGTCGGCGATGGTGAGGCCGCAGCCCTGAAGCTGTGGACGCAGACCGGCGTGCGCGCCCTGCCCGGCGCTTACCTCAGCCGCCCGACCCCGCCCATGCTGGGGACCGGCGATCCGGGTGCCGCGTATCTGCGCGTCGCCCTTGTGGAAAGCCCTGCGCGCGTGCGCGCTGGATTGATCGCCATCCGCGACTGCCTTCACCCCAATTCCGGAGGCTGACCGATGGCACCGTTTGAATTCGAAGGACAGGAGGGTTCGCGTCCAATGGGTTTCAGCCGCCGCAAACCGGCGCCAGAAGAATTGTTCTCGGCTGAGCCGGAGCCCGACGCGCCGCCATCCCCGCGCTGGCTGCCGCCGCGCGTCGCCAATGCCGCACGCCGTCGGGGGGTCGAACTGATCGGCCTCACGCTGATCGGGGCCGGGGGGGCTGTGGCGTCGATGCTGTGGTCCTATCACCCGGACGATCCGTCGTTTTTCAACGCCACCGGCGCTGAGGCCTACAACCTGCTGGGCGCATTCGGTGCCTCGCTGGCTGATCCGATGATCCGCGGCCTTGGGCTGGCCGCATATGCGGTTCCCGCGGGGCTGGCCGTCTGGGGCACACGGCTGATCGCCCATGGCGGCGAGGGCCGCATCTGGTCGCGCCTCCTGATTGGCGCACCGATCGCGGCACCGCTGACCGCGGCCTTCGCCGCCACCAACGCGCCCGGCGCGGGGTGGACTCATCCGTTCGGTCTGGGTGGCGCATTTGGCGATTCGATCGTGGCGGGCACGGCACCCTTGCTGCCGATGACGCTTGAAGGCGCGATGGTAACTGTCAGCCTCAGCTTCGGGGTGCTGGCGCTTGGCGCAATGGGCTTTGCGCTGGGGCTCGACCGCCGGGAAACCGAGTCGATTTTTCGGTGGATGGGAACCGGGCTGGCAGGCGCGGCCCGCAACGCTGGCGTGATGGCGCTGGCCGCAGGCACCGCCGCAGCGCGCAAAATCCGCGGGCCGCGATCCGTGCGCCTGAAAACCCCCGATCCGATCGGCGCCCGCCGCAAGGATCCCGAACTGCGCATCGGGCGCCAGGACACCCCGCTGGCTGAGGATGACTTGCAAGACGACGCCGTGTTCGCCCCCGCCAAGCCCGAAGAAACCGGCGTGCTGTCGCGCCTCGCGGCCATCGCGTCGCGCCCACGGGTCGAAGACCACGCGCCCGAACCGGACGAGCCCGCCCGCGCGGTGGTTGAACATTCCGCGCCCAAGCCCGCCACGCTGTCCGCCCGTGCCAAGGCGGAGCGTGAGCCTGTGCTGGCGCTGGAAAGCAACCTCGCCGGAGAAGACTTTCCGCCGCCGCCGATATCGCTGCTGGCCGATCCGAGGAAACTGGAACGCCGGGCAATGTCGGAAGAGGCGCTCGAAGAAAACGCCCGGATGCTGGAGACGGTGCTGGACGATTACGGCATTCGCGGCGAGATCGTGAAGGTCTCGCCGGGTCCGGTTGTGACCATGTATGAACTGGAGCCGGCACCGGGGCTGAAGGCGTCGCGCGTGATATCCTTGGCCGACGACATCGCACGGTCGATGTCCGCGCTGGCCGCGCGCGTCAGCACCGTGCCGGGCCGGTCGATCATCGGCATCGAATTGCCCAACGACCACCGCGAAAAGGTGCTGTTCCGCGAGATCGTAGAGGCGAAGGCCTTCGGCGACGGCAAGGATGCTCTGCTGCTGGCGCTCGGCAAGGACATCGCCGGGGATGCGGTGATCGTGAACCTGGCCAAGATGCCGCATCTGCTGATCGCGGGCACCACCGGGTCCGGCAAATCGGTGGCGATCAACACCATGATCCTGTCGCTGCTGTACCGGCTGTCGCCCAAAGACTGCCGGATGATCATGATCGATCCCAAGATGCTGGAACTGTCGGTCTATGACGGCATTCCGCACCTTTTGTCCCCCGTCGTTACGGACCCCAAAAAGGCGGTCGTCGCCCTGAAATGGACCGTGGCGGAGATGGAGGAGCGGTATCGCAAGATGTCGCGCATGGGCGTGCGCAGCATCGAGGGCTACAATGTCCGCGTCCGCGAAGCGCTGGCGAAGGGCGAGAATTTCTCCCGGACCGTGCAGACCGGGTTCGACGATGCGACCGGGGAACCGATCTTCGAAAATCAGGACTTCGCGCCCGAAGAACTGCCCTTCATCGTCGTCGTCGTGGACGAAATGGCCGATCTGATGATGGTCGCCGGTAAGGAAATCGAAGCCTGCATCCAGCGCCTCGCACAGATGGCGCGCGCATCGGGCATCCACCTGATCATGGCCACGCAGCGCCCGTCGGTGGATGTGATCACCGGCACCATCAAAGCCAACTTCCCGACGCGGATCAGCTTTCAGGTCACAAGCAAAATCGACAGCCGCACCATCCTAGGCGAACAGGGCGCTGAGCAGCTTTTGGGCATGGGCGACATGCTTTATATGGCTGGTGGCGGGCGCATCACCCGCGTCCACGGGCCGTTTGTGTCCGATGAAGAGGTTGAGCTGGTGGTGAACCACCTCAAAAGCCTTGGCACCCCGGATTATATCGCAGACGTCACCGAAGGCGTGGATGAAGGCACCGAAGCAGATCTGGATCTGGTGCTCGGCCTTGCAGGCGCAGGTGGGGACAATTCGGACGAGGCGCTGTACGATCAAGCCGTGGCGATCGTGGCGCGGGAGCGCAAATGCTCCACCAGCTACATCCAGCGGCGCCTGTCGATCGGGTACCAAAAGGCCGCACGGATTGTGGACCAGCTGGAGGCGCAGGGCGTGGTCAGCTCCGCGGACAAGGTCGGCAAGCGCGAAATCCTGGTCGGCGAGGTTTAAAGCCAAGGGCGCGGGCGACCTCGGAGGGCGATGCCCCCGCTCGGCCGCCCGCCTCCACGCCTGCGGCGCGTCGCGCGCGTGGCCACCGCCGCGCGTTCAACCAAGCGCCGCGATAAAGGCAAATGCCCCCGACCAGCAAAGCGGTGCCGCCGCGCCCTGTCGCGCGGCGCGGGCGGGTGAGCGGGGGGCTTTGCCGCTCCGAGCCCGCCCGCCACGCACCGTCAGCCCAGCGCAGCTTCGGCGGCTTTGCCCAGCCGGCACAACGCCCAGTCGGTGCCCGGCGCGCCCATGATCATCACCCCGCAGGCGGGCGTTCCGGTGGGCAGGGTCAGCGCCGCCATCCCCAGAAGGTTGCCAATGCGGGTGTTGCGCAGCGCAAGCAGGTTCTCAGTGGTGTAATACGCCTCATCAGACAGAAGGCGCGACACTGAGGGCGGCAGGATCGGGGCCGTCGGCGCCAGCACCGCATCATAGCCCGCCATGCGCGCAACAGTTGCGCGGCGCAGGCGCTCCAACGCCGATCTTGCGCGCAGATATTCGGCGGCCGTGACGTTCTTGCCCGGGGCGAACCGTTCGCGCACCGGGGGGAACATCAGATCGCCCTTGGTCTCGATCATCTCGCCCCATTCCGCCCAAGCCTCGCCAACCACGAGGGGGAAGGACAGCGGCAGGCAGTCGGCGAATTCGGGGAAATCGACCTCCTCGATCACCGCGCCGGCAGCGGACAGCCGCGACAACGCGCTTTCGAACGCAGCCACCGGTGCGTCGCGCGCGTCCTTCAGCATCGTCGCGCGATCCACCGCAAAGCGACGCCCGACCAAGGAGGCATCCGCCAGATCGGGGGCTTTGACTGAGGCCAGCACCGCGGTGATCTCAGCCGCGTCCTCAACCGACCGGCACAGCGGCCCGACGGTGTCGAACAACGCCGATAGCGGCACTGAGCCATCCGCAGGCAGCCAACCCGCCGTGGTCTTCAAGCCCACCAGATCGTTCCATGCCGACGGAATGCGCACTGACCCGCCGGTGTCCGACCCGATCCCCGCCGCCGCCAGCCCGGCAGCCACCGACGCCGCGGCGCCTGACGAAGACCCCCCCGGCGCCCAATCAGCGTTATGGCAGTTGGGCGCGGTCGCCGTCACCGGGTTCACCCCAAGGCCTGAGAACGCAAGTTCCGTCATATGGGTTTTGCCAAGGCACACCATGCCCGCGCGGGTGGCGCGGGTCAGCACTTCGGCATCCTTGGTCGGCACGCGGCCAGCCAGCATCGCGGACCCGGCCTCAGTCGCAACCCCGGCCGTGTCGTAGAGGTCTTTCCACGAGATGGGAACGCCGTCGAGCAGCCCGCGCCGCAGCCCGGCCTTGGCGCGATCCGCCGCGGCGCCTGCCTCAGCGCGCGCGCGATCCGCGGTCATCCGTGCGTAAATGCGCGACGCATCGGGATGGGCGTCAGCGGCGCTCAGGAACGCCTCGGTCAAATCGCGCGGGTCAATGCGGCCTGCGCCGATGTCCCGGCCCAAGTCACAGGCGGTCATTGCAAGGCGATCATCGGTCATTTTTCTTCCCCTCGGGCAGTGTTTCGGAGCAGAGCTTAGACGCCGCACATCTGCGCGACAATGCGCATGGACAAGACGGTCCGGTTCCCGATACTCCGGTGGTCATGAGCGCGATAGCATTGGACGCCGACGTCCTGATCGTTGGTGGCGGGTTGAATGGCCCAGTGACCGCGCTGGCCCTCGCGCAGGCGGGGCTGCGGGTTACATTGTGCGACGCGGCTTCGGCGCAGACCCGCGCCGATCCTGAATTCGACGGACGCGCCTATTCGATGGCGTTGGCCAGCAAACGTCTGCTGGAGGCAATCGGCGTCTGGCAGGCCGTTGAGGCTGAGGCCCAGCCGGTCTGGGACATCGTCGTCACCGACGGGCGCCGCGGCGAGGCCCCAAGCCCCCTGTTCCTGCATTTCGATCATCGTGAACTGGACGAGGGCGTCGGGTCATGGCTGGTCGAAGACCGCCACCTGCGCCCCGCGTTGATGGCCATGCTCAACACCCACCCCTTGATCACCCACTACGACGCGGTGCGGGTGGTGGACCATGATTGCACCGGCCCTGCCGCGGTCGTGACGCTTGAGGGCGGCGAACAGCTTTGCGCCCGCGTGCTGATCGCCTGCGACGGTCGTGACAGTCCCATCGCCAAGCGCGCCAAGATCAAGCGCATGGGGTGGAGCTATGGCCAGACCGGCCTTGTGTGCGCGGTCGCCCACACCCAGCCCCATAACGGCGTGGCGTATGAACACTTCCTGCCCTCCGGCCCCTTCGCCATCCTGCCGCTGAAGGGAAACCGCTGTTCCCTGGTGTGGACCGAAACCGACGCTGAGGCCGCGCGCATCGCCGCCCTGCCCGACGCCGCATATCTGGCAGAGGTCGCCGCGCGCTTTGGCGATTTCCTTGGCGATCTGAAGCTTGAGGGTGGGCGCTGGTCCTATCCGCTGAAGCTGTCGCTGGCCGACGAATGGACGCGCCCGCGGCTGGCGCTGCTTGGGGACGCGGCCCATGCGGTGCATCCGATCGCGGGGCAGGGGCTTAACCTAGGGCTGCGCGACGCGGCGGCGCTGGCCGAAGTGCTGGTGGATGCCAAGCGGCGCGGCGAAGATATTGGTGCCCTAGATGTGCTGCGCCGCTATGAAGCCTGGCGTCGGTTCGACACGGTGACGCTCGCGCTTGGCATGGATGCGCTGAACCGGCTTTTTTCGAACGACGCCCCGGGCCTGCGCCTGCTGCGCGACGCCGGGATGGCGCTGGCCGGGGGCCTGACCCCCGCCCGCCGGTTTTTCATGCGACAGGCCGCCGGCATCGCCACTGGCGCGCCGCGGCTGATGGAAGGACGCAAGCTGTGACCAAACCCACCCAAGCCCCGCGCGTCGCCCGCCCCGAGGATGCCAGCGCCGTGACCGCGCTGCTGACCCGGTCCTACGGCAAGCTGTTCAACGATTGGTACGATGCGCCAACCTTGGGCGTGGCGCTGCCGGTGATGACACGTGCGAACCCCGAATTGCTGGCCTCAGACGGCTGGTTTGTGGTTGAGCAAGACGGTGCCCTGATCGGCTGCGGCGGCTGGACGCCCGAAGAACCCGAAAGCGGCGACGTGACCCCAGGCGAGGCCCATGCCCGCCATTTCGCCACCGACCCCGACCATTTGCGGCGCGGGGTTGGACGGGCGATCTGGGATGCGTCGGTGGCACAGGCGCGCGCGCAGGGCATCACGCGGATGATTGTCTATTCGTCACTGCCCGCAGAGACCTTCTATTCAGCCCTGGGCTTTCGCCCATTGCGGCAGAAATTTGTGACCCTGCGCGACGGAGTGCGGTTCGCATCTGTCGAGATGGAGGCCATGATCGGCTGAAATCAACGGCCCAGCGCGCCCGCCCGTCGGCTGCGCCTCCCGTTTGGCCAAGCGCCGCGCGTCTGCGGTTGCATGGGTTGAAACGCAGCACCCGCGCGGCGAGGGACCAGACGTTGCGCCAAGAGGCGGGCGTTTCATGGTGCCCCAAATTCCATCGCGCGCGACGCGCCGCGTCTGCGGCCCGGACTGAGGGGGCTCGATGCCCCCGAGGGCCGGAGCTTGGGCAGAGGCGCGGGGGTCACCCCTCCAGCACGCGGGCCTCGGATGCCAGCATGATCGGAATGCCGTCGCGCACCGGGAACGCAAGCCGGGCGGCGCGGGAGATCAGCTCCTGCGCAGTCCGGTCCCAATAAAGCCGCGCTTGGGTGACCGGACACACCAGACTTTCAAGCATCCGGCGCTCTGCCATCAGGCGTCTTGCATCGGCCTGCGCCGGGGGGGCGTCGCTCGGGGTGGGGATTTCGGGGTCGGCCATCGGGCTGTCTCCTTGCGTAGGAGCGGTCATTGCATTGCGCCGCCTTCGCCGCCCGAAGCGATCGCAAATCGCATCAGCGCGTCCAGCGTTTCGCGCCGCACCGTCAGATCGGGGGCTTCGAGCAGCGCCTGCTTTTCTTCAACCTCAAACGGGCAAAGCATCGACAGTGAGTTGATCAGCATCTCGGGGTCTGCCTCGCTCAGCGCCGACCAGTCGGATGACAGCTGCGCCATCTCAAAGTACTGCCGCAAGGTTTCAAGGAACGCCGTGCGGTCCAGACCGGGGTCTTCTTCGTGGCGGCCCAGATCGCGGACGAAGCTTTCCCAGTTCACGCGCACCCGGCGGTAGGGGGTGAAGCCGTCCAATTCCTCCACCACGCGAAACCGCGACACACCGGCGAGAGTGACTAGGTAGCGGCCGTCCTCAGCCTCAGAAAACGACGACAACCGGCCCGCGCAGCCGATCGAGTGCAGGCGCGGGACTTCGCCGGCCTCATGTTCAAAAGGCTGGAGCATCGCGATCAAACGGTGTCCGGTCTTCATGCAGTCGTCGAGCATCGCGAGGTAGCGCGGCTCAAAGATATTGAGCGGAAGGCGGCCGCGTGGCAGCAAAAGCGCGCCCGGCAGCGGAAAGACCGGGATCACCTCGGGCAGCTCGGTCCGGGAAAAACGGCGCGCCATCAGCCGAACAACATCGAGCCGAGACGACGGCGTGCTTTTCCGGCCAACGGATCCTTGGGGCCAAGGCTGTCGATCAACGTCAGCAACTGGGTCTTGGCAGCGGCCTCGTTCCAGTCGCGGTCGCGCCGGTAGGCTTCGAGCAGATGATCCACGGCAACCTCATTGTTACCCGATGCGGCAAGTGCAACGGCCAGATCCAGCCGTGCCTGATGATCGTTCGGGTCTTTTTCCAACCGTTCTTCAAATTCCGCAGTTTCGCCAAGCTCGGCGCTCGCTTCCATCAGGTCGATTTGCGCGCGCACAGCGGCGATGCGCGGATCGCTTTCCTTGCCTGCGGGCGCCAATTCGATGGTGGCGCGTGCCTGTGGCAGGTCTTCCATCAGCAGATAGGCGCGCGCCAAACCGGCAATGGCCGGAAGGCAGGTCGCGTCTTCTTCGAGGATCGCAGCAAAGGTTGCAGCGGCGTCGGCGGCGTCGCCTGCGTCCAGCATTTCCTCAGCGGCGGCGATGGCATCTTCCAGCCCGTCACCTTCGGCGGCCGGGGCCTTGGCGATCAGATCGTCGATGAATTTCTTAAGCTCTGACGCCGGAATCGAGCCTTGGAACGCATCCACCGGCTTGCCGTCGATGAAGGCGTAAACCGTCGGGATCGACTGCACCTGCATCTGGCTCGCGATGCTTTGATTTTCATCAACGTTGATCTTGGCGAGCCGGACCTTGCCGCCCGCTGCGTTCACCGCTGCTTCAAGCGCCGGGGTCAGCTGCTTGCACGGGCCGCACCACGGGGCCCAGAAATCAACGATGACCGGCGCAGTTTTGCTTGCCTCGACCACGTCTTGCATGAATGTGGCTTCGGAGGTGTCGAAAATCGCCCCCGCCGCGCTTTGTCCGCCTGCGGCGGCATGCCCTTTGCCCAGCTCCAACATCGTATGCGACCTCGTTCTTTCGATGGGCGCCACGGCGGTGCGGCGCGTCTGGAAGGATGTAACTGTCAGGGCCCGTTGCCGCAATGGCGCCACGGGCCGCAGCCGACCAGATGGGCCGTCAGTCGCGGATTTCCAGCGCGTCAAAGTCAAGAAGCAGCGGATCGTGCCCGGTTGCCGCAAAGAATCGCATCAGATCAGCGGGCGTCAGCGCCAACGTCGCCTCGTTGTGCAGGGGGTGAAAGTTCACCACGTCATGGGCCATCATCTGCCGGTCCAGCACCAGCCGCACCCTTTGATCAACGTCGTTGATCAGCGCGAACGGCGTCACCGCGCCGGGGCGCACGCCCAGCCGGTTCCACAGGTCTTCGGGCTTGGCAAAGCTGGGGGGCTTGGTGCCTGCCGCCCGCGCCACGTCTTTGACACGGATCGCGCGGCCTTCAAGGCAGCTGACCAGCAGGAATTCGCCCTTTTTGTCTTTCAGGAACAAGTTCTTGGTGTGGGCACCGGGCAGATCGCCGCGCAGGGCCTGCGAATCTTCGACGCTGTGCAAGGGCGGGTGGGCGTGGCGCAGGGCGTTGATGCCCAGACGGGCCAGCATGGCCATCAGATCGGCTTCGGCGGCATAGGTCATGGGCGCTCCAGTCGTTATGGCATTTTGGCGCGGTGTTCGTGATGGCGCGTTGTTCGTGCGCCGTGCATGGTATAGGCCACGATTGAGCTTTGGGGCCAGCCGCGCCCCGTGCGACGCATGGAAAATCGCCTCGGGGTCCGGGGTGCGGAGGAGCGTTCGGTGGAATACGTCAGCACCCGGGGGTCCGCCCCCAATCTGGGCTTTGAGGACGCGATGCTCACCGGCCTCGCTCGCGACGGGGGGCTTTATGTGCCCGCCCAATGGCCCGTGATGTCCAAGGCCGAAATCGCGGCTCTGGCCGGGCTGAGCTATGAACAAACTGCGTTTCAGGTCCTGCGCCCCTTTGTGGCCGGCGCGTTCACCGACGACGAATTGCGCGCCTTGATCGACGCGGCCTATGCCACGTTCGGCCATGCTGCGCGCTGCCCGCTGGTGCAGATCGGGTCCAATGAATGGATCCTGGAACTGCACCACGGCCCGACGCTGGCGTTCAAGGACGTGGCGATGCAGCTGATCGGGCGCATGTTCGACGCGGCCCTCACACGGGCGGGCAAGCGCGTGACCATCGTCGCCGCAACGTCAGGCGACACCGGGTCCGCCGCGATTGAGGCATTTCGCGGTCTGGCCTCCGCCGATGTGTTCATCCTGTTCCCCGATGGGCGGGTGTCAGACGTGCAGCGCCGCCAGATGACCACCCCCGATGATGCCAATGTCCATGCCATCGCGGTGGAGGGCGATTTTGACGATTGTCAGGCGCTGGTCAAAGCGATGTTCAACGACCACGCCTTTCGCGATGAGGTATCGCTCGCCGCGGTCAATTCGATCAACTGGGCGCGGGTGCTGGCGCAGACCGTTTATTATTTTACCGCGGCGGTCGCGCTTGGCGCCCCGGCGCGCAAGGTTAGCTTTTCGGTGCCGACCGGCAATTTCGGCGATATTTTTGCGGGATATGTGGCAAAACGCATGGGTTTGCCCATCGACCGCCTTGTCATCGCGACCAACCGCAACGATATCCTGCATCGCACCGTCCAGTCGGGGGACCACGCAAAGCAGGGCGTGGCACCGACCATTTCACCGTCCATGGATATCCAGATCAGCTCAAACTTCGAACGGCTGCTGTTCGATCTTTACGACCGCGAAGGCACCGCCGTGACAGGGTTGATGGAGGAATTGTCATCAAAAAGCACCTTCACCCTGTCCCAGGGCGCGTTGGCCCACCTGCGCGAAGACTTTGACAGCGGCCGCAGCGACGAAGATGAAACCGCCGCCACCATCGCCGCGATCCGCACGGAAACTGGCTTGGTGATCGACCCGCACACTGCCATCGGCGTCAAAGCTGCGGCGGATGTGCGCGGGGACCCGTCGGTGCCGATGGTGGTGCTGGGCACCGCCCATGCCGCCAAGTTCCCGGACGCGGTCGAAGACGCCTGCGGGGTGCGCCCCCAATTGCCGCCACGCATGGCGGGCCTTTTCGACAAACCTGAACGGGTGCAACATGCGCCCAACGATCTTTTCGCGCTTCAGACCATCATCCGAAAGGGCATCCGCGCTTGACCATTCGCATCGACACGCTGACGAACGGCCTTACGGTCGTCACTGAAAACATGCCCGGCCTTGCGTCAACGGCGCTCGGGGTCTTTGTGCAGGCCGGGGCGCGGCACGAACGCGTCGATGAAAACGGCATCGCGCATTTCCTTGAACACATGGCGTTCAAGGGCACCGCAACGCGGTCTGCCCTGCAAATTGCGGAGCGGATTGAGGACGTGGGCGGGTATCTCAACGCCTATACCTCGCGTGAAATGACCGCGTATTATGCGCGGGTGCTGGCTGAGGATGCGGGGCTGGCCCTGGATCTGATCGCCGACATTTTGCTTAATCCCGAATTTGCGGATGATGAAATCGCCATCGAACGCGGCGTGATCCTGCAAGAAATCGGCCAGACCCTCGACACCCCTGACGACGTGATCTTTGACTGGTTGCAGGAGGTGTCGTACCCTGATCAGCCCATGGGCCGCACCATCCTCGGCCCGTCGGAAAAGGTGCGCGGGTTCGACCGCAAAAACCTGACCGGCTTTGTTGACGCCCATTACGCGCCTGAACGGATGATCGTGTCCGCCGCTGGTGCAGTGGACCATGACAAGATCCTGAAACAGGCCGAGGCGCTGTTCGGCGCACGCCCGCGCGGACGCCTGCAAACCACGGAGCCTGCGCGCTTTGTCGGCGGGGAACGCCGCGTGATCAAGCCGTTGGAGCAGGCGCATATCGCGCTCAGCTGGGAAACCGACGGCTGGCATTCAGATGAGCTTTTCGCGATGCAGGCGTTCAGCTCTGCCTTCGGGGGGGGCATGTCGTCCCGCCTGTTCCAGGAGGCGCGTGAAAAACGCGGCCTGTGCTACACGATCTTTGCGCAGGCGGGGGTTCACGAAGACACCGGGTCCTTCACCGTCTATTCGGGCACCGGCGCGGGCGAAATCGCCGGTTTGGCCGAATTGGTGGCGGATGAGCTGAAGCGCGCCGCTGGCGACATCACCGAGGCTGAAATTGCCCGCGCACGCGCGCAGTTGAAGGCTGGGATGCTGATGGGGCTGGAAAGCCCGTTCGCACGCTGTGAACGGCTGGCCCGCGCGCTGACTGTCTGGGGCCGGATCCCGACGCTGGAAGAAACCGTCGCCAAGATCGACGCTGTGGACGCAAGCGCGGCCCGCAAAGTGGCGGAAAAACTGGCGACCGCGGACCACATGGCGCTTGCGCTTTATGGTCCGGTCGACAGCGCACCAAGTGCTGAGGCGCTGACCGCGCGCCTCGCAGCCTGACACGGGCGGCGCAGGGGCGTGTTCCATCGGCGGCGTCCGGGACTGAGGGTTGAGGGGGCGCGGTGCTATCTGCGCCCCCCAGCCCCTGACGACCACCAGCCATGGGCACGCCTGCGCCGCGACAGCATGGGGTTCCTGAAGGCGTGGGAACCGGTCTGGGCCGCCGACCATCTGTCCCGCGCCGCGTTTCGCAACCGGGTGACATGGGCGGACCGCATGATCCGCGACGGCCGCGGCGCGCCGCTGTTCATCTTCAGCTACAATGACGACGCATTGCTCGGCGCCATCACGCTCGACAACCTGCGGCGCGGCCCGGCGATGATGGCGACGGTGGGCTATTGGATCGGCGCACCCTATGCCCGGCAAGGCTGGATGAGCGACGCGCTGACCGCAATGCGCGACCATGCGTTTGAGGCGATGGACATCTCTCGGATAGAAGCGGCCTGCCTGCCTGAGAACGCGCCGTCACGCGCGCTGCTGGATCGCTGCGGCTTTGTTCATGAAGGTATGGCGCGCGCCTATCTGCAAATCGGTGGACGCTGGCGCGACCATGCGCTTTACGCCGCGCTGCGCCCGGACCGGGCCAGACAATCAGGCGACAGCTGATCTGGGCGGCAGGCGTTCGATGCACGGCGGTGGCACCCGCCAGATCAGCGCACCGGTTGCGTCTCAGGCCCCGCCGCCGGGTGTTTCGTGCCAAGGCGGCGGGCGCAGGCGTTCAGGCACCGGGCCCGGAATAACCGCCCAGATCACAGATGATCCTCCATTCCTCAGGGCTGACGGGCTGGACCGAAAGGCGGGTGTTGTTGACAAGCACCATGCCCGACAGGCGCAGGTCCGCCTTGCACTCAGCCAGCGTCACTGGGGTCGGGAACGTGCCCAACGCCTTGATTGTCACACATTCCCAGCGCGGATCGTCGGTCTTGGGATCCTGCGCAACGGTGGCGGTCACCTCAACCACGCCAACAACGCGCTTCTCGTCGATGGAATGGTAGAAGAACCCCAGATCCCCGACAACCATGGTGCGCATGTTGTTGCGCGCCTGGTAGTTGCGGATGCCGTCCCAAGGCTCCCCAGCCTCGCCGCGGGCGAGATGATCGTCCCATGACCAGGCGTTGGGTTCAGATTTGAACAGCCAGTGCGCCATACCGGTCAGGCCCCGACGACGTGCTTGAAGCCGCGGATTTCGACGCTGTCGAACAGGCCGGCCAGTGCGTAGGGGTCGTTGGCGGCCCAAGCCTCAGCCTCAGCGTGGTCCTCGGTGGTCAGCATCAGGATCGATCCGCACATGGTGCCGTCATCCTCCATCATCGGGCCGCCGAAGGTGGCGAGACCGGTCTTGGCGATATAGGCGAGATGCGCGTCCCGGTTGGCCTTGCGGGTCTCAAGATGGCCGGGCTTGTCGCGGCAGATCAGGATATGGGGCATGGGGCCTCCTTGGGCGCGAATTGCAACCTGTCCGGGATAGCCCAGCGGCGGCACAGGCGGCAAGGGGGCGCCGCGCCAACCGGCCCGCCTGTGGGCCCGAAGCACCCGCGGCGCGCCGCAGATGTGGCGCGGGCGGCAAGGGGTCTTCGCCGGCAACCCGTGCACCAGATGCAGCGCCGCGCGGGTGCTCGCTGCGAATGGGCGGAACGGCAGGCGCGCGGCTCCGTTCAGGCCTTCGGGCCCTTTCGCCCAGACCCGAGCACCGCTGCCGCGTCCCGATCCAGCGGCCAGCGGGGGCGGGCGATCAGGGTCATGCCATCAACCGCGCCTGTTGCCAGACGCTCAGCCCCAGCCCATGCGATCATCGCGGCATTGTCGGTGCACAGCGCCATGGGGGGCGAGAGGAAGGCATAGCCTTCGCTGGCTGCTGCGGCCTCAAGGCCTGCGCGCAGGGTTTTGTTGGCCGCGACCCCGCCTGCAACGGCGATGGTCGGGGTTGGCCCCGCCTCAGGGCGGAAGGAGTCCATTGCGCGGCGGGTTTTCTCAGATAACAGGTCCGCGGTCGCGGCCTGAAACCCGGCGCACAGATCACTGCGGTCCTGCGCGGTCAGGCCACCCTGCGCGTCGACCAGCAGATCGCGGCGACGCCGGACGGCGGTTTTCAGGCCCGAAAAGCTCATGTCACTGCCCGGCCGGTCCATCAGCGGGCGAGGCAGGCGGAACCGGTCGGGGTCGCCCGCCATGGCCTCGCGCTCCACCTCTGGCCCGCCGGGATAGCCCAAGCCTAGCATCTTGGCGACTTTGTCGAACGCCTCGCCCGGTGCGTCGTCGATGGTGGCCCCGAGGCGGCGATAATTTCCCGGCCCCAGCACCGCGAGGATCTGGCAATGTCCGCCCGACGCAAGCAGCATCAGATAGGGAAAGGCCAGCCCGTCGGTCAGCCGCGGCGTCAGCGCGTGGCCTTCAAGGTGGTTCACCCCGACCAGCGGCAGCCCGGCGCCCATGGCGATGCCCTTGGCGGTCATCACACCGGCCAGCACGCCGCCGATCAGGCCCGGTCCGGCGGTGGCAGCGACGGCGTCGATGCCCGCCAGCGTCACGCCCGCGGCGGCCAAGGCGCGCTCAGCGCAGATGTCCAGACGCTCCGCATGGGCGCGGGCGGCAATTTCTGGGACCACGCCGCCGAAATCGGCGTGCAGATCGGCCTGCCCCATGACGATGGAGGACAGGATTTCGCCCGGTCCGTCCAACGCCGCGCTGAGGGGGGCGGGTTGGGGCGTCGCCTCTCCCCACCGGGCCGAGGCTTTCATGCGATCAACCATGGCGCGCAGATCGGCGCCCACCGGCACGCGCACCACGGCCGCCGCGGTGTCGTCACAGCTGGATTCCAGACCCAGAATAGTCAGGTGATCCGCCACACGCCCATCGTCCTTTTCATGCACGATCCCGCGACCCGCGGCGATCAGGCCAACCCGCGCCGTTGCGCGCGCCTTTGCGCGCAGGTAACACCGGGGGCATGGCCATGACAATTCCCCTCACCGACCTGCCCTCGCCCGATGCCCCCCTGCGGATCGGCACCCGCGGCTCACCACTTGCGCTCGCGCAAGCGCATGAGACGCGGGCCCGCCTGATGGCAGCCCATGGCTTGCCCGCTGAGGCGTTCGCAATCACAGTCCTGAAAACCACCGGCGACGTGGTGCTGGACCGGCCCCTGTCTGAAATCGGCGGCAAGGGCCTGTTCACCAAGGAACTGGAGGCAGCCCTGCTGACAGACCGCTGCGATCTGGCGGTGCATTCCATGAAGGATGTGGGCGTGGACCGCCCGAGCGGCCTGACCCTGTCATGCATCTTGCCGCGCGAAGATGTGCGCGACGCCTTCGTATGCCATGATTTCGCGACCTTTGAGGATCTGCCCGCGGGCGCGGTGGTCGGGTCATCCTCGCTGCGCCGCCGCGCACAGCTTTTGCACCGGCGGCCTGATCTGGTCTGCGTCGAATTTCGCGGCAATGTGCAAAGGCGGATGCAAAAACTGTCAGACGGAGTGGCGGTGGCGACGTTCCTCGCGGTTGCCGGGCTACGGCGGCTTGGCATGACCGCGCTTGCAGAACGCGCCATCGAAGTTGAGGTGATGCTGCCCGCCGTCGCCCAAGGTGCCATCGGGATTGAACACCGTAGCACCGATGCCCGCGCCGCCGCCCTGATCGCGCCATTGAATGATCCAGACAGCGCCACGCGGCTGACGGCGGAGCGTGCGTTTCTGGCGGGCCTCGACGGATCGTGCCGCACGCCGATCGGCGGTCTGGCTGAATTGCTGCCCGGCGGGCGTCTGCGCCTGCGCGGCGAGATTTTGAAGCCTGATGGATCGGTCTGTCATCGCACCATGCGGACCGGCCCGGCATCGGACGCCGCCGCCATGGGTGCCGATGCGGCCGAAGAATTGCGCCTGCGCGGCGGCCCTGGGTTTTTCGAAGGGATGGACACGCGATGACCATGGAAGAAGGGCGCACGATCCCTCCGGTGATGCTGATCACCCGGCCTGAGCCGCAGGGCCTGGCACTGGCGCGGCGCATGGGCCTGAAAGGTTGGGCGCCGGTGATGTGCCCGCTGACCACGCTGATCGCCCTGCGCGCGCTGCCCGAAATCGAAGGCGTGCGGGGGGTCATCTTCACCTCTGCCAACGGGGTGCGCTGCGCCAGCCTGCCCATAGCCGCGCGCGATCTGCCGGCCTGGTGCGTTGGCCCCGCCACCGCCGAAGCGGCAAAAGATGCAGGGTTCCGCGTGATCACCGGCCCCGCCACCGCCCATGGGCTGGCCAAAAAGATCATCGCTGAGGGACCGTCCGGCATGTACCTGCATCTGCGTGGACGCCACGGCACCAATCATCTGCGGCAGGAGCTGACCAATGCCGGTTTCGGCCTGCGCGAGGCGCTGGTCTACGATATGCCTGCGGTGGAACAGGTCACGCCTGAGGCCCGTGATGCGCTTTTATCCGGCGAAATCCGCGCCGCGACGTTTTATTCGCCGCGCGCCGCACATCTTTTTGCCGATATGATCGCGTCGACCCCGGATCTGGGCGTGGGGCTGCATCGGGCGTCAGCCGCAGCGATCAGCCCTGAAACCGCCCAAAATCTGGGTGATCTAGGGTTTGCAGAGGTAATCTGCGCCACCACGCCCGACAGCGACGGCATGGATGCGGCCATCGCGCGCCTTCAAACCGCGCCCCGACGCCTGTGATCGCGGCGACGCAGCAATCAGCCGCAGCGCGCCGGGGTAGGATAGACTTGGCTTGCGCCCTACTCTTGGTCAGCGCTGGGCGGCAGAGGCGCATGGGAGACGGAACGGCGGAATGACTGATAAAAAGACCACGGATGACGATGCCGAAAAAGCAGCCGGTTCCTCACCCATAACGGCGCAGGATGAAGCGCGCGTGCCCGAAACGGTGGATGACGCCCTAAGTGCGCCGTCTGATCAGCCCGATGGTGCTGTGCCCGATGGTGCTGTGCCTGATGCCGTCGTGGCTGATGACGTCGCAGGCGACTCAAACAAAACTGACACTGAGATTGCCGATGAAGACGACGCGCCGGTCAAAGACCCCTGGGACGACCCGGAGGACGCGTTGGCCGAAGACGTGCTGACCAGCGCCGACCCCCAAAAAACTGAGGCCAAGCCCGGAGAAGAGCCTGCTGAGGACCACGAGCTGCACGACGAGCATCACGAAGAATTTGAAGACGCGCCCGGGCCTTCACTGGCCGCTCGCGCCTTGCGTGCGCTGGTGATCGCGCTGATTGGTGGCGGCGCTGCGCTGTGGGCTGCGCCCAAAGTGGCGCCGATGCTGCCTGCCTCAGTGTCCCGGCTTTTGGTGGTCGCGGTGCCGGTCGAAGTGTCTGAATTCAATACCTATCGCGATCAGGCCTCAGCCCGGATCGCCGGGCTTGAGGCAGCCCTGGACGACCGCGCGCAGACCCTTGGCGCAAAGATAGAGACCGCCGGGAAATCAGGTCTGACGGGCGATGAGGTCGACGCCGTGGTGGCTGAGGCGATGACCACCCTGTCCGCGCGCATGACCGCGCTGGGTGAAACGCTGGCCAATGGCGATCTGTCGGGCCTTGCCGCGCGGCTGGCGACGCTGGAAACGCAGACCGCTGGGCTGACCCGTCAGCTCGACAGTCTGGCGGGCGGGCTGAAAAGCATCGGCGCCGAAACCGGCTCAGTCGGAGAGATGTCGCAAGCCGCGGTCGCGCGTCTGGCCGCAAACGCCGCACAGATCGACGGGCTGCGCGGGCAGATCGACCAGATGTCCCAGCAGACCGGTGCGCTGACCCAACGCCTGGAGCAGGCCGAGACCGACGCCGCCGCACGCACCGCCGACGCTGAGGCCAGCGCGGATAAACGCGCCACCGACGCCGCACAGGCTGCCGATGATGCAAAACTCGCCGCTGAGGCGCGCGCTCACATCGCGACAATCAACGCGGCGTTTGACGAAATCGCAGCTTCGATCGACATCGGCGCGCCGTTTGCGGATGTGCTGGCACGCGTCGACGCCGAAGCGCCCACGACGCTGGCCACCGCCGCAAATGACGGCGTCCCGACCAACGCCGCCCTGCGCGTCGCCTTCACCCCCGCCGCCCACGCCGCGATTCGCGCTGATGCACTGGCAAAGGCTGATGGCGGGGCCTTCGACAAGCTGGTGGCCGGCGTCGCCGCGCAATTCACCGGCGTGCCGACCGTGGCCACTGGCGGAAGCGACGTGGCGGCGATCCTGGGCGAAGGGTCCAGCAAGCTGGATGATGACGATGTGGCCGGTGCGATCGACGCGCTGACCCGCCTGAGCCTCGACGCCGCCGCGCCACTTGCCAACTGGATCGCGCAAGCCACGCTGCGCCGCGACGCCAAATCCGCCCTCGCCGACTGGCGCGCGGCGCTCACCAAGACTGACGGCTGAGCCAGGCCGGACCTGGACGACAGGGAGTTTTACCCATGATCTGGCTTCTCATTCGCGTTGCGATTTTTCTGGCGATCCTGATTGCCGCGACGTTCGGCATCAGCCAATTGCTCGACACGCCCGGGGCGGTGGAAATCACCTGGGCCAACCGGCAATATTCGTTCAGTCCGCTGACCTTTGCGGGGCTTCTGCTCAGCGGGTTTGCGGCGCTGTGGTTGCTGTTCTGGGCGCTCGGCCTGCTGGTTGCGCTGATCCGCTTTGCCACCGGGGATGAAACTGCGCTGAACCGGTTCTTCACCGCCAGCCGTGAGCGGCGCGGCGTGCGCGCGTTGACCCAAGGCATGATTGCGCTGGCCGAAGGCGACGCGCGCGGCGCGATGGAAAAGACTGACAAGGCCTCCCGGCTTCTGGACACGCCCGAGCTGACCAACCTGCTCGGCGCCCAGGCCGCACAGAAGGCTGGCGATTCGGCGCGGGCAACGGAATACTTCAAGGCGCTCGCCCGCGAGGAAAAAACCAAGGCGATCGGCGTCAAAGGCCTTCTGTCGCAGGCGATTGAGGATGGCGATGACGACCGCGCCCGCCTTCTGGCCCAACGCGCCTTTGCGCTGCGTCCCAAGGACGGCGAGGTGATGGCCGCGCTGTTCAACCTGCAGACCGGCGCCAAGGACTGGGCCGCGGCGCGCCAGACCCTTTCTGCAGAGGTCCGCACCGGCGTGCTGCCCCGCGAAATCGGCGCCCGCCGCGACGCGGTTCTGGCGCTGGCAGAGGCCCGCGTCGCGCTTGAGGACGGCGATCTTGTCCGCGCCCGCGACGCCGCGCTGGAAGCCAACCGCCGGGCCCCCGCGCTTGCCCCCGCCGCCGCCGCCGCCGCCGTGGCGCTGACCGCCGCCGGGTCCCCCCGCAAGGCAGAGCGCGTGCTGCGCAAGGCCTGGAGGCTGGCGCCCCATCCCGATCTGGCCGCCGCCTTCGCCGCCATCGTCCCGGATGAGCCGATCGCTGCGCGCCGCAGACGCTTCGGATCGCTGATCATCGAGAACAGCAGCCACCCCGAGAGCCGGATGCTCGACGCCGAACTGGGCTTGGCCGCCGAAGATTTTCCTGCTGCGCGCGCGGCCCTTGGAAAACTGGCTGAAACGATGCCGACCCTGCGCACGCTTGCAATCATGGCGGCGGTGGAAAAGGGGTCAGGCGCGGACGAACAGGTGGTGCGCGCATGGCTTGCACGCGCCCTGTCCGCCCCGCGCGGCGAGCGTTGGACCTGCGAGGCGTGCGGGCATGTCCATGACGAATGGGTCCCGGTCTGCGGCGGCTGCAAAGGCGTCGACACCCTGGCCTGGATCCAGCCCAAAGGTGCTGGAGAGACCAATGAAACCGCGACCGCGCTGCTGCCGCTGGTCATGGGATCGCTGGCCCGGCCGCAAGCCGACCCTCCCCGCAGCGACGCGGTGGCGGACGCAGATGAGGCTGAAGACGCGCAGGTCGTGTCCCCCGATGCGAAACCCGCCTGAGGCGGCTTGCTAATCGACCCAGCGCCATCTATACGGCGCTGGGTTGGCGTGAAATGCGGCGACCGGCTGCACCTTGCAGCTGACGATCAGCGCTGATAAGTCGGCGTCACGGGGCCCCAATAGCTCAGCTGGTAGAGCAACTGTTTCGTAAATAGTAGGTCGGCGGTTCGAATCCGTCTTGGGGCACCATATTTTCCAGCTAATGTGCTGAAGTGACCGGGAAAAACTGGACCACTTCGGTTCTTCATTCCCTCAATTATCCACTCCTCAATGGGTGGTTGCAGGGTGGTCACCTTCATGGTGCCACCCCGAAAAATACCCCTCCAGCAGGGCGGGATTCCACTGAGTGTCCAGCTGTTAGCGTCAGCGTTCATCTTGCTTGAACCTAAGCGCCCGCATCAGAAGCGAATTGCGCTCGCAGCCTCAGCCGACCACCGCATTAGCGCGGCGCGTTACTGATTGAGCGCGAACAGACAGGCGAGGATTTCGCCGTTGGTCAGCAGGTCCGTGCGTTGGTCGTCTTCCCCGGTGAGTTCCTTCCAGATACCTACCCCGACGAGGCCGACAGGATATGTATTCCCCTTGCAACGGGCTCGCTGGGAGGGAAATTTTCACACTGAGATCAAACATGGATACTTCCGCTACGGTGCCCAAGGGTCGACCAAAGGTTACGACCACGGCATTACCAGCGGCATAGGCATTTGCGCGTCAGCCTCGCATTGGCCGCGTCACGCCCCAAACCAGTTCCGAGACCGCTGCATCATCTCCTACTCTGGCGATGGGCGCGCGCGTTATGAATGTATGAGATTCAGCCATTTTCGTATAACCGCAAGGTTCGATTCGAGGTAATGTTCAAGATTGAAATACTTATCAAAAGTGCTAATTTTCAGCTAAACGGTCGACAGTTAAAAAAGTAAACCACAATATTTTTTATAAAAATCACAATATTTGCGTGTTATGTAGTTTTACGTATAAAATTATTATTTGTTAATGAGATATTTTAAATAAAAAAAGTAATTGTTTACCATGATAAAAAAATTTATATTTACGTTACGGATCACATAAAAACTGGATTAATAAATGAAGATATTGCTGCAAGCGAAGAGACAGAAGATCCTGAATGTGCAGCATTTATAGAATTTACTTGATACACCACAATTATGCTCTCTGGCACCTTCATTGTCTCCATCAATTGTTTTGGGGCAAGCCTGTTCAAAATCTGGTCGCGCTCACATAGCAAAAGCTCCATGTGCTCGCGTAGAACACGCTCAAAATTGTGATCATTGTGGATATTTAACATATGAGTCACCTTCGAGGCACCCGAATTTGATTAAGATGTCAAGCATTCTGGGGTAACGCCAATATCGCCCATATCTGCGGCATGATGTCTGGGCGAAGTCATTCATCGGTCTCTCAAAGACTACATCGAAAACTCCGATAAGGCTGGACCGAAGCGGGCGATAAAGTCGTGGTTCAGAACGTCTTCCAAGGCGTCGCGCTCGTCGTGGGGGCGTTCATAGATGTGCCAGTGCATGCCTTTCGCTTTGCTCCCCAGCCCGACTCGCCCAAGACGCCTCTGGGCCAGCCCAAACGGTCGAGGATGCGGTGCGCCCGTGGCGCTGCCCGGTCCCCAGCGGCCACATGCTGGGAAGGATATTTAATCTAATGGCACTCGCGTCAAGTGAAGATACCGCCGCCGTAGATCACCACAACACGCTGGCCGCACCCATGGGCTGGACAAAGTAACCACTGCCGCTCACCAACCCATGTGACCGGGCGTTGTCGCCATATTGACCGGATAGCTTTCATAAATTCATTCGCCGCCGTCACTTCGGTGACGATACATCAAAACCACATACCCTATCCCAGCCCTGATATTGATGAGAGCGACGACCGCACCGCACCGTAACATTACCAAGTGAGGTGCCGTCATGCGCTGGGGGACAACACGCCCTCACGTTTCAGCTGTCGCACGTCAATCAACCGATGGCCTTCTGTCGTGTCCTTTGAACTGAGGCACCACCGCCGTCTACTTCCAATACCACCCA
>JBLGAC010000035.1:0-41769 GCA_047610385.1 Paracoccaceae bacterium | reverse complement strand
GCCGCGCCCCCGAAATACGACCCTGAGACGCTGGCAGGCGTGGTCCCGGTTGATGGCTCGATCCCCTATGACGCGCGCGAACTGATCGCGCGGGTGGTGGATGGGTCCGATTTCACTGAGGTCAAACCGCGCTATGGGGTGTCGACGCTGTGCATCCATGCCAGCGTGATGGGGCACGCGGTGGGGATTATTGCCAACAACGGCCCGATTGATCCGAATGGGGCCACCAAGGCCGCGCAGTTCATCCAAAATTGCGATCAGGCCGACATGCCCATCGTGTTCGTGCACAACACCACCGGCTATATCGTCGGCGTCGCGTCTGAGCAGGCAGGCATGATCAAGCACGGCGCCAAGATGATCCAAGCGGTGGCCAATTGCCGGGTCGCCAAGCTGTCGCTGCATGTGGGTGCCAGCTATGGTGCCGGGAATTACGGCATGTGCGGCTGGGCCTATCAGCCCGATTTCCTGTTCGCATGGCCCAACGCGCGCACCGGCGTCATGGGCGGCGCGCAGGCCGCGGGGGCCATGAGCCAAGTCGCGCGCGCAGGTGCCAAACGCACCGGGCGCGAAGTGGACGAAGACCGGCTGGCCAAGCAAGAAGCCGCCATTCGCACCATCTTCGACAGCCAGTCCGACGCGTTCACCACATCGGGCCGCGTGCTAGACCACGGCGTGATCGACCCGCGCGACACGCGCCGTGTCTTGGGCATGTGCCTGTCGATCTGCGCTGAGGGCCGGGGCCGCACGCTGTCGCCATCCACCTACGGCGTGGCGCGGATGTGATGGGCCTGCCGCAAAGCCCCGAATTGGCGCTGTCGCTGGATGGCGCATGGCTGACGGTCACCCTCAACCGTCCTGAAACCTGCAATGCGCTGAGCGTGGAGATGGTCGCCGCCCTGACCGATCTGGCCGCGGCACTGACGCCTCGGCGCGACATTCGCGGGCTGACCTTGCGCGGTGCCGGGGGCGTGTTCTGCGCGGGGGGCGATCTGAAGGCCTTTGCGCGCATGGCCCATGGCGATCCGGCGCATGTCGCGGCCCTGTCGCGCGATGCTGGGCATTTCTTTGATGCGATTGATGCGCTGCCCCAAGCGGTGCTGATGGTGGTCGAAGGCGCTGCCATGGCCGGCGGTATGGGGTTGATCTGCTGCGCCGATATGGTGATCGCCGATCCGGCCGCGCGGTTCGGGTTGTCTGAGACGCAGCTTGGCCTGACCCCGGCGCAGATCGCGCCATTTGTGATCCGCCGCCTTGGCCCGCGGGTTGCGCGGCGGCTGATGCTGACGGGCGCGCGGCTTGATGCCGAGGGCGCTTTGGCGCTGGGCCTGGTGGATGAGGTGGCGAACGATATGGCTGGTGCTGAGGCAAAGTTCCGCGCCCAGGTCCTGCGCTGCGCCCCCGGCGCGCTGGCCGCCACCAAGGCCCTGACCCGCGCCCTGCCGCACCTGAGCCGAGATCAGCAGATAAACACCGCCGCCACCAGTTTTGCCGCCGCCATGACCGGACCTGAGGGGCGCGAAGGCGTCGCCAGTTTTACAGAAAAACGCGCGCCCGTCTGGGCGAAGGCCTGAAGGAACTCCCCCATGTTCGACAGCATCCTGATCGCCAATCGCGGGGAAATCGCCGCCCGCATCCTGCGCACTGCCCGCGCCATGGGCCTGCGCTGCACGGCGGTGTTCACCGACGCCGACGCGGGCGCGCCCCATGTGGCGCTGGCCGATGACGCGGCGCGCATCGACAGCTACATGTCAGGCGGCGCGATCATCGCCGCTGCCCGCGCGATGGGCGCGCAGGCGATCCACCCGGGCTATGGGTTCCTGTCGGAAAACGCCGATTTCGCCGATGCGGTCGCGGCAGCAGGCCTGACCCTGATCGGCCCGCCCGCCTCCGCCATCCGCGCCATGGCTGATAAGGCTGAGGCCCGCCGCCGCATGATCGCCGCTGGGGTGCCCTGCGTGCCCGGCTGGCAGGGCGGCGACCAGTCAGACGCCGCCTTGACTGATGCGGCGCAGGATGTCGGCTTTCCGGTCATGGTCAAAGCTGCCGCCGGGGGCGGTGGCCGGGGCATGCGCATCGCACAGGACGCCCTCGCGCTGCCCGGCGCCATCCGCGACGCACGGGCTGAGGCGCTGTCCGCCTTCGGCAACGGCACCTTGATCCTTGAGCGTGCGATCCAGACCGCGCGGCACATCGAAATTCAGGTGTTTGCCGACGCTCACGGCACGTGCATCCATCTGGGGGAACGCGATTGCTCGGTCCAGCGCCGCCGCCAGAAGGTGCTGGAGGAATCCCCCGCCCCCGGCATGACCGCCCCCCTGCGCGCCGCCATGGGGCAGGCCGCGACTGAGGCCGCGCGCGCCGTCGATTACCGCGGTGCCGGGACTGTGGAATTCCTGCTGGCTCCGGATGGCGCGTTCTATTTCCTTGAAATGAACACCCGCCTTCAGGTCGAACACCCAGTGACTGAGGCGGTGACCGGCCTCGATCTGGTCGCCTTGCAGATCCGTGTGGCGCAGGGCGATGCGTTGGGTGTCGCGCAGGATGACATCGCCCTGACCGGCCATGCCATTGAGGCACGTCTGTATGCAGAGGACCCCGCCGCGGGGTTTCTGCCCTCAGCCGGGCCGATTGCGCTGTGGCGGCCATCCGATCTGGTGCGCGTCGATGCGGGGATTGTGTCGGGGGGCGCGGTGTCCCCCCATTACGACCCGATGGTGGCCAAGCTGATCGCCCATGGCGCAACCCGCGATGATGCCCGCCGCGCCCTGATCGCGGCGTTGAAGGACACCGTTATGATTGGGCCGCAAAGCAATGCTGGTTTTTTGATCGAATTGCTGGAGGCAGAGGTTTTCGCCGCCGGGCGCGCCACCACCGGATGGCTGGATGCCGCGTGGCCCGACGGCCCCGCCGCGTATGATCCGTCGCCCGAAGACATCGCCGCCGCCGCCGTGCTGGCGATGCTGGGCGATCGGGGCACGGCCCTCAGCGCGATGGGTGGCCTGCCGGACGATCTGATCGGCTGGTCAAGCGCGGCGCCCCTGCCGATCGCGGTGACCCTGACCATGGGGGACAGCGTGTGGCAGGCGTCATTGCGCCCCGATGCGGGCGGTTGGCTGGTGCAGATCGGGGACGATGCCGTGCAGGTCGCCGCCATGTCGCACGGTGGCGGTGCGGCGGTGCTGATGCTGGACGGTCGTCGCGCGCGTTTTGCGTTCGTGGCGGCTGAGGGTGCCATCACGATCATGCGCGCCGGGCGCCAGATGCGTTTCGCGCGCCCCCGTCAGGGTGCGCAGGTCGCGGGGGCCGCAAGCTCTGGCCGCATCACGGCGCCGATGCACGGGCTGCTGACCGAGATCTGCGTGGCGCAAGGCGATCGCGTTGCAGCGGGCGATCGGGTCGCGGTGCTGGAGGCGATGAAGATGCAGCACCAGATCGAAGCGCCCGCCGCAGGCGTGGTGCTGCGGATCGCGGTGTCAGCGGGGGCGCAGCTCGCCTCTGGCGATCTGATTGCTGAGATTGGCCCTGAGGAAGGCTGAGCCTTCGGCCAGATCCAGTGCGCGGTCCTGCCAGGGTCTTTGCTGGATGCGGGCGGCATGGGTGCCCGCACCGCGCAGGTTCAACCGCGGCGGCAAAAACTTGATGCGTCCGCTTGCTGGGTGTCCGCCGTTGATCCTGCACACTCGGCGCTGCGGCAACACCCACAGCAGATTGTGATGCGCAGCCATGTCGCCATTGCCATCCTTCGTCAGCGGTTCGATCTTCACCGAAAAGTGGGGTTCTCCGCTGGAAAACGCCGCAGCCCCCCCCCCCCTCAAAAAAGTGGCCACGCGCTTGGCGGGCCTTCAGGCCAGATCAGGCCAGTTTCATGCTGGCCGATGACATCGCCGCCCTCGGTCCTGCGCCGGGTCAGATCAATCCACCCGGTCTGGGTCGGCAGGCCAGCCTGCCGCAATGGCACGAAAGCTGGCCAGCACAGTGAAGGCCAGCATCAGGGGGCCAGTCCTTGGGGGCGATCAGCGCGATCATCGCCATGAATTTCGCGGCCATTGTGACCGGCTGAGGCCATGACGTGACCGCCATCGCCCGCACCGGCAAGGACGCAACTGGCAAGCTGGCAGAGCTGAAGCCTGACCGGGTGCTGACCAACATCGCTCTGGCGGACGGCTGCGTATGGTGTCGCAGAATTTTAGCTAAAATTCTGGGCCCAGTTGCGGCCCGTGCGCCTGTCTGGGCGGTGTCCGTCACCACTTGGATGAACGCGCAGGTCACCACCGCACAGGTGATGATCCCGACGATCAGTGGCCGGGTGAACTGCCACAGCACCATCACCGGCCGTCAGCTTCGCCGTGCGCGAAATACGCTTTGGGCATGTAAGGCGGCTTTGTGTGCGGGGCATCTGTGGCTGATCAGCTTTGCACGTGTTCAAGCCGTGAGGCGACCGGAACCGACAGCGCGGCCATGACTGCGAGGACCCACAGCGCGGCCTCGGGGCCCAAGGCGTCGGCCAGCGCGCCGATCACGCCGCCGGCCAGCATCACCGCGCCGATGATGGTGTTGGACAGCGCGGTCCAGCGGGCGCGGGCGTCATCATCTGCCATGTCGGTCAGGTGCAGCTTGCGGCCCGCGCGCACGCCCTCATAGGCGATCTGGGCAAAAAAAAGCGCGATGGCGGGGGCGAAAACACCGGGGATGACGGGCGAAAGCGCTTCGGCGCCCAGGCCCGGGCCGATCCAGGCGCAGATGCCCAATGCGCTTGCGGCCAGCGCGCCCGATGCCATCAGCGTCGCGCGTGAGGACCGGTCCGACAGGCGCCCCCAGATCCAGCCCGACACGATGGCGGCCAGCGCCGAGGCGATCACCAGCGGGCCGAGCTGCCCGAGCCGTGGGCCGCCTCCGTCCGCCGCGGCTGACAGCATCACAATGTAAGGCGGCGCCAGCGCCGTGCCGGTCAGCAGCGCCCGCGTCAACAAAAACACCCGCAGCTGCGGCGCGTCGCGCAGGGGCCGCAGGAATGACGCGACCGACATGGATGGCGGCGTGCCCGCTGCGCGCGCCGGTTCGGGCAGGCGTGTGAAAATCAGCGCGGCGGCCAGCCACAGCGCGCCCGCGATGCCGACTGCCCCAGCGATTGCGGGCACAGTCAGCGGCAGGATCCCGGTGGCGGTTGCCGCGCCAAAGCCCAGCGCGACCGCCGCCGCGGCGGAGGTGGCGAGGCCGGTTACACGCCCGCGCCTGCCCTTGGGCACCGTGCGTGCCAGCGCGTCCTTGTAGCTGACCGAGCACGCCGCCCGCGCCACTGACAGCGCGGCGAGGCACATGATGATCGTCCAACCCGCCGCTGCGCCCGAAAGTGTCAGCGCGGCAAGGCAGATCCCCGCAGCCGCGACCCCTTGGCACGCCGCGCCCAGCGCCCAGATCGGTCCGACCCGCGCACGCGCCATCACCAGCCGCGACAGTGGGATCTGTGGCAGAAGGGCCCCGGCCTCTCGCACCGGGACCAGCGCGCCGATCAGCGCACCGGGCGCCCCTAGGCTGGTCAGCAGCCAGGCGAGCACCAGCTTGGGATCGCTCAGCGCGTCGGCGGCCTTGGTGCAGGTCTGCGCCGCGAGATGCACCAAGCGCGCTGAGGGGCCGCCTTGGCCGGCCTCGGGGGCAGTTTGAGGGGCGGCATCAGTCATCGGGGGTCCTTTGCGGCGAGGCGGGTTGCTGCGGGCGTGGCAGGTCGAGCGTTGCCAGGATCAGCCCCATGATGAAGCGTGGCAGCGGGCGCGGCAACACTGGCAGCGACCAGAGCCCCTTGCCGCCTGCCGAGGTGCCGGATCAGACCGCCACGCCCGGTGATTTCAATGCCCATGACGTCTGCATTTTATCTGTGGCTTGGGGCATTGAATGATGCGTGGTGGTGGGTGGGGAATGCGCCAAGGGCGACATGGGTCTCGCTGCACCCGGTGCGGCCGGGGTCGGGGAGGGAAGGCCCTCCCGCTCCCCCATCCGGGCGCGCCAATCGGTGGGGGTGGCTTTGGTCTGGCCGGGCTGGGGACGGTATGGGGTTTCCAGCGGGCGGCGCAACCAGACGGGCGATGCCGCGTGTGCGTTCTGGCATGGCGCGCGTCGGTGCGTCGGTGCGTCGGTGCGCGACGAAGCTGGTGATTTGGCCGATTGGGACGTCGTTGGTGTGGATTGGCGGCGCGCGTGTGGCGGTGCAATGGCGCCCCATGTTTGATGCATTTCGGGCGTTGGGGCTGGTGGGTCAAGCGCGCCGCCGCTGGGGGGGCGTTGTGTTGCGGGGGCAACGTCTGCCCGGTGCAGATCGGTGCTTGGGCAAACCCGGCAATGCCGCCTGGGTGCCGTGACGCGTCCCGCGGGCTGGCCATCGCGCGCGCCGGGGCCTATCGGTGGGCGAAAGGCTGCGGGGCGGCGCGGCGAAATGGGGAACGGGCATATGGATTGGAAGTCGATTGCGCTTGGCGTGGTCTTCGTGGCGTTGTGGAGCTCTGCCTTCACCTCTGCGCGGATCGTGGTTGCCGATGCGCCGCCGTTTCTGGCGCTGTCGCTCAGGTTCCTGATCTCAGGCCTTATTGCGCTGGCGGCGGGTTGGGCCATGGGCCAGCGCATCCGCCTGTCGCGCGCGCAGTGGATGGCGGTGGTGGTGTTTGGCATCTGCCAGAACGCGCTTTACCTCGGGCTGAACTTCGAAGCGATGCGCACGGTTGAGGCCAGCCTTGCGGTGGTGGTCGCATCCATGCTGCCGTTGCTGGTTGCCGCGCTGGGCCGGATCTTTCTGGCTGAGCGGCTAAGTCTGGTGGCATCCTTGGGGCTGATCGCCGGGGCGGTGGGGGTGATGATCATCATGTCCGCGCGGATATCTGCGGGCGCCGACATCTATGGGCTGACCCTGTGCTTTATCGGCGCGCTGGCGCTGGCGGTGGCAACCTTGCTGGCGCGCGGCGTGGCGGGGGGCGGCAATCTGTGGATGGTCGTCGGATTGCAGATGCTGGTCGGCGCTGCGGCGCTGTTCCCGGCGGCGCTTATTCTTGAAGATTGGACCATCAACTGGACCCTGCCGCTGATCGGGGCCTTCACCTACACCACGCTGTTGCCGGGGCTGGCCGCGACCATGTTCTGGTTCATGTTGATTGAACGGATCGGCGCCACCCGCGCGGCAACGTTCCATTTCCTCAACCCGTTTTTCGGTGTGGCGATCGCATCGGCTGTGCTGGGCGAAACCGTGGGCCCGCGTGATCTGATCGGGGTGGCGGTGGTGATGGTTGGCATTCTGGCGGTGCAGCTGTCCAGGACCCGCCGCGCGGCCCCCGCCCGCGGGCAGGGCTGAGGGACGCACCGCCGCAATCTGTCGGCGGTGCAGCGGCTGAACCGGTCCCCTGAAAGCCAAACGGCCCGCCTTTCTTTCGAAAGACGGGCCGCCCAGCGCAAGCTTGAAATTGGCTCCGGCGGTAGGGGTCGAACCTACGGCCGTCCGATTAACAGTCGGATGCTCTACCACTGAGCTACGCCGGATCAGAGCTGCTTGCGGAGTGGCGTATACCCAGAGGGCCGCGCGACGTCCAGAGGCAATTGCACCAAGCCCCCGAACTTTTTCATCCAGCCCCTGTGTTGGCGTTGATCAGGCCGCACGGCCGCCGAAATCGCGGGTCACTTCGCCCGCGATGCGGCGCACCACTTCGCCAAGCTGGCGCAGCTTTTCGTCGGTGATCCGCGCGGTGGGTCCGGACACCGATATCGCCGCTGCGGGCACGCCATGTTCGTTCAGCACCGCGGCGCTGACGCAGCGCATGCCGTCAGCGTGTTCTTCGTCATCCACCGCGATTCCTTCGGCGCGCGCGCGCTCAAGCTCCGCCAGCAGCGTTTCGGGCACGATGTGGGTGCGGGCGGTGGCGCGGGGCATGCCATGTTCTGCCAAGATGGCGCGGGCCTGGTCTTCGCGCATGTGCGACAGGATCGCCTTGCCGGCGCCTGACCAGTGCATCTTCACGCGCCCGCCCACACGGGTGATGGCGCGCATGGAGTGGCGGCTTTCGATCTGCGCCATGCAGACCGCCTCACCACCCGATTCCAGAAAGATGTTCGCCGTCTCGCCGGTTTGCTCCATTAGGCGGCGCATATATGGACGCGCCAGCGTGATCACGTCGCGGGTGCGGGTGAACGCGGCGCCGACCGTGAACGCGCTGACCCCGATGTGCCACACCCCCCCGGAGGTGTCGAACCGCACGAAGCGCTCAGCCTCCAACGTTGTAAGAATGCGGTGGGCGGTGGATGCGGCAAGCTCTGCCTGCGCCGCGGTTTCCGACAGTGTCAGCCCGTCCACGCTTTCCGACAGCACGCGCATGACGTTCAGCGCCCGCGTGATGGAACGCACCTGTCCGACGCGCGCGTCCGATTCCTTGGCTGGCATGTTCGGATCCCCTTTGGCTTTCATGACGGTGCAACATAGGGCGTGGGCAGCGGAAAAAAACCCTCCGCACTATGGATTTTTCACCACCTGACGGAAACATCCTTACCGGATGCAGGACCATTTACAACCGCCATGGCCCGCGCGACCTTAGCCCCCCGGCACGCCGCCGGGCAAAATCACGCGCATCAGAGGGAGGGTCGCGCCATGCAGGCGATCAAAGTTGACGGCGTTCACATTCATGTCGCGGCACAGGGGCCCAAGGACGGGGCGCCGGTGCTGCTGGTCAACTCACTCGGCACCGATTTCAGGGTCTGGGACGCGATGATCCCGCATCTGCCCGCGGGCCTGCGCATCATCCGCTATGACAAGCGTGGCCACGGGTTGTCTGAGGCCCCGCCCGCCCCCTACGGCATGGACCGGCTGGTCGGCGACGCGGCCGCGGTGCTGGACCATTTCGGCGCGAAAAACGCGGTGGTGGTCGGCCTGTCGATCGGCGGCCTGATCGCGCAGGGACTGGCCGCTGAGCGCCCCGACCTGATCCGCGCCATGGTGCTGATGGACACCGCCGCCAAAATCGGCACCGACGCCATGTGGGACGACCGCATCGCCATGGTTGAAACCCAAGGTCTGGCCGCGATGGAGGCCGGGATTCTGGAGCGCTGGTTCTCAAAGAAATTCCGGGCCGAGCGGCTGGGAGAGCTCGCCATGTGGCGCGCCATGCTGACCCGCACGCCGGCCCAGGGCTATGCCGGATGCTCCGCCGCCATCCGCGATTGCGACCTGACCGGCAGCACCGCGCGCCTGACCCTGCCGACCCTGGCGATGGGCGGGGATGAGGACGGATCTACCCCCCCCGATCTGGTGCGCGAAACCGCCGGGCTGATCCTTGGCGCCCGGTTTGAACTGATCCGCGGCGCGGGGCACCTGCCTTGCGTGGAGCAGCCCGAAATCACCGGCCGTCTGATTGCCGATTTCATGCGCGAAGTCGGCCATGTCTGAGCGCTATGACGCAGGCATGAAAACCCGCCGCGCCGTCCTCGGCGATGCCCATGTCGACCGCGCTGAGGCCGCCAAGACCGACTTCGACGCCCCCTTCCAGGATTTCATCACTGAGGGCGCGTGGGGCAGCGTCTGGGCCTCCGACGCGCTGACCAAGCGGGAGCGGTCGATGATCACCCTCGCGCTGCTGGCCGCATTGGGCCAGTGGGACGAGGTCGCGATGCACGTCCGCGCCACCAAAAACACCGGCGCGTCCCCGTCAGACATCCGCGAGGCGATGATGCACGTCGCCGTCTACGCAGGCGTCCCCGCCGCCAACCACGCGCTGAAGATCGTGAAGCAGACATTGGCGGAGATGGAGGGGTAGGGGGGGAGGGAAGGGCCCTGCGCGGGGGGCGGTCCCTGCCGGGACGGGCGGGGTGGGATTTCGGACCGTCACCGTCTACCCTGATTGCCGCTTTGGGCGGGAAGCGGACGTTTGCTGCGCTTGGAGCTAAGGTCGGCTCAGCCGGACAAAGCAGCCCTTTGCAGCACCCGCGAATGTCTGGTGGCAAGAGGCAACATTACGGCCGCTGCGGCGGGCGTAAATTCGCTCCCTTTGCCGCCCACAGCGCGCTAACCAGCAGCAGGCTGGATTTGTGAGCCTTGTACGCCTCTTCGCGTGAGCTAGAAATCTCGCCGTATCGCACCGCCGACTCGCACTGTATGTCTAGTAAAAGCCTGTCAATACTCAAGAAATCTATCGATTTTGATAGTCTATCTTGAAGCTTAGCTAGGTTATGACCTGCGCCTTTTGCATTGGTATCACCGATGACCTCAATCATGGCCTTCATGAACTTTTCGCACATCTGCAATGATGACCATCGAGACTGGCCGTAGTTGGGCCGCTGCGCTGTTTGATGCATCACCGCCGTCTTCATGTCATCTTCTGCTTCTATAAATTTCTGATGTTCTTTTCGAAAGCAGTCAAAGGCTCTGCGAACATCGATACCGACGCAAAATAGGTTATATACCTCAGCTAAATCTGTATCTGTAAAATGAGACAACCGCGCCTCGGTGATGTGACTCAATGCAGAACACGCGTTCACATGAACTGGCCCGCGGGATATAACGTTGCCCTGAGTATGACGCAATTCACCGCTGGAATAAATAATAGCAGTTCCAAATATTAGCGGAATAGGTAGCTCCCAAATGTCCCCGTCAGCAAAGACAGCAACCTTTGCCTGCGCAGAAAAATCAGTTTTTCCCCGCTCTCCATATAACTCCGAAAACCATGCGTAAATCTGTTTTGTGTATGCGGAATTTTTGACCAATTCAATGTCAGCACCGGGCGGCACCGCAGAGATTGGAATGGAAATTTTAAAACGCTTGCCGAATTCTATTACCGCTCGAAGACTCCTCCCCTGAGGAGGCACGCCACTTTCCTTCAGCAATTGATCTATTTCACGAAGTATGGGGCCAATATCTTCAGGGATTGCGGGCATCGGGTCAGCTCCGTTCAAAATCCACAACATAAACGTCATTAAGCACCAGGAACCACGAGATATACAGAATGCAGGAAATAGAGTAAAGTCGATCCACATAGCGCCGAGCGCAATACTTCACTCCTCTTTTGATCACGCCTTAGGTTGAATAAAGATATGTTGTGTACGCAAATATCTACTCCAAGGGCTGTGACCGCTTTGGGCTCGAACCGGCCCTTCGCCGCGATGTGCGCCAATATCGGCCCTGCGCCCTGAGTTGCCGCGTCAGCCCCCCCTCACCGATCCCGCCGCCACGCCTCCACCAACGCCCTCCGCACAACCTTGCCGTTCGCCGTCCTCGGCAGAGCCTCCACCACGATCACCTCGCGCGGGCGCTTGTATTTGGCCAGCCGCGCCTCGGCATGGGCCAGAACGGCGGCGGGGTCGATGATCTCTCCGGGTTTGGCGACGGCGAAGACGCAGATGATGTCCAGATCGCTGCGCACCGGCAGGGCGGCGACGGCGATCTCGGCCACGCCGGGGGCGTCATGCAGGGCGGTCTCGACCTCTCCCGGCGACACGCGATAGCCCATGGCGTTCATGACCTCGTCGCTGCGGCCTTCGTGGCGCACGTAGCCGTCTGCATCCATCACCGCGACGTCGCCGGTGACGAACCAGTCCCCCTCCCACGGGGTATCGCGGCGCCAGTATCCCAGCATCAGCCCCGGATCGCGGCGCGACACCGCCACGCGGCCCAATTGCCCGATGGGAACCGGCGCGCCATCATCGCCCAAAAGCGCCACGCGGCGGCCCTGTTGCGGACGCCCGGCAAAACCGGAATGCACAGGCACCGATGGCGAGCAGGAGATATAGGTCGACACCTCAGACATCCCCAGCGCCTCATATAACGGTGTGCCGGTGGCGTCCTGCCATGCCTCGCGCAGGGGTTGGGGGGTGCGTTCCCCCGCCGTGATGCCGTGGCGCAGGGCGCGCAGAGGGGTCAGGTCCGCGCCTGATTTCAGCAGCTGGCGATAGACGCCGGGGGCACCCGCAAAGATGGTCGCGCCGGTGTCCGCCACCAGCTTTGGCCAGATGGTCGGATCGCGGTGGCCGGTGTAAATCACCGTCGCGGCGCCCGCGGCCCATGGGTCCTGCAACCCCGCGCCCAGCGTATAGGTCCAGTTGAACGCGCCCGCATGCAGCACGGTGTCGGCGGCAGACAGCCCATACCACCCGTCCCACATCATCCGCCGTGCCCATGCGCTGCGCTGGGCGTGCAGCACGCCCTTGGGCGCCCCGCCGGTGCCCGAGGTGTAGATCAGGAACGCCGGATCATCCGCCCCGGTGTCCGCAAATCTGCCCGGTGCGTGCGACATAATCCGCGCCATGGCCGCGTCGTCCAGCACCGGGCAGGGCAGGGACAGGCCGTCGGGCAAATCCTCATCCGCGCAGGCAAGAAACGCGGGTTCGGCATTGGCCGCCAGCAGCGCCAGTTCGGGCGCGGTCAACATGGTTGAGGTCGGGACCGGCACCGCCCCCATCGCGTTGGCACCGAAGAACAGGATCGGGAATCGTGGGTCGTTGCCGATGCGGATCATCAGCCGGTCGCCGGGCCTCAGCCCCGCAGCGGCCAGCCCGGCGGCGGCTGACAGCACCGCGGCGCGCATTTCGCCATAGGTCCAGCGCATGGCGCCTCCGTCGCCGATCACGGTCAGCGCCAGTTTGTCGTCTGGCGCGGCGTGGTCCAGCGCATGGGCGGCCAGATTGAACCGCGCTGGGCAGGGCGGCGGCGGTCCCATATCGAACAGGGAGGAGGTCAGGGGCGCGATGCCAGGTGCGTTGGTGTTCATGGCCAAAGTGATAGCGCCCAGCGTGCGGGGGGGAAAGCCGCGCGGCTACTGCTTTTGCCTGCGGGCGCGCAAAACGGTGAACAGCCCGCTGCCGACGATGATTGCGCTGCCCAGCAGGGTCATGGCGTCGGGGCGCTCTGCGAACACCAGAACGCCCAGCGCCATGGCAAAGATCAGCCGGGTGTAGCGAAACGGGGCGACGACGGACAATTCGCCGACCCGCATGGCGCCGGTCAGCGCGGAATAGGCCAGCACCCCGGCGATCACCGCGCCCAAAAGCAGCGCCCAGCCCTGCGCGTCGGGCCAAACCGCGCCGCCGGTGACCGCCAGCATCGGCGCGCCCGCGACGATCAGCATCGCGAACCCGATCACCCCCAGCTGCGCGTTCGACATGCCCTTGGGTGCCGCGCGGGTGGCCAGATCGCGGCCCGCAAAGCCCAATGTGCCGAACACGGCGAACAGGGACGCGGCCTCAAAGCCCTCGGGACCGGGTTTCAGGATCAAGAGCACGCCTATGAACCCCACAGCGATGGCGGCCCAGCGCCGCCAGCCGACCCGTTCACCAAAGAACACCACCGCCCCCGCGGCCACCACCAGCGGCGTGGCCTGCAAGATCGCCGATGCTGAGGACAGCGGCGTCAGCGCGATGGCCAGCGTGTAGCAGACCCGGCCCCCCACCTCGCAGATCGATCGCAGGATCAGGGGGAGGGTCACGATGGCGGGGTGCAAGGTTGCCTCGCCGCGTCGCCGTGCCAGTGCTGCGAAGATGATGAGGCCGCCGAGGCCGAACAGCACCAGCACCTGACCGATCGGCATGGACCGGGTCAGGGTTTTGACAAACATGTCCTCTAGGGCGAACACCGCCATCGCCGCGACCATCAGCAGCGCGCCGCGCAGATTGTCAGATTGGGTCATGCGCGCTCAGCCCAGCGCGAAATGGCGGTCGAGCATGGCGCCCATCCACGCCTTCAGCGCCGGGTCATGGGCGGTGAAGCCTGCGTTCTGGGTTGCCTCTGGCTGGGTGCCGGGCTTGCCAGCATTGGGGCGCAGGACCTCTTGCCAGTCGTCAAGGATCAAGCGCGTCACCTCAGGATGGAACTGCAGGGCCAGCGTTTTGTCCCCGGCGCGGAACGCCTGGTTGGGGAACATCGCGCCGGTGGCCAGCAGGTCTGCGCCCGGCGGCAGCGAAAAGCCCTGTTCATTGCCCGCCAGCGTCATCAGACGGTCTGGCAGCAGCCCCGCCCCCGCCGCCGTGGCCACGGTTTCATAGAACCCCAGCGCAACCTGCCCATCCGCGTGCGGCCCGACCACGCCGCCCAGCATATGGGCCAGCATCTGCGCGCCAAGGCAGATGCCCAGCACCGGCAGCCCGATGTCGCGCGCCTGCGCCGCGATCGCCATTTCCGCGGCCATGAACGGCAGCGCGTCCCGGTCGGTGATCATCTGCGCGCCGCCGGTCAGGATCAGCCCGGCGCTTTGTGGCCCGAAGACCGGCGCGCCGTCGCCGCGGTCCATGCGCCGTGCGTCCAGCGTCAGCCCGCGGGCCGCCAGATGGCCGCGAAGGGCGTCAGGTTCGGGCGTGTTCAGATGATCGAGGATGTGGATGATGCGCATATTATCCGAACATCTTCTTCAGATCGACTGAGGGGCGATGCCCGATATCGTCCCAATGAGTGGTCAGGAACCCGTCCATCGCATTGCGCCCCGCTGCCTTCAGCGCCGCCAGCAGCGCCGCGTCGGGTTGGGATTTGGTGGCGACGCCCAGCTTGGTCATGATCGCGTCGTCTTTCACCGAATGGATCAGGACATTCTTCATATCGCCCGCCTTTACCACACCGGTTTCCAGCAGCTTGCGCACAAAGTGGATCGACCGCAGTTCATACATCAGCGAGGCGTTGAAGCTGACCTCATTCATGCGGTTGGCGATTTCGCGGGTGGTGCGGGGGACTTCATCGCGCTCCAGCGGGTTGATGTGGACGATGACGATGTCGCGTGCGCCGGTTTCATAGAACAACGGGAACAGCGCAGGGTTGCCGACAAAGCCGCCGTCCCAGAACGCCTCACGCTTGCCGGTTTTGGGGTCGTCGATTTCCACCGCCTGGAACATGGTCGGCAGGCAGGTTGATGCCAAGATCACATCCACCGTGGTTTCATGGTTGCGGAACACCCGGATCTTGCCGGTGCGCACATTGGTGGCTGAGATGAACAGATGCGGGCGGCAATGGCGGCACACCGCATCAAAATCCAGCTTGTCCGCCAGCAGGGTGCGCAGCGGGTTCAGATCCAGCGGGTTGAAATCATAGGGCGAGAACATGCGCGTGAGCGTGTCGCCGATATACTGGCCGGGCCCGGCCTCAATAGCGGAGGCAAGGTTTTCGACCGTGGGGTTGAACGCCTTCACCCAGTCGAGCAGCGGGTTGGGGCTGGCGCGGCCCATGGCGCCGACCTCGCCCCACAGCAGATCCAGAGCGGCCTTGGCGCCCATCCGCCCGCCGCTCACATAGCCTGACTTGAAGGCGGCGGCGTTCATGGCGCCCGCAGATGTGGCGGTGATGCCTTCTACCTCAATTCGCTCTTCCTCCAGCAACCGGTCCAGCGCGCCCCAGGTGAACGCGCCATGCGCCCCCCCGCCTTGCAGCGCGAGGTTGATGGTCTTGGCACCGGGATAAACCGCGGGGGCGGCGTGTTCGGGGCCGGGGGCGGTCGGCGCATCCTCAGCCGAATAGGCGGCTTCCGCAGCGGCAAAGGCGGCCACGTCGTTGATGTTCTGATCGGGATCAATCGGCACCGCTGTGGTTTTTTTGCGCGGCGCGCGCGGCTTGGCGGGCGGCTTGGCCCCCTTTGCGGGCGGACGTGTCGGGGTCTTGGCCATCATGCGCCTCCTCAATGTCGCCGCGCGGTCTGGGCCGGGGTGCCCGTGTCGCCGCCCCGGCCAAGGGTCAGATCACAGCGCGGTCCAGCCGCCGTCAACCGAAAGCGTGGTTCCGGTGATCTGATCGGCGGCGGAGGAGCACAGGAACGCCACGCATCCGCCCAGCTGTTCAGTGGTTGCGAACTGTTTGGACGGCTGGCGCTGCATGATCACGTCGCGGATCACGGTTTCGCGGTCCATGCCGTATTGCTTCATGGTGTCGGGGATCTGTGCCTCCACCAGCGGGGTCAGCACATAGCCCGGGCAGATGGCGTTGGCGGTGATCGGTTCCTGCGCAGTTTCCAGCGCGGTGACCTTGGTCAGCCCGACAACGCCGTGCTTGGCCGCGACATAGGCCGATTTGAACGGCGACGCGGTCAGCCCGTGCGCGGATGCGATGTTCACCACCCGGCCCCAGCCCGCCGCACGCATGATCGGCAGCGCCGCGGCGGTGGTGTGAAAGGTCGATGACAGGTTGATTGCGATGATCGCGTCCCATGTCGCGGTCGGGAAATCCTCGATCGGGGCGACATGCTGGATGCCAGCGTTGTTCACCAGAATGTCCACGCCGCCCAGCTTTTCCAAGGTCGTGGCCACCAGCGCGCGGCAATCGTCGCCGTTGGACATGTCCGCCTTGATGTAGACCGCCTTTACGCCATGATCCGCAGCAATCTTCGCGGCCAGCGCATGATCATCGGCGGTGTCGGTGAACGAGTTCAGCGCCACGTTGACCCCCAACGACGCGAGATGTTCCGCGATGCCCAGCCCGATGCCGGAATTGGAGCCGGTGATGACCGCGGTTTTCCCGTTCAATGACATGATGCGTCCTTTCCTCGCGACCGTTAGGGTCGCTGCAGGAAAAACACATAAAGGGCCGCCCACGCGATGACGAGGGGGCCGGGCGCCGCGTAGCACAAAAAAAACGCCCTCACGAATGAGGGCGTTGAAGTCGTTGAGGCAGGTTTCATACAGGCAAGAAACCTATCGAGCAGTGATAACAGGATACTTAGGACGGCCATGGACTCGCAAGCGATTCTTTTCCCACGCAGATCCCCGACCGGTGCGCTGGTCCCGTCAGGGACAGCTGGCCCAGCCTTTTCGCCCCTGCGGTGGCGGCATGGATGGTGCCTTGTGTTGGCTAAGGCACCAAAGCTGGTGCCTTTTGCTATCGCTGTGGCGCTGATCTGGGGCGCACACGCCCCGGTTGCGCGGGCCGAACCGATGCACGCAATAGCGATGCACGGCGCCCCGGCACTGCCTGAAGGCTTCGCGCATCTGCCGTATGCAGACCCAGATGCGCCCAAAGGTGGGCGACTCACCCTTGGGGAGGTCGGGGGGTACGACTCGCTCAACCCCTGGATTGTGAAGGGCCGGGCACCGTGGGCGGTGCGGTCCTTGATGTATGAAAGCCTGCTGGGCCGCAGTTGGGACGAACCGTTCACCCTGTACGGCCTGCTGGCATCAACCGTGGAAACCAGCCCTGCGCGCGACTGGGTGGAATTTCGGCTGCGGCCAGAGGCGCGGTTCTCAGACGGGGCACCGGTGACCGCTGAGGACGTGATCTGGTCGATGGAGGTCTTGGCGGAAAAAGGCCTGCCGGGGTTTCGCACATCGTGGGACAAGGTGTCCAAGGTCGAAGATCTGGGCGGCGGGCGCATTCGCTTCACATTCGACGCCCCGGACCGCGAAATGCCGCTGATCCTTGGCCTTCGCCCGATCATGCGCAAGGTGTGGTTCGACGGGCGCGATTTTGCCGACAGCACCCTTGAGGCACCGGTGGCGTCAGGCCCCTATCTGGTCAAGGTGCAGGAGGTCGGGCGCTCGATCACCTTCGCCAAAAACCCCGACTGGTGGGGCGCGAACCTGCCGTTCAATGCCGGGCAGTGGAACTTTGACGAAATCCGCTATGACTGGTTCAAGGACGGTGCCGGGCTGTTTGAGGCGTTCAAGTCCGGCGATATCAACGTGTTCCGCGACGGCGACCCGGGCCGCTGGGCTGAGGGATATGATTTCCCCGCCGCGCGCGATGGTCGGGTGCGGCAGGCGGAAATCCCCCATGGGCGACCGTCCGGCATGACCGGGTTCGTGTTCAACATGCGGCGTGCGCCGCTCAATGATCGCCGGGTGCGGCTGGCGTTGACTGAGGCGTTTGATTTCGAATGGGTGAACGGCACCATGAACCGCGGTGCCTATGCGCGGATTGAAAGCTTCTTCGGCGGCTCTCCCCTAGGGTTCAAAGGCGCGGCTGAGGGGCGCGAGCGTGAGATCCTGGCGCCCTTCGCGGCGGAGCTGCCCGAAGGCGTGCTGGACCGCGGCTTTGACTGGCCGGTGTCGGACGGATCAGGCCGGTCGCGCCAGAACCTGCGGCGGGCACAAAAGCTGCTGGCAGATGCGGGCTGGCGCGTGACGGATGGCGTGCTGCGCAATGGCGTGGGCGATCCGTTGCGCTTTGAAATTCTGCTGGCCGGATCATCATGGGAAGGTGCCGCCGCCACTTTCGCCGACGCGCTGAAACGGCTGGGGATCACGGCGGTGATCCGATCCGTGGACGCCGCGCAATATCAGGCGCGGCTGGTCGACTACGATTACGACATGGTGGTGCGCAGCTGGGCCATGTCGCTGAGCCCGGGCAATGAGCAGCGCTTTTATTGGGGACGCGGCGGCGTGACCGCGCCGGGGACGCGCAACTACATGGGCCTGGACAGCCCGGCAGCCGAGGCGGCGATCGACGCCCTGCTGGCTGCCGATGACCGCGCGGGTTTTGAGGCGGCGTCCCGCGCGCTTGATCGCGTGCTGACCACCGCCGTGCCGGTGATCCCGCTGTGGCATGCGCCTGCGTCGCGGATCGCGGCATGGGACGACATGCATTGGCCCGCGCGCCTGCCGCTGTATGGCGATTGGACCGGCTGGCTGCCTGATGTGTGGTGGCGGGCGGGCTCAGGGGGCTGACGCCCCCGCTCGCCCGCCCGCGACGAGGGGGGAGGGGGCATAGGCGCCCCCTCCCCCCTCAGACCCCCCTCCCGCCTTCTCAGGTTGCGAGGAGCATGGCCGCCAGTGCCCACATCACCGCACCGATGATCAGGTCCAGCACGCGCCACGCTCCGGGCGTTGCGAAGACCGGCGTCAGCAGCCGCGCGCCATAGCCGAGGCCGAAGAAGAACACAAAGCTGGCGAGGATCGCCCCCCCCGCAAAAGCCGGGCGCAGGCCGGGCGCAAAGCCCGCGCCGATGGCCCCCACCAGTCCCAGCGTGTCGAGATAGACATGTGGGTTTAGCCAAGTGAACGCCAGCGCCATCAAAATTGTGGCGCGCAGGCTTTGGTGCGCTGCGTCCGTGCCTGCGGGCATCGCGCCGGGGCGCACCGCTGCGCGGATCTTGAGCGCGCCGTAAATCAGCAGAAACCCCGCCCCGCCCCAGATCATCGCCATGCGCAGCACCGGCGATTGCGCTGCGATTGCACCGATGCCCGCCACCCCCGCGCCGATCAGGATTGCGTCCGACAGCGCACAGGTCAGGCACACCGCGAACACATGGCGGCGCACCAGCCCCTGACGCAGCACGAAGGCGTTCTGCGCCCCGATGGCGAGGATTAGGCTGAATCCGGCGGCAAACCCGGCGAGGGCGGCAGAAAGCATAGCGGGACCTGCATCAAGGGTGTCGGGGGCCAAGGGTCGTAGGGCAGTGCCGGGGTTGCAAGCCAAATGCGCGCGGATAGGGCGCCTTTGGGGCGTTGAAAATGCGCTGTGTTGATCTAAAAAACGGCCCGGCAATCAGGAGGTCTAATATTGGCAAGATCGGGATTGGTTGGAAAAAGGTGGCGTGTCGGTCAATGCGCTGGGCGTAGGCGCGCCTCAGACTGGGTGGCGTCCGGACGGTCGTTGATCGCGGCGAGGACAGGTCGTGGTGCATGCAGCGGAATTGAATAATGATTTTGTACGGTGACGAAAATGCAGGAAGATTTGGCCAAGATGGGCGATGGGGATTTATTGGTGACCCGAGGGCTGCGAGATGCACCATTAAGTAGGCATCATCATAAATTTAAATGAGACTTAGATCTTTACTTTAGCTTGGATGTCATCTTCAGTGTTGAAATTAATAAGTGATTATTCAAAAAAAATATGCGTGATATCTTCAATCCATAAAATCTGGATGCGAAGCGCCTTCAGACCGTGGCCAATCTTATAAGGGTCTACTCCGTCGCGTTCGCCCATATCTCGACCGGACGGAGCAGTCCCGACAACCAACCGATCAAGCCCCCCGAATGGTCAACGCGCACCGCGCGCCACAGTCAGCGCGGAGAGGGGAGCGCGAGGGGAGAGGGGCGCGCGCGCCTCTCTCCCCTCGCAGGCCGCCCGCGATCAGGCTTGGGTGGTGGGCCTGCGTCGGCCGCCATTGCCGTTGGTTGCGCGCAGCGCCGCGGCTCGTTTGGCCGCAAGCGCTTTTTCTTCAACCGTCGGCGGCGTCACCAGCCCGGCGGAGATCACCAGCTTCGCGGCTTCCTCAACGGTCATGTCCAGCGGCACGATGTCTTCGCGCGGCACGAACAGCAGGAAGCCTGAGGTCGGGTTGGGGGTGGTGGGCAGGAACACGCTCATCAGATCCTGACCCGGGGCGCCGCATTTCTCGCTGACCTCGCCCTTGGCTTGGGTGGACACGAAGGCCACGGCCCAGATGCCCTTGCGGGGGTATTCCACCAGGCAGGCCTGCTGGAACGAGGTCTGCGACTGGCTCAGCACCGTTTCGATGATCTGCTTCAGCGCGTTGTAGACCGACCGGACCAAGGGCATGCGGTCGACCCAGCCCTCAGCGATCAGGATCAGCTGACGGCCGAACAGGTTCTTGGTCAGCGTGCCGACCACGGCGGTGAAGATCAGGAACACCAGCACGCCAAAGCCCGGCACGTCCCAATTGAGATACGTGGATGGGTTGTAGATCGCTGGTACCCACGGCACGATCTTGGCGTCGATGAAGGTGATGACGCCCCAAAGCAGGTAGACCGTCAGCAGCACCGGCGCGACGATCACCAATCCCGTCAGGAAATTGGCCCGCCAGCGCGCGCCAAGGCTGGTGCGACGTTTCTTCGCGGGCCGCTGGCCCTTGTTGGTGGTCGGCGCCATTCACATGAGTCCCGTTCGCTGCGATGCATCGGACTTAGTATCCCTGCGCCCGATCCACAACATGGAGAAACGAAAGCCCGTCGCGCATTCGCACGATCTGCGCCACCAACGCGCCCGCGGCGGTGTCGGGGCGGCTGACGGATGCGATGTGCGGCGTTACCGTCACACCGGGCGCATCCCAGAATGGGTGCCTTTCGGGCAGAGGCTCAGTGCGAAACACGTCGAGCGTGGCGTGCCCGATCTGGCCGTCGATCAGGGCCGCCAGCAGCGCGTCGTCGTCGATCAGCGGGCCGCGGCCGGGGTTGAATATCTCAGCGCCCTTGGGCATCGCGCGCAGGGTCTTGGCGTTCAGAAGGTTTTCGGTGGCCGGGGTCAGGGGCAGCAGCAGGATCAGAAATTCGGCGCAGGCCAGCGCCTCGGTCAGGCCGTCATCGCCGCACAGGCAGGTCACGCCCGCAATGGCCTTTTGTCGCCGCGACCAGCCTGTCACCTGAAACCCAAGGCCGGCAAGCGCGCGGGCCGATGCCTCACCCAATTCCCCAAGGCCGAGCACGGTGATCCGGCGGTCGCGGGCCAAAGGCGGGTGGTCCTGCGGCCAGGCACCCTTGGCCATGAACAGATGCCGGTCGATCTGGGCATGGCGGCGCATGACATGGGCAACGACCCAATCGGTCATCCCCAGCGTCAGCCCCGGTTCCACCATCCGCGTAAGGGGCGCCCTGAGCGTGGCGTTATCGACGATCTTTTCGACCCCCGCCCACATGTTCAGCGCGCCTTTGAGGCGCGTGTAAGGGGTGAAATCCTGCACCGGTCCATCGGGGTTGTAGATGATGGCGTCCACATCTTCGGGCGCCACGTCCTGTGGCGCCATGCGCAGGTCCATGACCAGACCCTGCGCATCGGCGGCGGCGGTCAGATGGGCGCGCCAGACGTCGCGCTGGGCGGGGCGGCCGCCAAAAAGGATCACGGGGGGCATGGGACAGGTCCTTTTGCGTGGGAGGCGCGCGCGGAGCGCGGTTTTCGCCCCGTGCGCCCCCCCGCGTCAAGACCTGCCTTGCGGGGTCAGACCTTCGAAGGCACCGCTTTGCGGCAGCGCCCAAGCGCGCCAACCCCGGCCAGTGCTGGTTGGCGTCCGCACCCCTTTGCGTGGTCCAAGCGGAACATTGGCCAAGCGCGATATCGGCGCAAAGGCACCCGGCGCGTTGGTCATGGTGTTGGTGTGGGGGGCTTGGCGCTGGCCCCGTCAGCGCGGGCGGTGGACATGGGCGCTTTGGATCAGCCCGAAGGCCAGCAGCAGAACCAGCATCGCCGATCCGCCATAGCTGACCAGCGGCAGCGGCACGCCGACCACTGGCGCCAGCCCCATGACCATCGCCATGTTGACCGCGAAGAAAAAGAAGAACGTCGCCGCCAGTCCGCCGGTCATCAAGGCACCGAATCGGTCGCGGTTGGACATCATCGAAATCGCGCAGAACACGATGATCAGCGCATAAAGCCCCAGCAACGACACCCCGCCGACAAAGCCGAATTCCTCAGCCAGCGTGGTGAAGATGAAATCGGTGTGCTTTTCGGGCAGGAAATTCAGGCGGCTCTGGGTGCCTTGCATGAAGCCACGGCCAGTCAGACCGCCCGACCCGAAGGCGATCTTGGACTGGGTGATGTGATAGCCCGATCCCAGCGGGTCGGTGGACGGGTCCAGAAATGTCTCAATCCGGCGGAACTGGTAATCCTTGATCAGCTGCCAATCGGTCCCGCGGCTGGCCATCACCGCCGACACCAGGGCGATGACTGACGCGGCTGCGCCGCCGAAATACCACCAGCTGACGCCTGCCAGAAACATCACCACCGCGCCGCCGCCCGCCAGCAAGATTGCGGTGCCCAGATCGGGCTGTTTCAGCACCAGCGCCATGGGGACCGCGATCAGCACCAGCGGCGGCAGCAGCCACAAGGGCCGCGACACCCGGTCTGTGTCCAGCCAAGCGTAATATTGCGCCAGCGCCATCACGAGCGCGATTTTCATCACCTCAGACGGTTGCAGCTGGATGAACCCCAGGTCGATCCAGCGCTGGGCGCCCATGCCAGTGGCGCCCGCGACCTCAACCGCCACCAGCAGCGCAACGCCGATCAGATAGGCCAATGGCGTCAGCGCGCGCCAGATTTTCACATGCACCATGCCGACAATCAGCATCAGCGCCATGCCGACCGCAAAGCGCGCCATCTGCCGCCCGGCCCACGGGTCCGTCGATCCGCCCGCAACGGAATAAAGCATCATGAACCCCACCCCCGCCACCGCGGCGACCAGGATCGCCACCGCCCAGTGAAAGCGCAGCGCTTTGCTGAGCAGCGACAGCGGCTTGTCCTGATCTGAAAAGCTCATGCTTGCTGTCCCTCGCTTGGGCGGGTCATGCGCGGTCTGGGCCGGGCGGCGGCGTGGGAGCGTCGGGGCCAGATGCTGGGCCAGATGCGGGGTTAGGGGCTGCGGGCGTCCGGGGGGGCACATCGTCGGGGCGCGGCAGGGGTGGGCGGATGCGGCGCTCCAAGATCTCGCCGCGGGCGGCGGGGGGGTAGGCGGTGATCGGGGGGTCACCGCCCCACAGGGCGCGCATCATCAGATCGCGCGCGATCGGGGCGGCTGCTGCCGATCCGCCGCCGCCATGTTCGACCACCACCGCCACCGCATAGCGCGGGGCGTCATAGGGCGCGAAGCCGACGAACAGCGCATGGTCGCGCCGCTCCCACGGCAGGTCTTCGTTGCGGATGACGCCTGTGGCGCGCTCAGCCTTGGTGATGCGCCGCACCTGGCTGGTGCCGGTCTTGCCGGCCATGCGGTTGGCGTCGTCGTCGATCTGGCTTTTATGCGCGGTGCCCGACCGCGCATTCACCACGGAGAACATCCCCTCACGCACCATCCGCAGATGCGCTGGGTTGATGTCGAGCACCGGTGCCTGCGGGTCCGCCAGCGGGTGCCCGCCCATGCCGCGCACCAGCCGCGGATCAATCTGCCGCCCGGTGGCGATGCGCGCAGTCATCACGGCCAATTGCATCGGCGAGGCCAGCACAAAGCCCTGACCGATCCCGGCGTTCAGGCTGTCACCGATCAGCCAGCCCTGATCGCGGACCCGGCGCTTCCATTCCTTGGTCGGGGTCAGCCCTTCGCGCACCGCGGGCAGGGGCAGGTCGTGCTTCACCCCCAGCCCTAGCCGGTTGGCCATGTCTGAGATCGCGTCCACCCCGACCCGTTTGGCGCATTCATAATAAAACACGTCGCATGATTGCTCGAGGCTCTTGTTCAGATCGACCTGACCATGCCCGCCGCGCCGCCAGCAATGGAAATACCGATCGCCAAGCTTGTAGCGCCCGTTGCAAAAGATCTTTTCGGCAGGGTCCACCACCCCAGCTTCGAGCGCTGCCAGCGCGACCACCATCTTGAAGGTCGATCCGGGCGGATAAAGCCCCGACACGGTTTTATTTGCCAGCGGCCGATACGGGTCATTCAGCAGCGCGTTCCAGTTGGTCGTGGAGATCCCGAACACGAACTGGTTCGGGTCAAACCCCGGAGACGACGCAAGGGTCACGATGTCGCCTGTGCGCACGTCCATCATCACCGCCGCGGCGGCCTCGCCGTTCAGCCGCGCCATGCCATAATGTTGCAGGTCCATGTCGACGGCCAGCTGCATGTCGGCGCCGGGGTCGCCCTCTTGTCGGTCCAGCTCGCGGATCACGCGGCCCAGCGCGTTGACTTCGATGCGCGACACGCCTGCGGACCCGCGCAGGGTTTCATCCTGGCGCTGTTCGATGCCTGATTTGCCGATCTGAAAGTCAGGGATTTGCAACAGCGGCGTGCGGCCGCCATCTTCTTTCAGCTCCCGTTCGTTCACCCGGCCGACATAGCCGACGATATGGGCGAAATCGGCACCCTCGGGGTAGAACCGCGTCAGGGCTGCCTCTACATCCACGCCCGGCAGCGCAGGGGCGTTGGCGTTGACGCGGGCGAAATCCTCCCAGCTCAGGTGTTCCGACACGGTGACCGGCACAAAGGCGGATTTCTGGCGCATCTCGCGCAGTGCCCGTTCGCGTTCCCGGTCCGAGATCGGGATCAGCTTGGACAGGCGCTCAATCACGTCCTCAGGGTCGCCGGCCTGTTCGCGGATCAAAACCACCCGGTAGTTGGAGCGGTTGGCGGCCAAGGGCCTGCCCTGCCGGTCAAAGATGCGGCCACGGGCGGGTGGGATCAGGCGGATGTTGATGCGGTTTTCTTCGGCCATCAGCCGAAATTCCGACGCCTGGTCCACCTGCAACTGCCGCATACGGAACGCCAGCAGCGCCATCATCCCGCCCTGCGCGCCCAGCAAAAGCAGGCCGCGCCGCGTCATGCGGCGATCAATTGGTTGGTTGCGGCGCGGGGTCATGGCCATGGCGTCACCTTTCCCCCCAAAGGGGCCCCATGTCGCGCAGGGCCGGGCGGCGGATGCGCAGACCATAGCGCATGGCCGCTCCGACCGGCACAAAAGCGATCACCGTGAACACCCAGCGCGACGCCAGATCAATCAGCGGCGGCCCCCCCGCAAAGGTCAGGCGCATCATCAGCCACGGCGCCAGCATCACCGCCGCCGCCCCGATAGCCACCCCCACCCAGTCGCGCCAGCGCGAGCGGGTGTAGGCCAGCGCGGTGTGACGTTTCAACGCCTCAATGGTCAGGAACAGCGCCAGCGCCCCGGCACCGACCGGCCCGCCGGTGACCAGATCGCCCAGCAGCGCCAGCGCGAAATTCGCCATCACCGGCAACGCGTCGGGCCGCGCCAGCGCCGCATAGGCCAGCACGCAATAAAACAGATCTGGCGCGGGCCATGACCGCGGCGCCAGGCCCAGCGGCGCCATCTGGGCCAGCAGCGCCATCACGCCAGCCAGGGTCACGGCGCCCAGCACCACGATGCGGCCGATGCTGGTGAACAGGCCGTCATCCGGCGGGGCCTCTCTGCGGCGGCTCATCTGGCGGCCCCTTGCGAGGCGGGCGTCTGAATGGCGTCTGTGTCTGTGGTGTTGGGCGGGGTTTTGGGCGGGGCTTCTGGGCGGAGGTCTGGGCTGTGGCGCAGGCCGATCAACCCGCCGGGGCTGTCGATTTCCGTTTCAGGCACATAGCGCAGCACCCGCACGAATTCGAGCCGCGCAAAATCGGCGGCCAGCAGCGCGCGGGGCTGCGCGCCGGGGCCCAGCACCGCGTTGCCCACCGGCAGGTCGGGCGGGAACACCTGTCCGTCGCCTGAGGTCACGATCCGGTCGCCGGGGTTCACGGCATCTGGGTCTTCGATGAATTCAAGCCGCGGCGCCGACAGCCCATCGCCGGTCAGTATGGCGCGGGTGCCTGAGGGGCGGATCACCACCGGAATGCGGCTGGAATAATCGGTCACGAACAGAATGCGCGCCGCATGACGCCCCATGCCCACCACGCGCCCGACCAGCCCGGCACCGTCCATCACCGCAGACCCGTCGCGCACGCCATCGCGGTGCCCGACATTGGCCAGCCCGGTTTGCAGGAACGGCCCGCCTGAATCGGCGATCACCTCGCCGGTGACAAAGCTGATGGCGGGGGCAAGGCGCACATGGTTCAGGGCGCGCAGGCGGGCATTCTCCTGCTCAAGCTGCTGGGCGGCTTCGCGCCAGACCCGCAGGCGCTGGATTTCGCGGCGCAGTTCGGCGTTCTGTTCATAGACGCGGGTGAAGTTTTCGAAATCGGTGACCATGTCGCGGGTGAAACGTGCGGGGGAATTGGTCCACTCCATCGCCGGGCGCAGGCCGTCGACCAGCTCCATGCGAATGCGTTCGGCGCGCGGGTTCTCCAGCCGCCACAGCGCGAACAGCGCCAGCAGCACGATGGACAACGTGAACACGAGGATGCGGCGCACGGCGCGGCGCATTTCTTCAGCGCGGGCTGAGCGGTCCTGAGACATGGGCGCGCGGGCGGGCCTTTCGCGGGGCGGTGGTCAGAATGCCAAGGGGCGTCGAAACACCGTGGGTTGTGGCACAGCGCGCAAGCGGGCGCGAGTCCTCCGGGGCAATCGTGATGGCTGCGGGAAATTGTTGCGCGGGCGCGGCGCGTGCCAGATTTTTAGCCATTTTTGGTGGGCTATGGATTTCACAGGCCGGGCAGAACCATGTTCCAGCGGTGTATAGGGTTAGTTTTTTGGCGTTTTCGATCGCTTTGCGGGCTTTGAGCGGATTTTCTCTGGATTTCGATCTTATTTATGAATAGATTATGAATATGTATAGAAACCTGACCGGCGTCGCAGCCAGCATCTGCCTGATCGCACTGTCGAGCATGGCCCACGGCGCCACGGCGACCCTGAGCCCAACCGCTGACGGAGACATGACAACCTTCGGGGGTGCCGTAGTCGACACAACAAGCACGACCATTGAGTTTATCCAGTCGGGGAGAAACATCCACAACGCGGTGCTGGAATTCAACCTCGCGTCGATCGCCGACGGATCGACGATCAACAGAGTGTCGCTGGCAATCACGCTGTCGCGCTTTGTGTCCAACACCGGCAGCAACCGCCGCCGCCATCGATGTCTTTGCCTTTGCGGGTGACGCCGTTGTGGACATCGCGGACTACTCTGGCGGAACCCAAGTCTATGACGCCACAATCGCCCATGGTGGAACCGGGGGCGATCTGCGCACGTTCGTGCTGTCAGACATGACGACCTTCGAAACCTTGCTGGTCGGCAATCTGCTGACCCTGAGGCTTGAGACCGACAGCTTTGCCAGCGTCCAGTTCGCCAGCCTTGAAAACACCGTCTTTGACGCCGCGGCGCTGACCGTGGATTAAACCGCGTTGGCGGCCGTGCCGCTGCACGCCGCCTTGCCGATGCTGGCCATCGGTCTGGCGGGTCTGGGCTTTGCCGCGCGCCGCCGCGGCTGAACCGGCCTGTATTGTTGAAAACGGCCCCTGCGGGGGCTGTTTTTCGGTCAGAGGCCCTCTGCCTCCAGCACTTTTCTGGCGGCGCGGAAGCATTCAAGGCCCTGCGGCACGCCGCAATAGATCGCGATGACATGGATGATCGCGCGCAGTTCGTCCTTGGTGACGCCGTTGTTGATGGCACCGCGGCAATGCAGTTCCCATTCGTGCATTTTGCCGAGCGCGCCGATCATCGACAGGTTCATCATCGACCGCGTTTTGGCGTCGATCACATCGTCGCCCCAGCCAAACCCCCAGCACCAAGCGGTCATAGCTTCCTGAAACGGCCTTGTAAAATCATCGGCGGCGGCGAGGTTGTTTTCCACGTATTCCGCGCCAAGAGTGGCTTTGCGTTGGGCAAGGCCTTTCAGGAACAGGTCTTCGTTGAAGGTATCGGTCATTTGGGGACTCCGGCTTCTGGCTGGGGCGTCAGTGATGCCACAGCCCGCCCCCGCGCGCGAGGGGGTCGGGGGTTGCCGCGCGGGCGATCATAGGCCCGTCCGTTGTCAGCGAAGTGCTTGCATGATTGATTCGTCTGCGTCTTCGATGGCGTCGTTCAGAATTTGAATTACACCTAAAAGTTCGACTGCCATCTGCGGCTCAACTTGCTGATCATATGTCAAAGCCTGATTAAGCGCGCTTTGTATATCGCGGCGTAGGCGCACCTTGCCGTATGATATCTGCGATAATACTCGCTGAGTGCGCAGGCTTAATGGCGATATGGGAGCATCGATGAGGTCAAGTTTTTGCAGGGCCCTGCCGACTTCCCACTCCGCGTCATTGAATTCTATAAGCGCATCGATTTGAGGCTGGGATGGCTGGATGCCCTCCGAAATTCCCATCAGTATTGATCTAATGCCTTTCGGCGTGAAGTAAATTCGCCGAAGGGCTTGTATGATCGTAAGCAGTTCCCTTTTTTCGTGGTCATTTTTCGCTTGGCGTGATGCGCTTCGAATTTCACCAACTGTTTTGATGGCGACTTTCGTTACAGATATTGCCTCAATGAATCCCATTTCCGCACCCACATATAAGTTGGTTTGATAGCGGCGAATGGATACCGGAAGTTGAGTGAAGTCAATTTTGGATTTTTAGCCGCGCGGCAGCGCCTAGTCCTTGTAGCTGAGGATGTGCATCAGCGCTTTTTCATGCTCCAGCGCCTTACCGGTGCCCAAGGCCACGCATGACAGCGGATCCTCAGCCACGGTGATTGCCAACCCGGTCTGTTCACGCAGTGCCAGATCCAGATCGCCCAAAAGCGCGCCGCCGCCCGTAAGCATCACGCCGCGGTCGACGATGTCGGCGGCCAGATCGGGGGGGGTGGCTTCAAGCGCGCTCATCACCGCTTCTTTGATCTGCTGGACCGGCTCAGCCAGCGCCTCGGCAATCTGGGCCTGCGTGACCTCAATTTCCTTGGGGATGCCGTTCAGCAGGTCGCGCCCGCGGATGTCCATGGACCTGCCGCGCCCGTCGGTGGGCATGCGGGCGGTGCCGATGGTGGTCTTGATGCGCTCAGCCGTGGCCTCGCCGATCAGGATGTTCTGCTGGCGGCGCAGGAAGGAGATGATCGCCTCGTCCATCTTGTCGCCGCCGACGCGCACGGATCGCGCATAGACGATGTCGCCCAGCGACAGCACCGCGACTTCGGTGGTGCCGCCGCCGATGTCGACAACCATGTTGCCGGTCGCCTCAGTGATCGGCATGCCAGCGCCGATGGCCGCCGCGATGGGTTCCGAAATCAGCGCCGCCCTGCTGGCGCCGGCCTTCATCACCGATTCGCGGATTGCGCGTTCTTCGACCGGCGTCGCGCCGTAGGGCACGCAGACGATGACCTTGGGCGGGATCCACGACCGGCGCTTCTGGGCCTTGCGGATGAAGTGCTTGATCATTTCCTCGGCCACGTCGAAATCGGCGATGACGCCGTCGCGCATGGGCCGGATGGCCTGGATGGACCCGGGCGTGCGGCCAAGCATGGCCTTGGCGTCCGCGCCAACCGCGAGCACTTCTTTCTTGCCATCCTTCACCGCGAACGCAACCACTGAGGGTTCGTTCAATACGATGCCGCGTCCCTTGACGTAGATCAGGGTGTTCGCCGTGCCGAGGTCGATTGCCATGTCTGAGGAGAACGCGCTGAAAAGCCTGCCGAACATATGTCATCCGTCCTGCCGCAGGCCGGGCCGTCTGCGGTGATTGTCGCGTGTGCGGTCGGGGGTGGGGCGCCGCACCCCCCAGATATGGCTATGACAGGTGCTTATAAAGGCCGCGGGGACCCGGCGCAAAGGGCATTTCGGCGCCGGGGATGCGGCGCGCACGCAGCGAAGGCCAGCCGCCGCGTGTTCCGCCGCCGCGCGCGTGACCATAGCGTGAACGGCGCGGGCAGCTTTGGTCTGCGTGCTGCGGCCCTCGCTCCCGGCCAGCGCGGTCTGTAGGGAAGGGGCGGCGCAATATGATGAAGGACGAGCGACTATGGCGGGGCTGATGGGCGGAGACGGCGTGTGCGTCGCGGGCGCTGGCGCATGGGGCACGGCGCTGGCGATTCTGGCGGCGCGGGCGGGGCGGCGGACGACTTTGCTGGCGCGCGCAGCCCCCATCGCGGCTGAGATCAACATGGTGCGGGAGAATCAGCTGCGCCTGCCGGGCCGCGCCTTGCCCGATGGTCTGCGCGTCACCGCCGATCCCGCTGAGGCGCTGGCCGGGGCGGGCTTGCTGCTGCTGGTCACCCCGTCGCAGGCGGTGCGCGCGATGTGCGCGCGCCTCGCGCCCCATGCGGCCCCTGATCTGGTGGTGGTGGTCTGCGCCAAGGGGGTTGAACGCGCCACCGGCCTGATGATGACCGAGGTGGTGCAGCAGGCCCTGCCCGGGCGCCCGGTCGCGGCCCTGTCCGGCCCCAGCTTTGCCGCTGAGGCTGCCGACGGCCTGCCCACCGCCGTGACCATCGCCTGCGCCGATCTGTCCGTGGCGCAGGAAGCCGCCGCCGCGCTGGCACATGGCGCGTTCCGTCCTTATGCGAGCGCGGACGTGGTGGGGGTTGAACTTGGTGGCGCGTGCAAAAACGTGATCGCCATTGCCTGTGGGGCGGCAGATGGGCTGGGGCTGGGGGCGAATGCGCGGGCCGCATTGACCGCGCGCGGGCTGGCAGAAATCGGGACCCTGGGCGCGGCCATGGGGGCCGATCCAGCGACGCTGGCCGGTCTGGCGGGGCTGGGCGATCTGGTGCTGACCTGCACATCCGCAAAATCGCGCAACATGGCGTTCGGCATCGCGCTGGGCCGGGCGGGGTCCATGGCAGGGCTGCCCGAAGGGCCGGGCGCCTTGGCCGAAGGCGCAGTCAACGCTGCCTCAGTCACCGATCTGGCACGGGCGCGCGGCGTGGAGATGCCGATCTGTGAGGCGGTGCGCGCAGTGCTTGAATCGCGGATCGACTTGTCCGAAGCGATCCGGGGCCTGCTGACGCGGCCGTTGCGCGATGAATAACGCCGCCGCCCGCGGCGTGGGCGGCGGCTGGGGGCTGCTCGCTCAGAACACATCCTTGCGGCGGCGGATCTCGGCAAAGACCGCGGCGGCGTCGGTGCCGGGTAGGCCCACCGACGATTGCACCGACGGGATCGGCGCGCGCAGGAACGGGTTTGTCGCCAGTTCCTCAGCCAAGGTCACGGGCATGACGGGGGTTCCCGCCGCTTTGCGGGCGATGCGGGCGACCAGCGCGGGGTTCTCGGGCTCAATGCTGTTGGCAAAGCGGGCGTTGGCGTCGAAATAATCGTGGCCTGAATAAATCTGGGTCTCAGGCGGCATCTCCATCAGGCGGCTGAGGCTGCCCCACATCTGCGCCGCCGTGCCTTCGAACAGCCGCCCGCAGCCCAGCGCCATCAGGCTGTCGGCGGTGAACGCCTTGCCCGCAGTGGCGAAATGATAGGCGACATGCCCGACCGTGTGGCCTGAGACGTCGATCACTGAGGCGTCTTCGCACCCCACCGCAATCTGGTCCCCCGGCGCGACGGCGAGGTCCAGGGGTGGCAGCCGGTGCGCGTCCGCCGCGGCCCCGATGACCTTTGCGCCATAACGTTCCACCAGCGCGGGAACCGCTTGGATGTGGTCGGCATGGTGGTGGGTCAGGATGATCAGATCCAGCCGCCCGCCCGCCTTGTCGATCGCCGCGATCAGGGGCGCGGCCTCTGGCGCGTCGATGACCGCGAACACGTCCTGATCGGGTTCATGCAGCAGATAACCGAAATTGTCGGACAGGCAGGGGATCATCGTGACATCAAGCGCCATTGGGGGTGCCTCGTGTTCAAGGTTTCGCGCCGCGTGGCGTTTGGGTTAGGCTGACGTGAAGACTGTCCGATCACAAGGCCCTGCGCAATGCACCTGGACGTCGCTGATCTGCGCCATTTCTATTACCGCACGCAATTGGGGCGCGCGGTGCAAAGATCCCTGCGCGAAGCGGTGCGCGAAATGTGGCCCGATGTCAGCGGGCTGAACCTGGTGGGATTCGGCTTTGCCGCGCCCTATCTGCGCCCGCTGATGGCTGAGGCAGACCGCACCATCTGCCTGATGCCCGCCCAGCAGGGCGTGTGCCGTTGGCCTGCTGAGGGGCCGAACGTGTCGGTTTTGTCCGAAGAAACCCAATGGCCGCTGCCGGTCGGGTTCGCCGACCGCATCGTCGTGGCCCATGGTCTGGAAACCTGTGAGCGCCCCGCCGCGTTGCTGGAGGAGGTCCACCGCGTGCTGGCCCCCGGCGGGCGGGCGATCTTTATCGCGCCGAACCGCACCGGGGTCTGGGCGCGGTCTGACCGCACGCCGTTCGGGTTCGGGCGGCCCTATACCGCGGGGCAATTGGAATCGGTGCTGCGCCAGCATGATTTCGAAATTGAGAAACACGCCGCTGCGCTTTACGGCCCCCCCAGCCAGCGGCGATTCTGGTTGAAGACTGCGCGCATGTGGGAAAGCGCCGGGCGCAAGCTGGGCGCCAATCGGCTGGCCGGCGCGGTGATGGTTGAGGCGACGCGCACCGCCTGGGCCATCCCCAAACGGGGGCGCGAGGCGCGCTCCCGCTCGCCGCTCGAAGTGCTCGAAGGCCTGACCGGGCGGCCCAAACCGGTGGGCGGTCGGGCGCGCGGGGGCGACTGACGCTCAGTCTTGGGCCACCAAGTCTTCGTTGCGCGCGCGCAGCCATGCAAGCTGCGACCGGGCGTTGGATATCCGGGCGGAGATCATGCTCGCCTCATAGATCGATCCGGGAAAGCGGCTGTGGCGCGAATGGCCCCAGCCAGCGCCAGATTCGGAATAAAGGTCCTGGATTTCCCGCATCAGCCAGAATTCCTGAAAGCCGCCATCATTGGCCGCGGCGATCTTTGCGCGCAGCGGCGCGGGGCAGATCGGGTTCATGCGGCGCCCGCGACGCCCGACATCAAGCGCGTGGCGCGGGGTGCAATAAGCGCGCAGTCCTTCGGCATGCCCGGCGCGCCAAGCGTCTGTGTCCACCGGGGGCAGGGATGCGCCGCAAGCTTCAAGATGCGTGGTCAGCCGATCATGCCCGCGCCCCGCCGCGCCGTCGCCAACCCCGGTCGCGTGCCAATCTGCGGTGGCGCAATCAGGCGTCGGGGGCGGCGGCTGCGTGCAGGCCGTGAGACTGGCGCAGACCAGCGCCAGCGCGGCGCGGCGAAGGCGGTGCGCGGCGGTCAAAACCCGATTCCAATGCCAATGCCGCCGCTGACGCGCCCACCGCCACCAACCCCGATCCCGATCGAGGGCCGCAGCACCGGCCACCTGGGATAGGACCCAGCCACCGTCGGGATCGCGTCAGCAAGCCCGGCGGCATATGCCGCGGCGAATTGGTCGGCCATGGGCGGGGGGCAGGTCAGGGTTGGGTTGCGCCGGGCGCGGCCCAACGCATAGGCGTTCTGGGGGCTGCAATAGATCGCCTGCCCCTCGGCATGGCCGGACAGATAAGTGTCCATGGTCGCCTCGGCGGATGGGCCGCGGTCGGGCAGGCCGCAGGCGCGCAGCCTGGCCTCGCCATAAGGTCGCGGCAGCCCCTGAGCGGCGTCATCAAGACCGGCGGCGCGCCACGGCCCGTCGGGGCAGGTGGCGCGGGGCGGGCTGTCGACCGCAGGCGGCCCCGGGGCCGCGGCGCAGGCACCCAATGCGAGCGCTGCGAACGCGGCCATGAAAATGCGAATCGCGCGTGTCATTGATGCATCCTACCCCATGCGCCTGAACGATGGGCAAGCCGTGTCGCGCCTTGCCCTAGCGGCGCCCTTGCGCAACCGCCCACGCGCCGCCACCCTGCGCAAAACCGCATTTCGCGCCGCGAGGGAGACCACCAGTATGACCGATCAGCTCATCACCCTTTCCGTCACCGACGGGATCGCCGACATCCGCCTGAACCGCCCCGAGAAAATGAACGCCATCACCGTCGAATTGCTGCAGGCGATGGCGGATATGGCTGAAACCGTGGCTGCGGACGCCTCAGTGCGGGTTGTGGTGCTGCGCGGCGAAGGGCGGGCGTTCTGCGCAGGGCTCGACAAGGGCAATTTCGCCAAGATGGTGCAAAGTGGGAAAGGCTCGCTGGGCGGTGATATCATGGCGCGCAGCCATGGGGCGGGGAACCTGTTCCAGCATGCGGGCCTGATGTGGCGCGACCTGCCGGTGCCGGTGATCGCGGCACTGCATGGCGCGTGTCTGGGCGGTGGTTTGCAGATCGCGCTGGGGGCCGACATCCGCATCGCGGCGCCGGGCACCAAGCTGTCGGTGATGGAGATGAAATGGGGCCTCGTGCCGGACATGAGCGGAATGGTGACCATGCCCCCGCTGATGCGCGGCGACGTGATGCGCCGGATGATCTACACCGCTGAGGTGGTCGAGGCCCACGAGGCGCAGGCGCTGGGCCTTGTGACCGAAGTGGCAGAGGACCCGTTCGCCCGCGCCATGGAGATCGCCAAGGACATCGCCGGCCGCAGCCCGTCCGCGATGCGGCGCGCCAAGACGCTGGCCAATCTGGCGGAGTCAGGTGCCGGAGAGGCTGAGGTGTTGCTGGCCGAGAGCCGCCTGCAAAAAGACCTGATCGGCGGCAAGGACCAGATCGAGACAGTCATGGCGCAGCTTCAGGGCCGCCCCGCCAACTACGGCTGACGCGCGCCTTCCCGGCGCAGCGCCCTCAGGGGGCATCGAGCCCCCCTCAGCCGCGCCGCCATCCGGCGGCCGGTCGCGCGCGGTGGCTGGCGATCCGCCCACCAACTGGCACCGAGGCCTGCCATTCCTGGCGCCGCCGCGCACCGTCGCGGCGCGGGTGGGGGAGCGGGAGGGCTTGTCCCTCCCCGACCCCGCCCGCTTCGCTGTTTGGGCACCCATCGGTCACGTTCCAGCCGTGACGGCGGCGCTGGTGATGCTGTGCATGGGGATCCTCCGATTGGTTTGGGGGATGGTCGGGTTTGCTGTGGGCCCGCGCGAAGGGTGCTGAGTGGCCGGCCCGAAAACGGGCGGGTTCGGCGGTTTAACCCTCAGACATGTGCATGAGGTTCGGGACGCGCTTTCCGGTCAGGATTTCGCTGACCCGTCCTTGGTTCACGCCAAAAAATGCAGCGATCTGGCGCTGGAACGCGCCTTCACGCCGCTGCGTTCACGTGATGATTGATCACCTCGCTCTGCCTCCTGACTACACTTGGAAAACTGCGATATTTGATCTGGTGCTTGTTACCCCGCCATTTCTGCTATGGTGACCCAAAAGGGCCGGAGCTTTCGCCCCGGCCTTTGTTGTTTCATGCCCCAAAGCCCGCCTTACGGGAACCGATTGTCCCGCGGAAAACCGCGTGGGGCGGTGCGGCCTGCGGTGGCGCGTTTGCCCTGCCATTCGGCGAAATCGGCCACATGCCGGATGCGCCCGCCGCCTTCCGCCCATTTCAGACCGTCGGCCAGCGTGAAGGGCAGCGCGTCGACCAATTGGCCGTCGGCGTCCTTGTAGCGTTGCAGGCGCACGCCTTTGCCGCGGGCCATCTGGGGGGCCTCGTCCAGGCCAAAGACCAGCATCTTGCGGTTCTTGCCGATCACCGCGACCGCATCCGCGCGCGCAGGGATCGTGCGGCAAATGACGGCCTTGGCGGGCGTCTTCACGTTCAGCACCTGACGGCCTGAGCGGGTCTGGGCCAGAAACTCGTCCTCGGACGCAATGAAGCCGTCGCCGGCATCGCTTGCGACCAGCAGGCGGGCGCCGGGGCGGTGGACGAACATGGCGACGATCTCGTCCTCGTTCAGCAGGTCGATCATCAGGCGCAGTGGCTCGCCCATCCCGCGCCCGCCGGGCAGACGGTCGGCGGGCAGGGTGAAGAACCGGCCGGAGGAGCTGAGCAGCAGCACCTTGTCGGTGGTCTCAGCGTGGAAGGCGAAACAGGGGCCATCGCCGTCCTTGAACTTCAAATCAGCGTCCAGCGCCGAGTGGCCCTTCATCGCGCGCACCCAGCCCATGGCGGAGCAGACGACGGTGATCGGCTCGCGCTCAATGAACGCTTCGGGCGGGGGGGCGTCCATCTTGGGGGCATCGGCGAACCCGGTGCGGCGGGCGCCGAGCGGCCACTTGTCGCCAGCCTCGTCCTTCAGGCGCGCAAGATCACCGGCAAAGGTCACGCCGCGCAATTTTCGCGGTGCGCCAAATTTTTCCCTCATGGCCTTCAGGTCGGCGGTGATGCGGTCCCATTGCTCAGCTTCGCTGCCTGTCAGGTCGCGAAGCCCTGCGCGCTCTGCAATCAGGCGGTCGCGCTCGGCGCGCAGCTCCATTTCCTCAAGCTTGCGCAAGCTGCGCAGCCGCATGTTGAGGATCGCTTCGGCCTGTCCGTCGGACAAAAGCAGCGCGGCCCCATCGCGTGCGGCGATGCCTTCGGGCCATTTGGCCCAGTTTTCCGCCATCAACGAGGCTTTAGGATCGTCGTCGAAGCGGATGATTTCAATGACCCGGTCGAGGTTTAGGAACGCGACGATGTAGCCTTCAAGCGTCTCAAGCCGCGCGGATATCTTCTCCAACCGGTGATTGGCCCGGCGCAGCAGCACCACGCGCTGATGGTCGAGCCATGCGCGCAGCACCTCAGCCAAGGAGCACACTTTGGGGATCTTGCCGTCGATCAACACGTTCATGTTGAGCGGGGATTTCACCTCAAGGTCCGTGGTCTTGAACAGCGATTCCATCAACATCGCAGGGTCGACGTTGCGAGTCTTAGGCTCCAGCACAATGCGGATGTCTTCGGCGCTTTCATCGCGGATGTCGCCAAGGATCGGCAGCTTTTTGGAGTTGATCAGATCGGCGATCTTTTCAATCAGGCGCGATTTGGGCACCTGATAGGGGATTTCCAGCACAATGATGCGCCATTGGCCGCGGCCCAGATCCTCAAGCTCCCACCGCGCGCGCAGCCGGAAAGACCCGCGGCCGGTGCGGTAGCTTTCAAGGATGCTGTCGCGCGATTCGACCAGAACGCCCCCGGTGGGGAAATCTGGTCCGGGCATTTTCGCCAGCAATGCCTCAACGCCCGCGTCGGGGTGTTTGATGAGGTGGAGGGCGGCGTCGATCACCTCGCCCGCATTGTGCGGCGGGATTGAGGTCGCCATGCCGACCGCGATGCCGTTCGACCCGTTGGCCAGCAGGTTCGGGAACGCGCCCGGCATGACGATGGGTTCTTCGTCAGCGCCATCATAGGTCAGGCGGAAATCGACCGCGTCTTCGTCCAGCCCCTCCATCAGGGCGACGGCGACGGCGGTCAGCTTGGCCTCAGTATACCGCATGGCTGCGGCACCATCGCCATCAACATTGCCGAAATTGCCCTGACCGTCGACCAGCGGATAGCGCGCGGCAAAGCCCTGCGCCAGACGCACCAGCGCGTCATAAACCGACTGGTCGCCGTGGGGGTGATATTTGCCGATCACGTCGCCAACGACGCGCGCCGATTTCTTGAAGCCCTGCGCAGGGTCGAGCTTGAGCAGCCGCATCGCCCACAAAAGCCGCCGGTGCACGGGTTTCAGCCCATCGCGCGCGTCGGGAAGCGCCCGGTGCATGATGGTCGACAGCGCATATTGCAGATAGCGGTCCCCCAGCGCCCGGCGCAGGGGTTCGGCAAGGACCACGCCCTCAGGGGGGACGTCTTCGGGATCGGTGATGTCTGACATGGCTCGGTTATGCTTGAGGGCGCTTGCGGCGTCCAGCGGGGACATGCACGCAAGGGGCGAACGTGGCGCGGGATGCGGCCGGGTTCGGGGGGGCGGCCCCCCCGCTCACCCAGCCGCGCAGGGTGGGGGGAGGGGGAAGCGCCCCCTCCCCCCACACCCCCCTCGGCGCGGGGCGCGTTAATCCGTGGGCGGCTTTGCGAGGACGCTCAGCGCCGCGCCGAGGCCTTTGCGCACGGGGATGGCAGTTGCATCAAAGGCGTCGAGGCACCGCACATTGATGCCGTAATGGTCGGGCTGCGAGCGGCGCTTGTGGAATGTGTAGATGCCGCAGGTTTTGCAAAAGTGATGCCGCGCAACCATCGTGTTCCAGCGGTATTCGCCAACTGTGTCCCACGACGAAAGCATCGTGAAGCCGCTTTCATGCACCTTGGCCATCAGCGCGTTTTTCTTGGCGCACAGGCTGCAATCGCAGGTGATCAGTTCGGTGATGTCAGCTTCGATCTGAAACTGAACGGCACCGCAATGGCACGATCCTGTGTAGATGGGCATGGGGCGCTCCGTGATTGAGGGAGGCTGAGACTGGCGCGGTGCGGTGGTGCCTGCAAGGCTTGACCTAATGGCACGGCAGGGCAGAGATGTGCGGGGTCTGTTCCCCGGAGGTTTGTCCATGTCCCAGCGCGTTGTTCTTATCTCTGGCTGCTCCTCCGGCATTGGGCTGGATGCCGCGCGGGGGCTGCGCGCGCGCGCCTGGCGGGTGTTCGCATCGTGCCGCGCGCCCGCCGATTGTGAGGCCCGGCGCGCCGAGGGGTTCGAAAGCCCGGTGTTGGATCAGGCTGATGAGGCGTCAGTGGCCGCCGCGTTCGCCGAAGTGCTGGCCGCCACGGGTGGGCGTCTGGACGCGATTTATGCCAACGGCGCCTACGCCTTGCCCGGCGCCATTGAGGACATCCCCCGCGCCGCGCTGCGTGAGATATTTGAAACCAACCTGTTCGGCGTTCACGACATGGCGCGCCTTGCGCTGCCGGTGATGCGCGCGCAGGGGCATGGGCGGATCGTGGCGTGCTCGTCCGTGCTGGGGCTGTTGGCGCTGCGCTATCGCGGGCCGTACAACGCCACCAAATTCGCCATGGAGGCAATGTTTGACACCCTGCGGTTGGAGCTGCGCGACGCTGACTGGGCGCGCAACATCCATGTGTCGTTGCTGGAGCCCGGCCCCATCGTCACGCCGTTTCGCGCCAAATCGCGCCCGCATTTTGACCGTTGGATTGACTGGCGCGCCTCAGCCTGGCGCACGCAATATGAAACGCTGCTGATCCCGCGGCTGTCGGCCCGCGACGACCAGAAGACCAGCTTTACCACCCTGGCGCCTGAGGCAGTGACCCGCCGTCTGATCCACGCGCTGGAAAGCAAACGCCCCAAGGCGCATTATCTGATTACTCCGCCAACATGGGTGGCTGAGGGCGCGCGCCGGTTCCTACCCACCCGTCTGCGCGATGCGCTGTTCCGCCACGCCTGACGCGCGCTGGTCAGCGGGGGGCGGCAGGGCTATCTTGGCCTCTATGTCACAAATACTCCTCATCATATCCCTGATCGCGTGCCTCGCTGTGCTGGCGGTGCTGTTGTTCGGTGTCGGAACCTTCGCCAAGGGCGGGGATTTCAATCGCAAATATGCCAACAAGATCATGCGCTGGCGCATCATTGCCCAAGCCATCGCGGTGGCGCTGCTGCTGCTGACCGGCCTGCTGGCAAGCAGCGGCTACTGAAGGCTGCGTTTTGGCGCGGCAGGGCTTGCGCGTTCGCGCGGGCCCGGTTTTTATGCGCGCAGCGCTTTTAACAGGGGGATGCCGCAATGGTCGTTCTGAACCGTATCTACACCCGCACCGGCGATTCCGGGGAAACCGCGCTTGGCAACGGATCGCGCGTCGCCAAGCATTCCCCGCGCGTCGCCGCCTATGGCACGGTGGATGAGGCGAACGCGACCGTCGGTCTTGCGCGCCTGCATTCGGGCGGAGAGATCGACGCGGCGCTGGCCCGCATTCAGAATGATCTGTTCGATCTGGGCGCCGATCTGTGCACCCCCGACATGCACAAGGACGCTGAGGCCAAATACCCGCCCCTGCGCATGATCGCATCCCAAGTGGACCGGCTTGAGGCCGAGATCGACGTGATGAACGTCATCCTGACCCCGCTGCGCAGTTTTATTCTGCCGGGCGGCTCGGCGCTGTCGGCGCATATGCATCTGTGCCGCACGGTCAGTCGGCGCGCAGAACGGATGACGGTGGAACTCGCCTCCGTTGAGGACGTCAACGAGCACGCGGTGAAGTATCTGAACCGTCTGTCGGACTGGTTTTTCGTGGCGGGCCGGATTGCCAATGATGACGGCAAGGCGGATGTGCTGTGGACGCCGGGGGCGAATAGGTAGGGTGATGGCTCCTCACGCTTGGCGCTGTTCGGTAGATATACATTTGTACTTGTAGTTTGGATGGTTTCGGGTGAGTGAAATTTACGCAGTGAATCAGGGGAAATTGGATGGCCTTTGTGGTGTTTACTCAGTGGTAAATGCTTCAAATATTCTTTCTCAGCACAGATCGTCTGGGAAGAGTCTATCTGATGAAACGCTCAGAAAATTATTTGTGCATCTATGCGCTAGACTTGAGCACAAAGGTAGACTTATGGAGGCAATTTCTGATGGTGCGTCATTTCATCTGATCGGCAAGCTTGTTGATGCTGCTTCTGAGTATTTGGCTGATGAAGAAGGTTTTTATATTAATCGTTGCACCGCTTTTATTAAAAAGCCAGCAGGATTGGATATTCTTTGGAATAAATTGACGGACCACCTGTCTTCCCCTTGTCAAAATGCGGCAATTTTGGGATTGCAGGGGAAGTATGACCACTGGACTTGTGTCAAGAGTATTAGCGAACATAGGGTGTACTTCAATGATAGCGATGATTTGAATTATATTTCGAAAGCTAATTGCACAATCTCAAAGCCATATGTTGGATGTCATCACAAGTTGAGCTCAACAGAGGTATACTTGCTGAAATTCTGCCAGGGCAAAGAGTAAGAATCTCTGGGCAATTAGAGGCGCTAATGCGCCTCCGCCCAGTTTTTCCCCATCCCGGCATCCACCACAAGCGGCGTCGCCAGCTTGCAGGCAGGCTCCGCCGCGCCCTCCATCACCGCTTTCACCGCCTGAATCGTCGCCTCGGCCTCGTCCGCGCGAACCTCGAACAACAGTTCATCGTGGACCTGCAGCAGCATCCGGCCTGACAGACGCTCCGCGGCCATCACGCCCGGAATGCGGATCATGGCGCGGCGGATCACGTCGGCGGCGGTGCCTTGGATCGGGGCGTTGATCGCCGCGCGCGACGCGAACCCGGACCGGGGGCCTTTGGCGTTGATCTCGGGCGTGTGGATGCGGCGGCCGAACAGGGTTTTGACATAGCCGTTGGCCTTCGCCTCGGCCTTCACCCGCTCCATATAATCGCGGATGCCGGGGAATTTCTCAAAGTAGGCATCGATGAAGGCTTTGGCCTCGTCGCGCGGGATGCGCAGGTTGGCGGCCAGACCGAACGCAGAAATCCCGTAGATCACCCCGAAATTGATCGCCTTGGCTTGGCGGCGGATCATCGGGTCCATGCCCTCAATGGGCACGCCGAACATCTGGCTGGCGGTCATCGCGTGGATGTCGAGCCCATCGGTGAACGCCTGTTTCAGCGTCTCAATGTCCGCGATGTCGGCCAGAATGCGCAGCTCAATCTGCGAATAATCGAGGCTGACGATCACGTTGCCCTCATCGGCAATGAACGCCTCGCGGATTTCACGGCCCTGTTCGGAGCGCACGGGGATGTTTTGCAGGTTCGGATCGGTGCTGGCGAGCCGCCCGGTGGTGGTCGCCGCAAGGCTGAACGAGGTGTGCA
>JBLGAC010000034.1:0-45924 GCA_047610385.1 Paracoccaceae bacterium | reverse complement strand
GCGCAAGCAGTGCCCACGTCGCGTCGTCGATGAGGTTTCGATTCAAAGCTGGCTCCCATTTTCCAGCCTTGAATCACGATCACGGCGCTATGGGAATCCGCTTTGTCCACACGGCCTAGGCCATGGTGCTGGGGATCAGCTGGGGCAGTGTCTGTTAACAGCAGCGCCCGGTCTCGAAACCTGTTTTGACAAAACAAACCACCTCTGGTCGTGGCCAGATCATAGGTCTGTGGGGCCGACATATTGGAGCAGCGTGCCGCCTGGTGCTGCGGCGACGGTGGCGTCGGTATGTTGGGATGGGGTCATCGCGGTGACATGGGGCACGGCGCAGAAGCGCCAGTGCCATCCGGCGGCGTGCGTGCGGGTGGGCGGAGACCATGGATTGTCTCTTTGAAAGCAGACAGTCGCGGGCCGTCGGGCAGGGCGGGCTGGCATTGCTCTGAGCCAAGCCGCGGACGGGGCGCAAAAGCCTTGAAGGAAAAGCCTGAGCGGCAAAGCTTGGGCCAGTGTTCTGCGATGCGAAAAACGAGGGTTTGAGGATCGTAGCGATCAGGGGCCAAAGGCCGCCGTGGCTGCTGGGCGTGGGGCTGAAGGATCGGCATCTCTGGGCCTCAGGGCAGCGTGCGGCCCGGCCCGATGGTGATCTGTGTGCCGCCTGACAGCTGCGCGGCCGAAATGGCGCGCTGCATAAACTGCGGCGCGTGCAAATCTGCACGCGCCGCGATCATGAAAAAGGGCGGCGTTTCAATGTGACTTGAAACGCCGCCCCAAAAGTTGCCTTGCGTTGGCCGGGGGGGCGCCGTGCCCCCCGGCATCCCGCGATCAGGCCAAATCGAAGCGATCTGCGTTCATCACCTTGGCCCAGGCCGCCACAAAGTCGCGCACGAAGCCGCCCTGCGCGTCGGCGCTGGCATAAACCTCAGCCAATGCCCGCAGTTGGGAGTTTGAGCCGAACACCAGATCGACCCGCGTGCCGGTCCATTTCACTGCGCCGGTCGCCCGGTCGCGCCCTTCGAACACGTCCGCCGTGTCTGCGGTCGCCGCCCACTCCGTCCCCATATCCAACAGATTGGCGAAGACGTCGTTGGTCAACACGCCGGGCCGGTCGGTCAGCACGCCATGGGCGGTCTGGCCGTGATTGGCACCCAGCGCGCGCAGTCCGCCCACAAGCACCGTCATTTCGGGCGCGGTCAGGGTTAACAGCTGCGCCTTGTCGATCAGCAGCTGTTCTGCCGACATGGTGTAGGCACCCTTGAGGAAGTTGCGGAACCCGTCGGCGATGGGTTCGAGCACGGCAAACGCCTCGGCGTCGGTCTGCGCGGCGCTTGCGTCGGTGCGGCCCGGGGTGAAGGGCACTGCCACGTCATGGCCCGCAGCCTTGGCCGCCTGTTCCACCGCCGCGCAGCCGCCCAGCACGATCAGATCGGCCATCGACACCTTTTTGCCCGCCGTTGCCGCGTCGTTGAAGGCGGTCTGGATGCCCTCCAACGCGGTCAACGCGGTGGCGAGGCGCACCGGTTCGTTCGCGGCCCAGTCCTTCTGGGGTGCCAGGCGAATGCGCGCGCCATTGGCACCGCCACGCTTGTCCGACCCGCGGAACGTGGACGCGGACGCCCAAGCAGTGGTCACCAGATCGGCGGTGGACAGGCCCGAGCTGAGGATCTGCGTCTTCAGCGCCGCAATGTCGGCGGCGTCGATCAACGCATGATCCACTGCGGGGATTTCATCTTGCCAGATCAGCACCTCCGCCGGGACGTCCTCGCCCAGATACAGCGCAATCGGTCCCATGTCGCGATGGGTCAGCTTGAACCATGCGCGCGCGAATGCATCCGCGAACTCTGCCGGGTTGGCATGGAAATGCCGAGAGATTTTCTCATAGGCCGGGTCCATGCGCATCGCCATGTCGGCGGTGGTCATCATGGTCTTGACCTTCTTCGCCGGGTTGCCGGCGGCTGGGGCCATGTGATCCTCGGTCACGCCGACCGGGGTCCATTGCTGGGCACCTGCGGGGCTTTTGGTCAGCTCCCATTCATACCCGAACAGCATGTCGAAATACGACATGTCCCAGGTGGTCGGGGTGGGGGTCCATGCGCCTTCGATGCCGCTGCCGATGGCGTCATCGCCAACGCCGGATCCAAAGGCGTTCTTCCAGCCAAGACCCATCAATTCCATGGGGGCGGCTTCAGGCTCAGGCCCGACCAGCGCCGCATCGCCTGCGCCGTGGGATTTGCCGAAGGTGTGGCCGCCGGCAGTCAGGGCGACGGTTTCATAGTCGTTCATCGCCATGCGCGCGAAGGTCTCGCGGATGTCGCGGGCCGAACCCAGCGGATCGGGCGTGCCGTTGGGGCCTTCGGGATTCACATAGATCAGGCCCATCTGCACGGCGGCGAGGGGGTTTTCCAGCACGCGGTCCCCGGTATAGCGCTTGTCGTCAAGCCATTCGGTTTCAGCGCCCCAGTAGATGTCCTCCTCAGGCTCCCACACGTCAGCGCGCCCACCGGCAAAGCCGAAGGTTTTAAAGCCCATGGAGTCCATCGCGACGTTGCCGGCCAGGATCATCAGGTCGGCCCAGGAAATCGACGCGCCGTATTTCTGCTTGATCGGCCACAGCAGACGCCGCGCCTTATCAAGGTTCACGTTGTCGGGCCAGCTGTTGAGCGGCGCAAACCGCTGGCTGCCTGAGGTCGAGCCCCCGCGGCCGTCAGCCGTGCGGTAGGTGCCAGCGCTGTGCCATGCCATGCGAACAAAGAACGGCCCGTAATGGCCGTAATCGGCGGGCCACCAGTCTTGGCTGTCGGTCATCAGCGCAACCAGATCGGCCTTCAGCGCCTTGAGGTCGAGCTTTTTGAACGCGTCGGCATAGCTGAACGACGTGCCCATCGGATTGGACAGCGCTGAATTTTGATGAAGGATCTTCAGGTTCAGCTGGTTTGGCCACCAGTCGCGGTTCGACCTGGCGGCATGAGTGGTGTGCATGACCGGGCACTTGCCCGCGCCTGGGACATTATTTCCGTCCATGGTTTTCTCCGATCTTGGCTGCGTTGCGTGGTGCGTGTTGTGCGTGGTTGGGGTTGCGCGCATCGGGCCCTGCGCTGCGGCACCGGTGGGGCGCTGCGCTGCGGGGGTGTGACATCGGCGGTCTCCCTTAATCTTATGAAACTTTACCAAAGCCACATCATAAGATAAAGTTTGTTTTTCTTATCTGAGGTATCAGCTGCGCTGATGAATAACCTGACACTCAAGCATCTCCGGTATTTCAGCGCCCTTGCGCAGCATGGCCATTTCGGGCGTGCGGCGGATGCGTGCGCGATTTCTCAACCCGCATTGTCCATGCAGATCAAGGAACTGGAGGGCAGACTGGGCGCCGCCCTGTTTGATCGGGCCGGGCGGCAGCTGCGCCTGACCGGGTTCGGAGAGGAATTTGCCCTGCGCGCCCGCGACATCCTGCGCGCGGTGGATGAGCTGGAGGATCTGGCCCGCGCCTCACGTGATCGCATGGCCGGGCCGCTGCGCATCGGGGTGATCCCGACGATCGCGCCTTATCTGCTGCCCACGCTGATCGCTGCCCTGACGCGCGCGCATGCCGGGCTGGACATCCGGGTGCGCGAAACGCTGACCCACACGCTGATCCAGGACGTGGCCGAAGGGCGGCTCGACACCGCCATCGTCGCGCTGCCGGTGTCAGAGCCGAGCTTTGCCGAGGTCACCCTGTTCACTGAGCATTTCGTGCTGGTCCGCCCGCGCGAAGACGAAGGCAAGCCGGTCCCAAGCAGCGAAAAGCTGCGCGAAATGCGCCTGCTGTTGCTAGAGGAAGGCCACTGCTTTCGTGATCAGGCCCTGTCATTTTGCAACATGCAGTCGGCCCCCCCCCCGCGTGAGATTATGAATGCCAGTTCGCTGTCCACACTGGTCCAGTTGGTCAGCGCCGGGCTGGGGGTCACGCTGATCCCCGAAATGGCCGTGGCGGTGGAAACCCGGTCTGCGCCTGTGTCCGTCGCGCGGTTCAAAAGCCCGCAGCCGTCGCGGAATGTGGGCATGATCTGGCGCCGGAAAAGCCCGTTGGCACGCCAGCTCACGCAGATCTCCGACACGGTGCGCGCCGCGGCGGAGACGTTGCGCGCGCAGCATGCCGCAGTGGCGGTCGATCGGCCAGATCTGCGCTGACCGGGCATCTGGTTCACAACATCTGAATTTCGCGCCACAGGTGTTGACCACTCTGTTCATGCTGAAACGCAGTGGTATACAAAAGTTAACCGCAATAGCGTATTCGCATTTACTTATGGGAAACCCAAAGCGAGTCATAGTCTCCTTGTCAGAACGAAAAGCCGCCGGGTGGTGCCTTTGGGGTCTGATGCAGCTGCCGGGCCGCGTATAGGTCTGGCGGCGCGCGATGACACGGTCCGGGCGTATGCCGGATCAAACTGCAGTGCAGATTGTAAGCGTAAGGGTCCTGGGATGGTCATGTGACTGTCCCCGCGTATCGGCAGGGTTGCCGGCTGGACCGCGATGACCGCCCGGGCCATGAATGGCTCAGGCACCGGGTCGGTTGATGGCGGCGATGGGGTGCATGACGACGCGGCCCCCTTATCGTCCTGTCAGCCACGCGCCCAAGGCCGCAAGCTTTGATGGCGGGCCCCTGCGGCGTGCCTCGCGCATGTCGGCCATATGCAGCAGCCGGTACATGCCCTGAACGCCCAGCCAGCGCAGTGGCTCAGGCTCCCACCTGCGCACGCGGCGATTGACCCATGGCAGGCGCGTCAGCGCAGTGTCCTGCCCGCGCGCCAGATCGGCAAGCGTGCGTCCCGCGAGGTTTGAGGTCGACACCCCCACCCCGACATAGCCCCCGGCCCAGCCGATGCCCGTGGCACGGTCCAGCCCCACTGTCGCGCACCAGTCCCGCGGAACCCCCAGCACGCCGCACCATGCGTGGTCGATCCGCGCGTTTTTCGCGGCGGGGAAATGGCGGTGCAGAATTGCAATCAGCCGGCGGATCGTCTCAGGGTCCGGGATGCCGTTTTCATCAATGCGCGACCCCATGCGATAGGGCACGCCGCGCCCGCCAACCACGATCCGGCCTTCGCGGGTGCGCTGGCAATAGCAATAGGCGTTGTTGAAATCGCCCAGAATTTCATGCCCGTCCCAGCCGATCTCAGCCCAGATGGCATCTGGCAACGGCTCAGTCACAATCTGCGCGGAATTCAGCGGCAGCCATTCGCGCTTCAGCCCCGGCAGCGTGGCGGTGAAGCCCTCAGTCGCGCGCAGGATGATCGGGGCGCGCACGATGCCAAAAGGTGTGGTGACGGCGCCGGGGGCGATGGCGGTCGCCTCAGTGCCCTCCACGATGCGCACGCCCAGACGTTCGACCGACGCTGCCAACCCGCGCACCAGCTTGGCGGGCTGGATCCGCGCCACCCCGCCGATCAGCATGGCGCCGAGCGCGCCGGGAATGCGCGCGCGGGCCAGCGTCTCATCCCTGCCGATCATGCGGATTTCGGCGTCGGTTTCGCCCCAATGGCGGCGATGGACGGTTTCCTGTTCGGCGCGGATCAGCTGCGCGGGATTGGTGGCGACCATCAGCTCATCAGTGCGGCGGATGTCGGCGTCGATGCCCTCAGCCTCCGCGACGCGGATGATTTCATCGACCGTGCCTGCCATGACGCGGACAAGCGCGCGCACGCCATCCGCATCGCCATTGGCCAGATAGCGTTCATGCTTCCACGCAAAACCGCCCGTCAGCCAGCCGCCATTGCGCCCTGAGGCACCAAAGCCCGCAAAGTCTTTTTCCACCACCACAACGTTCAGGGTGGGGTCGGCCTGCTTCAGATAATACGCGGTCCACAGGCCGGTATATCCCGCGCCGATGATGCACACGTCCGCCACCGCGTCGCCGTCCAGCGCCGCGCGCCGGGCGGGGGGGCCGCCCAGCTCAGCATGCCAGAATGAGATGTCGCCGATGCAGGCAGGTTCGATGGTCATGACCAAGTCGTAGGCGCGCCGCTGCGTTCGGGCAAGCGGCTGCATTAGGGAAACCAAACATTAGGGGCTTTGCGGGCAGTCTGCACTGTGCCGGGCCATGATCCGCGGCGCTGAGGAACAGGTCTCACCATGATGAACACCGCCAAGGCCGCCGCCACCGCCGAAGATGACGCCGCCAAGGACGAAGCCGCCTTTGCCGCGGATGCGTCGGCAGAGCAGCGTGAGGCGGCCATGCCTGACGGCGATCCAGCCGTCCCTGAGGATGCGGCTGACATGGCAAAAAACGGGACCAGCGACCCGGACGCCATCGTGGCGCCACCCATCGATCTGGCGGCAGAGGGCGACGTCGTGCCTGATGACGCTGTGCCTGACGCGGTGCCCGATGACGCCCCTGAAGGCGCAGATGTGGCCGACACTTGGCACCCCCGTGCGGCCCAGCTGCGCGCGGCAGGGCTTGCCAGCCATGTGATCACCCTGTCGGGGGCCGCGGCTGAGGATGAAAACCTCGCGCTCTCCCCGGTGCTTGATTTTGCGGTGGGCGCGCTGTTCCGGCTGTCGCCGGGGCGCTTCGCAGCAATGCTTGGGGACCCTGAGGGTGCCGCCGCCGCCATCGGCGAAGATGTCGGGCTGGTGGCGATCACCGATGCGCACGCCGCACCGGTTGACCCTGCCCCGGGCGGCCCTGCGTTTGGGGCACCCGCCGATGTGGGCCCCATGCTTGCCACCGCGCAGCCCGACAACGGGCCCCACGAGGTGACAACCGCAAAATTTGCGCGCGAAGTGGCCAGCCACACCGCTGGGGCGATCGCCGATACCGCCCGCGCGCAGGCGCAGGCCGACGCGGTCGCGCGCATCGAAGACCGCCTTGCGCGGGCCGAATCGACGCTCACCGCGATTCTTGCGGCAGTGGTGGGGGGGGGGCGCAGCGGTCACCGCCGCTCCGTCCGGCGATCAGCAGTCTGAGGGCGCGGTCGCCGCCCGCATCGACGCCAGCATTGACCGCGCCTTGGCCGTGATGCGCGCCGACATCCAGAAATCTGCCCGTGCGCGGCGCGACTCGGACCGCCGCACGCTGGAACCGGCACTTCAACGGCTGGGCACTGTGGCTGAGGCGTTGGAGCAGGACCGCCGCGTATCGGCCGGGCGCAGCGACGCCTATGCCGAAGCCATCCGCGCAATTGTCGGAGAGCTGCTGGTCCGCGCGCCCGGTACCGCAGGAAAAGCGTCATGATCTGGGCCGTCGCCGGGGGCGGCACGGGGCTGTTTGGCCTGATCTGCGGGCTGCTGTTCTGGATGGTGCGCGGCGCGCTGCGGCGCAGTGCGGCGGACACCGCCGCACGCATTGGGGGCATGGAAACCTTGCTTTGGGATCTTATCGACCGCCCCGCCCCCCTCGCGCCCGCGGCGTTGGAGGATCTTTCGACCGCTCTTAAAGACGATCTGGCGATCATGTTCACCTATGCCGGGCGTCTCGCCGCGATTTCGCATGATGAAAGCAGCCGCGTGATTGCGCGGATCGACGCGCTGGAGGGGATCGGGCACCCGTCCCTGGCCGCAGATCCCGCGCCAGATCTGGATCCCATGGCGCTGGAGGAACGCGCCACAGATGACATCGCGCCCGATGACAGTGCGACGGATGAAGATGCTTTTGACGTGGACAATTTGGGCGTTCCGTCATGGGCGACCGACGATGTGGCTGAGGATGATGGGCCGTCTGAAGATGCGCCTGCTGAGGAAAAGGCGTTCGACGTGGACAATTTGGGCGTTCCCGATTGGGCGGCGGAGGATACCGGCGAAACAGAAGATGCCACTGAAACGATGGCGCAGGACCCCGAAGCTGACGATCTGGACACGGATGAAGCACTGGAAGACCTGCGCAACGACGCCCGTGTCGACGGCGACGTGCCTGACACCGCGCCGCAGCTGGCCGATATGACCGCCACGATTCTCGCCGGGCAGCAGGACGCTGCGGACCGGCTTGAGGAACGGCTGTCCTCGGTCGCGGCCGGCATTGTGGCGCTGTCATCTTCGACCGCAACGTCGGAGCGGCTGGATGTGATCGCGGCATCGGGCGACACGCGGGTCGCGCTTTTGTCCGCCCTGTCGCGGGATGTCGGGGCGGGCCTTGCATCGCTCACTGCCGGTCAGACGGCGTTGCGCGCAGCGATCGAAGGAAACGGCGGCGGGTCCGACATTGCGCCCATCGCCGCTGCGCTGAGCGCATTGCTGGCCCGCACGGAAATCCTGTCCCACGCAGTGGACGCCGCTGCGGGATCGGTCGACGAAGCCGCCAAAGCCGCCGCCACCGCAGTGATGTCCGCCATGCACGAACGTGGCGCGGACGACGAAGCCCGCCTGCAGGCGCTTTGCGACCGGATTGCCGGGCTCTCCGCTGACCCCGGCGGGCAATCGGGGGATGCGCTGGATGCACTTTCTGGGCGGGTCGAAGGGCTGCAGACACAGTTGGAGGCGCTGACCACTGCCCATCGTGACACGCTTGCGCGCATCGAAGACGCGGTGGCCCCGGACCGGCTGCGCCTTGCGCTCGGCGGTGCGGCGGCTCGGTTGGAAAATGTCGCCGCGGCGCGCCGTGCCGCATCGCGAATCGTCGACATGCCCGCGCTCAACGCCCCGCCTGCAAAGGCCACCGTGGGGGAATGATCGCGCGATCAGCGCCCGCGATCGAACCGGTCGGGGCGCAGCGCTGACAGATCGGCGTTGATCCGCGTGCCGGTCGCGATGCTCGCGGCCAGCCGCCCCAGCTCCGGCCCGATGGTCAGCCCGACATGCTGGCCGCCGAACGCAAAGATCACGCCGGGCGCTTTGGGCGCGGCACCCAGCATCGGCAGGCTGTCGACGGTGGACGGGCGGTGCCCCATCCAGACCTCCTCTGCCTGCCATGTCAGGTCGGGATAAACTTGCCGGATGCGCCGCCGAAGCAGCTCCACCGGCGCGGCTGAGGGTGGGGCGTCCAGCGCGCCGAACTCTGCGATCCCGGCGCAACGAAGGCCATCCTCCATCGGCGTGATCACGAATTTCGCGTCGGCCACCATCGCGGGATGCGGCGGCAGGTGCGACGCACCGCGCAGCATAAGGTGGTACCCGCGCTCACCCTCCAGGGGTGCGCGGTGGCCCAGCCCCTCTGCGAACCGGCGCGACCAGGCCCCGGCTGCAAGAATAACGTGGCGCGCCTCCAGCCGCTCACCACCCGCAAGCGTCACCTCGGCGCCGGTCTCGGTGGGCCGCAGATCCACCGCCTCAGCGCGCAGGATCTGGCCGCCCGCGGCTTCGAAATGCGCCGCCAGTGCCGCGACATACCGGCCCGGAGAGGTCAGCCACCCATGATCCCCGAAAGTGATCGCAAAGCCGTAATCGCGCGATAGGCCCGGATCGCGGGCGTGCAGGGCGTCGCCTTCGATCTCCCGCCAGTTATAGCCATGGGTGCGGCGCAATTCGTGGTCGGGCAGGTCATGCTCAAACCCGGCGCGGTTGCGATACAGAAAGGAATAGTCGCCCAGCTTGATGAACCGCGCCGCATCGGTGCCCGCAGACAGCGCCTGATGTTCGTCGATTGACCCGTCGGTCAGCCGCGCGATGGCGGCGGCCAGCGCCTTGTGCCGCGCCGGGGCACCGTTGCGCAGGAACGGGATCAGCCACGGGATCAACCGCGGCAGGTGGCGCCAGCGCAGGAACAATGGCTGGTTGGGGTCCAGCAGCATTTTTGGTGCTTTCCACAGCAATCCGGGCGACGACACCGGCCCCACGGCGCAGCGCGCCAGCAGCCCGGCATTGCCGTAGCTCGCCTGATCGGGGCTGCCCGGCGCCGCGCGGTCGATCAGCAGAACCCGGCGGCCCATGCGGCGCAGATGCTCGGCGGCGGCAACGCCGGTGATCCCGGCACCCAGAACGATGGCGTCGGGGGGCGGTGCGTCTGCGACAGGCTTCATGGCGGATCCTCGGCAAAGGGCGGAACAGCAACGTCGAAGCCCGCGGCCCGGCTGTCAATGGGGCCATGTGGTTGGGCTTGGTGCCGCGCGCGGGGACGCGCGCTCGGCGGCGGGGGCGCAAGGCGCCCGGGGCCGATGCCCGCGCCTCATCGTCGCCCGCCCCCCCGTCATTGGGCCGCGGCTCCTTGAACTGCGCCGCGCCGTGTTTATAGTCCCGCGCGACCAGACAGGCGCTGCACGCCCTCGGCCGACCCTTTGCGACGGGGGCGGAACGGGGATCGGCCCTGACCCCGCCTGACCTGACCAATGGCCCATCCCATCGACGGAGAGATCATGTTTGTGACCCCAGCTTTCGCCCAGACCGCCGGCGCCGGAGGCGCCATGGGCGGCCTCGGACAGTTCGTCCCGCTGATCCTGATTTTCGCGATCTTCTATATGTTCCTGATCCGCCCGCAGCAAAAGCGCGCCAAGGAACACAAAGCCATGCTGACAACGCTGCGCCGCGGCGACGCGGTCATCACCCAAGGCGGCATCTTTGCCAAGGTGACCCGCGTTAAGGAAGACGGCGACGAGCTGGAACTGGAAATCGCCGAAGGCGTGAAGGTGCGGGTTGTGCGCTCCACCATCGCGACCGTGGTGTCCAAGTCTGAGCCCGCCGCCTAAGACACGTGCGAGGCCCCGCGCGCGCCATGATGCGCGCGGGGCCCCCGGCGCACCTTGCGCCGCTGATGATCTGAGAGGGCTGCTATGCTTCACTTCGCCGGCTGGAAGAAGGCCTTTGTGGCGCTCGCCTGCCTCGCCGCGCTGATTTTTTCTGCGCCCAATTTGTTCTATGGAACGGTGGAGCAGGCCAATGATGCCCGCGCGTCCATCGAGGCCGGAAATTCTGGCCCCACGCTGGACGCCGCTGCGTCGGCTTGGCCGTCCTGGGCGCCCTCGGCCATCATCAATCTGGGGCTCGACCTTCGGGGCGGCGCGCATTTGCTGGTTGAGGTGTCCGTCGCGGACGTGCACCGCGAACGCATGGACGCGCTGTGGCCTGAGGCGCGCGATGCCCTGCGCGATCTGCGCGACCAGATCGGCCCGTTCCGCCGCCGGTCTGAGGGTGGGGACACGCTGACCATCGTGCTGGACGATCCCGCAGGCACCGACATCGCCGCGCAGGCCCTGAGCGATCTGGCCCAGCCGGTTGCGTCAGGCCTTTTGGGTGGCGGCGGTCCGGACCTTGAGGTCGACGTGACCGGCGCGACCCTCACGGTTTCGATGTCTGAGGCCGCAATTCGCGCCATGGACGACCGCACCATGGCGCAGAGCCTTGAAATCATGCGCCGCCGCATCGACGAGACCGGCACGCGCGAACCGACCATCCAGCGCCAGGGCGAAGAACGCATCCTGATCCAGGTGCCCGGCATCGGATCGGCTGAGGAATTGCTGACCATCATCGGCAAGACCGCCAAGCTGACCTTCCATCTGGTCGAAAGCGTCACCGAGGACGCCAATACCCGCCCCGGCCCCGGCAACATCATCGTGCCTGACGCTGAGGAGGGTCGCTATTATATCCTGCCGCGCCGCGCGCTGATCACCGGCGACCGGCTGACCGACGCGCAGCCCGGCTTTGACAGCCAGTCTGGCGAGCCGGTGGTGAACTTTCGCTTTGATGTCGCCGGTGCGCGCAAATTCGGGCAGGTGACTGCGGCCAATGTCGGGCGTCCCTTCGCCATCGTGCTGGACGATGAGGTCATCACCGCCCCGCGCATCAACGAACCGATCACCGGCGGGTCAGGTCAGATCTCCGGCAGCTTCACGGTGGAAAGCGCGGCGCAGCTTTCAATCTTGCTGCGCGCAGGCGCCCTGCCGGCCAAGATTACGGTGCTGGAACAGCGCACGGTCGGCCCCGATCTGGGCGCCGACAGCATCGCGGCGGGCGAAACCGCGGTGGTGATCGCGTTTGCGGCAGTGCTGCTGTTCATGGGGCTTTATTACGGCCTGTTCGGCCTGTTCGCCAATCTGGCGCTGATCTTCAACGTCGCGATGATCATGGCGGTGCTGTCGGTGATCGGCGCGACGCTGACGCTGCCGGGCATCGCGGGCATTGTGCTGACGATCGGCATGGCGGTTGACGCCAACGTGCTGGTGTTTGAACGCATACGCGAAGAATTGCGCAGCGGAAAAGGCCCCGCGCGGGCCATTGAAACCGGGTATGAACGTGCGTTTTCGGCGATCATCGACGCCAACGTGACCACGTTCCTTGCCGCGGCGATCCTGTTCTTCATGGGCTCTGGCCCGGTGAAAGGCTTTGCCGTGACGCTCGGCATTGGCATCTGCACCTCGGTGTTCACCGCGGTTGTGGTGACGCGTCTGTTCGTGTCGCTGTGGTTCAGCGCCCGCCGTCCCAAGGTGATCACGCTATGACCGCGGGCATCCTCGTCCCCGCCCTTCGCAAAGGAGCCGCGTGATGCGTCTCAAGCTCATTCCCGACGACACCAAGATCAACTTCATGGGGATGGGGAGGATCGCGGTTGCGGTCTCCTCCACCGCGGTGATCGCGTCGATCGTGCTGTTCCTGACCATGGGGCTGAATTTCGGCATCGATTTCCGTGGCGGCACGATGATCGAGGCCCGCACCCCGCAGGCCGCCGATCTGAGTGTCATCCGCTCTGCGACCAATGCGCTGGATCTTGGCGATGTGGCCGTGCAGGAATTCGGCGATCCGCAGGACGTGTTGATCCGCGTTGAAACCCAGCCCGGTGACGGCAATGCGCAGATGGCCGTGGTTGCCAAAGTGCAGGCCGCGATCAGCGCGGCGGTCCCCGGCGTTGAATTCCGCCGGGTTGAGGTGGTCGGGCCCAAAGTGTCCGGCGAATTGGTGATCGAAGGCGTGCTGGCCATCGGCCTCGCGGTGTTCGTGGTGCTGGTCTACATCTGGCTGCGGTTTGAATGGCAGTTCTCAGTCGGGGCGGTGGTGGCGCTGGTCCATGACGTGATCCTGACCATCGGGGTGTTTTCCCTGGTGCAGCTGGAATTCAACCTGTCGATCATCGCGGCGCTTCTGACCATCGTCGGCTATTCGCTGAACGACACGGTGGTGGTGTTTGACCGGGTGCGCGAAAACCTGAGGCGATACAAGAAGCTGGAGCTGAAGGATCTGCTGAACCTGTCGATCAACGAGACGCTGAGCCGGACTTTGATGACGTCGGGCACCACGCTGATCGCGCTGACTGCGCTGTATACCTTTGGCGGAGAGGTGATCCGCGGATTCACCTTTGCGATGATCTGGGGGATCCTGGTCGGCACGTATTCCTCGATCGCGGTGGCCTCGGTCGCGCTGTTGTGGCTGGGCGTCAAGCGCGACTGGACCAATGAGGGCGAGGACGGCAAAGGCCCGGCGGGCGTGCAGTTCGGCGGCGCGCAGGTCTGACACAAGATTTCACGGCGGTGGAAATGGGGGCGCGCAGGCGTCCCCTTTTTCTTTGGGCTGCAATGATCGACGCAGCCCCCGCTTGGCGCTAGGTATAGACCCGTCCTGACCCGGAGAGCCCCATGCATCTGAACGAAATCAACTTCGGCGCCCGCCCGCCCATCGACAGCTATGGCGGCGGGGGGTTCAGCCTTGGCGGCGTGCGCCATGCAGGCAGTCTGGCGCTGCATTTTGACCGGATGATCGATTGGGCCCCCCGCGCGCCTGCGGATATCACGCCTGAGGCGCTGGCCCTTTTCATCGCCGACGCGGGGGCCATGGACGTGCTGCTGCTGGGCATGGGACCAGACATCGCCAACCTGCCCGCCGACGCGCGCGCGGCGCTGGACGCCGCCGGGATCGGGTATGACCTGATGTCCACCGCGGCCGCCTGCCGGACCTACAACGTGCTGCTGGCCGAGGACCGCCGGGTCGCCGCCGCGCTGATCGCCGTCTGACGGCGCAGGTTCGGCCCATCGCGGTCCCTGCGGGCCCGACATCTGGCCCGCCCTGCACCCCTTGCGCTGGCACATCGGGCGATTGTCGGCCGCGATGGCTGAGGCGAATGCGGACATGCATGTTGCCGTGACGGGCCGCGCAGGTTCGCCCCATCACTCCGCCCGGCTGACGCAGGGGAAGCCATCGTCCGCCTGCGGCGTTCCCGTTCGGCACACGCCGCGCCACCGCAGATGGGAAATCCGCCCGACACAGCCCCTTTGCGCTTGACCGAAGGGGCCGGGTGTCCCACCTCAGGAGGTAAGCGCCGCAACACGCGCAGAACAATCCCAAGACCCGACAGGAGAGACATCCATGGCTTTCGAACTTCCCGCGCTTCCCTACGCCCATGACGCCCTCGCCGATCTGGGCATGTCGAAAGAAACGCTCGAGTTTCACCACGACATTCACCACAAGGCCTATGTGGATAACGGCAACAAGCTGATCGACGGCACCGAATGGGCTGGCAAATCGGTCGAAGACATCGTGAAAGGCACCTATAACGCGGGTTCCGTTGCGCAGTCGGGCATCTTCAACAACGCCTCGCAGCATTGGAACCACGCCCAGTTCTGGGACATGATGGGCCCGAAAGGTGCCGCGATGCCGTCGGAGCTTGAGGCCCGGATCGTGGACGCGTTCGGATCAGTTGCCGATTTCAAGACGCAGTTTTCGGCCGCTGGTGCTGGCCAGTTCGGGTCCGGCTGGGCATGGCTCGTGGTTGATGGCGGCGCGCTGAAGGTCACCAAGACCGAAAACGGCGTCAACCCGCTGTGCTTCGGCCAGACCGCGCTGCTGGGCTGTGATGTGTGGGAGCATTCCTACTACATCGATTTCCGCAACAAGCGTCCGGTGTACCTGACCAACTTCCTCGACAAGCTGGTGAACTGGGAAAACGTGGCCGAGCGTCTTGCCAACGCCGGGGGCTGATCGCACGCTGCGGGATGCCCTGCGGCGCTTTTGCTGAAGACATTGGGCCCCCCGGCGATCTGGGGGGCCTTTTTCGTGGCCGCACGGCAAGGGCTGCTTAACCCTGATAGGCGCCGAACCGGTCGGGACTTTAACGTTTTGCGGCGACCCTGCATCGACCAAGTGCGGGGAGCTTGTCGGGTATGAGAATTTTAATCGTGGATGACGATCGCGCGGTGCGTGACGCGTATCGTCATGCTTTTGCGCCATCGGCGCATGCGCGCGCCGGGGCCGCGCTGCAACTTCTGTCAGATGAGCTGTTCGCCACACCGGGCATCGGCCAAGCCGCACCGCCTGAAGAAGACATTGAGATCAATTATGGCTCACAAGGGCTGGAGGCGGTTGAGAAGGTGAAGGCCAGCGTCGCTGCCGGGCGTCCGTTCAACGTCGCGTTTGTTGACATCCGCATGCCCCCCGGCATCGACGGCAAGGAAACTGCGCGCCTGATCCGTGGGCTGGACGTGGATGTGAACATCGTGATCGTTTCGGCCTATTCGGACCATTCGGTGACGGACATTGCAGCCGCCGCTGGGCCGCCTGACAAGATCTTCTACATCGCCAAACCCTTTGCCGCCGCAGAGGTGCGCCAGATGGCCGTCGCCCTGTCGCGGCGGTGGGAGCATGACGCCAAGCAGGTCGCACTGTTGAACGAAAGGCTCACTGAGCTTGCGGCCAGCGAAGCGCGCGCCATCAACGCCGCGAACCATGATTTTCTGACCGGGGCCCCCAACCGCCTGGCCTTCCAGCGCGAATTGGCCACGCGGATGGCGGGCGAGGCCTCTGATTTTGCGCTCGCGCTGCTCGATCTTGACCGCTTCAAGGAGGTGAACGACACCCTTGGCCACGGGGCGGGGGATGATCTTCTGAAGATCGTCTATGCGACGATCAAGGCGAATTGCCCACCCGGCACCATGGTGGCACGGCTGGGCGGCGACGAATTCGGCCTGCTGATCGATGCGGAGCGTGAGGCAGCCAAGCTGATCTGCGACGCGATCGTGGATGCCTGTGCGCAGACCTTCACGGTGTTTGGCAGCTCAGTGCGAATCGGGGCCTCGGCGGGGCTGCTGTTCGTGCGCGACCATCCAAGCGCCGATGGGATCGACCTGATCCGCTTTGCCGATCTGGCTTTGTTTGAGGCTAAGAATGCCAGCCGCGGGCTGACCTGCATTTTTGACGCGGCCATGGACGAAAGCGCGCGTTTCCGCCAGAAAATCGAAAGTGGGCTGGCGGCGGCGATTGAAAAGGACGAACTGGCGTTGTTCTACCAGCCGATCGTCGACGCGCGCACGCTTGTCGTGGTGGGGTTTGAGGCGCTGGTGCGCTGGACCAGCACGGATCACGGCGCGGTGTCGCCCGCGGTTTTCATTCCCATCGCTGAGGAAGGCCCGCTGATCCACAAGATCGGCGATTGGGTGATCGCGCGCGCCTTGCGCGACAGCTGCAACTGGCCGGGGCTTTATGTGTCGATCAACATTTCGCCGCGACAATTCAAGCGACTGAACCTCAAGGACCTGCTGATCCGCAAGGCGGCCGCAGCGGGTGTGCCACACGGACGGATCCAGATTGAGATCACCGAAACCGCCCTGTTCGAAAGCACGGCGCAGGCGATCACGTTGATGAAGGACCTTAAGGCCGAAGGCTTTCGCATCGCGATTGATGATTTCGGGACCGGCCATTCCAGCTTGCAGCGGGTTAAGGACCTCGCGCTCGACTGCATCAAGATCGATAAAAACTTTGTCAAAGATGTTGGTGAGAACGATGCCTCAAGAGCCATCGTCAGTTCCATCGCGCATCTGGCCAAGGGGCTGGGCCTGACCGTGGTCGCTGAGGGTGTGGAGACCGAGGATCAGCACAGGGCCCTCTGCGCCGTTGGGTGCAGCCATGTTCAGGGCTTTTTGTTCGGCGCGGCTGAGGAGGTCAGTGACATTGCCGCGCGTCTTGCGGGTGCGGGTCGGTCCAACGCATCTGCCGCCGCAAAGGCGCGCATCATGAAGGCCGGTTGACCCATGCCTGAAACCAGCACCACGCGCCCCGCGCCCCGTTTTTCGCGTCGGCATCTGAGCTTCCGGCTCGGCATCAATCTGGCCACCGTGGGGCTGGTCGGGCTGATCCTGATCCTGTCCTTCGTGACCATGGCGATCTCATCACGGTTCAGGACGTTGCAGGATGATGACATTGATCAGCAGATTGCGCGGGTCGAAGGGATGTTCACCAATTTCAAATCGACTTTGGGCGAGAAATCAACCGACTGGGCAGTGTGGACCGATGCGTATGACTTCATGCAGACTTGGGACACCGGGTTTAATGTTGAAAACGTCAATTACAGTTCCATGGTCAGTTATGACGTCAATGCGGTGTCGCTGATCAGGTTTGATGGCGCGCACGCGCTGAACGAATATTTCGACTTTGCCGAAGGCGCGCGTGACGGTGCGATGTCGGACGCGCTGGCCGCTGTGGCCATGGCCCCCCGGATCATGGACCGCGCACGGCGCGAAGCATCGTTCCAGACCTTTGCGCGGGTGGGCGACAAGCTGCTGGTGTTCGCCGTCGCGCAGGTGCTGCGCAGCGACGCATCGGGCGCGGCGCCGGGGTATCTGGTGTTCGGCACTGAGGTCAGCCCCAGCGTGATTTTCAACCAGCTGCAGGTGGAGGCGGCATATGATTTCGCCGCGCCCGTCGATGGCCAAAACGTGATCAAGCGCGGTGGAAAAATTGTGATCGGCGTCGGGATTGAGGACATCGAGGGCACGCCGCTGGCGACGATCCGCTACACTATTCCGCGCAAAATGGTGCAGACGGGCGCAGAGCTGTTGGTCCTGGTCGGCGGTGGCATCGCGGGCTTGGTGGTGGTGATGATTGCGGCGGTCAGTCTGCGCGTGAACGCGGTTGTCACGCGGCCGCTGGTCGCGATGGAGGCCCATGTCTCACGCATTTCGCAAACGGGTGAGCTGACCGAGATGCAGGATTTCGACCGCAACGATGAAATCAGCGCCTTGGCCTTGGGCTTCAACGCGATGGCGCGGCAGCTCGACATGCTGCATGGGCGGCTGGAACAGCAGTCGTATCAGCTTGGCAAAACCCAGAATCACATCGACGTCATGCACAATGTGCGCAACGGGCTCAGCCCGGTCTGTGCCATCCTGTCCCGGCTGCGCGATGATCTACAGATCCCGCTGCGCGACGATGTCGAAAAGGCGCTGCGCGAAGCGCGAACCCCTGATCTGCCCCCAGAGCGGCTTGAAAAGTTGATCCACTTCCTGTCCGCGGTGTTTGAGAGTCACGACGCTCAAATCACTGAGAACCGCAGGATGGCTGAGCATGCGGGCACCAGCCTGGCGGATGTGATCGGCGCGATTGAACAGAACCAGCGCGACGTTCCGGGCGCGGCGGAGCAGAACGTGATTGAGATCAATGGGTTCCTGTCGGCCACCCTCTCGGTCGCGCGGTTCTCTGAGGCGGGCACCGTGGCGGTGGCGTTTGACGCGGGCCCCCCGCAGCATGTGTGCGCCAATCGCGTGCTGCTGGCGCAGGTGATCGGGAATGTGTTGACCAACGCGGTCGAATCCATCGAAGCGTCGGCGCGCGTGGACGGCAAGATCAGCGTCGCCGCCGTGGCTGATGATGGCGCAGACGTGCTGCGGATATCAATCCGCGACAATGGCCAGGGCTTTGGCGTTGATGTGCAGGACCGGTTGTTTGAACGGGGCTATTCCACCCGGCTGAGCAAAACCGGCGGCAGCGGTCTGCATTGGTCCGCGAACACCATGAACGCCATGGGTGGCACCCTGTGCATCGAAAGCCCGGGACCGGGCCTTGGCGCAACGCTGCTGCTGACCATGCCACTGCGCACGGCCGCGGCGCAGTGCGAAGACGCGGCGATGCGTCTGGCGGGATAGGGCGCGCTTGCTCCACCCCCGCGCCGCGCGCTAGGGCTGGAGCCTGTCGCCCGGCACCGCGCCCGTGGCGCGTCGGAGGCCGCCCGTTCATGTCCCAACAGCCCCAAGGCGGCCTGCCCGCAGCCCTCGCGATCATCGGCGCCTGCATGATCTGGGGCCTGTCGGCGATCTACTACAAAGCGCTCAGCCACATTCCACCGACTGAGGTGCTGGCCCATCGCACCTTCTGGTCCGCGCTGTTTTTCGCGCTGTTCTGCATGGCCACAGGGCGTCTGCCGGGGATCATGGCGATTCTGCGCGACCCAAGGCAGGTGCTGCTGTTGGCGGTGACGGCGGTGATGATTTCCATCAACTGGGCGCTGTTCATCTGGGCGGTGTCAGCGGGCCATGTGGTCGAAAGCTCTTTGGGGTATTACATCTTTCCGCTGGTGATGGCCGCGCTGGGCTGGGCGGTGCATGGCGAGCGGTTCGCGCCCTTGCAGCGCGCCGCGGTGGCGCTGGCGGCATTGGCGACGCTGGGGCTGAGCATCGGGCTAGGCGCCCCGCCATATGTGTCGCTGACGCTGGCGGTGACCTTCGCGATATATGGACTGATCAAGAAATCCGCGCCGTCCGGGCCGATATCATCCGTGACCGTAGAGGTGCTGCTGCTGGCGCCGTTCGCGCTGGTGTGGCTGGTGGGGATCCACACGCTGGGGTGGAGCGATTTTTCCGGCAAACCCGGCGGTGCGTTCCTGCTGTCATGGCGCGATGCGGGGTTGCTGGCGTTTTCGGGCCTGCTGACCGGGGCGCCGCTGGCGCTTTATTCGATGGCGGCGCAGCGCCTGCCGATGTCCACCGTGGGGCTGATCGCGTATCTGAACCCCACCCTGCAGTTTCTGGTCGCCGTCACGGTGATGGGGGAAACGGTGACCATCTGGCATGCCATCGCGTTCCCGATGATCTGGGCGGCGCTGGCGCTGTATTCGCTGGATGCGTTGCGCCGGGATCGGGTGTCGCGCCGCGCGCGCCGGGCGGCCGGGGCGGGGGCCGCGGCCCTGGGCGCGCCGGGACCGGTGGAGGCGCGGGACTGAGTGCGGGCAGCCTCGGGGGGCACGCCCCCGCTCGGCCACCCGGGCGCGGCAAGCCCGCGCCGCGCGCCACCCCGGCGTCAGCCCCCTTGGGCACGGGCGCGGATGCCCGCGGCCAGTGCCTCAGCCGCCAGACGCACGCGCGCAAGGTCGGCGGAGTTTTCGTGCAGCACCAGCCAATAGCTGCGGGTGATTTTGACCTGATCGGCCAGCACACGCTCCAACCCTTCGCAACGCGCGCCCATATAATCGGGCAGGATGCCGACCCCGGCGCCGGCGCGCACCAGTTCCATCTGCACCAGCAGGGATGTGGAGGTCAGGCGCGGATGCAGGCCGGGGCCCACCTCAGACAGGTAATCCAGCCCTTTGTCGAAGATCAGATCCTGCACATAACCGACCCCGCGCAGGCGCCGCAGGTCGTCCACCGTTCTGGGCCGCCCGCCGCGCTGCGCGTCCAGATACCCGGTCGCGGCATAGAGGCTGAGCGTATAGTCTGAGATCTTGCGGATGCGCAGGCGCCCCTGGTCGGGGGGCGTGATGGCGATGGCGAAATCTGCCTCGCGCTGGGACAGCGAGAAGGTCCGCGGCATCGCCACGATCTGCAATTCCAGCCGTGGGTTGCGGGCGACCAGCTCTGCCGCCGCCTGCACGGTCAGGTGGGACGCGGCGCCCTCGGGGATGCCGACGCGCACGGCGCCGGACAATTCTGCGCCCTCGCCCGCTTCTTTGGCGGCGGCCATGGCGGCGCTTTCCACGGCCTCTGCCCTTGGCAAAAGGCGCATGCCCGCATCGGTCAGGGTGCAGCCGCGCGGGGACCGGTGCAGAAGCTGCGCGCCCAAGGATCCCTCAAGCGCCGCGATCCGCCGCGACACGGTGGCATGATCCACGCCAAGCGCGCGGGCCGCCGCGGTCAGCCGCCCGGTGCGCGCCACTTGCAGAAAGAACCGCAGATCATCCCAGTCCATGCCCGCCCCCATGCCATCAGTCCTTGCATATCCGCACAGCCGTTGGGAGAGAATACCCCTTGAGCATGGCTCGCTTTCGGCCATTGTGCACAGCCAACGCCCAAAGCGGCCCATTTCCCTGCGGAGGATCACCAGATGACCATCGAACTCACCCACTGGATCGACGGCAAGCACGTGAACGGCACGTCGGGCCGCTTTTCGGACGTCTACAACCCGGCCACCGGCGAAGTGCAGAGCAAATGCCCCCTCGCGTCAGATGCCGAGATGGACGCGGCTGTGGCCAGCGCCAAGGCCGCGCAGCCCGCATGGGCCGCCACCAACCCCCAGCGCCGCGCCCGCGTGCTGATGAAATTCGTGACGCTGCTGCACCGCGACATGGACAAGCTGGCCGAAGCCCTGTCGCGTGAGCATGGCAAAACCATGCCCGACGCCAAGGGCGACGTGATCCGCGGGCTTGAGGTCGCTGAATTCTGCATCGGCGCGCCGCACCTGCTTAAGGGTGAGTTCACCAACGACGCTGGACCCGGCATCGACATGTATTCCATGCGCCAGCCGATCGGCGTGGCCGCGGGCATCACGCCGTTCAACTTTCCGGCCATGATCCCGATGTGGAAATTCTGCCCGGCCATCGCCGCGGGCAACGCGTTTATCCTCAAGCCGTCGGAGCGCGATCCCTCCGTGCCCCTGATGCTGGCCGAACTGATGAAGGAAGCCGGTCTTCCCGACAGCATTCTTCAGGTCGTTAACGGTGACAAGGGCGCGGTCGACGCGATTCTTGACCACGAAGACATCGGCGCGATCGGCTTTGTCGGATCGACCGCCATCGCGCAGTATGTCTATTCGCGCGGCACCGCGAACGGCAAGCGCGTGCAGTGCTTTGGCGGCGCCAAGAACCACATGATCATCATGCCCGACGCCGATCTGGACCAGGCCGCCGACGCGCTGCTTGGCGCCGGGTATGGCGCGGCGGGCGAGCGGTGCATGGCGATTTCGGTCGCCGTGCCGGTGGGCGAGGGCACCGCGGACCGCCTGATGGCGAAACTGATCCCCAAGGTCGAAAAGCTGAAGATCGCCCCCTACACCGACGGCGACGACGCCGATTTCGGCCCGGTGGTGACCGCTGAGGCCAAGGTCCGCATCCTCGGCCTGGTGGAGCAGGGCATCAAAGAGGGCGCCACGCTGGCGGTCGACGGCCGCGGCTTCACGATGCAGGGCTATGAGAACGGCTTCTTCGTCGGCGCCTGCCTGTTCGACAACGTCACCAAGGACATGGAGATCTATAAGCAGGAGATCTTCGGCCCGGTCCTGTCGGTGGTTCGCGCCAACGACTATGAGGAGGCCCTCGCGCTGGCCATGGACCACGAATACGGCAACGGCGTCGCGATCTACACCCGCGACGGCGATGCGGCCCGCGATTTCGTCTCCCGCATCAACGTGGGCATGATCGGCGTGAACGTGCCGATCCCGGTGCCGCTGGCGTACCACACTTTCGGTGGCTGGAAGAAATCGGTGTTCGGCGACCTGAACCAGCACGGCCCGGACGCGTTCCGCTTCTACACGCGCACGAAAACGGTGACGTCCCGCTGGCCCTCGGGCATCAAGGACGGCGCCGCGTTCTCAATCCCGACGATGGAGTGAGGCGGTTGGGGCGTCGAGGTAGATTGCCATGACGCCCCGCGTCGTCAATTCTTGGCCCGGGCGGGAGGGATTTCTTGCCCGGGGCGAGAGGGGGCGAACGATGTGGGATATTTTGCTCGGCTGGATTGACAGCCCTGCGGATCGGGCGGCTGCATTCACCGCCCTGTTTGGGATACTGTTCGGCCTGCTAAATTGGCTGCGGACCGACACGCCAAAAAGTGAAACCGACCGGCGCGCGGTGATCGCGTCGCTGCGCCAAGACCGGCTCGGGGCGCGCTACAAGGCGCTGCTGACCCGCACGCTTGACGCGCTCGACGCCAAGCTGTCGGCTGAGGAACGCGCAGACGGCGCCGCCCCGCGGGCCCTAGCGACGGCGTGGAGCTTCGGGCTCCTGAACCTCTCGCTCTCCCTCGCGCTGGCCTATCCCATCCTCGGCCTTCTGTTGAATTGGGGGCTGTTCAACAATGGCGCGCTGGGGGGGGATGTCGTGATCCCTGAGGCGGAGCTTCTTGTGCGCGCAGCGACCCTGTGCGGACTTGCCGTTGCGATTGCGCTGAAATTCTACTCTCTGAGATTGCAAGGCCGAGCGAAACTAGTGTTGGAACTCGTTTTGCTCGGCCTTGCAGTCGCAGTCGCAGTCGCAGGCGCATTAGTAGTCGCAGTCGCAGTCGCAGTCGCATTCGCAGTCGAATGGATCGGCGCTCGTCTCAATCTGCGGACCATATCGCTCACGCTTTGGGCCATGCTCGGCGTAGCCGGTGTTTCTCTGGCCGCGCGCAACGGGGCCTCTGCCGTGGACACCAAGAGCCTCATCCTGTTCATCGCCGCGCTGCCGCTGCTCAATGCACTGGCCGATTTCGCCTCCACCGGCCTAACCCGCTACCTGCTGCGCCGCAGCGTCGACACCTCCGGTCGGTGGGAGGCGCTTGGGGACCTGATCGGCGGTGCCGCAATCTATCTGGCGCTCGGCTGCGCGGTCATCGCGTTCATCGCGTGGACCCCGCTGCTCGACGGCACGCATCTGGCGAACCTTCCCCAAATATTCCAAGACCTCGCTGATCCGGCGACCCGCGGCCAATACTGGTGGCTGCTTGTCATGCTCGCCTCGACCCTGCTCCCGACCGCGCTGCACCTGCACTTGTTCCTCATGACCCTGATCCGCCACATCCCAGCGTGCCTGCGCCATTGGCTGGCGTATGAATTCGTGATCGCCGCAAGAATCAACAGCAATTTCCGCGGCCGCCGCGCGGTGCTCGCCCTCTCGGCCCTCAACGCCTTCGCCCTCGTCGCCCCACTGTGGCTGATGGTCGAACTCTGGCTCACCGTCTCCCCCCTCGCCATCGACGGCTCGATCGCCATCTTCCGCTGTTTCGCCCTCGCCATCGGGGCGATCGCATGAGCGTTCCCGGCCCCGGCCCCGGCCCCGGCCCCCGCCTCACCCTCTCGCGCCCCGCGCCCGGCTCGCCGCTGGGCGCCGCCGCCGCGCAGGCCGCGTCGCGCTCGCGCCTCTCGCTGCGCCGCCTGTTCCCGGCCGATCCGCGCTATGCCCGCGCGTTCTGCGCCCTCGCCCCCGGCCAGTGCATCGTCGCCAGCGACGCCGACCAAATCCGCGGCGTTCTGCTGACCCGCGTCAACGGCCAAGACGGCTTCGCGCTGACCGCCGCCCGCTTCACCGCCCTTTACGGCGCGGTCGGCCTGCTCCGCCTCGCCCTGACCCGAACCGTTGAATCGCTCACCTCCGGCCCCGCCACCCATATCTCGGCGTTCTGGGTCGATCCGGCCTATCGCGGCGGCGGCATCGGGGCGGCGCTGCTGACCCGCCTGACCGCCACGACGCCCGCTGAAATCACCCTGCTCGCCCGCCCCGGGCGCACCGCCTTTTACGCCCGCCACGGCTTCGCCATCGGCGGCCCCGCGCGCCTTCGCCTGATCGGAGCCCTGATCGGCATGACCGCGATGCGCCGCGCCCCTCAGAACCGGAGACCCCAATGAACTTCGCGCTTTCCGACGAACAGCAGGCGATCTTCGACATGACGCGCGATTTCGGCGCTGAGCGGATCGCCCCCAACTCCGCCGCGTGGGAGGATGCCGGTTCCATCCCCCGCGAATTGCTCGCCGAGGCAGGCGCCCTCGGCCTCGGCGGCATCTATGTGGCGGAGGACAGCGGCGGCTCCGGCCTCTCGCGCCTCGATGCCGCGCTGATATTCGAGGCGCTGGGCATGGCCGACCCCTCGGTCGCCGCCTTCATCTCGATCCACAACATGTGCGCGCGGATGGTCGACGCCTATGGCAGCCCCGAACTGAAATCCAAATGGCTGCCGGGCCTCTGCGCCCTCACAACCGTCGCCAGCTATTGCCTGACGGAGCCCGGGGCCGGATCCGACGCCGCCGCCCTTCGCACGAAAGCCACCCGCACCAACGATGGCTGGTCGCTGAGCGGCGCCAAGGCGTTCATCTCCGGCGGCGGGTTCTCGGACCTCTATCTGGTGATGTCGCGCACCGGCCAGGACGGCCCTAAAGGCGTGTCGTGCCTGCTGATCGAGGACGGAACCCTCGGCCTCAGCTTCGGCGCGCAAGAACGCAAAATGGGCTGGAAGGCGCAGCCCACCGCCCAGGTCCAGCTTGATGACTGCGTGGTCCCCACCGGCAACCTGCTCGGGGATGAGGGCGCCGGGTTCAAATACGCCATGGCGGGCCTCGACGGCGGGCGGCTCAACATCGCCGCCACCGCGCTTGGCGGCGCCCAGACCTGCCTCGACAAGGCGCTGCGATATATGGGGGAGCGCAAAGCCTTCGGCCAACCGCTCGACCAATTCCAGGCCCTCCAGTTCCGCCTCGCGGATATGGAGACGGAATTGCAGGCCGCCCGCATTTTCCTGCGCCAGGCGGCGTGGAAGCTGGACCAAGGAACCCCCGACGCCAGCACCCACTGCGCGATGGCCAAACGCTTCGTCACCGACGCCGCGTTCAAGGTAGCGAACGATGCGCTGCAACTCCATGGCGGCTACGGCTATCTGGCCGATTATGGCATTGAGAAGATCGTGCGCGACCTGCGGGTGCATCAGATCCTCGAAGGCACCAATGAAATCATGCGCGTGATCACCGCTCGCGCCCTCTTGACCAACCGAGGCTGACCTTATGACCGACCTGATCCAGACCCGCGGCGGCGACGCCCTGATCGTGCGGCGCATCGGCCGCGCGGGCCGCATCACCATGAACAACCCCAAGGCGCTGAACGCGCTGACCTATGAGATGTCGCTGGGGCTTGAGGACGCGATGGACGCATGGCGCAACGATCCCGCCGTCGACCTGATCGTGATCGACGCTTCGGGGGATCGCGCGTTCGGCGCAGGCGGCGACGTCAAGGAGCTGTACGTGCGCGGCAAGGCCGGTGACAGCGCCTACGCCGCCAAGTTCTTCGGCGACGAATACCGCATGAACGCCGCGCTTTCGACCTATGCCAAGCCGATCGTCACCATGGTTGACGGCATCGTCATGGGCGGCGGCGTGGGGGTGTCGGGCCATGGCTCGCACCGGGTGGTCAGTGAAAAGACCGTGCTCGCCATGCCTGAATGCGCCATCGGGCTGGTGCCCGACGTGGGCGGCACTTGGCTGCTGGCGCGCGGTCAGGGCCGGGTGGGTGAATGGCTGGGCCTGACCGGTGCGCGCGTGGGCGCGGCGGACGCGATTCTGTCCGGGTTTGCCGACAGCTTCGTGTCCTCAGCCGATTTCCCGGCGCTGATCGCGGCGCTGGAGGAAACTGGCGAGGTCGCCGAAATCGCCAAGGTTGCGGGCGACCCCGCGCCGGGCATCATCCCCGGCCTGCGCGCTGAGATCGACCGCTGCTTTGCGGGCGTTGACCCGATCCTGATCGTCAGACGCCTTGATGCTGTGGATGCCGATTGGGCCAAATCGGCGGCCAAAGCCATCCGCCGCAGCTGCCCGCTTTCGATCTGGTGCTCGTTGGAATTGCTGGAGCGTGCGCGCCATGCAACCGACATCCGTGAGGCGCTGATGCACGAATTCAGGTTCTCGGCCCGCTGCACGGATGAGGGAGAGTTCCTCGAAGGCGTGCGCGCGCAGTTGGTGGACAAGGACCGCAATCCGCAATGGGCGGCGGCGGAATTGATCGACATCACCCCGGACAAAGTGGCCTCGATGCTGGCGCCCCTGCCGGGCGGTGATCTGAAACTGTGACTCCAATCAAGGGAGGGCGCCCCATGGCGACCATCGGCTTCATCGGACTTGGCAACATGGGCGCGCCCATGGCCGCGAATCTCGCGAAAGCGGGGCATGACGTGACCGGCTTCGACGTGGCAGGCGTGAAGGTGGACGGGGTCGCACAGGCGGCGTCCGCGGCGGCGGCGGCGGTGGGGCGCGACGTGGTGATCACCATGCTGCCCAACGGCGACATCCTGCGCAGCGTGGCGGCCCAAATCGTGCCGGCGATGCAGGCGGGCGCGGTGCTGTGCGATTGCTCCACGGTTGATGTGGACAGCGCGCGCGCGGCCCATGCGATGGCGGCCGCGGCGGGGCTTGGCGCGCTTGACGCGCCGGTGTCGGGCGGCACTGGCGGCGCGGCGGCGGGCACGCTGACCTTCATGGTCGGCGGCACACCGGGGGCCTTTGCATCGGTGCAGCCGTTGTTTGACATCATGGGCGCCAAGGCGGTGCTGTGCGGCGAGGCCGGGGCCGGCCAGTCCGCCAAGATCTGCAACAACATGATCCTCGGCATTTCGATGATCGCGGTGTGCGAGGCGTTCAATCTGGCTGACCGCCTCGGCCTGTCGCGCGACGCGATGTTTGAGGTCGCGAGCACGTCCTCAGGCCAGTGCTGGGCGCTGAACACCTATTGCCCGGCGCCGGGTGTGGGGCCGAAAACCCCCGCGGACAACGACTACAAACCCGGTTTCGCGGCGGAATTGATGCTGAAAGACCTGCGCCTGTCGCAGCAGGCCGCAGGTGTCGCAGGCGCCGCCACCCCGATGGGCGCCGCCGCCACCGCGCTTTATGAGGCCTTCGTGGCCGAGGGTGGCATGGGCAAGGATTTCAGCGCGATGATCCTGCGGATGGCGGAATTGTCCGGGAAATGAAATATGGGGCGCGCATCCCGCGCCCCTTTTCACATGAAAACGCCGCCGATTTTTCGCCGGGTCAACCGTGGTCCCTGCAGGCTTGGGGCAACGATTTCCTCAGGCCCCTACGACTTCCAGGCCCCGACGATCTCCACAACAGGTTCTGCGCGACGAGGCAGTGCCTGAAGATCGCGCCGCTGACATGGCCTGATAGCGCTGCGTCGCAGAAGTCGGTCAAAGCCACCTTGGCGCCGTTGGCCTTGATCGCGTCTGACTTGGCTTTCAACGCCCCCACGGTCCGCAGCATCCGGCCATTTCGGACATCCTCAACCCTGAAGCCTTGTTTCACGCCGGTGAAAAGCCCGCAGGGCAACGAAAGCCACCCGCATACAAGGCGACAAATGCATGCGCCGCGCGCGGTCATCGCCGCCAAAGCCGCAGCCGCCTGAGCGCGGTGACATGCGGGCACGTCCACATAGACGGCCCCTGAAACGGCGAAGATGTTGGCCACCCGGCGGCGGCGTCAGACCAACATTTCTGCCCCTGCGCGCACAGATCCACTGGCATGGTTTGGCATGTGATCGTCGATTGAAGGATTATGCCGCTCTGCTGCGTTTCCACAGCGCATACCCCGTGATGGCCAAAAAAATCATGAGTGTTGGGAGAAGGACGACATCAAGATACCCGATTGCCCATGAAAGGCCGACCGCCCCGAACACGATGATGAGCGCGGGTGTGAAACAGCAGATCGCTGCAATTGTTGAACCGATGATTCCGATCTGCAGCAAACGGTTTTTCATGATCTTTCCCACAATATGACCCCATGGTGCGCTGGGCATCCCGCCCCACCGCGGTGCGGATAGGGCGGTCACGTACTAAACGGTGCAGGCGGCCACCTATTTCCTGGCGGGCGCCAATCAGGCGTCGGGGCGGTTGGCGATGGCCGCGTCATAGGCGTTGCGCCAATCGGCGAGGTCGCGCCTAAGCTCGCCAATGCTGTCCATGGCAGCGATCAATTCCGCCTCGCGCTGGGTCAGTTCGCGCCGAAGGGCTTCTTCGGTCTCGGCGCGCTCAGCCTGAATGTGCGCGAGGCCTTGGCTGAGGTTGGTGCGGGCGACGTCGGCGGCTTCTTCGGCGTCGTGCAGGCGCACGGCCATTTCATCATGGCTGGCCAGCCCCGCGGCGCCGCCATGGCGCATCCGGGTCCACAGGGCATGCAGCGCCCAGCCCGCAATCGTGGCGATCGCCAACGCGGCAGCAAGGGCGAGGGTCAGGTCCTCACGCGTCATCGGGGGTCTCCTGCGCTGGTGGGGGATGCCGCGCTGGGGGATGCGGCGTCAGGTTGTGGCCGGGGCGCAGTGGGGGGAATGCCCGCGGCGCCGATCATCGGGGGGGGCGCAAAATCAGGTGCCGGTCCGCGGTTGGAAAATTCGATCCGCCGGTTCGCCGCGCGCCCGTCTTCGGATGTGTTGTCGGCGATGGGGCGGGTCTCACCAAAGCCGCGGGCGGCGAGCATCCACAAGGGCGCGCCGCGGCGATGCAGGGCGGTCAACACCGCCTCAGCCCGCCCGCGGCTGAGCGCCTGATTGGTGGTTTCCCGCCCTTGGCTGTCGGTGTGGCCTTCGATTTCGACCACCAGTCCGCCGCAGCGGCGCAGAATGGCAGCGAGCGCGTCCAGCACGCGGGCGCTGCCGGGGATGATGCGCGGCGATCCCGGTTCAAATCTGATCGGATCGGCAGCCTGCGCGACCAGCAGTGCCTCAAGGCAGCGTTCGGGGCCGAGCGGCAAGCGCGCGGCGCGGGCGGGCAGATCGATGGTGATGCTGGACGCGGTCTCCAGCCCGGTCTCGTCCTCCAAGGCCCGAAGTGCATCGGCCGCGGCGCGGGCTTTGTCCGGGTCCGTGGTGACGCCTGATACGGTCGCGCGGTGCCCGTCAAAAGTGGCCACCCCGCGGTCCAGATGCCCCAGCGTCGCGATGGTCGCCAAGGCTGCGCGCCGCCAAGCGGGCGGAGCGGGCGTGTCCGCAAGCGTCAGTCCAGGCGCGGGATCGGGCGCGGCGCCAGGGGCCAGGTCAGGCGGGTTCACGGCTGGGGGGACCAGCGCTTCGGCGCCCAGCATCGCGCGGGCATAGGCGATGACGGCCGTGCGGGTGGCGGCGTCGGGCGCGCGCCCGCGCAGCGCCGCGCGGCCCGGCCAGCGGCGCACAGCGAACCACAGATCCGGGTCCTCAGGCAATTCGGGGTCGGCGGCGATGCGCGGTGGGCCGTCGACATGCAGCGCCCAGCCCGCGCCCAAACGGCGCGACAGGCGCTGCGCCTCGGCCTTTGCGCGGTCGGAGCGGGTGGGCGCATCGGCGTGCAGGGTCACGTCGCGGTCGGTGATTTCGATGCGTGCAGCAGGCAACGCAGCAATGGCTGAAATGGCGGCGAGCGCGACCTCTCCCCAATCACCCACCGGGGCGCCGACGCCCACGAGGCAGGGCGCGCCCGGCGGCGGGGCAGGGGCAGGGGCGCCCGGTGCGGGGGCAATGGCGTGCAGGGCAGCGGCGATGGCGGCACCTTCGGCGGCGTCCTGCACATGGCAGATCTGCGCGCGCGCGCCTGCCGCGTCGCGGGTGGCGGCGAAGCGGAATGGGCGAAAGGCCGGGGGCGGCGCGGTCACGTTGATGTTGAGCGCGAGGCCTGGCGGCGCGGTGGCGCGCAAATGAGCCTCCAGCATGCGGCGTGCGTCGTCGCTTTCGGCCCAGCCGGTGATTTCAAGGGTGCCGGGCGACAGCTCCGCCCGTGCTGAATGCAGCGCAAGCGCGGCATCGACGGCCAGATCCAGCGCTGCGGTCCAACCCGCCGCATCGGGCGGCGGTGCGGCGGGCATGGCGAGCTTTGCAAAGCTAAGCCCGCGCCCGACCAGCTGCGCGGCGATCCGGTCCACATCGCCCTTGGGTAGGCGCCCGGCGATGGCGATGCGCGTGCCCTCACGCGTTAGGGTCAGGGCGGGGGGCGGCAGGATCACCGCGCCCTCAGGTTTGGCCGGGGGTGCGGCGGCAAGCGTGGTGGCGTCGATCACCCGCGCGGCCCCGGCATGCAGCATCGCGGCGCGGACGGCGGACAGGCGCGCGGCCTGATCGGGGGCCTCGCCGTTCAGGGTGATGCGCAGGCCATCGGCCACGGCCGCGGCCCAGGTGCCTTGGCCCGCGGTGTCCAGCGCCTCAGCCGCGCGCGCGGCGGCACGGCGTTCCAGATCCCGCGCGCCATACCATGCACCCGCACCGACGGCGGCGGCGATGGCGACCACGCCGACGAGAAGGACGGGGATGGCCCTGCCTTCGAGGCGGGACGAGGTCATGGGCGGCTCCTCGGTCAGGTAACACGGTCCGAGGGTGATACGGGGGGGAGGGCCGCGCAGGCAACCCCTGCGGCAGGAGATCGGTGATTGAGGCGGGCGCCGGGGGCGGCCGCGCTCGGGGGCGATGCCCCGCTCACCCGTCCGCGATGCGGGGGGAGGGGGAAGCGCCCCCTCCCCCCGCGCCCCCCACGCGCGGGCGGCAGACCCGGCCGCGCGTGGGGGGTGCAAAGGCCGCCGCTTCGCCCGTCCGGCTAGGACCCGGTGACGCGGATGCGGGCGCTGGTCGGGTCCCAGGGGCTATCTTCGGTGATGGTTGCGGTCCACAATTCGCGGAACATGCGGACCTTCAGTTCCGTGCCCGGAATCGCCAGATCGGGCCGCACGTAGCCCATGCCGATGGATTTGCCCGCGGTGACCGAATAGCCGCCCGAGGTCAGGCGCCCGATCTTTTCGCCATTCAGCAGCAGCGCCTCACGCCCCCACGGATCGGCGTCGGAGGGGCCATCGATCAGCAAGGTGACGCATTTGGTGCGGATGCCCTTGGCCTGCATCGCCGCCTTGCCGCGAAAGTCTTTGGTCAGGTCCACGAACCGATCCAGCCCCGATTCCAGCGGCGTCGCGTCGCGGCCCAGATCAGTGCCGAAGGCGCGATAGGATTTCTCCTGCCGCAGCCAGTTGATGGCGCGGGTGCCGCACAGCTTCATGCCGTGGGGCTCGCCTGCCTCCAGCAACCGATCCAGCAGGTGGTTCTGCATTTCCATCGGGTGGTGCAGTTCCCAGCCCAATTCGCCAGCATACGACACCCGGATCGCGCGGCAGGGGACCATGCCCAGATCCAGCTTGCGCGCCGACAGCCACGGAAAGCGCTTGTTCGACAGGGCGGTTTCGGGGTCTGCGTCCGACACCAGCGATTTCAGCACATCACGCGATTTGGGGCCGGACATCGCGAACACGCCCCATTGCGAGGTGACGTCCTGCACGTCGATCCAGCCGAATTCGGCGTGCTTTTTGGCGGCCTCAGTGACGATGTAATCGCCGTCATAATCCTGCGCGGCACCGGCGGAGACCAGATAAAAGCTGTCCTCGGCCAGCCGCACGATGGTCAGTTCGGTGCGCACGGTGCCCGCATCGGTCAGCGCATAGGTCAGGTTGATGCGGCCGGTTTTGGGCAGCTTGTTGCAGGTCAGCCAATCCAGAAACGCCGCCGCCCCCGGCCCTTTGACGATGTGTTTGGCGAACGGGGTCATGTCGTAAAGACCGACTCCGTGGCGGGTGGCCTCAGCCTCCGCCGCCGCGTATTTCCACCAGCCGCCGCGGCGGAAGCTGCGCGCGTCGTGGTCGTCAAAGCCGCCTTCGTCGGGGGTCGGGCCGTAATAGGTTGGGCGCTCCCACCCGTTGACCTGGCCGAATTGGGCACCGCGGGCTTTCAGGCGGTCATAGCTGGGCGCGGTTTTCAGGGGCCGGGCGGCGGGGCGTTCTTCGTCGGGGTGATGAAGGACGAAGACATGCTCATAGCATTCCTCATTCTTCACTTGGGTGTATTCGCGGTTGATCCATTTGCCATAGCGGCGCGGGTCGAGCGCCCACATGTCGATCTCGGCCTCGCCCTCCGTCATCATCTGCGCAAGGTAATGGCCGGTGCCGCCCGCCGCAGTGATGCCGAACGAGAACCCTTCGGCGAACCAGAAATTCGGCACGCCGGGCGCAGGGCCGACCAGCGGGTTGCCATCAGGGGTGTAGCAGATCGGGCCGTTGAAATCGTCTTTCAGCCCCACGGTTTCCGACGACGGGATGCGGTGGATCATCGCCATGTATTCAGCCTCAATCCGGTCCAGATCGAGGGGGAACAGATCGGCGCGGAAGCTGTCGGGCACGCCCCATTTGAAACAGGCGGGGGCGTTGCGTTCATAGGGGCCGAGGATCCAGCCGCCGCGTTCCTCGCGCACGTACCATTTGGCATCGGCGTCGCGCAGCACCGGATGCTCGCCGTTGGTTTTGCGGTATTCGACCAGTGCGGGGTCCGGCTCAGTGACGATGAACTGATGTTCGACCGGCATGGCGGGGATGTAGCAGCCGATCATCGCGGCGGTGCGCTGGGCGTGGTTGCCGGTGGCGGTCACCACATGTTCGCACGCGATTTCAAAGGTGTCCTCAGACGGGATCAGGTTGCCGCCCTTTTCGACCATCTTGCAGCCCTTGATGATCCATTCATCGCCGCGCCGTTCAAAGGCATCAACCTGCACGCGCCGGTAAATGGTCGCGCCGTGCTGGCGCGCGCCCTTGGCCAGCGACTGCGTGACGTCGGCAGGGTTGATGTAGCCGTCGGTGGGGTGGAAAATCGCGCCTTCCAGATCTTCGCTGCGCACCAGCGGCCAGCGGTCCTTGATCTGCGCCGGGGTCAGGAATTCGAACGGGATGCCCACGGCCTCAGCATTTGAGGCATAGAGCATGTATTCGTCCATGCGCGCCTGCGTCTGCGCCATGCGCAGGTTGCCGACGACTGAAAAGCCGGGGTTCAGGCCGGTTTCAGCCTCTAGCGCTTTATACAGCTTCACGGAATGGTCGTGGATGTGGCTGGTTGCGAAGCTCATGTTGAACAGCGGCAGCAGGCCCGCGGCGTGCCAGGTTGAACCCGAGGTCAGCTCATCGCGTTCCAGCAACACCGTGTCCCAACCGGCTTTGGCAAGGTGATAGGCGATCGACGCGCCGACGGCGCCGCCTCCGACGATCACGGCGCGGGCATGGGTTTTCATGGGGGGTCTCTCCGTCAGGGGCCTGCATGGCAATTGTGCCGGACGTTGGCGCGGCGCGGGCAAACGGGCGCGGTCAGGGGCGACGCAGGGCGCGCGGATTGCGACCTGATGCGCCGCGCCGCGCCCGTTTGCCGGGCTAAACAGTGCTGTCAGCAGGGCGCGCAGCCGGGCTAAGCCATGCCACAAGCAGGGCACGCAGCCGGGTCAGCGCCGCGTCGTCGTCGGGCAGCATTCCGCACAGGCGGAACATTGCGGCCTGCATTAAAAAGGCGAACGCCCCTTCGGCCAGCAGGCGGGCGCAGACGTCGCGCCGCGCGGTGCCATCGGCCTGCTGGACGGCGGCGTGGGCCTCAATGTCGGCGACAAGGCCAAGGAACCAATCCTCAAGCGCAGGAGCGCCAAGGGGGCCGGTGACGCCTGAATGGCGCTGCACCAGATCAAACAGCGCCCGATCGCCGCTGATCAGCCGCAGCGTGGGGCCGAGGCGCGCGGCAAGATCGTCCGGCCCGTCCGCGCGCAACGCATCGGCGGCCGCAGACAAATCAGCGCGGATCAATGCCAGCGCCAGCCCGTCGCGATCGGCGAAATGGGCGAACAGCGTGCCCTTCGCCACTCCTGCGTTGCGGGCCACTGCCTCAGTGCGCAAAGCCGCGATGCCGCCATCGCGGGTCAGCGCGCGGGCGGCGTCGATCAGGCGGGCGCGGGTGCGGTGGGTGCGGTCCTGCATGTTTTTTCCATCGATGGGGTTGAAAAAATGACCGCGGTCAATTTACTAAAGATGACCACGGTCAATTTATCAAGGATACGCCCCGACATGCAACGCATTCTTCTGCTCGACGGTCATCCTGCTGCGAAAAGCTTGTCTGCTGAGCTGATCGACGCCTATGCGGCGGGCGCGGCTGAGCAAGGCCATGAGCTGCGCCGCCACGATCTGTCCTCCATGACGTTTGACGCTGATTTCGGCGCGCGCGGGTATGGCGACCAGAAGCCGCAGGAACCTGATTTGGCGCGGTTTCTTGATGATCTTGATTGGAGCGGGCATCTGGTGATCGCTTTGCCGCTGTGGTGGGGCGGGGCGCCGGCGCGGCTCAAGGGTCTGTTTGACCGGGCGCTGCTGCCGGGGCGTGCGTTTGATCCGCGCAAACCGCTTTGGAGCGGGCTGCCCGCGCCGCTGATGGGTGGGCGCAGTGCGCGGATATTGCTGACCTCTGACACGCCGAACTGGGCGTTTGGGCTGCTTTATTCTTGGGCGTTCCGCAATCAGATGCAGCGTCAGGTTTTGGGCTTTGTCGGCATCAAGCCGACCCGCATGACCAATTTCGCCATCGCGCGGCAGGCGGGGCCCGAAAAAATCGCGGCATGGCTGGACACGGCCCGCGGTCTGGGGCGTAGGGCGCGCTAGGGTCAGGCCGGGTCCTTGTGTACGATCACCTCAGCCTTGGGGAATGCGTCGAGCATCTGGTGGCGCAGGCGTGCGCCGATCGCGTGGGCGTCGTGCAGGGACAGGGTGCCGTCGATCTCCACATGGATCTGCACGAACAGCCGGGCGCCCGATGTGCGGGTTTTCAGGTCGTGCCAGCCGTTCAGGCCTGGTGCCGCGTCAGCGATCTGCGCCAGCCGCACCATGGTGGCGTCATCGGCGCCCCGATCCATCAGCGCGTTCCACGCCCCCGACGCGATCCGCGCCGCCCCGGCCAGCAAAAGCGCTGAGGACGCGAGCGCGACGGCGCTGTCCACCTGTCCCACGCCCCACAGCGCCGACGCGACAAGCGCCCCGATGGCCCCCAGATTGGGCAGCAGATCGGCCATGTAATGCAGCGCATCCGCGGCCACCACCCGGCTGCCGGTGTGTTTTGCCACCCGGCGTTGCCACAGGACCAGCGCGCCGGTCAGCAGCACCGATATGCCCATGACCAAGAGGCCGGTTCCCTCAGCCCTCAGCGGCTCGGCGGTGGGAGAGAGCAGCCGGTCCCCCGCCCGTGCAGCGATCAACAGCGCAGATATGGTGACCAGCGCCGCCTGGCCAAGCGCGGCGAGATCCTCAGCCGAGGCATGGCCGAACGCGTGGTCATCATCGGCGGGCCTTGCCGCATAGATCACCGCGGCCAGCCCGGCAAATGATGCGATCAGATCAAGCGCCGAATCGGCAAGGCTCGCGGCCACCGACAGCGCCCCCGTCGCCCAAAAGGCCCAGAGCTTGAGCGCGACGAGCGTCGCCGCCACCATCACCGCAGCCGAAACCGCGGAGACGTTGAGACGGGCGTCGCGGGCGGCGGTGTCCTCAGGCGTTATGGGATGCGGGGGTGTCATGATCCGGGATGTGCCATGGCGCGGCGTGCCCGGCAAGGTTGCGTGCCGACGCAGGCGCGCACGCAAAATCATGCGGCGAATCCGCGTCCAGCACCGCAAAGCGGCCCTGATGGTGGGGCGGCGCCTGCGGCGGATGGCCCGCCAAGGCTGCGCCGTGCGGTCGCATCGCAAAAATATCATATGTATTGCAATGACTTGATCCCGGGTTAAGGGGATGTTGCGCTGCTTGACACCCTTGGGACCCCTGCCTAGTGTGCGCGCGACATTGAGAAGGGGTCCTGCACTGGATCTGAGGGGGGAGAGATGGCTGCTGCCGACGATCCTGCCGAGGAACAGCTGAAGGACCTTGACGCGCGGCTCTTGAAAGTGAGACGCCGACGCGCGCCGCCAAAGCCCAGAAAGGGCGGAGGGCGAATGGCCGGACATGATCTGGCCTGGAGCATGGTGATCGATCTGACCGCGGGAATCGTGGTTGGCGCAGGATTGGGATGGGGGCTGGACAGCCTTTTGGGCACAATGCCCCTGTTCCTTATCGTGCTGGTTCTGCTGGGCTTCGCCGCTGGTGTCCGTGTGATGCTGCAATCGGCGAAGGAACACGGCCGCCGCATGGTGGCCCGCGCCGCCGCGGCGGAGCAGGATGGGCCAAAGACGGTCGGGCCTGAGACGAATAAGGCGGCGCCCGCAACGGCGCCTGAACAAAACAACGGCGCACGTGCGCCGCGGAACGAGGGTTTGTGAAGTGGCGACGAGCGAGCAGGCTTCAGGCGGCATCAACGCCCATCCGATGGACCAGTTCGTCATCAAACCGCTTTTCGGCGGTCATGATGTCGGGTTCCTGACCATCACGAATCAGACCCTGTGGCTGGCGATTGCCGTGCTGCTGGTGGTCGCGCTGATGGTGCTGCCGATGCGCAATGCAACATTGGTTCCCACGCGCATGCAGTCAGCGGCAGAACTGCTGTATGGCTTTGTGCGCAAGATGGTCGTGGACATTCTGGGCGAAGAGGGGCTGAAATTCTTCCCCTACATCTTCACCCTGTTCATCTTCATCCTGATTTCGAACGTGGCGGGTCTTATCCCGACATCGTTCACCACCACGTCCCACATCGCCGTTACCGGCGTGCTGGCGATGTCGGTATTCCTTACGGTGACCGTGATCGGCTTTGCCCGTCACGGCATTGGTTTCATCAGCTTGTTCTGGGTGAAAAGCGCGCCGACTGTGGCGCTGCGCCTGGTGCTGTTCTTCATTGAGCTGATTTCCTACTTCGTGCGGCCCCTCAGCCACTCCGTCCGACTTGCGGGGAACATGATGGCCGGCCACGCGGTGCTGAAGGTCTTCGCGGCCTTCGTTCCCGCCATGGGCCTGTTCGGGATCATTCCGATCGGGGCCATGACCGGCATCTTCGCACTGGAGCTGCTGGTGGCTTGCGTGCAGGCGTATATCTTCACGATCCTGACTTGCGTCTATCTGAACGACGCCCTGCACATGCACTGACGAATACGGGCCCGGGCGTCCTGCCCGGTCCGTTACCTGATAACTGCCATTCCAACCAGAGGAGCGTCACTATGGAAGGCGATCTCGTTAACTTCGCATTGATGGGCAAGTACATCGGCGCCGGCCTCGCGACCATCGGTCTCGGCGGCGCTGGCATCGGTGTGGGTCACGTGGCTGGCAACTATCTGGCCGGCGCCCTGCGCAACCCGGCCGCTGCTGCTGAGCAGCAGGCAACCCTGTTCATCGGCATCGCGTTTGCCGAAGCCCTGGGCATCTTCTCGTTCCTCGTCGCGCTGCTGCTGCTTTTCGCGGTGTGATCTGAACGATACGCCTCTGGCCATGGTCGCTGCGTTCGCGCGGCGGCCGGTTGGCCCGAAGCGTCTGCGGGGGAGGGCCCCTGCCTCGAAGCTGCGCCCGCCGCCGCTTCTCCTGCCCAAACCGCGCTTTGTCCGCCGCACCATGTGGCCGGGGCAAGCCCGGATAGAAATTTCGCGCCGCCCCCGGGTCCCGGGCGTGCGGCGCAGTCCCTTCGCAAGACGGGACGCCGACCTGACCGCCCCGCATCATGCGGGGCCCCTCCGCCGCACGCTGCGGCCCTGATCAAGCGGAGAGCCCGATGGGTCTGTTCTTCGGAATCGCGCACGCCGCCGGCGCGGCTGACGGTGACGCTGCGCATGGCGCGGCATCTGGCGCGACCGGTCTTCCGCAGCTCGCGATTGAGACCTTTGGGTCTCAGATCCCGTGGCTTGTCATCACGCTGGTTGTGCTGTTCGTCATCCTCACCAAGGCCGCGCTGCCGAAAATCGGTGGCGTGATTGAGGAACGCCATGACGCGATTGAGGATGACCTCGACCGCGCCGCGGAATTCAAGCGCCGCGCTGATGAGGCCTCTAAGGCCTATGATCAGGCGCTGATCGACGCGCGGGCCGAGGCGATGGAAATCGCCGCCGCCACCCGCGCTGAAATCCAAAAAGATGTCGACGCGGCCATCGCCAAGGCCGACGCCGAAATCGCCGCCAAAACCGCTGAGGGCGAGGCCCGCATCGCCGAAATCCGCGCTGGCGCGTTGGAAAGCGTTGAGCAGGTCGCCGTCGACGTCGCCGAGGCGCTGGTCGCCGCGATTGCGCCGAGCGCCGCTGATTCCGCCGCCGTGAAGGCGGGCGTGTCCTCTCGTCTGGGGAACTGATCCATGGAAATCCTGCAAAACTCCAACGTTGTCGTCGCGATTGCCTTCCTGTGCTTCATCGGCGTGCTGGTCTATGCAAAGGTCCCGGGCAAGCTCGCGGCCGCGCTCGACAGCCGTGCCGAGAAGATCAAGGAAGAGCTTGAGGAAGCCCGCCGTCTGCGTGAAGAAGCGCAGACGCTGCTTGCGTCGTTTGAACGTAAGGTCAAAGAGGTTGAGGGCCATTCTGAAGCGATCATCGCCCAGGCCCGCACTGAGGCCGAGCGCGCCGCCGAAGAGGCCAAGGCCGATCTGATCCGCGCCATTGAGCGCCGCCTGCAAGGCGCGGCCGACCAGATCACCGCCGCTGAGCAGTCGGCGATCAAAGAGGTTCGCGACACCGCCGTGGCGATCGCCACCGAGGTCGCCGCCGAAGTGATGCGCAAGGGCCTGAAGCCCGAAGCCCAGAGCGCCATGGTCGATGCGTCGATCCAGGATGTGGCTGCGCGCCTGAACTGATTTCGCCATCATCAGTGACTCGAACGGCCCGGCGGGGGATCCCCTGTCGGGCCGTTTCGCGTTCGGGGTGGCCGCGCGCTTTGGGACCCGCGAGGGGGCCCTCGCGCGCGGGACGTGGTGCACCGATCGGGGCGGGCGCCGTTTGGCCGCGGTGGTGCCGCGCGGGCGCCGCATGGGGGCCTCGCGCCCGCCGCATCGGGGGGCCATACTGTGCGCAATGACCCTGCTTTGCCGAAGGACATGCCATGCGCGCTGCTCTCCCGCTCTTTGCCCTGCTGCTGATGTCCGTGGTTGCTGCCCGGGCTGATGAGGCCCGCACCCCCGCGCCGCCGGTCCTGAGCCTTGCGGCCTCGGGCGAGGCGTCGGGCGTGCCGGACGCCGCCGATATCACCATCCGGGTGGAGGCGCAGGCCCCGAAATCTGGCGACGCAATGGCCGAGATGTCCGCCCGCATGACCGCCGTGCTTGTCGCGGTGAAGGACGCGGGCGTGGAGGCCAAGCAGATCGCGACCACCGATGTTTCGCTCTATCCCCGGCGTGAGCGGCTGCAGAACGATCAGGAGCGGTTCTTTTTCGTCGCTGCCAGTGCGATCAGCGTGCGGGTGTCGGATTTTGCCGCGCTCGGCGATGTGCTGGATGGGGCGGTGCGCGCAGGCGCCAGCCAGGTGGACGGGCCGTCGCTGGTGATCACTGACATGGACGCGCTGGTGGATGTCGCCCGCGACCGGGCCGTTGTGCGCCTGTTTGAAAAGGCCGCCCGCATGGCCTGCGCCGCGGGCATGTCGCTGGGCCGGCTGGTGGCGCTTGGTGAGCAGGGCGCGTCGATCCCCGGCCCACGGCCCCAGATGATGATGGCGATGGAGGCCAAGTCTGACCGCATGGCCCCGCCGATTGAGGCTGGGCAACGTGATGTGATCGCCGATGTTCAGGGCGCTTGGGAATTGGTCCCGGACGCATCGGGTGCCTGCCCGTCGCCGCTGCGCTGATCGATCAGCGTCTGGCCGCCTTGGCCGCAGTTTCGGCGACGTTCCCAAGGGCGTTGCCGCCGCTGTCGGGGCGGGTCCAGATGAACAGCGACACGCAGCACAGCGTCGCCGCCTGCACCGCCAACACCCAGCCTGCGACGCCCAGAACCAGCGACACCGTGAAGGCCGCGGCGATGGAGCCGGAGGCCAGCCATTTCGCCCGCCGACCGATGGCACCGTTGTTGCGCCAATCGGTGATGGGTGGGCCAAGGCGTGGATGGCTCAGCAGCCAGTCATGCACCCGGGGCGACGACCGCGCGAAGCTGAACGCCGCAAGCAGCAGGAACGGCACCGTCGGCAGCAGCGGCAATGCCGCGCCGATCACCCCCAGCGCGATGCTGAAGCAGCCGATGATGAACCAGAATGCTTTCATGATGTTCTATCTAGTGCTCAAAGGTTGATGATTCGAGGGTGCCGCGCTGATCAGCCCAGCAATTCGCGCAAAATGGCGTTCAGCACTGGCCGCCCTGCGCGTGTGGCCGCCAGCCAGTCGCCGCGGCGCCCAGTCAGTCCTTTCGTTGTCAGGCCCTTCGTTGTCAGGCCCTTCGTCGTCAGCTCCTTCGTGGTCAGGCCCATGGCGCACAGATCTGCGATGCGTGCAGGGTCCAGCGGCGCCCCGGCCAATGCAGCGTGGCGCGCCAGGTCTGAGCCTTCGACCAGACGCAAGGACATCAGCAGATGTTCGGCGGCCTGATCGGGGGCGGTCAGCGATTCCTCGCTGCGGGCACCCAGCGGGGCGGCCTGCACGGCGGCCAGCCATGCGGCTGGATCGCGCAGGGTTTCGGTTGCCATGCGCCGCCCGTCCAGCGTCAGACGGCCATGGGCACCGGGGCCGATCCCGGCATAGTCGCCATAGCGCCAGTAGACGCGGTTGTGGCGGCTTTCCGCCCCCGGTGCTGCGTGGTTTGACACCTCATAGGCAGGCATCCCGGCGGCCTCGCAGACCTCCTGGGTCACGTCATACATGTCGGCTGAGGTGTCATCATCGGGCAGCCCGCGCAGCCGCCCGCGTGACGCCAGATCGCCAAAACGCGTGCCCGGTTCAATGGTCAGCTGATAAAGCGACAGGTGATCGACGGCCATGGACAGGGCCTCGCGCAGCTCTGCGCCCCATTGGTCCGGGGTCTGGCCCTGGCGAGCATAGATCAGATCAAAGCTGACGCGCGCGAATTGCGCGCGGGCGATGTCAAAGGCGGCGCGGGCCTCAGCCACCGAATGCATGCGGCCGAGCGCCTTCAGATCAGGATCGTTCAGCGCCTGGATGCCCATGGACACCCGGTTGACCCCGGCGCGCGCATAGCCCGCAAAACGCCCGGCCTCGACTGAAGTGGGGTTGGCCTCAAGGGTGATTTCGGCGTCCGCGTCCAGGGTCCATGCATTGCCAATGGCGTCGATGATGGCGCCGACGGTTGCGGGGTCCATCAGGCTGGGGGTGCCGCCGCCAAAGAACACCGACCCGACCTGCCGCGGCCCCGTCTGGGCGGCGGTGGCGCGGATTTCCGCTATCAGGGCCGTGGCCCACGCGCCCTGATCCGGTGCGGCGCGCGCGACATGTGAATTGAAATCGCAATACGGGCATTTTGCCAAGCAGAACGGCCAATGCACGTAGACGCCAAAGCCGCCCGCGCGCCAATCGTCGCTGGGTGGGACATGGTCGGGTGCGGCGGGCAAGGTCTGCGGCATGGTGCTCGGTTCATTCTGGTGCGCAGGCGCGCGTGGGGGGTGTGGGGGGAGGGGGCGCTTCCCCCTCCCCCCACGTTGCGGGCGACCGAACGGGGCTTGCCCCCCGAGGGCGCACGCCCCCGGCGCTCAGCCGCGAAAGGCGGTGGCTTCGATCTCGATTTTCATCTCAGGCATCAGCAGTCCGGCGCGGATCAGCGTGTTGGCGGGCCGGATGTCGCCCAAGGCCGCACGCATGGCGGGGGCGGCGGCCTCCCAATCTGCCAGATCGGTGACGATGGTCCGCAGGCGCACGATCTGGCCCATGGTGAACCCGGCCTCGTCCAGCGCGCGCGCGATGGTGGCAAGGCAATTGCGCGCCTGGTCCAACGGGTCTTCGGGCATCTGCATTGCGGCGTAGTCATAGCCGGTGGTCCCTGCCACAAAGCACCAATCGCCCTGCGCCACGGCGCGCGAATAGGCGTACTCGGCCTCAAACGGAGAGCCGGACGAAATCAGCCGCCGGGTCATGCGTCGACCTCCGACCTGGGCAACGGCGGCATGCATTGCGCCACCAGCTTGGCGAAAGCGTCGGCGCGGTGCGAGATAACGTTTTTCTCCTCCGCCGACATCTCGCCAAAGGTACGGCGGGCCTTGTTGAGGCCATCGGCCGCGGCATCTGGCACGAAAACTGGGTCGTAGCCATGCCCTTGTGCGCCGCGCGGCGGCCAGATCAGCACGCCCTCAGCGGCACCCAGAACGACCGCCTGGCCCCCATCGGGCCAGACCAGCGCCATGCAGCAGACAAACCGGGCAAATCGCGGGTCGGGCGCGCGCATCTTGTCCAGCAGATCCTGCACCTTTTTCATCGCCATGGGGAAATCGCGGCCATCGGGCGTCTCTGCCCAGTCGGCGGTGTGCACGCCGGGCTGACCGCCCAGCCACGCGATCTCCAGCCCGCTGTCATCGGCCAGCGCCGGCAGCCCGGTCGCCTTGGCCGCGGCGCGGGCTTTTAAAAGCGCGTTGCCCTCAAAGCTGTCCTCGGTTTCATCCGGGATTGGCAGGCCCAGGTCCCCGGCGGACACCAGCTCAATTCCCCACGGGGCAAGCAGCTCGCGGATTTCCGCGGCTTTGCCCTCGTTATGGGTGGCGACGACGATTTTGGGTTCGGACAGGATGCGGGCCATGGGCGCCTCCGAAAGCCCCGCGGGGGGCCAAAACAGGATTGGATTGCCAGATTGCCCCTCTGGTAAGGGGCCTAGGCGGCGAGAGCGGCTTTCTGGGCTGCAATCAAGGATTTGATGCCCGCATCGGCCAGCTCAAGCATCTCGGTCAGCTGGGTGCGGGTGAAGGGCGCGCCCTCGGCCGATCCCTGCACTTCGACCAAACCGCCGGACCCGGTCATGACGATGTTGGCGTCGGTCCCCGCTTCGCTGTCCTCAGGGTAATCCAGATCGAGCACCGCATGCCCGGCATAGATGCCGCAAGACACCGCGGCGATGTGTTCGGCCACCGGGTTTTCCCTGATGTCGCCAGCCTTCAGCAGCTTTCGGGCCGCCAGCGCCAACGCGACCCAGCCCCCGGTGATCGCGGCGCAGCGCGTGCCACCATCGGCCTGCAGCACGTCGCAATCCACGGTGATTTGGCGTTCCCCAAGCATCACGCGGTCAGTGCCCACGCGCAGCGAGCGCCCGATCAGGCGCTGGATTTCCTGGGTGCGGCCCGACACCTTACCTGTCATGGCCTCACGCCGATTGCGCGACGTGGTGGCCCGCGGCAGCATTCCGTATTCCGCAGTCACCCAGCCAAGGCCGGTGTTGCGCAGCCAAGGGGGGGGGCGCCCCTCGATCGAGGCGGTGCACAGCACATGGGTGTCGCCCATGCGGATGATGCACGACCCTTCGGCATGGCGCGACACGTTGGGTTCGATGGAGAGGGGGCGGAGTTCGTCCCTCAGGCGGCCGGACGGGCGCATGTGCATGCTCCTGTTGTTGGATCGGGGCCTGTCATACAGGCCGGCGCGGCGCGGGTCTACCGCGGCGCGCCCGGGGTGCCCCCTGCGCGGCGAAAACCGGGGGAGGGCCTAGAGCGCCCTCCCCCTGGCCCCCCACCCCGCCGACCCCTCGCTGGGGGTGGGTGAACAGGCTGGCGCCGCGCCTGTTTCAGGGCGATGCGCTTGCGCCGCGCGCGACCGGCCGCCGGATGGCGGCGCGGCTGAGGGGGGCTCGATGCCCCCTGAGGGCGCTGCTTTGGCCTCGAAACGTGGTGTGGGAGCGGGGGGGGCGCATCGCCGTCTGGCATGGCCGCGGCCATGGAGCGGATTGACCCTGCGCGCGTCGCTCCATATTTGTTTATCAACACTGACTCTCATCAGGACTGCGCCCCGACATGACCGGCGACACCGCCAGACTGTCTGACCTCAACGACCGCAGCCGGGAAATTTTCCGGCTGCTCGTGGAGACGTATCTTGAGACCGGGGATCCGGTCGGATCGCGCACGCTTGCCCGCGCGATTCCCACCAGCCTGTCGGCGGCCACGGTGCGCAATGTGATGCAGGATCTCGAACAACTCGGGCTTCTGGGTTCGCCGCATACCTCTGCCGGGCGGGTGCCGACGCAATTTGGACTGCGGATGTTCGTCGACGGTCTTTTGCAGATCGGCGACGTGTCTGAGGATGAACGCGCGCGCATCGATGGCGGGCTGTCGGAGCTTGGGGAGCGCGGTGGGTCGGTGAACGACATGCTGGGGCAGGCGGGGTCGTTGCTGTCTGGCCTCACGCATGGGGCCAGTCTGGTGCTGTCACCCAAGGCTGAGGCGGCGATCAAGCACATCGAATTTGTCAGTTTTTCGGACAATTCCGCGCTGGCGGTGCTGGTGACCGAAGACGGGCATGTGGAAAATCGCCTGTTCACCCCACCTGAGGGGCTGACCCCTTCGGCGATGCGTGAGGCGGCCAATTTCCTCAATGCCATGCTGCGTGGTCGGACCTTGTCCGAGGCCTCCAGCATCGTCGCCACAGAAATCGCCGCCCGGCGTGAGGAGCTGGACGAGCTGGCCGCAAGCCTTGTGCAGCAAGGGATTGCTGTGTGGTCAGGCGGCCCCGCCACCGGGCCGGAGCGGCTGATCGTGCGCGGGCGCTCGCACCTTCTGGATGGCGTTGAGGGCGAGGAGGAGATGGAGCTGATGCGCCGTCTCTTTGACGATCTGGAGCGCAAGGAAGACCTGTTGCAGCTGCTGGACCGGGCTGAGGATGGCGAAGGTGTGCGCATTTTCATCGGCTCGGAAAACAAGCTGTTTTCGCTTTCGGGTTCCTCTTTGATAATTTCTCCTTATATGGACGCCGAACGACGGATCATTGGTGCGCTTGGGGTCATCGGCCCCACGCGCCTGAATTATGGACGCGTGGTGCCGATCGTGGACTACACCGCCCGCCTTATGGGACGGATGGTGACCGATCGGACGCGGCGCGGATGACGGAAAGCGGATGACATGACCGACAACAAGACCGAAGAAGACTTGGCCTCCGCGCTGGCGAACAAAGCGCTGGACGACGAGGCGCTGGACGGCGAAGAACCGCAGGATGAGCCTGGCCCCGAAGCCATCATCGCCGCGCTTGAGGCTGAGCGCGATGAACTGCGCGACCGCCTGATGCGCGCATTGGCTGAGGCCGAGAACATCCGCAAGCGCGCAGAGCGTGACCGCAAGGACGCCGAGGCTTACGGTGGCACCAAGCTGGCGCGCGACGTGCTGGCGGTGCATGACAACCTTGGCCGTGCCATGGCCTCAATGGATGAGGACCTGCGCGCCAAGGCCGGTGCTCTGATCGAGGGCGTGGAGCTGACGCAGCGCGAACTGCTCAATGCCTTTGCCAAGCACAAGATCGGCGTGATCCACCCCGAAATTGGTGAGAAATTCAACGCGCAGAAGCATCAGGCGATGTTTGAGGCACCCGTGCCCCATGCCAGACCTGGCAGCGTGATCCAAGTGATGCAGGACGGTTTCATGATCGCTGAGCGCCTGCTACGCCCGGCCATGGTTGGCGTCGCCGCCGCCGGATCAGGTGCGGATCTGACCGATGATGAGGGCGTCGTCGAAAACGGCTGAGCCTGGCGGGACGATCACGCGAAGGGGCGCGCGCGGGCATTGCCCTGCGCGCGCCCCGTCGGTTTGCGG